>JAYKGV010000034.1:0-106709 GCA_035285595.1 Candidatus Sericytochromatia bacterium
TCAGAACAGATGAAGCCTACCACAGGAACCTCTCGGCCCCCGACGCCGGCGCACAACGCCGACCGCTCAAACACAGTAACTCCCACTTCACGTCACTGTCAACAGATTGGACGAAGATTTTTTGGAAAGGAGTAAAAAGCCCCGGCGGGCCAGGCTCGCCGGGGACACGCAGCGCCAGACACAATCAGGATTTCCGGGGGCCCAAGACCGCATCGAGACAGGTAGAAAGACGCTTCCAGGTTCGCCGAATGTCGTGATCAAGTCCTACCGACATTCGCACCATGGAGGCCGCGAGCCCCATGGCATCCTGCGTCTCCTTCGGAATCTCAGAAGAGGTGCTGTGGCTGGGAGAGCTAAAGAGCGTTTTGAAATAACCGAGGCTTACGGCCAAGAACCCTACCCGGTCTTCCTGCATCGCCACCATGAGCTCCTCGGCTTGCGCGACCGTCGACAAGCTCAGGGTCAGTACCCCCCCGAATCCGAAGTCCGACGAAGCCAACCGCTTGAAACGCTCATGATGCGGATGGGAGGACAACCCGGGATAGTAAACGCGGACCCCA
The DNA here is from genome assembly GCA_035285595.1 of Candidatus Sericytochromatia bacterium. GTDB lineage: Bacteria > Cyanobacteriota > Sericytochromatia > S15B-MN24 > VGJW01 > VGJW01. The sequence goes on from JAYKGV010000034.1 coordinate 561, forward strand.
CGTTCCTCGAGCTGACGTGCAAGGAAGAGAGCGTTGTCACCATGCTGGCGCATTCGCAGATGCAAGGAATGTAGATTTTTCAAGATGCTTGCCGCCCGAGCACTGTCCAGAACAGGCCCGAGCAACATCAAGGCACCACGATTGACATCAGAGAGTTCGGCGACAAAAGCACGCGACGCACATACGGCACCCGCCACACAATCACTGGTTCCGTTGATGAACTTGGTCAAGCTGTGAATGACCACGTCTGCCCCAAGCCGCGCGGGCGCCAGAAGCAATGGCGAGAAAGTGTTATCGACCACCAGCTTGATCCCGCGGCGGTGCGCAAGATCCGCAAGCGCCGGGATATCCGCGACCTCGAGGAGAGGATTGGAAAGGCCTTCGCAATAGACCACTCGGGTCCGTTCGCTACAGGCTGCAGCCACAGCGACCAGATCGCCCGTATCGACAAATCGGACCCGAACTCCGAATCTTGGCAGGAAGTTTGCGAGAAGCGCATAAGTACCGCCATAAACCGTCCTGCTCGCCACAACTTCGTCGCCTTGGCCACAGAGTTGTAGAAGCGTCACCGCGATGGCGGCCATGCCCGAGCCGACGACGTGAGCCGCCTCGGTTCCCTCGAGTGCGGCCAAAGCATCGGCAAGTGCCCGCTGTGTTGGGTTCCAATGCCGCGAGTAGAGGTAACAACCTTCGACCTCTTGATCAAAAAGCTCCCTCATCTTGCCCGGCGTCATGAACGTGAAGGTCGACGCATCGGAAATGGAGGGGTTGATATCTCCAAACTCGCCGAAGACATGCAAGTCCTGGATGGCACCCAAGGGATCGAAAGCCATGCCCACCTCACCGGAACATCGTCAGCTCACCCCGCAGCCCCGCACCGTTGCGGGACGCCTCGACCAGAGTACCATCCGGCGCCTCACCACGAGAGCAACGGAAATGTTGCGGAACGACGAAGATGCTGCAAGAGACGCCCGAGCCCTTGGCGTTCGACCATGCGTCGAACCCGTCGAAAACCACCTCCGTATGCAGGATGAGGATCGGCGTCCATCTCACGAATCAACCTCTCCGCCTCGGGACCGCCCTGATGGACATGAACCATCCACCTAAGGACATTGCAGGCACCTTCCGCCAATTCAGGTTGATGAACAGGACATTCCTGCTGATAAATCCAGACATGTCCAAGTTCGTGCGCGAGAATCCCGTCCAGCAACTCTGCGGGCAACCAAGTCATTGCATGGACCGATATCTCCCGACGAACAACCCGGCCACCCCGTCGATGGATGCCATGCCGCGTCAGTCCATGAAGGCTGGGATGGGGGCGCTGGCCAGCGGCTTGCAAGAGCCGATACAAGCGTTGCCTGTCCACCAACTCGAAGGGGACTTCGGAGACATCTACCTCGAGACCCCACGAGGCCAACAAATCCACCACCCGTCGCCAATGCGGCAGAGCCTCACGGGTTCCGCGCACCGCCCGGCCGTGGCAGCTCAGACATTGGACCCGACCATCCCCCAATGACCTTCCTTGTCCGGCCAGGCCGAGGGCACACAGCTGCCCGCACGTGGAACACCGAGGGAATTCCTTGAGATGGCGTGCGTGAAATCGCCTGCCTGAGGCGTCCTGGACGTACTGACCCAGCATGCCTTGGCCGCAGATGACGCAAACCTCGGCGTGCACCCTGGCATAGCAGGCGGGATGATGAACCGTCCCGTTCGCCCCTTGGACGTAGCGGCCCTCCAGTCGTCCACCGCAGTCGACGCAAAGGAAGCACTCGGCATGCAAGGCGCCGCCCGGCACCCTCAAGCCACCCGCCCCGAGCGGGAGACCGCAGCGGGCGCATCGCACGTCGTCAGCCCGAAATCCTGACAGCCACGGCTTCGACCTCGACCGCCGCACCACGGGGAAGCGAGACCACGCCAACCGCCGCCCTTGCATGCCGGCCGTGCTCGCCGAGCACTTCAAGGAAGAACTCGCTCGCCGCATCCATCACCTCAGGATGCTGAGTAAAGTCGGCACCTGCCGCGACAAAACCAGTCACCTTCAAGAGACGAAAGTCCTCGAGAGGTCCAAGCGCGGCCAACTGCGCAAGAATCATCAGCGCACACGTACGGGCAGCCTCCCGCCCGGCCTGGAGATCAAGGTCTTTTCCGACTCGTCCTACGTAGGCCACACGCCCCTCCACCATGGGGAGCTGGCCCGCAACAAAGATCCACGGCCCGTAAGGAGCCACTGGAACATAGGCAGCCAAGGGGCGCGTAGGTTCCGGAAGGACCAAGCCGAGGCGGGCCAGCCGCCCCACGACTCCCCCATTCTCCTCTGGTTGCTGCAACATGAACCCATGGTATAACAAGTCATGTTCGGTCTGCGACTAAACAGCACGTCCTCTGCCGCCCTTGTGGCCCTGTCCTTACTTGCTGTACAACCGGCTGATGCGGCCAAGGCCACCAAGCCCACCCCAAAGAAGCCCGCAGCCAAAGCGCCGGCTGTCACAGGCACCAAGGCACCTGCCACGACGAAGTCAGTAGTCACGCAGCCGAAGCCGCCGTCCGTGTCCCCATCCCCGGCACCCACCCCGTCCGCGGTCTCGCGGTCCGTCAATGACGATGGCTCCAAGTCAGCAGAAGCCGGAATCCTTTCGGAAGAAGTGGGCTCAACGCCCTTTCTCAAGGGCTCAGGGACGTATACCCACAAGATTCTTTGGTCTCAGCGCGCCATACGTGTACTTGGAATCGGCGTGGCTCCGGATCGCGGGCACGTGCACGTTCGTCGGACCCAAGCCAGAATTTTCGCTCTGGAAGACGGATTCAGAACCTTGCGTGGGGTTCTGGGGCGGCTGCCAGTTCGCAGTGAAGCCACAGTCGCCGACATGCAACTGGACCAAGAGATTCGGGACCGCCTTAACGGAATCATCCAGCAATCGCGAGTACTCCATCTTGAATACCTCCCGGATGGCTCCGCACAACTGGAGCTCCAGTTGCCCCTCTACGGTTCCGATGGCGTAGCCGGAGCCATGGGCACGCCGGATGTCGCAACGGCCGACATCCGACCCGCGTCCGCAGAGGTGACGACCGAGGCCTCGCAATCGGCTTCCGGATCGGTACTTCCAGAGTCTCCTTGGACCGGGATACTGGTCGATGCTCGTGCCCTCGGTGCGAAGCCTGCACTGTGGCCCAGGGTTCGGACGACTGCGGGAGAGCCCACCACGATCAAGGTTCCAAGTTGGTTCAACGGCCGCGAAGCTGCAGAGCGAGTGATCGGGGATCGACCACTCGCGGTCAAGGCCCGCCGTGCCGTGGGAGACCACCCCTGCGATTTGCTTCTGGACCTCAAGGATGCAGAGCGTGTCCGGCAGGCCCTGGAGAACCAAGGCTTGCCAGTCGCCATCCTGCTATAAGCGAGCCTGTCTTACCTGACCGAAGCCAGGTAGGGCCGGAACTGCCGCGAGGACTTCCGCAGTAGCCTCTTCGTCGATGGCCAAGGCAAGCATGGCTCTTCCTCCCCTTGAAAGACGATCAAGTTGCAGGCCCGAAATATTAACACCGTGGCGCCCTAGCAACGTAGCAATCAAGCCTACGGCACCCGGCACATCCCCATGCGGTGCCAAGAGCAACCAGCCCTCGAGGGGCAAACTGAAGCAATGCCCCTCGATTCCGACAAGACGAGGATGGCCGTCACCAAGCCACGACAATATGACCTCGCTCGACGCGTCATCTACCCCGCCGGAGGCCCGCACCAACACGGTGGCATCGCGGTCATGGCCCTCATCAAGCTGACGTACTCCGACCTCAATGCCGCGTTCCTTAGCCAGCATCCGGGCATTGACCCAGTTGACGGTTTCACCGAGACCGACCGCCAACCAGCCCTTGAGCACAGCCGTCACTAAAGTCTCGAAGGGCAATTCAGGCCATCGACCAGAGAACTGAACTTCCACCCTAGAGATCGCACCCGGGGCCAGCTGAGCGACTAGAGCTCCAAGGCGTTCAAGCGGCGGGGCAAACGGTGCCACCCGACGGGACACGTCAGCAGGCAACGATGGGAGATTTACCGCCGATCGAACCATGTCCCCGGCCAGGTAATCACGTACCTGTTGTGCCACATCCAAGGCGACCTTGGCTTGAGCCTCTTCCGTCGAGGCCCCGAGGTGAGGAGTCAGAACGACCTTGCCCCCAAGGCCCCGAAGCGGAGAGTCACCCAGTGGCTCTGCAGCAAAGACATCCAGAGCCGCACCCGCGAGCCTCCCGGCAGCAATGCAATCGGCCAAGGCAAGCTCATCCACGATGCCTCCCCGAGCTGCGTTGACCAGCCTCGCACCAGGCTTCATCCAGCTCAGGGCTTCCCGGTTAAGCAGGTTTAGTGTCTGCGGTGTCTTGGGAAGATGCAGCGACACGATATCCGCCGTGCGTAGCAACTCCTCGAAGGACATCAAGGGAATCCCCAACTCCAAGGCCCGATCGTCAGGAAGAAAGGGGTCATAGGCCACAACGTCCATTTCGAGCGCACGAGCCACCCGTGCCACCCTCCGCCCAATGCGCCCCAAGCCCAACACGCCGAGCCGACGCCCAGCAAGCTCCACACCCACGAACTGCTTTCGATCCCAACCACCCGCCTTGAGTCGCTGGTCAGCCTCGGGAATCCTGCGAACCAAGGCCATCATCAAAGCGAGCGTATGCTCGGATGCCGCGATGGTATTCCCATCCGGGGCATTGATAACGAGAACCCCTCTGCGGGTCGCCGCCTCCACATCTATGTTGTCCACCCCCACTCCGGCCCGCGCGACCACCTTGAGGCGAGGTGCACGTCCCAACATCTCGGCCGTTACCCGAGTCGCTGAGCGCACCAACAGCGCCGTGGCCTCCGCCAGGCGCTCAGGGTCTGGCTCCGGGCCCTCGCAGCGATGACACTCCGCCACTCCTTCGAGGGGCACGAGACCGGCGGCCTCGATGCCATCACAGACCAGGACCACAGGCTTGACGACATTCACACGCCCTTCGAGCCCGGAAACGCTCAAGCCCCTGCACCTACGGAAATGACTGCTCGCCAGCAATCCTGGGCGGCAGCCACGCCACGGCCCGGCACCACGGCCGCACCCAGCTCGACCAACACACTCTCTAGCGCTCCGAGGCAAGCCAGAATGTCAAGCTTGTTGCAATGTCCAAGGTGTCCGATTCGGAAAATCGTGTCCGTCAAGGCCCCCTGCCCTCCCGCAAGCACGATGCCATAATGCGCCTGCATCCGCTTGCGGAAATCAGAAGGGGAAATACCCTCGGGAGGAAACACGGCTGTCACGGCTCTTGAAGCCGACTCGTCACTCTTTACCAACAACTCCAACCCAAGGGCATCCAATCCTGCCCGCAGCCCTAAAGTCAGCTCGTCGTGCCTGGCCAAGATGCCCTCAAGTCCCTCGGCCTGCATCCGCTCGAGTCCCTTGGCCAACGCGTAGAAGATGCTGATTGCGGGAGTCCAGGGGGTCTGGCCCTTGGCATCAAAATCACGGGCCTTGCGAAGATCGAAGTAAAAACGCGGACACCGGGCTTCATCAACCGCGCGCCAAGCCCGAGGCGAGACCGCCAACATGGCCAATCCGGGCGGCACACTGAAAGCCTTCTGGCTTCCGGACACCACGATGTCCAAGTCCCACGCATCCATGTCAAGAGGAGCCGACCCCAGCCCACTGACGGCATCCACCAACAGGAGAGCTTCCGGCCAACGCGCTCGCGCCATGGCTGCCACCTCCCGAATAGGATTGAGTACAGCCGTTGACGTCTCGTTATGAGTCATCAAGATCGCCCGATAAGGGCCACCTTCCAGAGCCTCGGCCACTCGATCCAGACGATACGCCTCACCAGCCCGGGTCTCGAGGCGGGTCACATCCGCACCGAACACAGCGGCCATATCCGCGAACCGTTTCCCAAAGACACCACTGACCAGCGCCAACACGCGATCACCTGGAGACAGGACATTCACCAAAGCCGCCTCCAGGCCTCCGGTACCTGAAGAGGTCATGAACATCACGTCATGCCGCGTCCGATACAGCCATTGGGCACCGCTGCGACAATCTGCAAGAATTGCCGAGAACAAAGCAGAGCGATGATTGACCATCGGCCGGGACATCTCCCGCAAGACCTCATCAGGTACCGGAGTCGGACCTGGGATCATCAAGCGGATGTCGTGCAATGGTGTGCCCTCCTGCCCCGCGCATGGTACCCCTTTTTGAGTAGCGGGACACGGCGTCAGTACCAAAAGGAAACGAGCCGGCCCCAACATTGGGAACCGGCCCGCCAAAGTACCGAAACGATCAGCGCTTGCTGAACTGGAAGCGCTTGCGGGCGCGCTTGCGACCGTACTTCTTCCGCTCCTTGGCCCTGGGATCACGAGTCAGCAGACCGTCCTCCCGAAGACTTGACCGGTATTCGGGATCGAGGGTCAAGAGGGCGCGAGCGACACCCAGTCGAATTGCACCAGCCTGCCCCGTGATACCGCCACCGTGGACATTGGCCAGAATGTCGAAACGACCCTCGTTCTGGGTCGCCTGCAGCGGCAGATTCACCTGCCGAAGCAGGGCTTCACGACCACCGAGGTAATCCTCGACGGGACGCTCGTTGATCACGACCTTGCCGTTGCCTGGGACCAAACGAACTCGAGCTACCGCCGCCTTGCGACGACCGGTACCCCAGTACTGGGTCACGGGAGCCTTGGCTTCCTTCTTGGGCATCTTGCTACTCCTTCACCAGGACGCCCGGACGGGGACGGTTCGCGCCCAAGCCGGTGGGAATGACATAGGGAACGGGCTTCTGCGCCGCATGCTCGTGCGTGGGACCCGCATAGACCTTGAGCTTACCGAAGATGGCCCGCCCAAGACGATTGTGGGGAAGCATACCCTTGACGGCATGCTCGATGACCCGCTCGGGATGCTTCTGCAACCATTCACGCACAGTAGACTGACGGAAGCCGCCCGGCCAACCCGTATGATGAATGTAGACCTTATCGGTCAGCTTGCGACCGGTCAGCTTGACCTTCTCGGCGTTGACGACGATCACGAAGTCGCCGCAATCCTGATGGGGGGAGTACTGGGGCTTGTGCTTGCCCCGCAGCAGTACGGCAATCTGCGCGGACAAGCGACCGAGGGTCTGATTGGCCGCATCGACCACCAGCCACTGCCGGCCGGCTTCAAGCTCGGCGGTCGTGGCGACATGGGTCTTCATGGATAGATTCCTTTCCGGGCTCCTGGCTCAGGTACGTCCCGCCTAGCCGGTCTAGGTGCCGGCATCGATGGGCCCTTGCAAAGAGACGAGGGTGGACGACCAGGAGATCAACTCCTGAGGATAGACAACAGCATCAAGAGACAATCCCCTGGCGGGCGCAGTCACCGGAGGCGAAAAAGAATCACGACCTTCACTGAACAAATCCAGAAAACTATCCACGGACTTCCGTCCCGTGGCAACTTCCCGAACCGCACCCACCAGGCGACGTACCATATGATACAGGAAACTTGTCGCTTCGATCCGGAGAATGACCTCATCTGCCGCCGTATCCAACCACGCACGGTGCACGGTCACCCAGGGGGACCGGGGATTGCTACCCGTCGAGCGGAAGGCAGAAAAATCGTGATAGCCGACGAGGCCCCTCCAGGCGCGGTCCACCGCCACAAGATCGCAAGCAGGACCGACATGCCACGTCACGTGACGGCGCATCGGATCCGACGCGAGTGACACGAGCCAACGATAGCCATACCGCCGAGCGACCGCCATTCGCCGAGGGTCGAAGTCAGGAACGGGAAATGCAACATCCTGAACGACCACGTCGGGTGGGAGAACGCCGGAAAGCGCCCTAAGCCAACGATCGGCTGACCACTGACGTTCCGTCAAAAAGGCCACGACCTGTCCCTGAGCGTGCACACCTGCATCGGTCCGACCTGCCGCTCGCAAGCCCAAGGAAGCAGGCGCCTGGCCGCACAAGCGTCCAAGCGCCTCTTCCAACACACCCTGAACGGTGCGCGCACCACGGTCCGATTGCCGCTGGAAACCGGAAAATCCAGTTCCATCGTAAGCGACCCGCAGGGCTACCCTGTTCAATCGCTCAGGCGGACCACCGCCATCGGCGCACCGTCTCCACGACGAGGAACGGTCTTCAACACTCGCACATAACCACCCTGACGCTCACGGAAACGGGGCCCAATCTCGTTGAAAAGCTTGCGGCACACTTCCGTATCGTAGATCCACGCCTCGGCTTGGCGCCGCGCGTGCAGATCTCCACGCTTTGCCAAGGTCACCATGGCATCGCACTGGGAGACGACAGCCTTGGCTCTGGCCTCCGTGGTAATGATCTGGTCATGCCGGAACAACTCGGTCGTCAGGGCCCGCAGCAGAGCCTTACGCTGGTCGGCCGGCTTGGCGAGCCGGTGGCGGTTCTTCTGATGGCGCATGATCAAAGCTCTCCCGAAGTGACGTAGCTGTCGTCGAGGTCACCTGCGGCCATGTTGTAGCCCAACGAACGCATCCGCTCGATGACTTCCTCGGCCGACTTCTTGCCGAAGTTCTTGATATCCATCAGATCCCGCTCAGTCTTCTTGAGCAGATCCCCGACGGTGTAGATGTTGGCCCGCTTGAGACAGTTGTAGGCACGCACCGACAACTCAAGCTCTTCAATGGGCATGTCCGTCGGCTGGGGCTTGCCAGACTCATCCTTGGAGGACCTGGACCCGCCACCGATGACATCGCGGGCCATGTCCGCGAAGACGTCGAACTGACGAATCAAGATGTCCGCAGCCAAGCTGATAGCCTCAGTTGCATTGACGGACCCTGTCGTCCAGGTCTCCAGGATGAGCCGATCAAAGTCGGTCATCTGGCCCACTCGGGTATCTTCAACCAAGTAGTTGACCTTCCGGACCGGCATGAAGATGGAATCGATAGGAATCACACCTACAGCCTGATTAGGCCGCCTGTTGCGCTCGGCCGTGACAAATCCCTTGCCCCGTTCGATCTGAAACTCCATCTCCAAGCTTCCACCATCCAACGTAGCGATCGGCCACTCCGGATTGATGACCTCCACATCTGCATCAGTCTGAATCATGCCGGCGGTAACCACACCAGTGAAGCCATGAACGGCAAGGTGAGCGGTCTTGGTGTCTCCCCCGTGCATCTTCACGACGACGCCCTTCAGATTGAGGACGATGTCGATGACATCCTCGACCACACCCGGAATGGATGTGAACTCATGGGCGACTCCATTGATCCGCATGGCGGTGATGGCCGCGCCCTCAATACCCGAAAGCAGAACACGACGAAGGGCATTGCCCAACGTGGTACCGTAACCCCGCTCCAAAGGCTCAGCAACAAACTTGCTGTACGTAAGACCTTCCTCTGTACGGTAGGACTCAACGCACTCGATCCTGGGCTTTTCCATATTGGTGCCTTCCTTCCCTTACCGCGAGTAGTACTCGACGATGTACTGCTCGTTGACCGGGCTATCGATATCGGTGCGGGCGGGCGACGACAGCACCTTGCCCGTCAGCGTCTCAGCATCCGCCGTCAGCCAGGTTGGCACCCGGGCCGCCACACCAGCAGAGACCACACGCTTGAGGAACTCCTTGGAACCTTCGGCCACAGTAATCACATCGCCCGGACGAACAACAAAGCTGGGAATATCAACCCTACGCTTCACACCATTCCGCTCCACCTCGAAGTGTCCATGCTTGACCATCTGGCGGCTCTGGGGACGGCTCGCCGCCAAACCCAACCGGACCACGACGTTATCAAGCCGCATCTCCAGCAAACGGAGCAACTGCTCACCCGTGACACCCTTGTGACCGGCTGCCTTGGCGTAATAGGCAGAGAACTGCTTCTCGCCCACACCATAAAAGCGCCTCGCCAGCTGCTTGGCCCGAAGACGAACCGCGTACTCCGAATTCTTGACCCGGAACTGCGCGTTGCGACCCGGCCGATACTCACGACGGCTGATGGAGCACTTGTTGGTCGTGCACCGCTCGCCCTTCAGGAAGAGCTTGACACCTTCAGCGCGACAAAGCTTACAAACAGGACCAGTATAACGAGCCATAACGGTCTACCTCCTCAAACCCGGCGCCGCTTGGGGGGGCGGCAACCGTTGTGGGGAATCGGAGTAACATCCTTGATCAGGGTCACCTCGAGACCCGCGGCCTGCAGCGCGCGAATGGCGGTCTCCCGACCCGCACCCGGGCCCTTGACCGTTACCTCCACCACCCTCATGCCGTGCTCCATCGCCTTCTGAGCAGCCTGCTCAGCGGCCTGCTGGGCTGCAAACGGGGTGCCCTTCTTCGCTCCCTTGAAGCCCACCGTGCCCGCAGCACCCCAAGAAATCACGGCGCCATCTGGGCCGGTGATGCTGACGATGGTGTTATTGAAAGTCGACCGGATGTGCGCGACGCCGGAGTGGATATTTTTCCGCTCACGACGACGCGGCTTTGCACTTGGCTTAGCCAAAACAATAACCTCGAATCAATGCTGCGAACCCTATCAAAGCCTTCATCCCGGGCCGCAGCCCCCGGTTTACAGCAACACATCCGCAGCCGTCAGCCGTGGAATCGCTGAAACTACTACTTCTTCTTGCCCGCGACCGTCTTCTTCACGCCACGACGGGTACGAGCATTGGTCTTGGTCCGCTGCCCGCGAACAGGAAGGCCTTTACGATGCCGAATCCCACGGAAAGAACCCACTTCGATCAGCCGCTTGATGTTGAGGCTGATCACCCGACGAAGATCACCCTCAACCTGATGATTACGGTCGATCTCTTCACGAAGCTTGCTGACATCGGCTTCGGAAAGATCCTTCGTCCGAGCGTCGGGATCCACACCGGTCCGCTCCAGAATTAGCTTGGCCACGGCGGGACCGACACCGAAAATATACTGAAGCGCAACTTCGATGCGCTTCTCACGAGGAATATCAACGCCTGCAATACGAGCCATGATCCAAACTCTCCCTAACCCTGGCGCTGCTTATGCTTGGGATTTTCACAGATCACCATGACCGTACGATGGCGCTTGATGACCTTACACTTGTCACAAATCGGCTTGACCGATGCCCTAACCTTCATGAATCACCTCATTCGATACGTGATGCGACCACGCGTCAGGTCGTAGGGCGATAGCTCGACCTTGACCTTGTCACCCGGCAAAATCTTGATGAAATGCTTGCGGATCTTACCGGAAATATGAGCAAGAACCTGATGTCCGTTTTCAAGCTCCACCTTGAACATGGCATTAGGCAAACTCTCTCGAATCGTGCCCTCGACCTCAATCGTGTCGCTCTTGGGTGGGGGCGGCGTGCGCCGCTGGGGCTGATTGCCTCTCATGACTGCACCGCCTTGGGCAACTCCGTCACCGCACGCACCGAATCATAATCTCGCCCTTCCTCAAGAGTGAGCACTTCCGGCTGATCGCCCACCAGGATGGTGTGCTCAAAATGCGCGGACAACTTACGATCAGCAGTCACCACGGTCCAACGGTCGGCCAAGACCTTGGTCTCGGGCACCCCCGCATTGATCATGGGCTCGACGGCAACCGCCATACCAGCCACCAAACGAACGCCGGCACCACGCTCCCCGTAATTCGGAATCTGAGGAGCCATATGCAACGACGTACCGATTCCATGCCCGACATACTCACGTACAACGGAGAAACCTTCGGCCTCAGCGTGAGATTGAACAGCATGTCCCAGGTCACCGATGGACACTCCGTCGCGGATCAGTGGAATAGCGCGCCAGAGCGACTCCTCCGTAACTCTTAGAAGACGAAAGGCCTCGCTGGACACCTCTCCGACAGGGACAGTAATGGCCGCATCAGCATACATACCGTCCACGATCGCGCCCATGTCCAGACCCACCACGTCTCCCGCCTGCAATCGACGCCGATTCGGCAGACCGTGAACAACCTTCTCGTTCTCCGAAGCACAAATCGTGTACTTGTAACCGTAAATCCCCTTGAAGGCAGGAACGGCTCCACGAGCCCGAATAAAGTCCTCGGCAGCCTCGTCAAGGTCCCGAGTACTGACACCCTCACGAGCCTCTCGCCGCAAGAACGCCAACAGGCCCCCGACCACACGCCCGGCCTCACGCATGGCATCGATCTGAGCAGGCGTCAGCAAGCAAAACGCATCAGGCGCGCCCACGAACACCCCCATCCAGCCCCAAGGCCGAGACCAGAAGACCCTGGACCTCATCGAGCCCCCGGGCGGCATCCACACGACGCAACAAACCCTTCTCACCGTAGTAGCCTGCCAGAGGCGCCGTCTGGGCCTCATAGAGGTCAAGCCGGCGACGGATGGACTCCGGCGTGTCGTCCGCACGCTGCACGAGCGAGCCACCACAACGATCACACACCCCCTCAATTGCGGAGGGCGCCGAGTCCACATGGTAGACCGCACCACACGAGCCACAGGTCCGACGCCCAGCAAGCCTGGAGAGAAGAACCTCACGAGGCGCATCGAACAACACCACCGCATCCAGAGGACGACCCGCCCCGATCAACACGGCATCCAAACCTTCAGCCTGAGCCAGCGTCCGCGGGAAACCGTCGAGGATAAACCCCGAAACCGCATCGGCCTGAGACACCCGCCCATTGATCAGACTCAGAACAATCTCATCGGACACGAGCTCTCCGGCCCGCATCAAGGAGCCAACGAGCTCTCCAAGCTGGCTACCCGCCGCCACCTCGGCGCGCAACATGTCCCCGGTCGAGAGCGCAGGAACACCCAGCAGAGACGAAAGCTTCGACCCTTGCGTGCCCTTGCCCACACCTTGGGGGCCAAGAAAAACTATACGCATGATAACTAAGAGTCCGATTATTCCATGAAACCTTCGTAGCGTCTAGACAGCAGCTGCGTCTGGAGCTGATTGAAAAGATCCACGGCCACACCAACCATAATCAGCAGGGCGGTTGACCCTAGGCCTCGAAAGCTTGTGATCTTGGTGGCGTCCTCGACCCAGGTAGGGAGCAACGCAACTATTCCCAGGAAAATCGCCCCCAAGAAAGTGATCCGGTTGAGTACGCCTTCAAGATACTCGGCCGACTCCCGACCCGGACGCACGCCCGGAATGAAGTTGCCATGCTTCATCAGATTGTTGGCCAACTCCACCGGATTCAACACCAGGCCAGCATAGAAGTAAGAGAAGAAGACGATCAAAAGGAAGTATACGACTGCATAAATCCCACCAAATGTGCCAAGTTCAGTAATTACCACCTGGACGGCCTGCAGGATTGCGGCCTTGAGATTGCTCCACGCCCAGAATTCTCCGGTGGCAACTTGCCAATTGGCTGACACCGCCTTTGGTGCCTGTCCACCGTTAACCCACGAGGCGACCGTGATCGGGAATAGCATCAAGGAACTGGCAAAAATGATGGGCATCACGCCACCCTGATTGACCTTGAAGGGGATGTAGCTCACCCGACCTTGAAGCAAACGCCCCCCGACCTGGCGCTTGGCCGCCTGTACCGGTACGCGCCGGGCACCCTCCTGCACCACGATAATCGCCACGAGAATAGCCAGAAAAGAGCCCACGAGGATCATGACGGACAACCAGCTGTAGGCACCTGTCGTCACACCCTCAGCCGTCTGAGAGAAATAGGAAGGCAACCTTGAGAGAATGGACGCCATGATCAGCAAGGAAGCCCCGTTACCGATCCCTCGCTCTGTGATGAGCTCACCCAGCCACATGATGAGAACTGTCCCCGCAATCAGGGTGACCGATGTCGTCAGAAAAAACATGAAGGGAAAGCCACCTTGGCCATTTTGATGACCAAGAACTGCATTGCTGGCCCACATCCAATTGACGAGCGTCACCGCCTGAACCAATCCAAGAACGATGGTCAGGTATCGCGTCCACTGCTGGATCTTCTTGCGCCCGGCTTCTCCGCCTTCCTTCTGTAACTCCTCGAGCTTCGGAATCACTTGCGTCATCAATTGCATGATGATGCTGGCATTGATGTACGGAGTAATGCCCAGGGCGAAGACAGAGAACTTGGCCAACGCGCCCCCGGAGAACAAATCAAAGAACGCGCCGAGAGCATTCCCGCCCCCAAAAAGCGCCTCCAATCGCATCTGGTCGATCCCGGGCATCGGCACATGTGCGCCAAACCGATACAAGCCGAGGATCGCAAGGGTAAAAAGTATCTTTTCCTTGAGACCAGGGGTACCCCACAAGGTCACCAAGGTCTGTGTGGAACGATTCGCAATCGAGGACACGGCCTACCACCTCAAGGCATCGTCGGGACAAGAACAACACAGCCACCCCATCCCGCAGGAGATAGGGTGGCTGTTACACAACTTGGAAATCAGGCACCAGCCTCGCTGGAGGCATCCTCGGATTCCACAGGACCACGATCACCAATGAGAACGCAAGCGCCGCCAGCGGCCTCAATCTTCTCACGAGCACCCTTGGTGAAGTGGTGAGCGTGAACAACAAGCTTCTTGTCCACATCTCCCTTGCCGAGCACACGCACACCATCTACACCGAGCTTGAGCACGACATACGAGCGGCCCTCGTCGTCGTGTACGACGCTAGAGCGGACCAGACCGGCCTGGGCCATCAAGTCCGGGTCGACAGGAGTCTCACCTGAAAACACGTCACTGATGGCACCGATATTCACTTCAGCCCACTTGGAAACGTACCGCTCAGGTCGAACAAAGGCATGCTTCTTTGGGGTACGGCGGAAAAGCGGCATCTGACCGCCCTCAAAACCAACTTTGCGGCTCTCACCCGACCGCTGGCCTTGCCCGTTGTAACCGCGCGTCGCTGTCTTGCCGTGGCCAGAGCCGAAACCGCGCCCGACCCGCTTCGGCTTCCGCGTTGCACCCTCGGCAGGTTTCAGATCCTGGAGCTTCATTCCGCCACCTCCACAAGGTGCTGAATCTTGCGGATCTGGCCCCTGATCGAGGGGCTATCGGGCCACTCGACGGTCTTGAACCGCTTGGTCAGGCCCAAAGCTCGCGCAGCGGCCTTCTGTGTCTTGTCGAATCCGATGGCGCTGCGCACGAGCGTCACCTTGACCATCTTCTCGGAAGAAGCCGTCATGCCTCTGACCTCCTCACCAGCTCAGAAAGAGCAACGCCCCGCATCGCCGACACGTGCTCGGCCCGATGAAGCTGCCTCAGGGCATCAATCGTCGCCCTTGCATTGTTCAGGGGAGACCGTGCCCCCATGGACTTGGACAGGATATCCTTGATCCCCGCCAACTCCAGGACCGTCCGAACAGAGCCGCCCGCGATGACACCCGTTCCCTTGGAAGCAGGCTTGAGCAGAACATTGCTCGCACCCGCCTCACCCACGATGGTATGGGGGATGGAGGTATCAACCATGGTCACGCTCACGACTTCCTTGCGTGCATCAGCCACGGCCTTCTGAATGGAGCTGACGACATCCGCCGCCTTGCCCACACCCACTCCCACACTACCCTTGTTGTTGCCTACCACCACTACCGTGCGGAAAGACATCTTCTTACCGCCCTTGACGACCTTGGCCACTCGGCGGATCTGGACCACCTTCTCGGTCCACTCCTTCGGAAGTTCCTCACCGCCCTTGGAACGATCTCCACGATCCCGGCGAGGACCACGCTCACGCTTCGTCATTTCCATGGCAATCAGAACTCCAGTCCAGCTTCGCGTGCCTTGGTGGCCAGCGCAGCAATGCGACCATGGTAGATGAACCCACCCCGATCATAGACAACGGCAGTAACCCCGGCAGCCTTTGCGCGCTCGGCGATGGCAGAACCCACCGCCTCGGCAGCCGCAACATTGCAACCTTTCTCCAATCCAGCCTTTCGGACCAGCTCCAGGCTGCTGGCAGCCGCCAACGTCCGCCCAGCGACGTCATCGATAATCTGCGCATAGATGTGCTGAGACGACCGATAAACCGCCAACCGGGGGCGATCCGCAGTACCCGCAACTTTGCCGCGGAGCCGACGATGCCGGTGATCCTTCTCGGCTTTCCGATTTTTCTTCGTGATCATCTGAAAACCCTACTTCTTCTTGCCGCCGGCCTTGCCGACCTTGCGACGGATGACCTCGCCCTCGTACTTCACACCCTTGCCCTTGTAAGGCTCGGGCGGACGGCGGAAGCGAACATCAGCGGCTACATCCCCGACGAGCTGCTTGTCGATACCCTCGACCGTCACACGGTTCGCCTTGGGATCAACCGCAAACGAGATGCCTTGAGGAGGCTCTACGACGACAGGGTGGCTGTACCCCAGGGCCATGACCAAGTTCCTGCCATCAAGACTGGCCCTGTAACCCACACCTACGATGTCCAAGGACTTGGTGAAGCCCGTGGTCACCCCTTGGACCATGTTGGCGACCAAGGTCCGAGAGAGCCCATGCAGGCTACGGCTGACCTTGTCATCCCCGCGCCGCTGAACCACCAGACCGCCTTCTTCACGCACCACGGAAACGTCCGTACGCAACACGCGGGACAGGGTTCCCTTGGGCCCCTTCACCGTCACACGGGTGCCTTCAGCCGGCAGAGCTTCCAAACTGACCTCAACTCCCGCCGGTACGGGAACTGGGCGCTTACCGATACGACTCATATGCGTCCTCCCCCTACCACACGAAAGCCAAGACTTCGCCGCCCACACCCGCCCGCCGAGCCGACCTGTCGGTCATGATGCCGCGCGGGGTGCTGACGATGGCAATACCCAAGCCACCAAGGACCCGGGGAATCTCCTGAGAGCCCTTGTAAATCCGAAGACCAGGGCGGGAAATCCGCTTGATCCCGGTGATGACACGCTCACGACGGCGCTCCCCACCGTACTTAAGGGTCAGACGCAGCTGAGGATGACCAGCCGAATCGGTGGCTTCATCCACACCGGCCACGTAACCCTCCTCAAGCAGCACTCTCGCGATTTCGCGCTTGATTCGGGACAAAGGAACGTCGACAACCGGCTTGAAGGCGGTGTTACCGTTGCGGATGCGCGTCAGCATATCCGCGATGGGATCGGTCACAGGCATTATCGTGCTCCCCCCTTACCAGCTCGACTTCACGACGCCGGGCAACTCACCACGATGAGCCATCTGACGCAAACACACGCGACAGAGCCCGAAATCGCGGTAGTAACCACGGGGCCGACCGCAACGGAGGCACCGATTATGTGCACGAACCGCAAACTTCGCTTTGCGCTGTGACTTCAGCACCATGGATGTCTTAGCCATTGGCGACCTCCTGCTGGGCCGCACGCTCCTGCGGCGACTGACGGAACGGCATGCCCAAACGACGAAGCAGGCTACGTGCTTCCTCGTCGGTACCGGCCGTCGTGACGATGGTGATATCCATGCCCCGGACCTTGTCCACCTTGTCGTAGTCAATCTCCGGGAAGATCAACTGCTCCTTGATGCCCAGGGAATAATTCCCGCGGCCGTCAAAACTACGAGGACTCACGCCCCGAAAATCCCGAATCCGAGGAAGCGAAAGCGTGATCAAACGATCCAAGAACTGCCACATGCGTGCGCCACGCAGCGTAACGGATGTCCCGATCGCCATGCCTTCACGCACTTTGAAGGTCGCAATCGACTTCTTGGCCTTGGTGAGCACGGGCTTCTGGCCGGCAATAGCAGCCAGATCGGCCACCGCCCTCTCCAGAGACTTGGGATTCTGGACCGCCTCACCCATGCCGACATTCAGCACAATCTTGTGAACACGCGGCACCGCATTCACATTGCCGTAGGAGAACTCGGCCTTGAGCGCCGGAACCACCTCGGCCTGATACTTATCGAGAAGCCTAGGCATGGTTTTACTCCTTCACCGTGAGCTTGTCGGCCAGAACCTGCCCGCTCTTCTTGGCAATCCGGACCTTCTTGCCGTCCACGACGCCACGGCCCACCCGAGTTGGCTTGCCCGACGCGGGGTCAACCACCATCAACTTGCAAGAATGGATGGGCGCCTCGGACTTGATGATGCCACCCTGAGGATTCTCCATGCTGGGCTTCACATGACGGGTTTTGATGTTCACACCCTGGACGACAGCCTTGCCTTCCTTCGGGAACACCTGCAGGACCTCACCGGTCTTGCCCTTATCCCCGCCCTCGACGGCTTTGCGCCCGGAGATGACCATCACCGTATCACCTTTTTTAATGTGCATGCGGTAGGTATCCTTCTCCTGAAAAGAGAGACGAAACAGTTGAATAACTAGCTGAAGATCAGAGAACTTCAGGAGCCAACGAGATGATCTTCATGTAGTTCCGATCACGCAGCTCGCGGGCGATGGGACCAAAAACGCGGGTACCGCGCGGATTGTTGTCCTTGTTGATGATGACGGCAGCATTTTCGTCAAACTTGATCAAGCTACCGTCACTACGCCGAACGCCATGCTTGGAACGAACGACGACCGCCTTCACCACCTCGGACTTCTTGACGGGCATGTTCGGAGCCGCCACTTTGACGACGGCAACGATCACATCCCCAATGTTAGCATACCGACGGTTACCACCGCCAAGCACACGAATACACATGAGCTCGCGGGCACCGGTATTGTCGGCAACCGCCAGACGGGTCTGAACTTGAATCATCGGGCCCTCTCCACGATCTCGGTAAGGCTCCACCGCTTGTCACGAGAAAGCGGACGCGACTCGATGATCCGAACGGTGTCACCCTCCCGGGCCGCATTTTCCTCGTCGTGGGCCTTGAACTTGTTTGTCTTCTTGACGATCTTCCCGTAACGGGGATGGGGATGGCGGGTCTCAACGGCGACGACGATGGTCTTCTCCATCTTGTCGCTGACCACTTTCCCCAGGATTTCACGCTTGGGCATGTTTGGCTATGTCCTTCCGAAAGGCTGACCCAGGCTCACGCCTGGGCCACCTCCCGCTCCTTGCGACGGATGGCATCCGACAACTGGGCAATGCGATGACGACAGGCACCGATCCTGGACGTGTCTTCCAACTGCTTCAGGGCAAGCTGGAACCTCAATCGGAACAACTCTTCCTTGGCAGCCTTCAAGTCCGCCGCCAAATCCTCCACGCTCTTGCCAAGCAAGTCGGAGAACAGGGCCTTCTTCTCACGGGTGGCCTCAGACATGGGCGGCCTCCTTCTCCTCGGCGGCAACCGACTGATCCTTCATAAGGAACTTGGTACGAATCGGCAGCTTGTGACTGGCAAGGCGCATCGCCTCTTCCGCAACCTCGGGTGCCACACCCTCGATCTCGAAGAGGACGCGACCGGGCTTGACGACAGCTACCCAGAACTCCGGGGCACCCTTGCCGGAACCCATGCGGGTTTCAGCAGGACGAGCGGTCACGGGCTTGTCCGGAAACACGCGGATCCAGACCTTGCCACCGCGCTTGATGCTGCGAGTCATGGCCCGACGGGCGGCCTCGATCTGTCGGCTCGTCAGCCAGCAGGGCTCCAGGGCCTGAAGACCATAGGTGCCGAAGTCGATCTTGGCCCCACGGGTCTCGACGCCCTTCATCCGCCCGCGCTGCTGCTTGCGGAACTTGGTGCGCTTAGGCATGAGCACGGCTGGTCCCTCCCTTCTCCTCACGCTGCTGGGGCAGGACCTCACCCTTGTAGACCCAGACCTTGATGCCGATGACACCGGCCATCGTCCGGGCCTCGGTGACCCCGTAATCGATATCGGCACGCAGGGTGTGCAACGGAATGCGCCCCTCTCTCTGCCACTCGGTCCGAGCGATTTCAGCTCCACCAAGGCGACCGGCGACCATCACCTTGACACCTTGGGCTCCGGCCTTCATTGTCCGCTGGATCGCAAGCTTGATGGCACGACGGAAAGCTACCCTCTTCTCAAGTTGGGCCGCAATACCCTCCGCCACGAGCTGAGCCTCGATCTCGGGATTCTTGACCTCGACGGTGTCCACGTGGACCTTCTTGCCCGTCATGGCCGCGAGCTCTTTGCGAAGAGCCTCGATGCCCGCGCCGCCACGGCCCACGACCACGCCCGGCTTCGCCGCCGTCACAAATACGCTGACCGCAGAGGCCTTCCGCTCGATGTGGATGTCGGCAATACCCGCCGAATACAGCTTGGACTTGATGTGCAAACGGATCTTTCGATCTTCGACTAGATTCTGCCGGTAGTCCTTATGACCGGCGAACCAACGGGACCGCCAAGGCTTGATGATGCCGAGACGGAGCCCATAGGGATGGATCTTCTGTCCCATCTGGCTACCTGACCTTCCCGACCACCACCGTGATGTGGCTGGTCCTCTTGAGAATCTGGAATGCACGCCCCTGAGCATGAGGCTGGAAACGCTTCATGGTCGGCCCACCGTCGGCAAATGCCGCGGTGACCACGAGATCCCTGCGATGAAGACCCCGATTGTGCTCCGCATTAGCCACCGCACTGTCCAGGACCTTGACCACCGTACGGGCGGCGATCTGAGGCAGGAACTGCAGGATGGTTCGAGCCTCCTCGACAGACTTCCCTCGGATAAGGTCAATCACTCGACGGGCCTTCCGGGGGCTCATACGAACATACTTCGCCACAGCCTTGACTTCCGCACCGGGAATCCCGCGACCCACCGGCTTCGAAAGCCCTGCCTTGGCGGAGGCAGCGGCGGCCGCCTCCTGGACGTTCTCGTTCTGATCGGACACGGATTACCTCGACTTTTCCGAACCGGCATGACCGCGGAAAAGGCGGGTGGGAGCAAACTCACCCAACTTGTGGCCGATCATGTTCTCGGTGATGTAAATAGGCACATGCTTACGGCCGTTATGAACCGCAATCGTATGGCCGATCATCTGGGGGATGATGGTGCTGGCACGCGACCAGGTCTTGATCACTTTGCGATCCCGGCCGGAGCCCAATGCCTCGACACGACGCAAAAGGCTGTCCTGGATAAAAGGACCCTTCTTCAGGCTACGCGACATCTCTTACTTCCCTCTCCGCTTGACGATGAACTTGTCACTCGGACGACGTCCGCGACGCGTCTTGTAACCCATCGCAGGCTTACCCCACGGGGTTTGGGGCTTGCCGCCGATTGGGCTCTTGCCCTCGCCACCACCGTGGGGGTGATCCACCGCGTTCATGACGACGCCCCGGTTATGGGGCCGACGTCCTAGCCAACGGCTACGGCCAGCCTTTCCAACAGCGACGTTCTTGGCCTCGAGGTTACCCACCTGACCCACCGTAGCCCTGCACTCGCAATGCACCAAGCGCATTTCACCGCTGGGCATCTTGAGGGTGACGTAATCGCCTTCCTTGGCCATGATCTGGGCCGCTGCGCCAGCGGCTCGAACCAGCTGACCACCACGACCGCGCTTCAACTCGACGTTGTGGACCATGGTCCCAAGAGGAATGCCCTTGAGCGGCAAGGCATTTCCCAGCCTGGGCTCAGCCTCAGGACCCGATACCACCGTCTGCCCTACCACCAGATTCAATGGCGCCAAGATATAGCGCTTTTCACCATCAAGGTAATGAATCAGGGCAATACGGGCGTTGCGGTAAGGATCGTACTCGATAGAGGCGACCTTGCCCGGGACACCGTCCTTGTTCCTCTTGAAGTCCACCAAGCGATAACTGCGCTTGTGACCACCCCCACGAAAGCGAGAGGTGATGTGCCCATGGGCGTTGCGACCTGCCTTAGAAGGCAGATGCACGACCAAGGACTTCTCTGGCGCCGAACGCGTGAGGTCATCGAAAGACGCGACACTCATGCCACGGGTCCCCGGAGTACGGGGGTTCATCTTCTTTACTGCCATTTCGATCGCCCTCCTACGCCTGCTCGCCATAGAAGTCGATCGCGTGCCCCTCGGCCAGAGTCACGAACGCCTTCTTGGTCGACGGCGACGTTCCGAGACGCGCACTCTTGGGATTCACCCTCCGGGTACGGCCACGAACGTGCATGGTGTTGACGGAAAGAACCTCGACCCCGAACAGCGTTTCCACCGCCTTGCGGATCTCGATCTTGTTGGCGGACTTTGCCACCTCGAAACAGTACTTGTTATGCTCGCCGACCTGGGCGCCCTTTTCGGTCACCAAAGGCCGACGAATCACCTGATAGAGATCGTTCATGCTGCGAAGACCTCCGTGATCTTCTCAAGAGCACCTTGGGTCGGCACGATGACATCGGCCTCCAGAATGTCCTTCACGTTGAGATTGTCGGACAGAATGAGACGCACCCCAGCCAGGTTGCGAGCCGACCGCTCCAACAGCTCGTGGCGAGCCTCGACAATCAAAAGAACCTTGCCGGTTGCACCGATACGATCGAGCAAAGCCGCCACGACCTTGGTCTTGGGCGCCTCGAGCGCCCAAGACTCCATCACGCGAACGGCATCCTTACGAGTCGCCAAGGCACTCCGCAAAGCGAGTCGACGGATCTTCCGAGGCAAATCCTTAACATAAGAACGTGGCTTTGGCCCAAAGATCACACCACCACCACGCCACAAAGGACTACGGGTGGAACCTGCACGAGCACGACCGGTTCCCTTCTGTTTCCAAGGCTTGCGGCCACCGCCACGAACCTCGGACCGAGTCAGCGTGCTGTGGGTGCCGGCGCGCCAATTCGCCATCTGCCGAACGAACGCGCGATGCATTTCGTGGGTGTTGGGGGTGATCCCGAAAATAGCCTCAGGAAGATCAATATCCTTGACCTTGTCCCCGGCAGAACTGAATAAACTGGCCTTCATCGGACTACCTCCCCACCTTCACGGCCGGGCGCACCATCAAAAGACCACCTTCCACTCCTGGAAGCGCCCCCTTGATGAGCAGCAGACCCTTTTCGGCATCCACGCGCACCACCGTCAGCTTACGAACGGTCACACGCTCATTGCCCATGCGCCCAGGCATCGCAGCGCCCTTGTAAACCCGGGACGGCGTCGTACCCGCACCGATCGAGCCAGGATGACGATGGAACTTCGAGCCATGGGCCATCGGACCACGACCCGCATTGTGGCGCTTCTGCATGCCCTGGAATCCCTTACCAATGCTCTTGCCCACCACATCTACGATCTGGTCCTTGGCAAAGAGATCGGCCTTGAGCTCGTCGCCGACCTTGATCCCATCCACATTCTCAACGCGGAACTCACGAAGATGACGCAGCCCACCCTGCCCTGCGGACTTCAAGTGACCAACCTCACCCTTGGAGAGCCGACGCTCACGCACCGCTCCAAACCCCACCTGGATCGCATTGTAGCCATCCTTGTCCGCGGTCTTGACCTGAGTCACATAACAGGGACCCACAGCCACGACAGTGACAGGTACGCAACGATCCTTTTCATCAAAAATCTGGGTCATTCCCAGCTTTTGCCCCAATAATCCGAGGGCCATAGGCATTCTCCTTGTAGTTCGGGAGTACGGCGGTCATAGGCCCTTCGGACGAGGGTAAAACGTCCACGGACCCAGAGGACCGCGAGGCTAGCCTCGACTCCCTCACGGGTACCCTATCCAAAAAGAGATAAGGAAAGCACTGGTATCCCGCGGTCACCGAACCCTGGGCACCCGCAGGACCACCCAGGCCGCCCAACGGGCGACTCACCAAAACTTAAAGCTTGACTTCGATATCCACGCCAGCCGGCAAATCAAGCCTCTGCAACTGCTCGATGGTCTTGGCGTGAAAATCAGCCACGTCAATCAGACGCTTATGAACACGAACCTCGAAGTGCTCGCGCGACTTCTTGTCGACGTGAGGACTGCGGTTGACACAATAAACCGTGCGCTGAGTCGGCAAGGGAATAGGACCCACCACCTTGGCACCCGTGCGCCGCGCCACATCCACGATCTTGGCAGTTGACTGGTCAATCAACTGGTGATCGTAGGCCTTGAGACGAATGCGAATCTTGTCAGACATCAGAGGAACTCTTGATCAGGAATCAGGGAAACTTTGCGCGGCCGCAGGACGACCACAATCAGGATCGCCATCATACCATACAAGCGCCGGAGAACGCATGCCCTAAAGGCAAGGCCCCCGTCTCCTTATCGGAAACGGGGGCCTAGAACTTGCGGATCAGACCTTGGCGCCCTGGCTCTTCGCCACGATGGCGTCCGCGATCTGCTTGGGAGCCTCGGCATAATGCGCGAACTCCATGGAGAAGGTTCCACGGCCCTGGGTCATGGAGCGCAAATCCGTCGCGTAACCGAACATCTCCGCCAAGGGAACCAACATCCGGATAACCTGCAAGCCGCTACGGGCCTCGAGACCTTGGACGATGCCCCGGCGACGCCCCTGAAGGTCACCGATCACGTCACCCATGTTGGCTTCGGGAACCTCGACTTCGACCTTCATCAAAGGCTCGAGCAACGCAGGACTGGCCTTGGGCATGGCTTCCTTGATCGCCATGGAACCCGCGATCTTGAAGGCCATCTCGGAGGAATCCACGTCGTGGTAGCTGCCGAAAGTCAAGCTGACCTTGACATCGACCACGGGATAACCTGCCAGGGTCCCGGAACCAAGCGCCTCTTCGATGCCCGCACCGACCGCCGGAATGTACTCCTTGGGGATGACACCGCCTACAATCTTGTTGACGAACTCGAAGCCCTTGCCGGGCTCATTGGGCTCGGCCGTGATGACGACGTGGCCATACTGCCCACGGCCACCCGTCTGGCGAACAAACTTGGTGTCCTGGCTGACCGCCTTACGAATGGTTTCCCGATACGCGACCTGCGGACGACCAACGTTGGCTTCGACTTTGAACTCCCGGAGAAGGCGATCCACGATGATCTCAAGGTGAAGCTCCCCCATCCCCGCGATGATCGTCTGACCGGTCTCATGGTCGGTAGACACCTTGAAGGTGGGATCCTCCTCGGCCAACCGCCGCAGCGACTCTCCGAGCTTCTCCTGATCACCCTTCGTCTTGGGCTCGATGGCAACGTGGATCACAGGCTCGGGGAAGTTCATCGACTCGAGAATAATCGGATGACTCTCGGCGCACAGAGTATCGCCCGTGGTCGTATCCTTGAGACCGACGGCAGCAGCGAGATCCCCGGCGAGAACTTCATCCACGTCCTCCCGCTTGTTGGCATGCATCTGGACAATACGGCTCACACGCTCCCGCTTGTTCTTCGTCGCGTTCAGGACATAGCTACCCTTCTCGATCCGGCCGCTGTAGACCCGGAAGAAAGTCAGCCTGCCAATGAAGGGATCGGACAGAATCTTGAAGGCCAGCGCGGAGAACGGCGCATCATCACTACTCCTCCGAGTGTCCGGCTCTCCATCGGGGGTCATGCCTTTGATGTCGGGCACATCCAGCGGGCTGGGAAGGAACGTGACGACAGCATCCAACATAGGCTGGACGCCCTTGTTCTTGAAGGCAGAACCACAAACCATAGGAACCAGGGTGGTCGCACAAGTACCCTTGCGAATACCACGGCAGATCTCGTCCTTGGTAAGCTCCTCGCCCTCAAGATACTTGTTGAGGAGCTCGTCATCACACTCGGCTGCCGCCTCGACCAACTGCTCCCGGAAGGACTTTGCCTTGTCCAGCAGATCAGCAGGAATCTCCTCGGTGCGGATATCCTTGCCCTCATCGTCGTAATAACGGATGGCAACCATATCGATCAGATCGACGACGCCCTTGAACTGATCCTCCGCCCCAATGGGAAGCTGCAGGGGCACCGCACGAGCCCCAAGCCTCTCGCGAATCTGGTCGAGCACTCTGTAGAAGTCCGCACCCACCCGATCCATCTTGTTGACGAACACCATCCGCGGGACCTCGTAGCGGTTCGCCTGACGCCAGACAGTCTCCGACTGGGGCTGAACACCACCGACCGCACAGAAGACCGCCACCACCCCATCGAGCACACGCAATGAGCGCTCGACCTCAACCGTGAAATCCACGTGACCAGGAGTGTCGATGATATTGATCCTATGGTCCCGCCAGACGCACTGCGTCGCAGCAGACGTGATGGTAATACCCCGCTCCTGCTCCTGCACCATGTAATCCATGGTCGCGGCACCCTCATGCACCTCACCGAGCTTGTGGACCCGACCGGTGTAATAAAGAATGCGCTCGGTCGTCGTGGTCTTGCCGGCGTCAATATGAGCTGCGATCCCGATATTTCGAGTGCGCTCCAAGGGTACGGTACGAGGCATGTTCGATGGGTCCTCCTGCTACCAGCGGTAATGCGCGAAGGCCTTGTTCGCCTCGGCCATCTTGTGGGTGTCTTCCTTCTTCTTCACGCTGGGACCCGTGTTGTTGAAGCTCTCGAGCAGCTCGATGGACAACTTCTCGACCATGGGCTTACCACTACGCTTACGGGCATTGGCAATGATCCAACGGGTCGCGAGAGCAGCCCCGCGCTCAGGCTTGACCTCGACCGGCACTTGGTAGGTCGCCCCACCCACGCGCCGAGGCTTGACCTCGACCATAGGCGTCGCATTGCGCATCGCACGCTGGAACACCTCAAGAGGCTCCTTGCCAACCTTTTCGGCCACCTTGTCGACAGCCCCGTAAAAAATGCGCTCAGCAAGCGACTTCTTGCCGCTCAACATCAGACAATTGATAAAACGGGTGACCTGCTGACTACCCAACCGGGGATCCGGCTCTGGCGCACGCTTGACAAGATGACCACGACGCGGCATCGGCAAAACCTCTCTTCACAAAAGGAGAAAAACGAAACTACTTCTTCTTGGGCGCCGCGCCAGCCTTCGGACGCTTGGCACCATACTTGCTGCGACCCTGCATGCGATCCTTGACACCGGCAGTATCCAGAGTCCCACGAACGATATGGTAGCGAACACCGGGAAGGTCCTTGACACGACCCCCACGAATCAAGACCACGGAGTGCTCCTGAAGGTTGTGCCCCTCACCCGGAATATAACTGGTCACTTCAATCTGATTGGTCAACTTGACACGAGCCACCTTACGGAGAGCCGAGTTCGGCTTCTTCGGGGTGGTGGTGTACACGCGAGTACAGACGCCGCGCCTCTGGGGGCACTTGAGCAAAGCAGGGGACTTGGTCTTGTAGACGACCCGCTCCCGCTCGCGGCGGACAAGCTGACTGATAGTGGGCACAAAATCCTCCAAGAAGCTCTCAACAGGCGAAAAAGCTCTCAATGCAATGGCCAACCAGTATAAGCCGGAAGCCGGAGAAGCGTCAAGGCAAAGGCCGTCCGGCACCTACGTTGCCGGACGGCCTCCCTGAATACCGCTAAAGCTGTCCGAGCAACTCGGAGGGAACCCCACCGATAATCGCGGACTCAGCACCCACAGATTCTGGCTCCTCACCAGGATCGAAGTAACCGGTACCCGCCGGAATCAACCGACCGATGACCACATTCTCCTTCAGTCCGTGCAGGAAGTCCTTCTTGCCGGCAATTGCCGCCTCCGTGAGCACACGTGTCGTTTCCTGGAACGAAGCCGCCGATACGAACGAGTCTGTATTGAGCGAAGCTTTGGTGATGCCGAGCAACTCGGGACTGACCTTGGCCGCCGGCTTGCCCTCCGAGAGCAGCTCCTGATTGATGCGCTCGGCCTCGAGCGAATCAATCATCTCACCAGGCAACAACTTGGAAGCCTGGGTCTCGTCAACCTTCACCTTCCGTGTCATCTGCCTGACGATGACCTCGAGATGCTTGTCGGCAATCTCGACGCCCTGCGACCGGTAAACCATCTGCACCTCCTCGACGAGGAAGCGCTGGGTCACCTCAACAGAACCTGTCGCCGCCAAGACATCCTTGGGACTGACAGGACCATCGGTCAGGGGCTGACCACGTTCCACGCGTTCACCACGACTGACGATCAACCGCACCGACGCCGGCACCTTCAGGGTCGTGATGCCTTGGGCCGACTTGTCCTTGCCTCTGGTCTTGGGCTGAGGAACTTCCTCCATCGGCTCGCCCTCAACCAAGGGACGATCAGCGATAATCCGCACCTCAGCCGCATCCTCGGGATCCTTGTCAAGATCGATGACACCGGCGTGGGGAGCAAGCAAAGCGTTGTCCTTCGGCTTACGAGCCTCGAGCAACTCCTCCACTCGCGGCAGACCCTGGATGATATCCCCGGTCTTCTGGCGGTTGTAGATCAACATCGCCAAGGGCTCACCCATCATCACCATGTCGCCGTCGCTCGCAATGAGCTGGGTACCGGCCGAGATCAAGTAAGGGCGAGCCTTCCGGACCACGACACGATCCCCATCCAAGCGAACGCGACCCGCCGCCTTGGCCAGCACCCCACCGCCAAGATCGTGACCTTCACGTACGAATTCACCATCCACCACGGCAGAAGTTCCGCGGGGGACCTCGTGGAGCACCTCCTGCTCGGACGTCACCAAGGCCAAGCGCGACACAGGTCCGAGACCATCGGCAGGCACGCGCGGCTCCTCCACCATGCCAGCCGCGTGCGACCGGATTTCGGAGCGAACCACGACTGTTCCAGGATCGATCCGAACCCCGTCTTCAGCCATCAGGTACGTGACGACCTCAAGGTCGACATGGCCGGCACGATGAGGCATGGACGGAAGGTCTCGACGCAAGGTCAAGGGCTCGAGAATCGAGATCCGGAACCCATTGGGCTGGGGCTCGCCTCCCTCCTCGACAGGTGCCTGCTCCTCCATCTCGAAGCGCCCGGTCAGGCGAGCCAGCGTGCCTGTCAGCCTAAGTGCGACCTCAGTCTTCGCCAAGGCCGTTCCTACCTTCACGCGCTCACCATCCTTGACCTGGAGACGAGTCACGTACTGCAAGGAAATGTCCTCGCTCGACGCCACGAAAGGGATGCCCTTCTGCGCCGCACGCACCACCCTCTCGACGGTCTTGCGAACCACAATTACCGTGCCGAGGGGCTCATCGCCGTCCGAAAGCGGGATCAGGCGAACCACTCCACCCTGCCGTGCGACGACCCCCTCTGCCAGAGCCGTTCCGGCCGGAACCATCTGACCGTCCTCGACCTCTAGCTCGACACCCAGCGGGACCTCGTACCGATCACCCGGGAAGACGTAAACCTCCTTGATGATGTTGTTGTCCTCGAAGATATGCAACACGCCGTTGGTCTTGACTTCGATGTCTCGAACCACCTCCGTGCCAGCCGCAACTTCGGCACCGTTTCGGATGCCTTCGACCAGCAAGGAAACATCCTTGTTGACCGTGATTCTCTCTTCGGGAATGAAGAGAAGCTTGACCTGCTTACCAAAAGTCCGACGATCCTTGTCCAGGAATGCCGGCTCGCCCACGTACCGGATTTCCCCGGCCAACTGGACGAGGTCCTCGTCATCGACGTGCTCGGCCACGACCTGATCTGATTCGACCCGTGAGCCCGATCCGCCGAATTTCAGCGAGAACAGACGTTGCGTCCCATCTTCGTCATCAATCCGGAATTTGGCTTCCTTCGTCCCCGTGGTGTAACCCTCGCAGACCAGATCCGCCGTGACCACTTCCACGCTGCGACCGGAACGGATGACCTGGCCGGCCGGCGTCCTTTCGGTCACGACATCCGCACCCATGCGAAGCGTACCGCCCAGCTGACTGCGCAGGTCGGTCTCGGCGATGACATCGCCCTTCTCGACCATCTGGCCGCTTCGAACCTTGATCGAAGCTCCCTTTGGCAGCGGGAAGACATCGCCCTCCACCACCCAGACGATGGATTCGCCAGCCTTGCCCGGCAGAGGAACCGCCGTCCGGGTGGTATTCCCCTGACGATCCGTCTTCTCCTCCACGCCAAAGTTCTGGAAGCACAGCATGCCTGGAACTTCCGCATCGATTTCCTTGGTCGCCTGCTCCATCGACTTGCGGGATGCGCCCCTCATCTCGAGCAACGAGTAGGCGACCTGCCGGCCTGGCTCAACGACGCTCCCGTCCTCGACATCGAGCACGAAGCCGACCCCGACCTGGATCGTCTCGACCACCTTGCCTCCCACGAGAACTTCGATGATGCCTTCACGATCGGTCACCTGGACCCGATCCCCGTGCTTCGTGCGGAACTCCCGGGTCGAGAAGGGCTCGGGGAAACGCACCTTGCCGGCTTTCGAAGCCTTCTCCACCAAAGTTGTGGCCTCAGCCGTGAACACACCGCCCGTGTGGAACGTACGCATCGTCAGCTGGGTGCCCGGCTCACCGATGGATTGAGCTGCGATGATGCCGACGGCCTCACCGATATCCACGAGCTGATGGCTCGTCAAGGACCAGCCGTAGCACTTGCGGCAGACGCCACGCTGACTCTCGCAGGTGAGGGGCGAACGAATGAGGATCTGCTCCACGTCGGTGGAGGCCAAACGTTCGA
This sequence comes from Candidatus Sericytochromatia bacterium, assembly GCA_035285595.1. Taxonomy (GTDB): domain Bacteria; phylum Cyanobacteriota; class Sericytochromatia; order S15B-MN24; family VGJW01; genus VGJW01. The sequence goes on from JAYKGV010000034.1 coordinate 30,676, forward strand.
CGTCTTCGAAGCCGAGAATGTGGCCGACCTTGAAGACCTCTACCCCTTCCCCGTCCACGACGGCAGCAGCCAACACCCGCCCCACGGCGCGGTCCGCCATGGGAACCACCACGCGGTCGCCTTCCGTGATGGCCCGAAGTTCAAGGCCGCGTGACGTTCCACAATCCTCGTCACGAACGATGACATCCTGCGCCACGTCGGCTAGCCGCCGGGTGAGATAGCCGGAGTCCGCCGTACGAAGCGCGGTGTCGATGATGCCCTTGCGTGCCCCATAGGAGGAGATGATGTACTCCATCTGGTTCAAGCCTTCCCGGAAGTTGGACTTGATGGGAAGGTCGATGATGCGGCCGGAAGGATCCGCCATCAGGCCGCGCATGCAGACAAGCTGACTGACCTGCGTGATGTTGCCTCGGGCACCCGAGAACGCCATCATGTACACGGAGTTGAGGCGGTCGTACTCCTCCTTGACCTTGCCCTTGAGTTCCTCGGTCGCCGAGGCCCAGGTATCAATGACCTTCGTGTAACGCTCGACCTCAGTGATGGTGCCACGAAGGTAATCGGCCTGCGCCTTCTCGATCTCGGCGTCGGCGCGACTCAGCAAAGCCTTCTTCGAGGTCGGAACCACAAGGTCGGCAATCGCGATGGAGACACCCGCACGAGTCGCGTAGTGGAACCCGAGATCCTTGAGTTCATTGGCCAGCAGAGCCGCACGAGAAGAACCCATCTGCGAGAACGCCCGCTGGATGATCCGCTCCAGCCCCTTCTTGTCGATGACCTTGTTCATGAAGGGGAACTCTTCAGGCAACACCTGGTTCAGGATGATGCGACCCACCGTGGTCACAATCACCTTGCGCTGCCCGAGCGCACCCTCCAACCACTGCCGACGCTCGGCTGGCGGTGCCACGAAGCCATCCTCTGCCTGCTCGCCATCCACGGCGCCAGGGTAGAGAAACTCCGCCACCGCGGCAGCCTCTTGTGCAGCCTCCTCGCGCGGCCCGTCGAAACGGACCACGATCGGCGCGTGCAAATCGAGCACCGCGTGGTGATTGTTCTTGTCCCGTCCTTCTGCGTAAGCAGCCAAGGCATCGCTGAAGGACTTGAAGACCATGCCCCGCCCCCGGATCGCCTCAGGATTGTCCACCGTAAGGTAGAAACTGCCCAACACCATGTCCTGGGTCGGAGTGATGACCGGCTTGCCGGTTGCTGGAGACAGGACGTTGTTCGACGCCAGCATCAGCAGACGAGCTTCGGTCTGGGCCTCGACCGAGAGAGGCACGTGAACAGCCATCTGGTCACCGTCGAAGTCCGCATTGAACGCCGTGCAGACCAGAGGATGAATCTGAATGGCGCGCCCTTCAACCAGCAGGGGTTCGAAGGCCTGGATGCCGAGGCGGTGAAGGGTCGGCGCACGGTTCAGCAGGACCGGATGATTCCGGATGACCTCTTCGAGGATGTCCCAGACGATGGTTTCCCCGCGCTCGATCTTCTTCTTGGCCGACTTGATATTCTGCACGATGCCGCGCTCGACCAGCTTGTTCATCACGAAGGGTTTGAACAGCTCGAGCGCCATCTCCTTGGGAAGGCCACACTGGTGCAACTTGAGGCTGGGGCCGACGACAATGACGGAACGCCCGGAATAATCCACGCGCTTGCCCAGAAGGTTCTGCCTGAACCGTCCCTGCTTGCCTTCGATGATGTCCGACAGACTCTTGAGAGCCCGCTGACTCGGACCCACCACCGCACGCCCACGCCTGCCATTATCGATCAGCGCATCCACGGCCTCCTGAAGCATGCGCTTCTCGTTACGCACGATGATGTCAGGCGCACCCATGTCCTTGAGACGACGCAGACGGTTGTTGCGATTGATGACCCGGCGATAGAGGTCATTAAGATCCGAGGTAGCGAACCGCCCACCGTCCAACTGCACCATCGGCCGCAAATCGGGCGGAATGACAGGAATGACGTCCAGCACCATCCACGCAGGACGTGCACCCGCGGAAAGGAACGCATCGACCACACGAAGGCGCTTGATTGCCTTGAGGCGCTTGGTCTCGCTGGTGGACTCCGCTTCGACCTGCAGCCGCTCTCGCTCGGCAGGAAGGTCCAGGCGATCGAGCAGCTCCTTGATGGCCTCTGCTCCCATCTTGGCCGTGAAAACAGCCTCCTTGGACTCGAACTCCTCGTACTGGTCCTCGTTGATGGTCTGCCCGTACTCGAGCGCCTTTCCATCGATGGCACCCGTTCCGGGATCCAGCACGATGTACTCATTGAAATACACGACGTTCTCGAGATTCTTGAGCGGAATATCAAGCAACTGCGACAGGTAGCTGGGAATGCCCTTGAGGTACCAGATATGCACCACAGGTGCCGCCAGCTGGATGTGCCCCATGCGATAGCGACGGACCTTCGAGTCCGTGACCTCCACGCCGCAACGCTCGCAGATGATGCCCTTGTGACGCACGCGCTTGTACTTGCCACAATGGCACTCCCAATCCTTGGCGGGGCCAAAGATCTTCTCGCAGAACAAGCCGTCCCGCTCGGGCTTCAGCGTACGGTAGTTGATGGTCTCCGGCTTGGTGACCTCTCCGCGGGACCAACTGAGGATCCGCTCCGGGGAGGCGATACCGACCTTGATGTAGTCAAACCGGGAACTCATCCGCGCTCCTTAACTGGCTCTCACACACCGCACAGGCCCCACTATGGAACCGGCGGCAGCCAACTTTCGCTTTTAATCCGCCCTGTACGCCACCTCCGCTCGACACGAAGGCAAACGCCAAAGACAGCTTGGCCAAAACCCAATGGCACCCATTCTAGAGGCTGCCCGCCGTACGGGTCAAGGCGGTGCACATCCGCGCGAACTCTTCCACCACGCGGTTAAGGGACCCGGCGATGCGGGTACCTCTCATCATGAGCGGGCTACCTGTCCCCTGCCATACCCGTCCGGAGGGAAGCACCGAATGATGAAGCGCTGGTCCAGATGGAGTCTTTCCTCCGCCGTCATTCTGGCGGTCGGATGCTCGGCATTACCGGGAAGACAGGTAAGTGTGGCACCCGCCGCACCTGAAGCTACCGCCCAGTCTTGGGACCCGGCCCGGTATGTTCTCTACGGCAACGTACAGGATATCAGGGGCCTCTCCAGTCAGAACCAGCTGACGGACGCCCAGCTGGGGTCGCTGGCCAGTCAGGCGACCATCTCCCTGATCGACATCTCTTCTTCTCAGCCGGTGGGTTCAGGGCTCAGTGACAGCTCGGGCGGTTTCACGGTGACGTTCCAGGGCGGCAATGCCCCCCCCCTGAACCAGCTCTATTATCTCGAGGCCTCAAAGGCAACCAGTCCGAACCCCGGGTCGCCGATCCTTCGCCTACGTACGATCGTCCAGTGGGATGGCACGGGATGGAAGTCAATTAGCAGCTCCGCCGTCGGTGGTCCTCTGGTCATCAACCAACTCACCACGGCCCTGACCATCTTGGTGGGCCAAGGTCGCATCACGGGTGCAGATGCCATCGGCAAGGTCACGGTGACCTCCTCGTCCGTCGCGCTCAACTCGGCCAGCGTCGGTGGCGTACTTGCCGCCGAAATCCAGAGCATCGCCGCCGCCGTCAAGGCTTACCTGCTGGCAGGCATGGAACCCATTGGCAACTTCCCCTCCAGCAGCGGCGTCACCATCACGGGTATCACTCCGACCTCGGGTGGCCCCGGCACCTTGGTCACCATCAACGGTACGGGCTTCGCCTCCTATCCCGGTGGCACGGTGGTGCGGTTCGGCGGAGCGAGCGCGCCTCCGCAAACGCCGATCAGTGTCAAGGACAACCAGGTCACAGTACTCGTGCCGACGGTCGCAGCCTCCGGCAAGCTGCGGGTCGAATCTCTAGGCAAATTTGCCGAAACCGACTTCCAGGTTCCTCCCGGCGTCAACGTCAACATCACCGACATCAAGCGCTTTCCGCTGAACGCCAGCCTGCCCGTGAAGTATGACGAATACTGCAAGATCGAGGGATTTGGCTTCACCACAGCCGCCAATCTTAGCAAGAACGAGGTGTACTTCCCGCTGCTGGACAAGTCCACAGGCAAGGCCTTCCCTTTGAGCAGCGGCAAGTTGGCCACCGCCTCCGTCGCCACGTATGACGCGACCCTGAGTGGTTCCAGGGCTCTTTATCTCAAGGTGCCCGCGAATGCGACCTCGGGACCGGTCTACCTGAAGAATCCGAACGGCCTCTCCGACCCCTTCCCCTTGGTCATGGTGGACAACTCCGTCACGATCGCCGAGGTCTACCCCCGGTCGGTGGCCTCCCACGGCTATCTCCAGATCAAAGGGGACAAGTTCGGAACCGCGCTTGGCCAGGTGTTCATCGGCAACAAGGCCGCCATGGTCCAGTACTGGACCAACTCGACGATTCGGGTGGTCGTGCCCCCGGGGGTCGGTGCCAACAATGCCACAGCGGTCTCGGTCAGGCTTGCGACCGGCGCGCAGGCTGACGCGACGGTCAAGACCATCGACGGCAACCTTGAAAACTCTAACTGGGCCTATGTTTCCGGGAGCCATGGCGGCGGCAACATGAATGCTGGCTTCTGGTCCGGCAAGCGGTTCTACATTCTTCCGGCAGAGCAGAACACGGTCTATTACTTCGATCTGAACAACGAAGGGGGACCAGCCTCAGGACTGCAGTTCGCGGGCAACTACGGCTGGAGACTGCTGCAGCAGGACATGGCAGGCACGTTCGACAACTGGGTCGGTAAGCGGTTCTATGTCTTTCAGGACCAAGGGACCAGTGTGGCCGGTTACTTGAGCTTCGACATCGAGGGAACGGCCGGAGGTGCGTGGGGCCAGTGGAACGGTCACAACCGCGACGATATCAACTGGACCGCCTCTGAGTTGAGTTCCGTGGGTAGCGGCAGAGGCGTCTACGGAATGGGTGGCTATGCGGGCACGCCCTTCTTCTACAAGACCTACAACCCCGCGACCGATACGTACTCTGGCGGATGGACGACAGGACCCACCATCGGCAATGCCGAGACGCCCATCCTGTTTATCGCCAACCGCCTGTGGTGGCTGACCTACAACTACACCTCCTACATCAACCTCAACAGCGATGGGACACCCGCCGGGGGCTGGAACAACACAGGCGGCGGCGCCTTCTGCGGTAACTATGGCGCGTGCGCCTTCGCCGCCGGCCAGTACGTCTACATGCTCGGGCCCTGGTGCGGTGGCAGTGAGGTCAGGCGTACGCCGGTCACCGCCGCTGGCAATGCGCCACAGGCGGCGTCGGGTTGCTGGCCCTACTACGGTAACGCCAACGTCAACTTCGGTGGGGGCGGAACGACCGTAACCTGCGGTCGCTACGTCTACAAGATCGGTGGCTGGTGCGGCAACACCAACGCAGTCCAATTCACCACGATGAACTGATGCTCCTCGGGGGGGGCCGCATGGCCCCCCCTCGCTACAGGAAAGCAACCGCCCAACATGACGCCATTCACCCCCCAACGTAACCTTCTGCGCCTCTCTACCATCGGCTTGGTGCTGATGGCGGCCTGTGCCGATGCGACAACCGTGTCGACTCTGGCCGACGACCTCCCGGTGGGGGGCGGAGGGGGCACGACCACGCGCCGGGTCACCCCTACACCCGCTCCCTCCGGACTCGCAGGCGGCGTGGGGCAGCCGACGACCGGGGGCAACAGTCCTTCGCCCGGCACAGAGTCTTCGCCGTCGCCGGGAGCAACCTCCTCTCCAGGGAGTCTCCCCACGAACGCGACGGCACGTCCCACCTTTGCGCCTGCGCCCACGGCGGCGGCCACAACGGTCCCGGTCGGCGCGGTCTTGGCGACCGGCATCCAGCTGTTCGTCAAGGACACGGCACAGCCCCTCGTCGAACCTGCCACCCTCTCGGTCGATCCAGGGGAAGGCAACACTCCCGTGCAGCAAGGCTGGATGCTGGAGTTCGATGCCGTTGTGCGTTACACGGATCCCAGTCGTCTGGACAACAGGCTCACGGTGACGGCGGAGGACTTGTCCATCGTGACCGTGAGCGAGGTTCCAGTTGCCGGAACCGAACTCAAATCCTGGAAGCTGGTCGGCAAGAAGCCGGGTACGACCCGCTTGCTGCTCAGGTCGGTCGACCCCTCCGGCAAGGATGGAGATGGTGTCGACACCTACATCGAGCGTACGTTTGAGGTGCAAGTGTCCGGAGCCGGCCAAGTCATCGTGGTGGTGGACTAGATGGGAGTACGAGAACCGATGTCGCACCCTTCCCTGCGCACGGTATGTGGCCGGTTTCTGGCCGGTGCCTTTGCGCTTGCGGCGACGACGACCGTGGGTGCGTGCGTGGGCACGCCCGAGTTGGCCCATTCCGTCCGACCGGAATCAGCTCTTCCTTCGGCTGTGACGCCAAGTGCGCCTGACCAGATTTTGCGACCTGTGGCTGCGGGGACCGGCAAGATCGCTTTCGAGATCCGGTGGCCCAAGCGAACGATACAGGCGATTCCCGACATCACCAATGCCATCGCCTTCACGTTGGACTCTGGCGTACCTGTCACCTCCCTCAAGCGCACGATCGTCCGCGTGGCAGACGAGGCCACCGCCGGCATCACCTTCGATCAGGTGGCCGTCGGCGACGCGACCCTGTCCGCGGAGGCCATGGCGCGGTATGACATCGTGAATGATGCAACCGCCAGTGACACCATCGTCGTGGCAAGAGCCAGCAAGGCCTTCAAGGTCGCGGCCAATGTCCAGACGACCGTTCCGCTTACGCTGACCCCTGTCGCGGTCCACTCCATGCGCGCCCTCGATGCGGAACTGGTGGCGCTGGGCGACCCCATCAACGTCACGATGGATGGCGTCGGGAACGATGTCCTCGAGGGCAGGACCTTGATGTCGGTCCGATTCTTCGACGGGCCGACCAAGAAGACGACGGAACTCGCCACGTGGGATCTGGTCGTGCTGGGCGCAGGTCGCAGCCGACTGACCGTCAAGGCGCCTCCCGACCTGGGCATCGACTTGCCGCTCTGCGCGACCATCAACGGGGTGGAGCGCTGCAGCACCAACAAGGCCACGCTCATCACGTCAGTCGAGATCTCACCCGAGCAGGCCACCCTCTCCCAGGCGGTCACTCCGGCCGCCACGACTTCGCTGGCCGAGGGGGCCACCTTCAGCCAGATCTTCGTCGGCATTGCCAAGAGCCGAGGAACGGTCATTGACTGGGTCGGTCGCCTCGGAGGACCACGTTTCCGTAAGGCGGCGGGGGGATCGCCGGCCACGGGTTCGGTCGTGCCGCAACCTATCCAAGTCCAACCGGGCGAATCCGTCTTCCAATACAAGAAAGAAGGCTGGGTCGAAATTGCCAATGGGACGGCTTATCCCAACAGCTATCTGGACGGGACCTCAGGAGGGTATCTGGTCTCACCCTTCGAAATCCGGACCCCGGTGGCCAGTCCGGCACCCGGCGCACCGACCTACACCAGCCAATATGTCGGCATCGGTGCGGGTACGGAGAAGATCGAATTCGGCTTCCCCAGCCTGTCGTCTACCGCGACCATCACCATCGTGCCCTGAATCACAGGAGCCTAGTTGGCAGCTATGAGGCTAATGAAACTCTTCGCCTCGTCCTGCCTCAAGGGACGGGCCATTCCCGTAGCACTCTTCTCTCCCGTGCTGTTCGCCTGTGCCGTTCCCCACAGTCCCAATCCACGAACCGCAGCACAACCCTTCACGGAAAGTGCTGCCGCTCTGGAACTTATCTCCATTCAGGAACCGGACAGCGTAGCCAACAGCTTGACCTTGACGGTGCGTTGGCCCGACACGCGCACCACGCAACTCATTCCAGAAGGCGTCCGTGAGCTGGCCTGTCGCCTGGTTCCCGATGCCGCTCAGGCTTCAACTCAATATCGTACGATTCCTCGTCTGGTCGGTTCGGTCGGGACGGCCACCTTCACCTCCCTTCGCCCAGGCGGCTGGACCCTGTTCGTTGAGGGTCGCAACAGCCTAGGCGAACTCTTGGTAGCAGGCAGCACGCGAGTCCAGCTGACTCCCAATGGACGCCAGAAAGCTCACGTGGTCCTGGCACCCCCAAACCAACCTCTTGCTCTGAGCCGCGCGAACCCCCTGACCGCCTTCCGTGGGGAGACCGTCTCGCTGGATGGGACCGGCTTCGGGGCCACGAAGGGTGCAAGTTTCAGCCTGACGCTCGACGGGCGGACGGTTGGCGGCGAGGCCTTGGTGGCCCGACCGGGCGAGCCACCCCTGGGACGCACCTCGGACAACACGTTGTCGTTCCGCATGCCACAGGACGCGACCGGAGGCGTGCTTGTCCTCACCGTAGACGGCGAATCCGTAACCCTGCCCGATCCTTTCGAGGTCGTGGCCTCGGTCTCCATCACTCCATCCGTCATCAAGATGAAGGTGCCCGATTCGGCAACTTTCAGCGTCGCCTTCCTCGACTACGAACTCAAGCCGGTGAAGCGACTGCCGAACGGCCTTACCGGAGCGATGCCTTTCTACGACGAAAATCCCGTCCAGACCGATTGCGGCGACGACGAGTTCTTCAGCAACGAGGCCGTCGACGCCCTGACCCAGCGGATCTATGTGGTCGATGTATACAAGTCCTGCCTGCGTACGGCGCGCGGGGGCTTCACCGTCGGCGTTCCCCCGCTGACCGCCACCATGGACCTTGAGGTGACCCGATGATGCGATTCCCCTTGAAGCGGGCACTTCTGGCCCTTTGCCTCCCTGCCGTCGTGAGCTGCGATGCCCTTCAGGATACGTTGGCGGCGACTCCCTCACCGACACCCGCAGCAACTCCGACGCCAACGACCACAGCCACTCCAGCGCCAGCCGTGACCCCCACCCCCTCGCCCACGACCACGCCCTTGGCGACGGACTCACCAGATCCCTCACCCCCCTTCGTCACGGCCTATCCCGAAGGGATTTTTGCGACGGACCTGAAAGTCCGTCTGGGCTCGGGACCCGACGCGCCCTACTACGACGGCACCTCGACCGTTGAACTTGGAGTTGCTCCGGAAAGTGGGCAGCCCTCCCTTCGCTCTCACCTGCTCCGCCTGGTACCCGAGATTCGTCTTAATGACGGAACCGTCGACAGCAGGGCGCGCTACCGCGTGGAGCTCGAAGGTGATGTCGAGCTGGATGAAGAAGAACCCGGCCTCTTTGCCGCCGATGACGAAACGGGCGAAGCACGCATCATCGTGGAAAGTCTGGATGGTCGCATGACCAAGACCATCCCGGTGAGAATCGTGGACGACTCGGCCATGGACGTAGTGGTGGAGTAACGAACGTGAGGACTACGAGCCATCTCTTTCGGACCGTTGCGCTGGCTAGTCTGTTGGCCGTCGTGATGGGCTGCCAGACCGACCAACGCCCCTCGGCCACTCGTGTCGCGCCGGCAGGTGGATTCACCGACTCGGTCGGCAGACCGTCTGACCCTGCGGGAAGTGCCTTGCCGGCGGGACAAGGGGGGATCCGGGTCGGCATCCGCTGGCCCGATCGCACGGTACAGGTCATTCCGGCAGACATCGCCTCCCTCACGCTCAAGGCACGGGATGGCTCCGGTGACCCACCTGTGGTCCTGACCTTGTTGCGCGACGGGACCACCTCGCTCGCGACGGGCAGCTTACAGCCGCTTCGGCCCGGATCCGTGACGGTCTCCGCCGAAGCCCTTTCAACATCAGGAGCATTGCTGGCCTCAGGTTCCACGATCGTGGACGTGGCCCCGAACACCATCAGCACGGCCTCTATCACGCTGGGCAACGTCATTGCCGTCCGCATTGCCAACATCGACCCCAAGGTCGTCATGCCGGGCCAACCCCTGACCATTACGGGCAGTGGCTTCGGCTGGACGAGCCGCTTGCCCTTGCAGGTCCTCTTGGACGGCAAGCCCCTGCCTGAGTCCGCCATTGCCACACGCAGCGACACGACCATCGTCGTGGAACAACCCGAAGATCTGGCCACTGCATCCGTCACCGTCGCGGTGGCCGGCAAGACGGCCACGTACCGCCAGACGATCACGCGGATTGCCTCCATCTCGCTGAAGGTGACGCGAGAAGCCCCATTCGCACCTGCGGGGGTCATCGCTCTCTCCGGTCACGCCTATGATGCCTTCGGAAACGTGCTCGATCCCTTCGCACTTGCTTCATTGTGGGCCAGGCGGTGTGACGGGGGTGAATGTGGCGCCAACGAGCGTCTGAAGGAGTTGTTCGTCCAAGGCAGCAAGTGTCTCATCCTGCCTGAGGCTCCGGGCGAAATCTCTATCCGCCTGGGCAACGATCATCTGCATGCGAACGCCACCTTCCCCATCAGGGCCTTCAGCCGAGCGGAACTCGCCCGCTGGAACCTCGGCCCGATGCCCTCCATCACGCCCGTTCCTCGAGCCGAGTTCGAACTGGGCGAGCGGCTCTTCCACGAATCTTCCTTGTCCGCCAACAAGTCCATGTCGTGTGCGACGTGCCATCAAGATGCCCTTGGCGGCGCGGATGGCCAACAGCTCGGAACCGGCAACGATGGCAAACCTCTTGGTCGCCACGTGCCTTCCATCTGGAACACGGCCTTCCAGACGCTCTTCAACTGGGATGGCAAGGCCGACTCACTTGAAGCACAGCACCTGCTTGTCTTCGAAAATCCCCGCGAGTTTGCCACGACCCGACAAGCCGTCACGGCGACGCTCCAGGCTTCGGCCAGCTACGTCCAGGCCTTCCAGCAGGTCTATGGCCAGGCACCCGACGACCTCTTGGCCCGAAAGGCCATCGCGACGTACGTGAAGGCTCACGTGGCGGCTCCCGGCAGGCTACCCGACGGCAGCCCCAATCCTGCAGCTGCGCCCTTCGACCGCTGGGTCCTGGGTGACGACTCGGCCATGAGCGCGAATCAAATCAAGGGTTTGGCTATCTTCATGGGCAAGGCGAACTGCGCGGCTTGCCACAACGGACCTCTCTTCTCGGACAACAAGTTCCACAACATCGGATTTGACGAGTTTGGAACAGGCGACCCAGGCCGCAGGGACGTGACAGGCCTCCCGAGCGACCAGGGCAACTTCAAGACACCTACGTTGCGTAACATCGATCAGACGGCACCTTACTTCCACAACGGCAGCCAGCCGGACCTCTTCGGGGCCGTCCACTTCTACGAACGCTTCGCCACGAAGGCTGTCAACCTTTCGCCCGAGATGCAGCAACCGCCGGACATGAAGACAGATCCTGACGGTCCCGACGGCCCGCAAGTGGGCGATTGGGACGCGCTCATCGAGTTCCATCATGCCCTGACGGCTCCTGTCACTCCGGTGGTAAGCCCCTGAAATCCGAATGAGCAGGCATAAACCAAGGAACTGCGGGGTACGGAACGTGATGAACCCCCCTCTGGAGAGGAGATCCGCATGACCCGCAGTCGGCTGGCGAGACGGGCAGGTGCGGCCGCCATCGCGAGCCTACTCCTCGTCGCAGCCTGCGCAGAGGAGTCCGTGGTCACCAGTACCTCGCTGACGAGGCGGCTGGTGGGGACCCCGAAGCCTAGTGCCTCGGTGGCCCCCTCGACCAATCCCAACTCGCTTGAAGGTAGCGTGGTTACCCCCAAGCCTAGTGCCTCGGTAGCCCCCTCGCCCAATCCGACCACGAATCCGAGCAGCGGTCCCGGCAATCCCACTCCTTTCTCCGTCGCGACCGCCAGTCCCACCTCCCGACCGGGCTTCGCTACACCCATACCCACGGCCAGTCCCGTCTCGGGCCCCCCGACGGCAGCGCCGACAGGTGCTCCCGACCCAGTGGCTACGCCCATCCCCAGCGCGCCGCCCACCACATCTCCCACGAGTGCGCCGACCATGGCGCCAACAGCCGCCCCCAATCCCACGGCCAGCCCGACGTCACGGCCCGGCTTCGCGACGCCCGTCCCGACACCCAGCCCAGCCACCCCGGCACCGACGCTGGCACCCACCGCAGCTCCGTCCGCAGCGCCCACCGTGACGCCGGCACCTACGGCCGCCCCGGTTGGTCCGACGCCCTCGCCTGAGCCCGCCGTGTTGCCGATTGTCATCGAGTTCTGAGGAGAACCCGCATGCACTTGCGTCGCACCTCACCCTTGTGGGCAGCCCTGTTGGCGGGATGCTCGGCTTCGACAGTGGCGGGCCCGCTGACGCCCCTCGCGTCGTCCAAGGTCTCGGATACCGTCGGCCGCCTGGCGCTGGTACAGGAAAGTGCCCCTGCCGAGGCCCTTACTTCTCTCGCACCGACCGCACCCGGCAGGGCCCGGATGGTGATCCGGCTGGTCCGTGCCGCAGCCGATCGTGTGGCGCAGACCCTGTCAGACCAAGTACGCAAGGGCGGCTCCATCAAGATCTTCATCTCCGTTGGGGGCCGGGCCCCTGTCGAAGCCGACTACGGGGAGGTCTTCTCGCCCATTCCCATGAAGCTGACGGCCATCAACCTCGAGGCCTCCATGGACTCGGCCGAAGCGCGTTTCAACGACCTGCCCATTGGCAACGCCATGGTAACGGCGTATGCCTATGATGGTCATGACGGTATGGGCAATACGGTCGCCGAGGCCCGAGCGAACGTGAATCTGGTCTCAGGTCTTAATAATCCTGTTCGCCTATCCTTTGTCCGCAGCGGTGAACCCAAGTTGCTGGGAGTCTACGAACAGGTGACTGCCAACTCCACAGCTTCTGTCGACGCTGCTCCTACAGGCGCTTGGGTCACCTTGCACGTCGAGGACATTCTCGAGCCGAACGCCCCGGAACCCGTCAAGATCTTCGTGGGTGGGGTCAAGGCCACGAATCTCATCAACGGCCTGAGCGACTTTGGCCGGGGCAGCATCCAGTTCAAGGTCGAGAATGCGATGACCAAGGGCAAGATCGAGCTGGTCAACGGCGGGGCCACTGCCAGCTTGCAGCCGATGTTCAAGCGCATCTCCCGTTTCACCATCACGCCTGATGACGTGGATGTCCCGGCCGGCACCACAAAGGCCTTCGTCGGCAAGTCCTATGACACCGACAACGTGGAGTTTGTGCCGCAAAATCCCAGAATCCAGTACAGGGTGTGGACAGACAATCCCGACTGGTTGAGCTCGGACCCCCAGAGCCGGCCCTCTCTGGGGAGTATTACCGAGTACGGCGGACTTTACAGCGCCCCCTCCGTGGCTCCTTCCTTCGGGGTCGTGCAGGTGTTCTACGGCCTCACGGGGCTCAGCGAAGCGACGGCCAGCGTCTTCTTCTGAGGGTCTACGAGAGAGGTCCTGAATCAAGCGCCCCCTTTCAAGGATTATCAGCCGGGGAGGTCTCACCAGCAGACCGATGGCGGAGTGTCGTTGTGGTCCTCTCGGCCCCACACTCCGGCCGAGAGCCCATATCGAGAGACCTCTGTCCCCCCTGGGGATCGACAGCAGATATGGGGCGTGATCCAACCCTTTCAGCTCTCTTAGGCTGCGAGGGCTGAAGGTCTTTTTGAAGGAACCCGAGTTGGCCCCCTCTGTCGCCGAGGAACGCAAGCATCATCGCCCGACGCAAAGACGCGCAAGCCCTTCGCCTTCCCACGAAGGCACGCGACGTCCCAGGAACATATGGTCACAGACCGACTCCTGACACACGTCGCCTGCAAGGGTCAAGATTCCAGGTACATGGCAGTCATCTCACGACTCTACGCCGGGGCTGCCGCTTTCCAAGTGCTACCCCTCCGAACCGCCGAACAAGCGTTAGCGCCCGTCGTCTAGCCTACTTGTTCGGGGTCAGGTTACCGCTCAGGGGAGCCACCACCGACATGGTGGCATAGGCCAACTCGCCCCCGAGCGCGACATAGCGCAACTGTGCAACACCCCTGACAATATCTGCAGGTACTTGGGTATCCAGCCAAGTCGAACCGGCCAAGTCAGCATTGGTGATGGGGCCCGTGAGCACGCCCGTACTGCCCTGGAACTCGATGATATCCTGGTTGTAGTAGCGCAGATTGACTCCCGACACCCTGATGGGGTCCAGGGGCTGAAAGACCGTTCTGGGGGTCCCACCACCGATGTAGCGCACATCCGTGATGATAGGGACCGAACCCGCCTTCAGGGCATAGACACGTGGATTCGCGAGCGCATCACGCAACTCGATCGACGCCAGCGGGTCGCGTTCCGTTCCCAGTGCCTCTTTCACAAGACCCGCAACCGTCGGAAACTCCGTGGGTCCGAGATCCAGATCCGAAAGCTTTGAGCTTTCGATGGTGGGAAGACTTCCAGCGCCTCCTCCTACCTTGAGCGAGGAGACGAACGAACTCTCAGGACCCGCCGGATCCGGGGACTGATCGCGCAGTGACTTGATGACTGCCATTGCCGTCGTGTTGGAGTCGATATCCACACGATTGGCTTCGACAGGCACGTAAGTTCCGACGAAGCCCCCCCCCTCCTGACGCTTCAGAAAGGTTCTAAGACGGGCCGAGTTGCTTCCGGCCCGATTCAGCCCTAGGCCATTCTCCGCTTGCAGGATCATGACCACATCGAGTTCCTTTGGAAGCAGCGCCAGCAACTCCTCTGAGAAACTGAAGACACCGCCTTCGTCCGCACGAGTTGCGGCATCCGTTCGGTATTGCCCCCCCGAAGTCGGGACGAGGATACTGATGCGCGCACGAAGCGCGACATCGGCCTCATCGGCCATGATCCGGCGCACGGCCGCAGGCCACACGACACGTCCGTGGAGGGCAGGCGCCTTGCGGCCGAGCTCGAATCCCGGAAGACCCAATCCCTGAACAGTCCGCTCCCCGGCGCCCACGCCCCCAGCAGGAGTCCCCTGCCACGCGCAGGCGTGGAGCCCGAGAAAGAGGCATCCTAAGCCGAGTGCGCGCCCAATGTTCCGCATGGAACTCCTCCGAAGGTCCGGCCAAGCTCACCGTACCCCTTGTGCGCTGCAGCTTAACGACAGGCCTGACGCAGAGCCCCCTTCCCGAAAGCTCGGAAAGGGGGCTTCGACGACACCCTCGCAGCTACAGACCGACGTCTGCACTTGCCCGAGGCACGGGATACCGCTGGAAGGGCGGACGCCGTTCCTCTTCGATCTCGAACAGCTCGATCTCCTGGCCATCACTACGAGCGACGTGGATGTCCAGACAGAGACTCTGCAGTTCGCGAATGAGCACCTTGAAGGACTCGGGGATGCCCGGCCTCGAAAGGTTGTTGCCCTTGACGATGGCCTCATAGGCCTTGGCACGACCTGGAACATCGTCAGACTTGATGGTCAGCATCTCCTGCAAGGTGTAAGCCGCTCCATACGCCTCCAACGCCCAGACCTCCATCTCACCGAACCGCTGCCCGCCGAACTGGGCCTTGCCGCCGAGAGGCTGCTGAGTCACAAGTGAGTAGGGACCCGTGGAACGAGCGTGGATTTTGTCGTCAACCAAGTGGACCAGCTTCATCATGTAGATGTTGCCGACGGTCACGGGCCGATCGAACGGTTCACCCGAACGCCCATCGAACAGTGTGACCTTGCCATCGTCACGCAGCCAGTCGAAACCGGTCTTGTCCCTCGCCTCGCGCATCTTGTCGACGACGAGCCTGTCCGAGAAGTCGGCACCGAACATCTCGTCGAAGGGAGGCACCGCGTAGTGCACCCCGAGAAGATCGGCAGCCCGACCGAGGATGGTTTCGTAGGTCTGGCCGACATTCATGCGGCTGGGAACGCCCAGGGGATTGAGCACGATGTCCACCGGAGTACCATCCGGCAGGAAGGGCATGTCCTCGACCGGCAAGATCTTGGCAATGATGCCCTTGTTCCCGTGACGGCCGGCAATCTTGTCTCCGACGCTGATCTTGCGCTTCTGGGCGACGTAGACCCGAACCACCTGGTTGACGCCGGGCGGCAACTCGTCGTTGTTGTCACGGCTGAATACCTTGACGTCAACGACCCAGCCCTTCTCGCCGTGAGGCACGCGGAGAGACGTATCCCGGACATCCCGCGACTTCTCCCCGAAGATGGCCCGCAGTAGCTTCTCCTCGGGAGGATGCTCGGATTCCCCCTTGGGGGTCACCTTGCCAACCAGGATGTCATCGGGCTCGACTTCCGCCCCGATACGGATGATGCCACGCTCGTCGAGCTCCCGCAGGGTCTCTTCCGAAACGTTGGGAACTTCGCGGGTGATTTCTTCGTTGCCCAGCTTGGTCGCACGCGCCTCGATCTCATATTTTTCAATGTGAATCGAGGTGAAGACATCATCCCGCACCAGACGCTGGCTGAGCAGGATGGCGTCCTCGTAGTTGTAGCCTTCCCACGGAAGGAAGGCCACAAGGACGTTGCGACCCAACGCCAGCTCACCCTGCTGTGTCGCGGCTCCGTCGGCCAAGGGCTGGCCCTTCGCGACCTTGTCACCCTTGCGAACGATCGGGCGCTGGTTGATGCACGTGTCCTGGTTGGAACGCAAGAACTTGAGCAGGTGATAGGTCCGGGTCTGACCGGACTCCTCGAGAATCTCGATGGTGGTGGCCGTCACACGGCTGACAGTTCCCGGCTCCCGAGCCACCAGCACCATGCCGGAGTCTGTCGCCGTACGCGTCTCGATGCCGGTACCGACCCGAGGCCGCTCCGTTCGCAACAAAGGCACGGATTGCCGCTGCATGTTGGAACCCATCAAGGCACGGTTGGCGTCGTCGTGCTCGAGGAAGGGAATCATCGCCGTAGCCACCGAGATGACCTGAATCGGAGCGACACCGACCAGATTGACCTCTTGCGGACGGACCTCCTTGAAGCCCCCCTTGAAGCGGACCGGCACGCTGGCCCTCACGAAGTTCTGATAGGCCCGGCCGTCAGACCCATCCTCACGAGGATGAAGCTGGACGTCACCCGACGCGATCGTCTGATCATCCTCTTGGTCGGCTGTCAGATAGATCACCTCATCGGTGACTCGCCCGTGATCCACGACACGATAGGGAGTCTCGATGAAGCCCAGCTCGTTGACTCGTGCATAGGTCGAAAGCGAACCGATGAGACCGGCATTCGGGCCTTCAGGCGTCTCGATGGGGCAGATACGACCGTAGTGGGACTGGTGAATGTCACGGACAGCAAAGCCGGCACGCTCTCGGGTCAGTCCACCGGGACCCAGTGCCGAAAGGCGGCGCTTGTGGGTGAGTTCGGCCAGCGGATTGGTCTGATCCATGAACTGCGACAACTGGCTGGAGCCAAAGAACTCCTTGATGGCAGCCACGAGGGGCTTGGCATTGACCAGGTTCTGGGGCGTCAGCGTGTCCGCCTCGGTAATCGTCATCCGCTCGCGGATGATCCGCTCGAGACGGGTCAAGCCCACGCGGAACTGCGCCTGCAGCAACTCTCCCACGCTTCGAATCCGACGATTCCCGAGATGATCGATGTCATCGACGGAACCCAGATCGTAATGCAGGTTGATGAGGTACTCGATGACCGCGACGATGTCGTCACGGGTCAGGGTGCGCTCGGTAAGAGGCAAAGCGCGCCCGAGCTTGCTGTTGAGCTTGTAGCGACCCACCTTGCCCAGGTCATACCTCTTGGGATCGAAGAATCGGCTGTGCAGCACTTGGCGCCCGCCCTCGACGCTGGGCATGTCACCCGGCCGAAGCTTGCGGTACACCTCGATCAATGCGGCATCTTCGGACAAATCGACTTCCTTGCCCTTGCCTGATTTGCCTTCCTTACCCTCGCCGGCCATCGTCTTGCGGAAAAAGTCGGAATGACGGAACAGGTCAGCCAGCTCGTCATGCTTGTAACCCAGCGCACGCAGCAAGACGCTCGCGTGGAGCTTGCGGTTCTTGTCGATCCGGACGTGGATCTCCTCCTTGGAGTCCGTCTCGAACTTGAGCCAGGCACCCCGACTGGGAATGATGGTGGCGCTGTAGGTACGCTTGCCGGAGGGGTCGATCTCCCGTTTGAAGTACACACCGGGACTGCGGACGATCTGCGAGACGATGACCCGCTCCGCACCATTGATAATGAAGGTGCCGTACGGAGTCATCACCGGCAACTCACCGATGAAGATGTCCTGCTCCTTGATCTCGCCGGTCTCCTTGGCGTAGAGCCTGACCGGAATGCGCAAGGGACGCGCATAGGTCGCATCGCGCGAGCGACACTCGTTCACCGAATACTTGGGCTCACCAAGGGTGTAGCGGGTAAGAAAGTGAAGCTCAAGGCGATTGGAATAATCAGAGATCGGAGAGAAAGACTCCAACTCTTCCTTGAGTCCCTCTTGCAGGAACCACTCGAAAGAACGCTTCTGAATCTCGATCAGGTCAGGCAGACGCTCGGCGATCGAGGGAGAGCCGGGGTACACATTTTGACGTTCTCCGGCAAGATTCGGCATGCCTTCCACCCTTTGTCTGTTGGCTGCCGCCCCTCATCAAATCAACAACCGGCACAACCGGATCGAAAGGAAAAGAGCGGCACGAAACACGTGATCCCACAAGATGCGGAATGCACAGCGTAGCAGGATTTCCCTTGACCCGTCAAGATACGCAGGAGTCCCACCTCGAGAAGAGACTGCCCCATGACTCCCGACCAGCATCGATATTTTCTCGAAGACGTCGATTCGACATCTGAGGAGATTCGTCGCCGGCTCCGGGCCGGGCATCCTGAAGACGCGAGGCTTCTCGTCTGGACCACCCGCCAAACGGCGGGCCATGGCCAGCGCGGTCGCACCTGGGAGTCGCCGCCCGGCAACCTTGCCGCCTCCTGGTGGCTCCCCGCACTGCCTCGGCACGGCTGGATCACCCCGTGGGCCGGCCTCGCCGTCCTTGAAGCCTCGTCTTGCCTTGGCCTGCACCTCCGGGACATCGGCCTGAAATGGGTCAATGATCTTGTCCACGTCGCGGAGACGGGGCAGGCTCGCAAGTGGGGAGGCATTCTCGCCGAGGCTCCCACCTCGTCAGGCATCCTGCTCGGCATCGGCCTGAACCTCGTACCCGCAGCTCTCCCGGAAGCCACTTGGGTGGGGGCTTTCAGTCCGATCACTCCTGCGCCCGAGGACTGGATCGATGCTCTGGATCGGGCCCTCGGAGCCCCCGCTTCACCTTCCGCCATCCGCAGCGCCTACGTTCGGGCCTGCCGCTCCCTCGGGCGTGAAGCCCTATGGCAGGGAGCGGATGGCACTTCGGAGCGAGGGGTGGTCAGTGGACTTTCCGAAGACGGCGGCGTGATACTTGTTACTCCGGACGGTCGGCGATTGACGTTGCGATCGGGTCGACTGAGAGGTCCGACCGGCCGTTACATGTAGCCAGAACCGCCCAAGGATTTGGTGACCGGCATGGCAGATGGCTCCCGCCGGGGATGCTAGCCTTCCCTTGTCTTCACCCCGCCGCGGAATGACGGAGCCCGGTCATGCGCATCCACGCCATCGATATCGAGCGACTGGACGGCGACTCGTGCTGCGGAACGATGGAGTTGCTGTCAGCCGGGCACCCGCGCCAAGTGCTGTGGACCGTCACTTGGCTGCCCCACGCGGAAGTGGAAGTCGAGCTGTACCCCGAGGCGGCGGATGGCTTGGCCGATGAGATTCTTGGACACCGCACACGCGTTATTGACGCGCTTCTGGATACCGTACTGACCCGGTCCGGACGCGAGGCGCTGCCGACCTGATTCCGACGACCGCTGGTCGGTGCAGGCTCGGCGACGACACCCCCGCGTTGCGGCGGGGGTGTCGTTGTCTTGGGTTGGGCTTGCCACCCCCCAAAAGGCCACACAGGGCGAACCTCCTCAAAAGGAAGTCGCCCCGTGCGAGAAGCTCGAACCGTTAACTATTCGGTAACGGCCCGACGAGCGTTGATCCGTCCGTGGCCGAACTGGACGTCAAAGCCCTTGCTGCCCAGATCATCGCTGGTCCGCTCGAGGTGCGCACGCACCATCGCGGCATCCCACTCGGGGTGCTGGTCACGGACCAAGGCCGCCACACCGGCCGCACAAGGAGTGGCCATCGACGTGCCGCTTGCCTTGCCGTACACCTTGCCCATCTGGCTGCCCTTCATGGGAAGGGTCGAGATAATCCCCTCGCCGGGGGCTCCCACCGAGATCCACTCACCGAAGTTCGAGTAGCTGCTGCGCTTCTCGGACACGTTGGTCGAGCCCACGGCCATTACACCGGGAATACCCGCAGGGAAGCTCTTGAGCTTGCGACCATCATTGCCCATCGCGGCCATGACGAGCGAACCCTTAGCCATCGCATACTTGACGGCGTCCTCGACCACCTTGGAGTTGCTGGGGCCACCCAGGCTCATGCTGATGACCGAAGCGCCCTGATCAGCGGAGTAGATGATCCCGTTCGCCACGCCGCCGTAGCTGCCTGACCCGTTGTCACCAAGGACCTTCACGGCCAGAATCCTCACACCGGGAGCCTGACCCACAATTCCCTCGCCGTTGTTCGAGGTCGCAGCCGCGATGCCGGCACAATGCGTGCCATGGCCGTGAACATCCATCGGATCATCGTCCATGTTGGCGAAGTCCTTGCCCTTGACCACACGGCTGCCACGGCCCTCTCGGCTCATGAAGTCGGGGTGGTTGTAGTCGACACCGGTGTCCACAATCGCCAGAAGCGTCCGCTCGGAACCTTGGGTCACGGCGTGCGCGGCAGCGGTCTCCACCTTGTCGAGGGTGTACTGGTCACCGGCCATCGGATCGTTGTAGCCGTTGCGTCCCATTGCACCCACACCGGGCCGCACAGGGCTGAAATCCGACACGGTAGCCACATAGTTGGGTTCTGCATAGGCCACACCGGGATCGGTAGCCAGCGCACCCAGCACGGAAGCCACGTTGGTGCGAGCCGCATCAAAAGACATCATCGTCCAGCCCATCCGATTGAGCGTCGCGCTCTGGGCCGACATCATCCGCAAGCCAAAGGCCGAGCGGGCAGCCATCACACCCATCGCATTGACGCCGGGCTTGAGCTTGACAAGCACCTGACCAGGCACGGCAGCCGCGGCAAGATTGACCTGCCCCCCGAGCGCACGGGTCTGGGACACAGGATTGGCACCGCAACCGACAGTACCCGCAGCGACGGCCAGCGAGGCCAGCAGAGCAAACTTCTTCATAAAGGGAAACTCCTGTAGAGGGTTCAAAGCCTGAATAAGGGCAGGGAGGGAACGAGCTATCGCGAAGGCGGTCTGCCTGGGAATGACGTTGCCTGGAAACCGGGACCTATATGAAGAAGGCCGTCGCTTTAGCGGGAAGCAACCGCGACTTAACCTCAAGCTAACTTAACAGGTCCTTTACCTGAGCTCAAGCCCTTTGGCTCATCTTTAATAAAATTTTAACAATATCACTCAGGCACAGGCCTATGATTGGCCTGCCACAGGACCTCCGGCCCATTTCAGGCCGGTGGCAGCCGCAAGGACTTTCCACACTTGTAACAGGTAAAGGTCACGGCATCGGCCAGCACGTCGTTGCGGGTCCCGCACCCGGGGCATCCCACGCTGCGCTGGGCGGCCGACCTGCCCTGGATAATCTCCCGGACGCCCAGCGCGAGCAGGAACACACCGAACAGCCACATGCCGGAGGCCGCCGAAGGCTGGAAGAGATACAACACCCCGCCAAGCAGGAACAAAGTCACGGCACCGGCCACCCGGCCAAGGCCACGGCTCACCAGATCGAAACGGGTACGGGGAGATTCCATGCCTTGACCTATGCCCGACAAGCCCTTCCCCTGCACGTGATCAAGGACCTTGACGCCCGAGGCGTTCTCCCGGCGTGATGGAACACGACCCTCCCCTTGCGTCGTCAACGGGATGGTCTGCGGACGGACTGCAAACCCTCAGGAACCTCCCGATGCTCGAGCTGATCGATACCCTGCGCGCCGGCGGCATGATGATGCTGCCGATTCTCCTGGCCTCGGTGGTCAGCCTGGCCATCATCTTCGAGGTCGGTTGGTTGCTCGCTCGCAGCGAGCGCCAGTTGAACGACTGGGAAGGAGGCGACCGCACCCTTCCGAAAGCCCGCGACGCCAACCTCTTCGGGAAGGCGATCCTCTGGGCCGTCGCCCATCCCGAAGCGGGCCTCGATGGCCGGGAACGTCATGCCGCCGGCTTGCTCTCCGGCGTCGAACGCCGGGTAGCCTGGCTGAATGTGATCGCCGCCATATCGCCGCTCTTCGGCCTATTGGGGACCGTGTCCGGCATGATCCACAATTTCGCGACCGTGGCTGCGGTCCGTCCCACCGACCCTCTCAACCAACTCTCACGCGGTATTTCAGAGGCGCTCGTCGCCACCGCCGGTGGCCTTGTGGTTGCCATCCTTGCCGCGCTTGCGCACCACGCCCTGCAGAACCGTCTTGACGCCTTCGGCGATGCGCTGGGCAGCGTGCTGCAGTCTCCCCCGCCTCCGAGACCGGCGCGGCCAATTCCGGCGCCCAAGGCCGAGGTGGCCGAGCGTGGCTGATCCCCGCCGGCCACGCCGACGGGGTCGGCGCGAGACTCGCTTCGAGGTCGTGCCGATGATTGACGTCTTCATGATCGTGACCCTGTTCCTGATGGTGATGGCTTTCCTCCCGCAGATCTCAGAGGCCCTCAAGGCCGAACTGCCCAGTAGCCAGGCCGCCGAAAAATCCCCCCCCGCCACCGTCGTCCAAGTGCTCGAGGACGGGTCACTCCAGCTCGAAGGCACCCCCGTGGGCCCGGAAGCCTTCGAATCCCGGATTCGGCGCCTCCGGCAGGAGAAGGAAGACCTCGCGGTGGTGGTGGCCGCAGACCGGCGATTGGCCTTCGACAAGGTCGTGGCCGTCATTGACCGTCTGAAAGCCAGTGGCGTGCAGCGCGTGGGTCTTGCGACCTCGCGCCCGTCAGCGCCTGCAGCCGAATCAGGCGCGCCCTGATCTGACGCTAGGCGAGGCGACCTGCGCCTGACAGACGGCCGACCCTGCGGCCCGCATGATTACGCAAATCGGGAGTCGCCTGGCTTTCCAGTCGCGTGTACTCTTCCGGCGTCACGAGGCCGAAACGCAGCAGAAAAGCCAGCAACGCCGGTCCCACGGCCCGAGACGTCCCATCCGCAATCTTCAAGGCCCACGCGCGGCCCGTCACCCGACACACCCCTGTCGTGACGCCCTCGGCTCCTCCCTTCGAGACCAGGCGCCCTCCGGTCGCCTCCATAAGAACGGAGTCCCTACGCCCCGTTCCGGCAACCAGCAAGGGATGGCGTACCATCGCATCCAAGAGACGCTGGCCGTCGGCATCACGACGTAAGGCGGAAAAGCCTCGAGCCAGCGCCTCGAGTGGCAAGTGCCATGACGGTGCACTGCACCCGTCAGGCTCGGACTGAGGCACGGTTCCTCCAAGCTCGGCAATGACCCCTGCGATTTCACGCTGCAAGGGGTGCTCCGGATCGAGATAGTCTTCCAGCGACCACCCCCGGTGCCGGCACGCCGCCAACATGCCGGAATGCTTGCCTGAACAGTTGTTGGCCACGAGGCTCGGCTCTGAACGCGGTGACGAAAATGGGGCGTGCATGCCACAACGCAACTGTCCTTCCTCGAGCCCGGCACGCCCCAGGAGCTCGCGAACCCCCGCCTGATGCATATCCTCACCGGCGTGCGAGGCGCACGTAAGGGCGAGGTGCCGCTCCTCCAGACCATAGGCAGCCGCCACACCGCTGCGCAGCAGCGGCAAGGCCTGGAAAGGCTTGGCTGCCGAGCGGGCGAAGACATGAGGGGCGGCTGGCGTCATCTCTTCCACCCGCCCCCCCGAATCCACGAGAACGAACCAACCATGGTGAAGGCTTTCGACATGCGGTCCGCGCCACACCGCCACCAAAGGCTCGGGTACGGCCACCAAAGTCTCGATCCGTCGGCTCTGTTGCACGTCAGGCATGGTCTGAATCCTCCGGAAGGACATCAAGGAACGGCTCGAGCCGGCTGGACGAGCCCGGCGCCATAGAGATCATCGAGGCCAGGGGCCCCGAGGTCACGGGCCGTTTCCTGAAGCCTTGCCCGAACCTGATTCACGGGTACCCCGCTGCCCAGCATCAAGGCGGCGATGCCAGCGACCAAGGGACTCGCCATCGAGGTGCCGCTCGCATAAGCATAACCTCTGGACACCGAACCCGCACCGGGAAAGAGCGAAAGGGGCACGGTCGACAGGATGTCCACCCCCGGGGCCGAGATGGCATTGAACGGATTGTGATTCGAGAAGGCAGCTCGAACCATGACGGGCTGGCCCTGCCCATCGGTGCCGGAAAGGCCCACGGCAGCCACCGAGATGACGCCCGTGAGCGCGGCGGGATACTCGATGGGATTGCCGGACAAGGCCTCGTTTCCAGCTGCCGCGACCACGACCATGCCACGGGAGACGGCCCGTGCCATCTCGTCTGCCTCGATCCTGCTCGCCTGCGGAGATCCGAGACTCAGGTTCACCACCGTCGCCCCCCGTGAACGGGCAAGATCCAACCCCTGGATGAGGGCAGCCGTCGTACCACCTTCGACACCAAGGACCCGGATGGGCAACACCTTGGCCTTGGGGGCTACGCCGACCACGCCCCGACCATCCAGTGCCGCTCCCACGATTCCGGCCACGTGGGTCCCGTGGCCAAAGTCATCATTGGGCGGCTGGCCTGTCTCCACCAGGTTGACCCCCTCGACCAGGTTACCGGCCAGATCCGGATGACTTGCATCCACTCCCGTATCGAGGACTGCCACCGTGACGCCCTCGCCTTGGCTCCGGGCCCAGACACCCTCGAGCCCCAAGGCGGCTACTGCCCATTGTCCGGGCAATCCCGAGCTACCGGGGGTCAAGGGGTCGGCCGCCTGGATACCCAGGCGTGCGTGGGGCAAGTCCCGCAAGGACCGTGCACGCCATGCACGCCACCATGCCGGCTGGAGAAGCCGATCAACCTCAATGTGCTCCACGCCGGGTCGTCGGCCCCACCGAGCGGTCGCTTCCTGGGCCGCCAGGGCCTCTGGCACCTGCAGCAGGGCCACGCGATCCGACAGCCGGCGGAACGTGACTCCCTCGCCCCAGTCTCCTTCCTGCCCCCCCGCCGGCAAGGCTCCGTCCCGGAAGGCAACCAGGAATCGCTCGGACCGCAGTCCCCCCTGCAGTTGAGACGGCCACCAGCCAGTCATCCCCCCTTGGCACGCCGCCACCAAGGGTACCCATATCCACTTGCAGGGCTTCCCGATCATCGGCGAAACCCCAGGCCCCTGTGCACGGACTCTCGGCTCCTGGTGCGAAAAGGACGCATCGGCGGCGCCATGAGCTTGCCTGCCGCGGGCCACCAACTTCCCGGCAGTCCGGAGGGCGAGAACAACCACGGCGACGGATCCACGGCCGGATCGAAAGGATCCGCGGACAGCCCGATCCCTTGGCCCGCCAGGCCATCCACCCTCGTACTCAGCGCGTGGACCTGCCAAGTGTAGTCGACGCCGGGCAGCAAGGCCGCGCCATTGGCATCGCCATCGCCAAAGCGCCCGAAGGCAAGCGAGGTGCCCCGGGTCCTGCCTCGCCACTTGGGCTGGGCAATGCCGGGCTCATAGACCTGCACAAGGTAACCATCAGCACCCGGCACGGCCTGCCAGGAGAACGTCGGCCAGCCTCCAACCCCTTCCGAACCGGAAGCCGGCGCGACGACCTCAGGAGGACTCAGGAGATCAAAGGGCGCCTGGCCCAACACATTGGTCGTCAACGTCACCTTGCTGATGCGGGCACCCGAGGCATCCACCGCCAGGCCCTCGAACACCGCCTTGGCGCCCGCGACGGACGGCAAGGCCAGATCCTGCTCGGTTCCCGTGCCACGCGCCACCGGAACCGACCCCATCAGCCCGAAATCCAGCGCGACGGCGGTCCGAACTTCGCGCGCCCACGAAGTGTTGCGATAGGCCAGAGAGACCTTGCTCGTCACCGGTGAGAGTGCCAAGGGCGTCTGGAGGGACGTCGTGGCAGGATTGGCCGTGGCCGAAAAGGGCACGTCGATCGTCTGCATCCCGAAGGACCTGAACTGGAAAGGCGCCTCAGGTGCCTCCAGGGGCCCGTCGATCACCTCCCCCCCGGCGAGCACTCCCGACAACACCGTCCCGGGCAGCCCGCTGGCAGGATCCATGACGATGGCATAGCGGCCTTGGTTGACCCTGCCGGACTTGATCCCCGCGAAGACCACCTCCCCGGAAGCCGCCCCGCCTCCCCCCGGTGCCTGGACCTGGCCCAGGATCGTGGCGAAACGCGCCTTCAAGTTGCCGGTCGAGGGAAACAACGGTGACAGGTGATAGGCCTTGCCATCCTCCAGTGGGCCGGTCGCCACCGTCTCGGACGTATAGCCGGCTCGAGCCAGCGAAAGGATGTGGCGGGAAACCGCGCCATACAATTCGAAACGACCGTCGGGCCCGGTCGTGGTCCAACCCACGTCCCCGACCACCGAGGCTCCGCCCAGCGGCAGTCCCGTCATCGCGTCGAAGACCTGCCCTCGCAACGGCTGGCCGATACCGGGCACCAGGCCGGGCATCGTCGGAGAAAGCAACAGGACGTCACAACCCGCAAGACAAGCGAGGACCGGTAGGCCCCGGAACCCGCGGGCGAGGGGACGCACGCTCCCTGCCTCAGCCCACGACACGGGGGAGCGGCAACTCAAGCGCCGACCGCAGCCCCGGCGCAGCCTCGAGCACCCTCCCCGCCGTATTGATGAGGGTCGCCACCGTGGCCAGATCCCCGGACACCCCCCCCTCGACCCGCAAACGAACCGGAGGATCCGCGTCGATGTCCACCTCATCGCCGTCGGTTCCGCCTCCCAGTTCCATCACCAAGTCCAGCACGAGTTCCCGAGCCTCGTCAGTCCGTGCGGTCATGATCTGCCTAAGGCCGGACACACGACCCGCCGGAACCTCAAGTTCGGCCGACCGGACCCCATGGGTTGAGATCAGGGGTGAGAGAGCTTCTTCGATGGGGCCTACGTCCCAACCCAACCCCGCCGCCACCAGGGCCAACGATTCGGCGAGACCGATGTGCCCCATCCGGCCTGCCGCCATCTCGGCCGCGAAGCCTTCGACGGTCATCCCGGCTCCCGTCTTGATCTGCAGGTTACGTCGTCTTCGCGCCGTGTCCACCCTGCGCCGGATGACCACCTTGCGGACATTACGGACGGCGTGGGTCATCACCAAGGGCAATACATCCATCACAAAGCCCGGATTCACACCGGTCCCCACCACCGTACGGCCTGCCGCACGCGCCTTGCGGTCTAGCTGTTCCGCAAGGACCTCGTGACGCAACCAGGGCCAAGCCAGCTCCTCGGCACTCGACACCACGTGCAGGCCCGCTGCCAGCAAGGCTTCGATCTGCTCTCCCACGTCCGGCAGGAAGGAGCCTGTCGTATGCAGCGCGACCCTGGCGCCCCCCACGTCCCCGAGATCGCCCCGAACCAGGGTCCCCCAATGCCCTTCACCCAACACCTCGCCCAAGTCCTTGCCAACCTTGGCGGGATCGGCATCGACGGCCGCGACGAGTTCGAATTCGGTCGCGCAATGCAAAGCCCGGGCCACACCCGCCCCGATGGCCCCGACTCCAAACAGCAGGATCGGCACGCGCACCCCGGGGACAGACCGACGGGGAACAGGAATGTGACGCCGCAAACCTTCGTTCATCGGAGAACCTTCCATGGGAACAGTGTACCGGAACTGGTAGAGTGGCCCTCATGACGCCAAGGCAGGTTCTCCTCGGCGTGGCCTTGATCCTCGGCCTCGCGCTCCCGGTCCGGGCCGGCCATCCGCTGGAGCCCCTGGCCCTGCTGGCCGTCGGAACCCTTGCGATGGATGCGGAGATTCCCGCACTGGACTTGCACCCTGCGCACCCACCCTTGGCGGCTTGGGCCGAGGACGGTAGGCTCGGCCTAGGCCGGCTCGAGATTCGCTCCCCCGCCGTCCCCCCGACAACGGAACCGGAATCCGAACTGACGTCGGCCTCGTCTTCCGCCACTCCGGGTCCCCGGACCGTGTCGTGGGTCCCGGAAAGTTTTCCGGGACCCCTCGAAGGCCGACTGCAGGAGATCGCATTCGCGGGGGCTGCCGCGTCGCCGTGGCTGGTGACCCTGGAAAGCATGCCACGCGCCACCGTGCTGGTCGCACGATCGCCGGAAGCCTCGCGGAGCTTCATCCTGCAACGAAGCCCCGGCAACCTGGAACGCCTGACGACCGCGTGGAGATCCTCGCCGTCGGGGCACGCCATGGCTGCCCTGTGGCGGGTGATGCTGGGGCCACGACGCAATGTTCTGGCAACCCGTGCATGGACCGCGGCTGGCGCTGAACGCCTGCGATGGCTGCCCCACGGAGAATCGGTTCCCGAGCAACCCGTCCTCGCCCCTTATGGCGATGACGGCTGGCTTGCTTCGTGGCGAGAGGAGCCCTCAGGCCAGGTCGGTCGGGTCCTGGCGGCCACGTGGCGAGAGGGTCAACCGTTGCCTCGAATCGTGCCTCTCGCCAGTGGCCCGTATCTGCTGGGCCCCATACTGCTCGCCACCTTTCCGCGCCCCCTGATTGGTTGGCAAGGCCCCGACCCGCTGGGTCATCAAATCCATGCGCGTTGGGCCGATCCCCCGACCCCTCGACCTCATCCGGACCTACGGACCGACCTGTCCGCCGAAGGACCGGATCTGGTGAAAGTAAGCAGCGACGGCCGAGGCCGGTTGCTCGTCGCCTGGAGCCAGAAGACCGGCCCTGAAACCTCTGAAACGGCCCTGATGGCAAGGGTCCACGGCCACACCGGGGCGGCCGTGGGTCCGCCGGTCCTGCTGGAGGTGGCTGACGAGGAGGTGCGTCCCTTGGCCGTGATTCGAGGGCAGCAGGACACGTGGTGGGTCGGCTGGGGGCGCCGTGAGACCGCCGGATGGACCTTGCGCGTGGCACACCTGGGGGAGGACCAACGGCCTTGAACCGAAGCTTGCGCCTCGGCGCCGCACAGATGGAACTGTCTGACCAAGATCGCGCAATCAACATGGCCGCGGCACGACGGGCCGTCGAAGAGGCCGTGAGCCTGAAGCTCGATCTGCTGCTGTTGCCCGAACTCTGGCACGAAGGCTACGCATTGGATCGCCACTGTCCTGGCTCCTGGGCCGAGGGAGGTCTGGAGCAGCACCCGATGGCGGGCCTCGCCCGGGAGGCCGGGCTGTTCCTCGCGGGCACGATGGCCGTCCAGACCGCCAAGGGTCTCACGAATCGCTTGCAGATCTACGGTCCCGACGGCCGCATCATCGGTCATCAAGACAAGGTCCATCTCTTCGGGCCCGGGGGGGAGCGTCAATGGTTCGTGCCTGCCACGGATCGCCAACGGCCCGAAGTGGCGGGCTGGCAGCTGGGAGGCGTCATCTGTTACGACCTAAGGTTCCCCGAATGGTCCCGCAGGCTGTGCATCGAGGGCGCCCGGGTCCTGCTCGTGCCCGCGCAGTGGCCCAAGGCCAGAGGTCAGCAATTCCGAACCTTGCTGACGGCGCGTGCCCTAGAGAATCAAGTCTGGGTCTTGGCCGCAAATCGGGTGGGGGGAGAGGCTGTCCCGTTCGCCGGTCACAGCGGCCTCGTGGACCCTAAAGGAAACTGGCTCGCTGACGCAGGGACGGAGGCCTCCGGCGTGGTCTGGGGTACCTTGGACCCCGCCGTTCAGGCGGCTGCCCGACGGCACCTGCCACTCTGGCAGGACCGACGCCCCGACATGTACCTCCCGGAGCACCCCGGGGGTGCGTTATGATGAGAACCTTCAGGAAGCGTCGTCTAGCGGTCAGGACGTCCGGCTCATAACCGGATCAACCTCGGTTCGAATCCGAGCGCTTCCACTCGGCATGCATCGGCCTCGCCAAGCGCCGTAGCGTCACTTGGCCCAAGGTAGCGCGCGTTCGATGATTTTGGCCACACCGGCAGCGGGAGCCACGATTCTGGAAGATCTTGCCGGCGTGAGCGTCTTCAGACGGTTTTCCGCCTCAAGGCGGACCATCCCCGTGGCACCTGCCTCGAGACACCGGCTCAGGCTGGTCGCGGCTTCGGCACGCAGACCCGAGGACATTTCCAGCTGCGCTATCCGCAACCAGAGTCCAGCCAACTCCTCGGGAGGCGCGGCCGGGACCAGATCGCGCAGAACCTGCAAGGCCTCGCGGAAACGATAGGCGGCCACCAAGGCCTCGGAAAGCCGCAAGGGATGACTCCAGCCGGCATCCATGGCCATGGCACGCGAATAGGGCTCGATGGCCTCGAGCGGCCTCTGTTGCGCCATGCGCGCCATGCCCAGCAGAGACCAAGCCGCCGCCGAAGCACGAATCGCCAGCAACTCCTCCAGCACGGCTTCGGCATCTGCAGGTCGCCCTTCCTCGAGGTACACCACGGCCAGGTTCTGCATGGCGGCCTCACGTGTCGCGGGGCACTCGAGCGCGGCCAGCAGCATGCGCTCGGCCTCGGGCCACTGCTTGGCCTCCAGATGCAAAGTTCCGAGGATATAGCGGGCCTCGGGGTGATCGGGACAAGTCGAAAGCACGGCACGGAAGGCCCCGATGGCACCCTCCCGATCCCCCATGCGCGCGAGGACACGCCCACGTTCCATTTGCGCCCTGCTCTCGTCCGGATGGCGTGCCAGAATGATCCCGGCCAGCTCGAGCGCTTCAGCGTCTTGGCCATTGCTGCGTCGACTGGCCAACAGATCCATGCACGTGGAGAGATCGGTCGGTTCAAGGGTCCAGGCGCGCTCGAACATACGCCCGGCAGCCTCGAGAGAACGGGAGTCACCCCGCTGCTGGTAGATACGACCTAGCATGCGATAGGCCTCCACGTGAGCTGGCTCGGCACTGACGACCTTCAGGAAACAATCGAGAGCCGGTCCGTCCTGACCCAGCGCCATCTTGGCCTGTCCGAGATCAAACCAGGCCTCCGTGCGACCGGCGTCCTGGCTCAAGACATACTGCAGGGCCAGGGCGGCCTCCGCCCACGATCCTCTCCCCACGAGGGCCTTGGCATGGGCGAGATGAATCTCGGGACGAGAAAGTTCGCTGCGCAGATCCCCCGCGAGCTCCTGAGCCGACGTGTATCGGGCCTCGGTATCCTTGGCAAGACACCTGAGCAGCAGTCGGGACAGACCCTCCGGCAGATCAGGGCGGTACTCCCGCGGATCCGTGGGAGCGTCGTAGAGCAGGCGATGGGCCATACCGGCCACGTCCACGGCGTGGAAGGGAAGATGGCCCGTCAAGCACTTGTAGAGTACGACGCCAACCGAAAATAGATCTGCCCGATTGTCTACCAGCGTAGGATCCAGCAGCTGCTCCGCCGACATGTAGGCGATGGTCCCGAGCATCATCTTGGTCTGGGTGATTTCGGGGTGCAGCGCAATTCGGGCGAGGCCGAAATCCGTCATCATGAGACGGCCGCTGGGATCGACGATGAGGTTGGCCGGCTTGATATCTCGATGGACCAACTGGAATCGATCATACAGATACTCAAGAGCCGCACACAGTTGCAGACCCCACTCGAGGACCTGGGGAACGGAAGGCAGGTCTTGCTCGAGCAACGCCTGCAACGTCAAGCCCGGTTGATGCCTGCATACCAGATAGTGACGGCCTTCCCAGACTCCTCCGCCGATGGCCTTGACGATGCTCGGATGGTCGAGAACGGTATGCAGCCGGATCTCGCGCTCGAAGCGAGCCGTCTGCTCTTCCTCGGAAAGAGCACCTTCCTGCTCCAGCAACATCTCCTTGACCACCAGGAGATTATCGTCATCCACCTTCTGAGCCAGCCAGACACGACCTGTCAGGCTCTCCGCGAGCAGGGTAATCAGCTCGTAGTCGGCAAACCTCTCGGCCATGACGCCTCCACAACATGGAGCATGCAGCAACATGCCATGCTGGAAAGAAGCGACCGAGGCTGTCGGTGACAGCCGTTACAGCCCTTGACGCCTTCTCCTACAGGGAGAGCTTGACGACGACGTCATCGGACCGGACATCGGCCTTGAAGGTATACGAGCGGATTTCCGCCGGTTCCAGCTGGAGCGGAACCTCCTTCGGCGTGCCCACGACCTGACCTTCGAAATACCAAAGGACCTGGAGCTTTCCTACTTGAGGGGCGACGAACAACGGATTGTGGATCTGCAGCGTCACGCTGGCCCGCCGAAACCACATCACTCCGCTGCTGCTCTTGTGCAAATCGAGAATCCGCAGGCCATACGCAGACGGGAAGGACGAAGCAGGAGAGGCGACGGGCACCGGCGTAAGCACCGGGACCGCCGTAGGAGCGGGTGTCGGAACGACGGGCAGCGCCGACGCGGTGGCGAACGGTGCTCCGGGATAGGCGGAAGCATAGGGATCGACGAAGGGGGTGGGATAGGCCAACGGTTGCGTCGATGGATAGTTGGTCGTCTGACCGAAGTCGGAATCGTAGGTGTTGCCATAGGTGACCGTGCCGGTATCGATGCCGCCACACCCGACCATCCCGGCGACGGCCAGAGCCGCCAGGACGGGAAGCGCCAGGGAACGCGACATGGGCAGGGTCTCCTTCACAAGGTAGTTATCGCAGCGGTGGCCGGCGGACTGACGCCCTCTCTCCGAAAAAGAGTTGAAACGAAGTTTAAGCTTGGGTCAAGAGCCCCCCGGAGTCGGCGCGGGAAGCGGCGGCGAGCCCGAGGCCAGATCCTCCAGCGCCCCCCGCAGTTCCCAGGGCAAACGATCCGGCTGCAGCCAGCCGGCGGGGCCCTCAGGCAGGCTGCCTGCCCTCACCGCCTTTGCCAAACGATCCGCCACGGCCGCGGCGGTTCGACTACGCGCACGAACAGGCACACTCCAACCGCCGGGATCCTTGCCGGCACGCACCGCCCAGCGCGCGGCCGCCGCCACGGCTGTCGCCGGCAGCGACAACACGGACTCAGGCCAAGGCGGACCAGCCGCCGGTGACCATGGAATCACCCAGAGGGACCGGCCGCCCGCCTCGCTGACTTCCAGCTCATGCAAGCCATCCCGTGGCACCGTCACAACGGAGAGTCGGGCACGTGCCATGCCTGCCGGAAGTCGTCCCACCGCAATCACGGCCTCGTCAGGCCACCAGCGGCGCAACAGCAGGCGCCGATCTTCACCGACGACTTGCCAGGGTGGTTCCGAGGTTTCGAGCCGGAGGAACACGACCGCCGGTCCGGGAAGCACCACGTCGACCCCCGGGGCCAAAGGAGCGCAACCGCCCCCTCCCAGGATCCCCATGAGCACGATCTCGCGACGCATGCCCCCATGCTCTGCACGCCGACACGGGAGCGACCACGTGACGCCGGGCCAATGCCCGTCGGCTGCGAGCCGTCAGGAGAGCCTGTTCAGGACAGACTTGGAGATCGCCTTGAGCGTGGCAAAAACTCCGGACCCCTCGACGGCTACCGCCTCGAACGAGGGCACCCCACGCTGGTTAAGGGCGGCCTCGAGCTCCTCGAAGCTGCTGATGCCGGGCATGTCGCGCTTGTTGTACTGGAGAACGAAGGGGACCGAGTCCAACGTAAGGCCATATTCGGCCAAATTTTCCTCCATGTTACGAAGCGACTCGATGTTCTCGGCCATCTTGTCCGCCTGAGAGTCGGCCACGAACACGATGCCATCAACCCCGTTCAGGATGAGCTTGCGTGAGGCGTTGTACTCGACTTGACCTGGCACGGTGTAGAGGCTGAACTTGGTCTTGAAGCCCTGTACCGATCCCAGGTCCAGGGGCAGGAAATCGAAAAACAGCGTCCGCTCCGTTTCGGTCGCCAGGCTGATCATCTCCCCGCGGATTCCAGGTGCCAACTGCTTGAAGATGTACTCGAGGTTGGTGGTCTTGCCGCCAAGACCGGTCCCGTAATAGACCAGCTTGCAGTTGATCTCACGGCTCGCGTAGTTGATGAGGGCCACGTGCGTCGCTCCTAGAAGAGATCCTGGATCTTCGGGGCCGCTTGTGGGGCGGCCCGGAAGGGAGTGGTGGGGGAAGCCTTGTACATGGCGCCCAACGCCTGCTCGAGGTCAGGCAGGGCCTGGTCGACCTGAAACTTGATCTTGCCCATGGTGATCTCATTGGGAAAAACCACCAGCAGCAAATCACCGGACCCGACGAGGGACATGTACAAGCTGGCTTGCCGGCCCTGCTGGAACATCCTGCGGAAGCCCTCCTCGCCGACGAGGCCGGCGATGGCCCGATTGGACCCGAAGGATCCGGAGCCCAATGCCGCCAACGACATGGTGTCGAGGTGCTGGGTCTCACCCTGCGCCGAGATCAACTGTCCCCCGCTTCCCACGAGCAGGATGGCTCGCGCTCCCGTCTCGGCCACGAGGTCCGACATACCGGCATTGAGCGCGCGCAGCCCTTCCTCCGTGAGGACCAGATGACCGCCAGGACGTAACACGCTCACCGCCCCCCGAATCAGGCCCCAACCGCCACGAGCGGCCAGAGGGCCGTCAGCAGGCCTCGTCCAGGCTCATCGAGGGCCGCAACCTCTTGCCGGCACCAGCGGGTGGTAGGACCTTGGCCATGCAATCTCGCGGCCTCATCCGCCACCGTGGCAAGCACCCCCACCGCATCCTGAGCGGACGCCTCGGCTGGGGGCTCCAGGATTTCGAGGCGACCATCGTCCCACCGCAGCTCTACCGCCACGCCATCGGCAGCCTTCAAGACATGCCGTTCGAAGGCCTCGGTCATGCGCAATCCGCTGATCTCGGCGAATCTGCGTCGGACCCCCGTGAGGACACGAACCAAGGCCAACCATGCCAGCTCGGACTCGGGAAGACGGGCCTCGAGCAGACCCTCTTCCCACAAACGGACCAAGTGTTCGGCCGCTTCTGCAGGACTGCAACCGAGGGCACGGCCCAACTCGCCGATGGCCATGGGGGCGCCAAGCAACTCGCCCAGACGTCCTGCCGGTTGCGCAAAACCGTCGCGCAGCCTGTAGGTGGCGTCAAGGCTCGGCAGAACAGTGCCTGCAAGGCGCCACGAGTCACGTCGACGCAGGCCCTCCCGGGCCAAGTCCACCAAATCGGTCGTCACCGGCGGGACATCCGTCGGCGCCTCACCCTCTGCCCAGCTGAAGGTTGCCTCGTCCCACAGAAAGAGAGCATAGACCGCGTCTTCGCCAACTTTGGGACCGCATGCTGCCGCGACGATGCGTCCCTTGTCCACGGCCAACCGGGCCTTGCGTCGCGGCCCCTCGAGATGCAGGACCCCCGTCACCTCTTCCAGGGCCATGATTTGAATCAAATCAGGAAGCGAGAAGGAGGACAGGTCACCGGCAGCGATCATGCGCCGGCCTCCTTGCGGGAAAGGTGAAACCACACGGGGCCTTCATACCACCGCCCCGAGGTTGGTAACGCACTCGCAGGCAAGGCCTCAACCCTCGACCGCCGCAGAATCCAGCGGTCGGGTTTGACCACGCTCGGGGATCCTGGAGACGATCCAGTCCACGAGCTGGAGGATCGCCTCGGGGCGTCGGGCCTGAACCAGACGGTCCACAGCCTTGGCATGCAAATCGGGATCCTCGATGTGACGACGAATCATCTTGGGCAAGGCATCCATCTCCAGAATAGGCTCGCAAAGCCCCCGGGCAATCAGATATTCGAGATTGCCTTTCTCCTGCGGCATGGCCTCCCGCGAGGCATCGATCAACAAGGGACGAGCCATCTGGATGGCCTCCGCGATGGTGCCGGGCCCGGGCTTGGCGACAATCAGATCGGAGGCCCGCATCAAGGAAGCCATACGGTCCGTGTGACCCATCACCTTGAAGCTCGGTCCAGCCCTTTCCGCCAACCTGCGGACCTTCCGCTCGAGCATGCCGTTGCGACCACAAGCCACGATGACCTGGATGGGCAACTCGGTGGCGGCGAGCACCCGACTGACCCTCCACGCGTTTCTGACCGCCACGCCGCCCATGGTCACCAACACGGTGAACTTGTCCGGATCCAGGCCGAACTCCTGTCTGGAGGATTGCTGATCACCTTCCTGATGGATGAAGGCGGGATGTACCGGCAACCCGGGCAGAGTCAAGATGCGATCTGCGGGATAACCATAAGCCACGAGCTGGCCGGCGGCGTCAGGAGTCAGGGCCACCATGCCATCCGCCTCATCACTGACCCATCCCCGCAGGAAATCCGTCGTCATGTCGGTACAAAAGACGAGGAAAGGTACCCGGTGCCGCCAACCCACGTGCTCGAGGGCCATCGGCGTGGCCGTATTGCCGACTCCGAAAACACTCACGATCAAGTCCGGTCGATGACGCCGGATGGACTCCTGCAGGTTGCGCCGTGCCTTGGTGAAGACACGGTAGACAAGAGGTTCGAGATCAAGTCGGTTGATGAACTTGAAGCCGACCTTCACGAGCCGGGGATCGCTCTTCAGGAGGGCGTTGTAGCTGGAGAAGACCGCTCGAATCCTCTGACTGCCGAGTTCGTCGGCCAGATGGACCAGCTCGACGTCTACGTGAGGATGACGCTCGGCCATGGCGGCATGAATGGCACGGGCATTGGCGAGATGACCACCGCCGGCCGTCTCGTACAGCACCATCACCCGCTTGCGCGCCATGGCGACACACCTCCCGCCCCACCAGGGACGCTTGTCCGGTCGGCTTCACGGCCCCCGGGGCACAAAGCGTCTCGCCGGTGAGCATAACACGCAGCAGGACCGAGGGTCGTCAACTGTTTGGCTCGATCGCCCGCAGGGTACGTTCCAGTTCACCCATGCGCCGCTGCCTGTTGCTTCTCTCCGTCGCGCTGGCCACCAGCCCGACGCTTTCCGGATGTTCGTCCGATGGGCCCCTCGGTGGCCTTGGCACGACTCTCTCGAACAGCCTGCGCTCCGTCCTGCCGGAAGACCTTGCGAACAGCTGGCTTGGCCCTCGTGAGGGATCTCAGGAAGACGAGTTGGCCCAGCTGCGTCTCAAGGCTCGCAGGCGCAAGGCGGCGGCAAGAGCCGCGGCCCAGAAAGCCCAACCAGCCCGGACGGGCCTTGACGAGGTCGCCGTCGAGAAGCAAGCCAGACAGAACATGCTCTTCGACCATTACCGCACCGAAGGGATTGATTCGCTCGAAGCAGGACATACCGCGGATGCCATCGCGTCCTTCAAGAAAGCGTTGCAGATCCGTCCGGGAGACACCAATGCCACCATGTGGCTGGATGTCGCCGAACATCCCGAGCGCCACACTCCGCCCCCCACCATGGAAGAAGGCCTGCCGAACGAGATGATGCCTCCAGGAGCCCCCCAGGCCGTCCCCGTCCTGCCCGGCGGCCTTGGCCAGCAGGGTGGGCCGCCTCCGCTTCCGTTGCCGCCTGGCTGACTTGGGCCCTAGCGTTTCCTCGATAGGTCTTCGCCCGGCCAAGCCGCCGGTCGATCCAGGCTTGCCGTGGTGGCCGATGCTCGGTGCGTTCGCGGTCATTCTTCTGCTGACGGGGGCGGTCATCCGCTGGAGAAGGGGCCGGGCCCTTGAAGCGGGCGAAGACCGAGTCAAGAAGAACCACGACCCTCTAAGGGCCCTTTCGAAAATGGGCAGGATCGGAGGGATCTCCCGCCCGCAGCTCATCGCGGCCGCCGAGTTGATCCATGTGGCCTTGCGTGAGCATCTGACCCGGACCTACGGCCTTACTGCCCAGCGCATGACCACACAAGAACTTAAGGATGTGCTGCAGGAGCGTCAGCTCGAGACGGGCCTGCGGGTCGCCATCGAAGAGACCCTCGAAGCCTGCGATCTGATTCGCTTCGCCGGATGGAATCCACCCCAGGGACATCTCGAGGACCGCTTGTCGACGGTACTGCTGGCCGTCAAGGAGGGCCGTGGGTGACGTGGCTGGCCCCGGCGTGGTTATTGCTCCTGCCGCTCGTCCTGCTGCCCCTGTCTGGGAAATGGCGCAGACGACCGGTTTTTCCCGCCATCCCCCTCCCGACGACGCACGGCCTCGCTCACCGTCGGCGGGACCGGAGGCGAGACGCGCTGCCCCTCGTCCGGAGTCTGACGCTCGGGACCTTGGTCCTTTCACTTGCAGGTCCGATGGTCTGGTGGTCGGGGGGAAAGACTTCGCCTGCCGCCGACCTCATGCTGATCCTCGACATGTCGGGTTCGATGGCAGCCCGGGATTTACGTCCCGATCGCCTTTCGGCTGCCAAGGCGGTGCTGGAGGACTTCATTCGCCACCACCCCGATGACCGTATGGGTCTCGTGGCCTTTCGCGCCGGCACGATGACGGCATGTCCCCTGACCCGGGACCATGCGACCCTTCTGGCCACGCTGGCCCAGATTCGACCCGACGACCTTCCCGAAGACGGCACCGCGCTGGGAGATGCCCTGGCCGTGGCGATCGGTCGCCTCTCGGGCGACCGGGACACCGCCCGGGCCATCGTCCTGCTGACCGATGGCGTGGCCAACATCGGCAGGGTGCCCCCCGACCGTGCGGCCCGTCTGGCCGCCGAAGCCGGAATCATCGTCCACACCATAGCCGTAGGTCGGAACGGAGGAGCTCCGGTGCCTGTCGTGGACGCCACAGGCAAGACGACCTGGGCACGAGGTCCGGACGGCAAGATCTTCCTGACCCGGGTCGATACCGAGAGCCTGGCCCGGATCGCAAAGCAGACCGGCGGGACAAGCTTCCGCGCCGGTGACACGGTGGGGCTGCGCGAAGCTTACCGCCGCATCGCAGGACTGGTCCGTCGAAAGCGCCCCTCCGAACGATCGCCCCGTCGTCCCATCCCCCTCGCCGATGCCTGCGCCCTGCTCGCCGGTGCCTTGCTGACCTTGGACCTGTGGTTGCGGAGAGGGCCGGGAGCCGTCGTGGCTTCCTCCGAGCTGCAGGCAGAGGTGTCTGCATGATGGCCGTACTGGCCAGCCTCGCCCTCCTGCTGGCGGGGGCGGTGACGCTTTGGATCCATCGCCGGATCCGACGCGTGACCCTCCGGGCCTGGGGTCGGACCGCACCCGAACTGCCGCCAGGCCGGGAGCTGCTGACTTTACTGCTGCCGGTTCTCGCCGTGGCCAGTCTCGGCATGCCGGGAAACGTCCTGAACGGTCCGCCGGAGAGCCTCCTGTGGCTGATCGTGGATGTATCCCGCTCGATGGGCGTGCGTGACGAACCTACCCGTCCCGAGGCCACTCGCCTCGATGTCGCCCGGTCCCGTCTGGCCTTGGCCCTCGCCGGCCAGGGCTCCCGGGAAATCGGGATCGTCGTCTTCGGAGACGAAGCCAGGGTGGCCTTGCCCCCGACTCCCGACCGCGAGGCCCTCGCTCGTGCTCTGGAAGCCTTGTCCGTCGCTCCGAAGGATGTCGGCGGCGGCAGCGACCCCGGTCGAGCCCTGGCGCTGGTGCGCATCGGCATTCCGTCGGATCGAAAGGCGGAAGCTTGGCTGGCCACCGATGGCGAGTTCCACGGGCGGTTCCCCGAGCAGGCCATCCGCGCCTTGGCGCCCAGGCTGGAAGGTGCTCGACTTTTCCACGTCGGGACCCGCACGGCCGCAATCGTCCCGGGACCGGATGGAAAGCCCTGGCTCCGCGGCTCACGCCCCGCCTTGAGCAGGGCCGACCCCACGACGGCCGAGCGGCTGCGGCGTGGCCTGGGCGCAGTCCCCGCGACGTCTGGAGAACACCGGCCGGCATTCGCCGACTGGATGCGTGCGGCGGTCCTTGCCGGCTGCCTCTTGCTGTGGACCCGGCCAGCCTCCCTGAGACCGCCGTGGAAAGGAACAGCTGTCCCGCTCGTCGCGAGCATGGCACTTCTCGGATGGAGCTGGCCCTCGCTCCCCGACATTTGGGCCGGACAGGACGCTTGGCAACGTGGACATGTCGAGGCAGCCGCCCGCGCCTTCCGGAGGGCGACCTTGCGGGAGGATCCCCACCCGGTGGCCTACTTCGACCTCGGCACCGCCGAGCTCGCCCTTGGCCGCCTCGACCATGCTCGCCGCGAGCTGACACGCGCCGAACGTAACACGAAGGCGGGTTCGAGCCTGAGAGCCGCAGCCGCCTACAACCTAGGTATCGCGGAAGCCCTTGCCGGACGCTGGCCGGAGGCTGCGGAAGCCTTCCGGCGCGCGGTCGCCTTTGCCCCCGGCGATGCCGACGCACGACACAACCTCGCGGTGGCCGAGGCTCACCTCAAGACACCGCCTCGGATCAGCACGTCGGCGACCTTCGCCCGCGAGACCGCTGCAGCCCTGCAACGTGACCGGCAGCCTCCCCCCTCGAGTGGGAGCACCGTCCGCGGCCGCGAGGGAGGGGGCAGGACGACACCGGACTGGTAGCGTAGGATGGGGACATGAACAAGCGCATGCTGCCCGCCGTGACCCTCGCGGCAGGTTTCGCGGTCGGAACCCCCGCCGTGGCGACGGCCGCCACGGCGCCCAAGTCTTTCGTGGCTTCCGGGGTTCTCGAAAACCGTATCGAAGGCGAACGAGACGAACAGAAGATCGTGTTGTCGTTCCACCAAGGCTCGCTGCGGGTCGAAGCCACGGGAAAGGACGGGGGACAGACGGTTTTCGTGGTCCGCAAAGGCGACCGCGACATCGCCATGCTCGACCCCGCCCAGAAAGTGGTCGTGCGGCTGACCGCCGCCGCCATGAAGCAGCCCGGTACGCCCACCGGTCTGGGTTTCGACCAGTTGCTGGATCCCGAGGGCTTTCGCAGAACCCTCATGAAGGAAGGCCGCAAAGTCGGCCCTGGCGAAAGGCTCGCCGGCGAGGCGACCACGGTCTGGACCCGCGCCGTCAAGGATGGAACGGCACGCATCTGGCTGTCGGACAGGCTGCAACTGCCGTTGCGCGTGGACGGCACTTCGGGCAAGGACGGCTTCCGCCTGGACATCCGGCGCATCGACCTCACGCCGAAGTTCACGTCCGATACTTTCAATCCACACCCCCGGGGTTATCAGGAACTCAAGGGCGACTAGACCCGAATTCCCGGTCCGGTACGAACTGACCGCTCGCACCCAGCCTGCGGAAAATCGATGTCGTGGCCGTCCTTCCTCTCGTCCTCGTCGTCATCGACGGCTGGTCGCCACATGGGCCACGTCCGTGGGACGGGGCTCATGGTCACCTGCCCCACTTCCAGCGGCTGGCGAGGCACGGCAGCCACGGCGTGGCAGTCACCACTTTCCCCGGGGTCACGCCCACCGCCCTTGCCACGCTCATGACCGGCAGCTGGCCCGATCGTCACAAGGTGCCGGGTATCCTCTGGTACCACCGTGAGGAAGACCGCCACATCCACTACTGGCCTAGCTGGGAACAGGCCCGCGCAGGCCACATGGGTCGGGTGGCGCGCGACATTCTGGTTGATCTCAACCGCCTCCATCTGGACCGGAGCACACCCACGATCGTCGACACGCTCGAGACCGCAGGCATCCGTTGTGCCATCGCGAACCTGCCCATTCACCGTGGCCCCGTCCCCCACCACGCCCGAATGAGGTTCCCGCTCGATCCGTTGTTTCACCGCGGCCGACTGCTGATCGAAGGACCCAGCGGCATCCTGCTGCCCGGTCTTGCCTTGTCGCCCTTCCCCGGGCGGCGTCCGGGATGGGGCGAAAGCCACGCGACCTCGGTCGCCGCCGCTTGGCTACGCAGCGGTTGCTTCGGACTTGTCGTGCTGTACCTGCCCTCGACCGACCTCACGAGTCACAGGCTCGGCCCCCCTCCTTCCGCACCACATTGGCAACGGACGGATGGCTTGCTGGGACGACTCATGCAGGCACTGGGCGGCCCCCGGAACGCCTTGGAGCGTGCGCGCTGGTTGCTGCTGGGCGACCATGGTCAGAGCAGCGTGGAGGGCAGCGACAAGGCCCTCGCGCCCGAGCGCCTCTGGCGGGATCTCGATCCCGTGCCCCTTGGCAAGGGAGGCTTGGGTACGCGTCATGCCCTCGCACTTTCGCCCAATGACCGCAGTCTGCTCGTGACAACGGCCCGAGGGGAGGCTGGAGCCTTCGCGGCCCAGGAAGCCTGGCGACGACTGCAGCACTTGCCCGGAGTCGATGTGGCTGCACGCCGTACGCCCGAGGGCGACCTAGAGGTCGTGCACGTGCCCTCGGGATACCGCCTACGGGCGCGTCCTGGCGGACGCCATCTCGACCCCTGGGGGGGACGTTGGCATCTGGACGGCAATCCGGAAGCCCTCGACCTCAGGGCCGATGGGGCCATACTGCGCGAGCACAGCTACCCCGCTGCCTTGCAGCGCCTCTGGAGTGGCACCCAGGAATCCCCGCTCGCGGCCAGTGCACGACCAGGATGGGAGTTCACGACCGGGACCCCCATGGGAAAGGGTAACCACGGCTCGCTGCACGCATGCGACAGCTGGACCCCCACACTCACCGTGGGGCTGGACGTACCGGCGCGAACGACTCTGGCCAGTCTCGCGCCTTACATCGTGCGGGCTTGTCTGGAGGACCGCTGATCTTCGGCGCGCCGAGCGGCCAGAGCCATGCCTGAACGGCGACAAGCCTCGGCCAACCATTCGAGGGGGGCATCCTCGCCGGGACGCAGGGCGACGGCACGTGCCAGTGCGCGACGAGCCCGGGCAGCTGCTCCTTGCTCGAGTTCGAGCAAACCCAAAACCTCCCAGATGTCCCCGCGATCGCCCGCCAGCGCGAGGCCCCGTTCCCAGGCCGAGCGGGCCAGATCCGCGGCACCCAGGCGCTTCCAGCAAAATCCCAGATTGAACCAGGCCTGGGCATGGCCGGGCTCGCGCTCGAGCAAGGAGCCATAGGTCACCACGGCCTCGTGCAGATCGCCTGCCGCGTGGCAGGCGACAGCCAATCCGAAGCGTGCCGACGTATCCCCGGGACACACGGCGAGGACGCGGCGCCATGCCCGAGCCGCCAACGCGTGTTCGTCACGCCTCGTCCATCGTCCCGCCTGCCGCCTGTAGCGCTCGACCCGACTCGCCCAGCCTGCGGCCATGACCGGCAACACACGCACGAGGCAACGCCCTCGGGCCCGCTGCACCGGCACCAACTCGCCCATCGGCTTGTTTCCTCCCGACGAAGGACCTTCGGCAGGAAAGGCGAAGGACTGTAGGGCGGGCACCTTGGCGGCCGGTTGACGGAGACGTACCATAGGGAAAGTCCCGGCCCTTCGTGCGTCGCCCTCCGGCCACGCGACAAGGAAGCCAAAACCGATGAAGATCTACACGAAGACCGGCGATGAAGGCACGACCGGCCTGCTCGGAGGCTTGAGGGTCGCCAAGGACCACCTGCGGGTCGAGGCCTATGGCACGGTCGACGAACTCAACGCCACGTTGGGTGCGGCGCTGGCTTTCGTCGATCTCACAGCGGATCCGATCGGTCAGGAGATTCTCGGCATCCAACGGGTGCTGTTCGATGTCGGCGCGGAGCTTGCCACACCCTCCGGGGGACCGAAGGCTCGCTGGCAACTGGACGAGCAGGAGATCGCCCTGCTCGAGTCCTCGATCGATCGGATGGAAGCGGGATTGCCCGCCTTGGCCAACTTCATTCTTCCGGGAGGTTCCCGGGCCGGTGCCCTGTTACATCTGGCCCGTACCGTCGCCCGCCGTGCAGAACGGGGAGTCGTCCGTCTCAATGCTCAGGAGGAAGTCGATCCGAGGCTGTTGCGCTATCTCAACCGGCTCTCCGACTGGCTGTTCGTGGCCTCGAGGCATGTGAACCACGCCGGCGGTCAACCCGAGCATCTCGTCAAGTCCTGAAGACCAAGGATGCCTTGGTGTCCGGGCTTACTGAACCGCTTCGCCCGGACAGGCATCATGGGGGCGTCGTGATCACGTACCGCCTCCTCGCCATCCTGCTCGCCCTCGGTTCCTGGAGCCGCCCCATGCCCGCAGAAGCCTCGGGTGGCCTGCTCGGCCTTCCATGGCTGGGAGGTGCTCCTGCCGTACCGGAGGCGACCCCTACCCCCGGCCTCCTCACGCCCCCCGGTCCCCGAAACCCACGTCAGGGGGCGATGCGCGTCGAACATCAACTGCTGTCGGAACAGTGGAAAGCGGCCCAGAAGCGG
The DNA here is from genome assembly GCA_035285595.1 of Candidatus Sericytochromatia bacterium. Lineage (GTDB taxonomy): Bacteria > Cyanobacteriota > Sericytochromatia > S15B-MN24 > VGJW01 > VGJW01. Next base: position 74,499 of record JAYKGV010000034.1, read on the forward strand.
ATCCGGACCGCGGAGAGCGCAGCCGTGGACATCGCCCTGCCGACGGCCCGGCAGCAGCTTGACCTTGCGGGCAAGGCCCTCGAGCAAGCCGCCCAGTTGCTCGATCGGGATGCGACGGAATCCGAGGTTCAGGAGCGGTTGGATGCGACGGGCCGCCACCTGAGGGGCGTCCGTCTCGCGCTTGTCCCCTCGAGGGCGGTAGAGACCCGAGGCATGCTGCTCGATGCCGATGCCATTCCGGGTGACGAGGTCGGAGTGCGGAAACTCGTGGCGGACCTGGCGGGCGCGGGATTCAATCTGCTGTTGCCCGAGGTCATTCGCCGAGGCTACGCCATCTACCCCTCACGCCTGCTCTCCCGCGATCAGACCTTCCAGAACCGTCCGGACGTCCTCGCCATCATGACCGACGAGGCCCACCGTCGGGGCGTGGCGGTGATGCCCTGGGTCTGGAGCTTCAGAGTTCGCAGCTATGACGAACGCCGCGACTTCGGCAATCCCGTCCTGGGTTTGCTGCCCGGCCTTGCGGCACGCAACGAGCGAACCGTGAAGCCTCGTTTCCTCTCGCCAGCCCTGCCCGGCTCCCGGGCCTTCATGCGGCTCGTCCTTAAGGAGTTGCTTGAAGGTCACGAGGTCGATGGCCTGTTGCTGGACTACATCCGCTACGACGAAGAGACCCCCGACGACGAGGCCAGCAGGACCCAATTCCAGCTGGAACGCCTGGGTCTTGCCAAGCCCAGCACCTTCATGGTGCCCCCGCCTACGGGCGACGATGACGAGGCACGCCGCAGGGACTACCAGCTCTGGCGAGAAGCTCAGGTCAGCCAGTTCGTGGCGGACGTGGCGCAGCTCTGCCGCCAGCGCCGACGTCCGATTCCGCTCGCGGTCTCCACCTTCCGTGGCGAAACCTACGCCAGGCTGCGCAAGATGCAGAACTGGCGCCACTGGGCCGACAACGGCTGGACCCAGCTGACGACCAGCATGCTCTACACAAGCGAGACGGCCGACCTGAAACGCTGGATCTACCAGGAGACGGACCGAGGGCGGCGCTCCGCCTCCTTCCTTCCCATCCTGGGGGTCCACCGGATGGATGATGTTCTGGGCGACACCTTGGACCAGCTCCAGTTGATCCGGGACGAACATCTGGGTGGCGTGCTCTTTTTCTCGATGGGGCACCTACCGGCAGGTCTGCTTGCCGACCTCGCAGCCGGTCCCTTCCGGCGAAGCGCCGTGTTGCCCCTGCTGCAGCCGAGAGCCGCCAGCGAGGCCATTCTCCACGAGTTGGATCGCCAGTACCTGGCTCAGTTCCCACTTCGTCGTCTCGGCAGCGGCGACTGGATCACGGGTGCCACCTTACGGGTCCTGCGCACGGAAATCGCCAATTTGCGCAAGCAGGCGTCAAAGCTTTCCACTCCAGAGCTCACCCACCGCATCCGGCATCTCGTTCAGGCCCTCGAGGGACTGGAGAGGGTCCACCCCGCCCTGACTCGTGATGTCCGCCAGCGACTCGCCGATGCGGATCTGCATCTCGACACGCAGCTGGCGCGGACGAACCGGTACCGCTACCGCCCCCTGAAGGATCCACCCATCGAAGCTGCCCTGCGGGGTGACTTGCCTCCTGCCGTGACCCTCGCACCGTCTGCGCCGCCGACGGGACGCAGCCCGCTGGTCGTCGGCCCCCCCGTCCCCTCTTCACTGATGGCTAGCGGCGGCCAAGGACGAGAAAGACGCCCCAACCCTTGAGGCCGGGCAGAGGGCTGGTGGTCCTGGACAAGGACGGGGTCCTGCTGGATTTCAGCCGGCTATGGGGGCAAATGACCCGGCTGCGGATGGAGTTTCTTGCCGAGGCCCTTGGTGGCTGGTGCCCACCCGAACTTGAACTGGCAAGTTTCCTCGGCCTCGATGAAGCGGGCCGCCCCCATCCCGCAGGCCGGGTCGTCCGCTTGCCCGGCACCGAGACCCTGAAAGAGATGGAGTCCTGGCTGTCCGCACGGGGAGTCCCCTCGGCCTTCAGGGCCCGGATCCCCTGGGCCTTCGCCGCAGCGGCCTCGCGTCTTCCCCCAGAGGCCTACAGATCCTTGCCGGGAGTCCGCCAGGCCTTGGTGACCCTGAAGGAAGATGGCTGGTCTCTGGCGGTCGCCACCTCGGATACTGCGGCCCACACCCGGAACAGTCTGGAGAAGGCCGATCTGCTGGACTTGCTGCCATGTCGGGTAGGCGGGGACGAGGTATCCTCGGCCAAGCCGGCACCCGATCTTTTTCTGGCCGCCTGTGCCCGGGCAGGCTTCCCTACCGGCCTCGCCGCAGCCATCGGAGATGGTCCGGCCGACATGAGGATGGCCCGTTCCGGGGCCGCCGCAAAAGTGATCGGCCTGCGCAGCGGCGTCGGCAGGGACGAGGAGTTGCGGCCTCTTGCCGACCTCGTTTTCGACGACCTTCACGCGGCTGCAGGGCATCTCGTGAGTCATGGCCTATCATGAGCGGGTGCAGGTAGAGGGTTTCTGCGACGCGTCCTGCTCGGGCAACCCCGGGCCAGGCGCAGCGGCCGCTATCCTGGTGGCCCTCGAAGGTTCCCTCGTGGCCCGCGAGCTCGAAATCGTTTCCGAGGTCACCCCGCAGACCACCAACCAGCGCGAGGAACTCAAGGCCGGCCTGCTGATACTTGAGCAGCTCAAGCGCCCGACGCGCCTGACCATCACCAGCGATTCCCGATACCTGGTCGATGGCATGACCAGGTGGCTGACCGGCTGGGTGCGCAAGGGCTGGAAAACGGCAGGTGGCGGTCCAGTGGCCAACCAAGACCTTTGGCTGAGGCTTCAGGAGCTCGCCGCCCGGCACGATGTCACCTGGCAGTGGGTCAAAGGCCATGCGGGCCATCCCTACAACGAACGTTGCGACCGCCTCGCCGTTGCGGCCGTTCGTCGCTGGCAACAGGAACGGAGGGGCTGAAGTGCCTGCAGCCGTGTGGTGGTTCCTCGGCACGCTGGTCGTCTACCTGCTTTCAGGCAACGGCGAATTCATGCACTTCAACTACCACCTGCATCAGGCCGAGGCTTTCCTGCGGGGCCGTCTGGACATCGGGACCCCGCCTGCCTGGATCAACGAGCTGGCCTGGAGGGACGGCAAGGCTCACGTGTATTTCGGACCTGCTCCCTCGGTCCTGCTCATCCCCTTTGCCGCCATCTGGCACATGCAAGTCAATCTTGCCCTCGTCTCGAAGCTGGTGGGCGCGGCCGCCGTGGCCGCGGCGCATCTCACCATGCGCCGCCTGGGGCTGGCACCGGGCGTGGCCCACGGCCTGACCTTGCTCTATGGCTTCGGTACCGTGGCGTGGTGGTGCGCCAGCCACGGCAACAGCTGGGTCTATGCCCACCTGGTCGCCAATCTCTTTCTCTGGCTGTCGCTTGCCGAACTCGCGGGACGTGCGCGCGGCTGGCTCGTGGGCCTCTGGTTCAGCTTGGCCATCTTGTCCCGTGAAGCCATCGTGGTGGCCAGCCCGGCCGTGCTGGCCTTGCTGTGGCAAGGTCAGGACAAGGGCCGACGCGTGGCGGGGGCGGCAGCAGTGGCCGCGGTACTGGCCGGTCTCGACATGGCCTTCAACATGGCGCGTTTCGGTCACCCACTCGATAGCGGCTATGGCGCAGGCAATGAAGCGTGGGGCGCCATCCACGGCAACTATCAGCACGGCCCTTTCAGTCTGCATCACCTCGTCCGCATGCTCCCCGCTTACGTGTGGCGAGGACCGGATTTCCACGCAGGCTGGCCCGTGGCCACCCTGACGGATCATGGATTGTCCCTGTTCTGGACGACACCGGCCTTCCTTGCCTTGTTGCCCGCGGGCAAGCTGCTGCTCCAGCGGATCGGATGGCTGGCGACCCCGAAACTCGTGGATTTGCAGGAGCCCGAGGTCACGCGCCACGCCTGGCTTCAGCCCGTGACCATCAGGGTGGACAGGCCGACGTCCACGGTACCCGCCGCGGCCGAGCTGCCTCCCGCGAGCTTGTTGACCTGGGCCACATGGGGCTGGCTGGCCATCCTGCCCTCGGCCTGGCTCTACCTCATCTACTTTGGGGACGGCTGGCGCCAGTTCGGGGCCCGTTACTCGATGGAATACACCCCTTGGATTCTGGTGGCGCTCGCGTGCACCTGGCCGCGACGTCTGCCGACGTGGATGGGCGGCCTCATTGCCGCCTCGGTGGCCATCAATCTCTGGGGAGTCACCTGGTGGCTGATCCACCGCTGGTAAAGCCCAGACGGCCTGCGACCCCGTGAAGCATACGGCCGAGTTTGCCACGCCAGCCGACGGACAGCACCGCAGGATCGAGGGGCGTCGTCGCCATCGCCCGGGTCGGCGTAGCCAGCGGCCGGGTGTAGGAATAGGTCATCGACAGACCACGACGGGCTGGATGGTAGACGTGGATGGACGACTTGATCACGGGGACGTATACCTGAAGCAATCCCGGAAAGCCGGGGCGGTTGGGCTTTAACTTGAGTTTAATATAGGCTTATCTTTCCACAACCTTGCGTCGTGGGAGAAAAATATTTCCAGGATTTTCCATGACTGTCCCCACCTTCATCAACCCCACCGCGGCCAACCACCGGGCCCGCGAAGCCTGGCACGCCATCGAACCCCGCCTTCGGGCAGCCGGCTGGACATGCCACGCTCATGTCGCGCACGGCCCGAAGGAGCTGGCGGAGGGCGTAAGGACCGCCTTTCGAGAAGGCGCTCCGGAAGTCCTGGTGGTCGGCGGCGACGGTACCTTGCATCAGGCTCTGCAAGGTTGCTTCACGGAAGGCACATCGACCGCGGGCGAGGGCATCCTGTCTTGGCTACCCCTGGGCACAGCCAATGATACACTGGCGGCCCTGCCGCACGATGGCCTCCGCCGGGATCCCGTGGCACGGCTGCTCAGCGCACCCGTGCGCACCGTCGACGTCGGCTGGATCCGCTGCGTGGATGACTCGGGGGATTGGGCTGAACGTGCGTTCATCAATGTTGCGGAGGTGGGTCTTGGCGCTCGCATAGCCGATAGGCTCGCTCGAACAGGCAAGCGTTGGGGCAAGGCAAGCTACGTGTTGGCGACCCTCGCCTCTTGGTTCCAGCTGGTTGCAGACCACGCCGTGGTCGAGGTGGACGGGACTTGGACGCGCGCCATGCCCTTGTCCGAAATCGTGATTGCCAATGGCAAAGCCTTCGGGGGAGGACTCCCCGTCATGCCTCAGGCACAGCCCGATGACGGCCAACTCGATCTCGCCCTGCTGGGAGCACTGCCTGCGTGGCAGCTACCCTCCTTGCTTTTCGCCCTGTTGCGAGGCCGCCATCTGCTGCATCCACGGGTCGAGGTCATGCTGGGTGCGCACGTCAGGATCACGAGTTCGGTAAGAATGCCGGTGGAAGCCGACGGCGAGGTGCTCGGCACGACCCCCGCGGAATTCAGAGTCATCCCGGGAGCCTTGCGGTTGCGTGCCTGAGGGAAGACGCGCACAATCGACCTATGGCAACTCTTGTCATCGTCGACGACTCCTCCTTCATGCGCAAGATGCTGCGCGACATTGTCACGCGTGCAGGCCATGACGTCGTGGCAGAGGCCAGTGACGGCGCCGCAGGGGTTGAGGCTTGGCTGCGGCATCGCCCCGACTTGACCACACTGGACCTCGCCATGCCGAAGATGGATGGGGAGGTTGCCCTCGCCACCATCCGCAGCCATGACCCGTCGGCACGGATCATCGTCTGCAGTTCACAAGTGCAGGATGACATCATCCACCGCTGCCTGTCCGCCGGCGCCGTGGCCTTCATCGGCAAGCCCTTCCAAGCAGAAGACGTGCTCCTGACCCTGACCCGTGTCCTCGGCTGAACCGCCGCGACCTCTGGACGGGCTCGTCATCAGGGCTCTCGCCCACGATCTCCTGGTCCGCGGAGCAGGCCTCAAGGTGGATCGGATTCGGCGGCATGGGCCGGGCCTGCTGAGCCTTCGTATGAAGCCCGGTCCTCTCGAACTCGTGCTGTGTGCGGACGGGCGCATGGGACGCGTCACCTTGGTGCGTGCGACAGGATTCCGGGAAACCCGGACGTCCGGGTCGCACCCCGACTCCTTCGTGACGACGCTGCGACGGCGTCTGACGGGCAGCACCCTTTGCGACGTCCACCAACCCGACGGTGAGAGGCTCTTGTCCTTGACCTTCAGGGGCCGCGATGCGCTCGGCGATCCGGCGTGTCACGTGTTGCACGTCGAGATGACGGGCCGTCACGGCAACTTGATCCTCGTGGACGACGCGGACGGCATTCTCGAGGCCGATCGCAGGATTCCCCCTGCCCTGAGTCGCGTTCGCCAAATCCTGCCCGGCATGATGTACCGCCTGCCACCACGCCGGCCGGGAGCCCTTTCTCCGGACAGACTGACGGAGCTTGCGGGCCCCTTCGCCGAACCGACCTTGGCCGAGGCGCTCTGCGCGCGTGTGACGGGTATGTCGCGAAGAGATGCCGCAGACCGCCTTGAGGAGTTGGGACTCGCAACGGACAGGGCTCCCTCCTCCCTGACCGCAGCGGAAAGCCACGCCGTGCAGGCCCACCTCGGTCGGCTCCACGAGGCCGCTTCCCGGGGTCATGTCTCCCTTGCCCCTTATGGAACCAGTTGGCGCCTTGTCCTCGCCCCCCCGGCGGAGCCCCTTGGAGAGCTCGTCGAGCGCCTGATGTCCAAAGCCTTGGAAACCTGGAAGGGCGAACAGGCCCTGCAGGATTCCAGACAGCGACGTGACAGGGAGATCAGACAGGCCGAACGCGAACGAGCGGCTCTCGAAGCCGCCTGGGAAGAGGCGCGTGAGGACCCGAGGTTGCGCCGGGAAGCCGATTTGATCCTGACGTGGACGCGTGTGGTCGAGGAGGCGCTCGCCCGGGGAGCCCCATCCGTCACTCTGACCGCTCCCGAGACGGGTGAAGAACTGGCCGTCGCCATGGCCGGTGGCCCCACGGCGGCGGCCGAAGCCGCGCGGCGCTACCGTGCCCTGCGGCGTGCGGCCACCCGGCGGCAGCATCTGGCCCCGCGAAGGGAGGCGATTCGGCGGCACCTCGAAGCGTTGCGGGCCGAAGTCCCCCTGACGGCCGAGCCGCCCCGGGACGCGCCTACTCCGCCGCATTCCCGCCTGCGTGCGCCCTGGCCTGGCAGACAGGGCCTGTCGTCGGATGGCTGGCTCCTTCTTGCCGGCCGTAGTCCCGCAGAGAACGACAAGCTCCTGCGCGACGTCGCCGGTCCCGAGGATTGGTGGTTCCATGCCGAACGCCACGCCGGTGCCCACATTCTGGCCCGTCCACCCGTGACCGGAACCCCGTTGCCACCCACCACCCTTCTCGAGGCCGCGACCTGGGCGGCCGTGCGCTCACGTGGCCACACGGACCACAAGGTCGCCGTCCTCGTCACCCAACGCAAACACCTGCGCAAGGTTCGAGGACTACCCGCCGGAAAGGTCCTGCACCAGAACGCCCGCACCGTGATGGTGCGGCCCGACGCCGCCGTCGTGGCCCGGCTCGAGGCCATGGCGGACGGTATCAACGGCGCTGCCGGCGAGCCATGACCTCAGCGTAGATCTCGAGGGTTCGATCGATACACGCAGGAATCGCGTGCTCCTGCACAAGGACCGTCGCCTGCTGCCCCATGGCACGGCAACGGGCAAGATCACCCGTCAGCCTACCGAGAGCAGCAGCCAGCCCCGCAGCATCCCCGGGCTCGTGGAGATACCCGTTGACGCCGTCCCGAATGGTCTCCGGAATGGCAAGCGCACGTGCTCCCACCAAGGCACAGCCGCTGGCAGCGGCCTCGAGCAGGACCAGGCCCTGCAACTCGGCTTCGCTGGGCAGGACCAGCACATCGGCCGCACGGTAGACAAGAGGCATGTCTTGGTCTGTCAGCATTCCCAGCATGCGGACCCGGGAGGTGGGAATACCCCGACGCTCGGCCTCAGCCAGCGGGTCGAGCACTCCTTTGCCGACAAATGCCCATGTCACCTCGTGATCTCCAGGCAGGCGGGCCATCGCCTCGAACAGGACCTCAAGGCGCTTCTCGGGGGCGAACCGACCCGCATAGAGCACGACCGGACCTGCGGACGGCAGCCCGAACCGCTGACGCCACATGAGCCGCTCGGCCGCATCGACCGGTGGCCGGAACACCTCGAGGTCCACGCCGTTGGAAACCGGCACGGCCGACTTGCGCAGGCCCTGCGTCCGCAACAGGTCGGCCGCTGTGCGAGTCGGGGCCAGCACGGCATCACAACGCTCCAGATTCTCGAGGATGAGCGACCAGATCATGCGCCCGAAGGCTTGGAAGAGAGGCTGGGCCCGGTCGCCGGGGGCCCAGAAATTCTCCGGAATTCCATGGCAAGTGGCGACAAGGGGCGTCCGGTCGAAGCGATTCAGAAGAGCTGCCGTTGCGGCCGTATAGCCCGGCACCTGAAGGTGGATGAGGTCGGGGCGGAAGCGGTCCAGGGTCCGGCGAATGGCCACGGCGGGCAGCAAGGGCAACCGTACGCCTGTCTTGCCGGGATCCATCCCGGGCCGCAGGTCGGGAATCGAACCGCAGCGGATGACGACCGTCCTGCCGTCCTTCTCGGCCGTATCCCGCAGGCCATGACCGGGTGCGACGACCTGGACCTCGTGGCCCCGTGCCGCCATGCCGTGGGCCAGGCGGCGCACGGCGATGGCGCTTCCCCCCAGGGTCGGAGGAAAGTACATGTCAGCCACATAAAGCAAACGCACGTCAGGTCTCCCGCAGGACGTCCCGTGGGTCCTTGCGAGGCGAAGACCACAGGGCCAGTCCCAGCATGCCCGTGGCCATCACGGCCAGAACAGGCACGAGCCCGAAGGCTGCACTGGCAGGACCGGCCCCGCCCATCGGAAGGGAGGTCGCCATGTTGGTGGCCACGTCACGCGCCGCGAACACCTTGCCTCTGAAGGCCTCCGGCACCTCCTCCTGCAACAGGGTCTGAGCGGGAATTGCCACCCAGGCGGAAGCCAAGCCCACGGCGAAGGCCATCGCACACGCCAGCCAAGGGGCGGCAGGGCCATCCACCGGACCCAAGGCAACCCAGGCGGCCATGGTCGCCAGCGCCACGGCTGCTCCGACAAAGCCCCGCCGCATCATGGTGAAACGCGGGATCGCAGCTCCCAGGCGCCCCACCCACCATGACCCCGCGGCCATGCCGGCGCCTGCCGCGGACAACAGCCAGGTGTAGGGCAATCCGAAACGGGTGCGGGCGAAAAGGATGGCCAGGGTGGCCACGGCGGCAAACATCGCGTAAAGCGCGACTTGACGCAGGATCGCCCCACGAATCGAGGCCTCGCGGCCCAGATAGGCGAGCCCCTCCCGGAAGTCGGCCCACAGTGTCTTTCGGGAGGGCAATGGCTCCTTGTCCCTATCCGGCAGGCGCACCTGAGTCAGAAACAGCGTGGAGACCAGGTACATGCCTGCCACCGCCACGGCGGGCCACCAGGGCGCACGGGGCACCCAATGGACGACCAAGGGCTCACCCAGCAGGAAGCCCACCAGGATGGAGCCGATCACGGTAGTCGCAAAGACCGCATTGGCTCCCAGGAGGTCCTCGCGGGGCACGATGCGCGGAATCGTGGCGCCTTCTGCCGGCGAGTAGGGCTGAGAGAAGGTGGAGATGAGGAAGGAAAGGATCAACACGGGCCAGGGTGAGGCCGGAAAGACCCACGGCACGAGGGCAATACAGGCGGCGCGGAGCACATTCGTGATGATCTGGGTGGCCACGGGATGCCACCGATCCACGAGGGCACCGGCAAGGGCCCCGAGCAGCACGGTTGGCAACGTGTAGGCCAGCAGCACGGCGCTCGTCCACGTCGGGTCGCCCGCGGTCCGGCGGGAAACCAGTTCGACCATCAGGACGAAGTAGACCTTGTCGGGCACCTGACTGAAGACCTGCCCCAGCCAAAGCCAGCGGAAGGCCCGGTTCTGCAGGACATGCCCCATCCGGCTCGCTTGCACGCAAGCAGTGTACCAAAGCACGGAACCTGAACGGCGGCCCGTTCGTCCCTTGGGCATGCGCCTTGCATGGATTTCCCTCGCCCTGGGCTTGTGCGTCCAAGGGTGCGTCGTCACGACCGTCGCCCGTCCGGGAGCCACGGCCAGTCCCGCGCCTGCAGCCACGGGGGCGCTGCCGCCATCCGAGGTGGTCTCGGTTCCCGTCCTGCAGCGACTTGAGGCGATTCCTGGAGACGACGGCCCCAAACCGGCGCGGTGGCAGTTGGTGGCCGAGGCCGCGGATCGGGCCGGAACTCCTTCCTACCACTGGTCGGCCACCGGGGGATTGCTTAGTGCCAATGCCGGCCCCCGCACATGGTGGACCCCACCCGAGGACGTCGGTACCCACCTCGTTCAGGTCCTGATCAGCAGTCCGACAGGTGGAGCACGGACCGGCACCTTGGTCTTGGTTGTCGACGCCACGGGCAAGGCGTCGATGGCCCCTCCGGTCTTTCGATCCGTCGGAGAAACGTCGGGCGAGGAGCCTCCGGGCCCGACGCACGCCACTCCTCTTCCCCGCCTCGCCTGGCGCTTGACACAAGCTCCGGGCGACGTGGTGCTTCTGGTCCCGGGTCCGGGGGGCGAAGCCCTCGCCTGGCGCCGGTCCGAGGATGGGTACCGTCAGATCCGAACGCTCGACGGCGGGACGAACTGGGTGGAAGGTCCAACGACCCCGTCCCGACCCGAAGTCGCGGGGCGAGACGACTCGGGCTGGTGGAAGCGGGACGGCGAAGGACCCCTGAGTCGCTCCAGCGATGGGCTGCGTTGGCAGGTCTCGGAGGTTCCCCCCGTGACGGTCGCCCGGACAGGAAACTTCCGGTTGATCGGAGACCTTGTCGAAACTCTTACGGAGGCAGGGTGGCAGGAGGTCCGGCGGGTGCCTCTCGAGGATCGTTTCGTCACGGTAGGCAGCGTGCGCCAGGTGCTTGAGACCACGGGACGAGTCGTGCTGGATCGCACGTCAGGAAGCCTCGTACGTGACGCCGACGGCACCTGGCAGATCGCGGCCTTGCCGGTGGATCTCGGTCCCTGGGGTCCCCTGCTTTCCGGCAACGACGGCACAGCCTGGGCCCTCGGCAGCCAAGGCCACATCGGTTTCCTCCCCTTGACAGAGAGGGCACGACCTTGAAACTTCACATCCTTCTGGCTCTGTGCGGCCTTGCGCTAGGCGGCTGCGTCATCCAGACGACCGGCACGATGACGCGAGCCACCACACCCGTGCAGGCGGATCCGACGGATGCATGGGAGGACCGTTCAGGCAGGGTGCCCAGATGGCTCGAGTTGGGTCCTGGTGTCCCCTATGAAGCCGTAGCCATGACGCCATCGGGACGAGGTTGGCTTGTCGGCAAGGTGCAGGCCAGCACGGGCAAGGCCGTGCTGCGCGCTACCGAGGATGGCGGGGTGACATGGGCCCAACAGGATCGCGGCCGTCTCGACCTCTTGGCCGTGGCAGCCCTCGGGGAAGCCAGCGCCGTGGCCGTGGGTCGTGAAGGTGTCGTGTTCCGTACCGATGACGGCGGGGAACGCTGGACGCTTCAGGACAGTGGCACCGACAAAGACCTGGTCGCCGTCGGCTTCGCGGACATGTCCCGTGGTTTTGCGTTGACGAGAGAGGGCCTCCTGCTGGGCACCCTCGACGGGGGCAGGACTTGGGCCGAAAAGGTGGAGACGAACGCCGATGCCTTGCGTGTCCTGCCCGAGGGCCAAGCCCTGCTGCACGATGGGCAACGCATCATGCGGTGGGGCTCAGGGGGGCTGGCGCGCCTCGGGACCTTGCCCGGGGTCGCGAGCCTGCACCCGGCCGACCCCTCGGGCGACGATCTCTGGGCTTTGACGACGACGGGCCGCCTCCACCGCAGCCGCGATGGGGGCTGGACCTGGCAGGCCGTGAGCGCGCTTGCCACCCAGGATCGCTGGGTTCGCCAGCCAATCGCCTTGGCGATGGACTTCGGACCTGACGGACGGGGGCTGATCCTGACGCGTACCGGCACGCTCACGACGCTGGACGGTGGGGACAACTGGATCGAAGGCGGCGAGTGGTTCGGCGGCAGCCTTAGGCCCTGGGTGCTGTTGCTTGCCGACGGCAGCGCGCTCGCCGGTTCCGGTACTCGGACCCTCTGGCGCATCAGGCCCTAGGGATGATGCGGGTCCTCGCGTGGGGTCTCCCCACCCTCCCTGTGAACGGCCTCCCGTCGCGCAGGAACGGGATCGGTGGGAGGCGGCGCCAGAGCGGCACCCTCTTCCCGATGTGACCCGACAGGCTCATGTTCGGGAGCCCCAGGCTCGGCCAAAGTCGTACCGGATGGCGGTCCGGCATGATGACCTCCCGAATGACCACCGTGTGAGACTTCCGGGAGGCCCGACCTGGGATAGAGCGCGCCATAAGCCAAAGCCAAGCTGCGGTTGACCTCCGAGGCACGCCGGGCTTCGTCACGCAGGGCGTAGCCGGCCGTCACGGCCGGCAAGGCATCGGCCTCCGCCTGAGTTCGCACCACCTGTCCAGCCGGTACAATCCTGCCTTCTCCGATGCGAACTCCCCCCTGCACGACGCAACGCGCCTCGAGTACCGCGCCCTTGCCCACGAGTGCATCATCCACGACGGCATGCGGACCGACCCACACGTCGTCACCCAAGGCCACCGGTCCTCGCAGGACGGCATGGGCCGACACGGTCGAGCGTTCCCCCACGCGAACCGAGTAGCGGACGAAATCAACCCTGACCGTGTGTCGCTCCACGAACAACCCGCGCTGCTCGGTGGGGCGACCCGTAATGACCGCGCCATCAAGCACGGCCGACCCGGTCGCCAGCAGGATGCCCTGACCTTCGTCGCCACGAATGCTCGCCTGGGGCGCAACCAGAACCTCTCGCCCCACGGTAACGGCCCCCAGAACCGCGGCCTGCGGGTGGACGAAAGCATCCTCCGCCACCTTGGGGTCGGAAAGGTGCGTCACGAAGGTCGTGGGCACATTGGGGCCAATGGTGAAACCCTGAAGGCCGAAGGGATTGAGACGGCGAGCAGCCTGGACCTCTTGTCCGGGAGGTGCCATCTGAACCTGATGTTCAGGCATGAAGACACGGACGCCCAGAACGGACGCTCCAGCAGAAAGACCGGCAATCATCAGGGCCCCGGCGAGGATCCCGATGTCGACCTTGGGTAGGGGGAAACGCCCCGCAAGAGCCTTGAGCCGCTCCAGCGGCGACGGCCCCTTGTCCTTGCCCTTCCCCTCTTCCCTGTCGTTCATGGCTTAGATTCTACGGCACGGACCGGTAGGTGGGCGCACCCGGCAAGGCCGGCACCTTGCGCCGATAGTTCTCCCAGCCGGGATGTTCGCCAAGTACCTCTTCCTCGAGACGGGCACGGAGAGCCAGCAGGAGGCCAAGGACCACCAGGACGAGCGAATTGCGGACTGTAGGATGAACCAACCACAGGCCTCCGGCGCACATGACCTCGGCCAGATAAAGAGGATGGCGGATCACGGCATAAGGTCCTTGCGTGACGAGCCCCCTGCATGCCGGGCGAATCCCGAAGCAGTGGCCGAGCGACCAGGCTGAAGCCAGCATCAGTATCAACGCCACCACCTGGACCATGGCTCCCGTGGCAAGAATCCACGGAGTTGGCGGCCACCAGCCCTCTCCCGGCATGGATGGCCTGAAAGCCAAAGGCAGACAGGTGCCGAGGACGGCCGGCAAGGTGCCGAAGGCGTGCCCGCGTGCCCGGGGACCGGGACGGCGGGCCAGAAGCCAGAGGACGAGGCCGTGAAAGAGCACCAGCAAGGCCGGCGCGACTCCCGGCGATTGAACCCATCCCTTCAGGGCCAATCCGAGGAACATCCCCCACGCACCCAGGGGCAACAAGTGCTCGACACGTGACATGGTCTCATCCTGCCGGTCGACGTTTTCCCCGTCGTTGCGTTATCGTGGGGCATTGTCTGAGGAGTTTCCATGCAGCGTCGCATTCCCAATTCCCTCATCGTTACGGGCCTCGCCCTCGCGCTGGCCTTGCCCGTGGCGGCACAGCCCGCCCTTGCGGCCCGCAAGTCGGAACCCACGAAAGCCACGAAAGCCACGAAGGTCACGAAGGTCACGAAAGCTCCGGTCACCGAGGAATCCGAGGCCCTTGCGGCCGTGTCCAAGGCCGCGGGCAAGAAGGTCGTGCTGGGTCGCAGGGTCGAGTTGAAGACCACCAAAGGCACTCTCGTGGTGGGACTCTTCGAGAAGGATGCCCCACGCACGACCGACAACTTCCTGCGTTTGGTCCGCAAAGGTTTCTACGACAACACGCCGTTTCATCGCGTGATCGAAGGTTTCGTGGCGCAGGGCGGTGACCCCACGGGCACGGGCACGGGTGGGCCGGGTCATACGCTGGCCTTCGAGAAGACTCCCCTGAAGCACATTCCGGGGGCTATCGGCATGGCACGTTCCGCCTCGCTGGACTCGGCGGGTAGCCAGTTCTTCATTGACTTCGTCGCCCTGCCCCAGCTGGATATCACGCTCGACGCCAAGGGCAAGCCGAACGGCGGCTATGTGGTCTTCGGGCAGGTCATCGGTGGCCAGGCGACGCTGGCCAAGCTCACACGCACCATGAACAGTAACAACGCTCCCATCCCGGGCATCCAGCCGGACCGGATCATCAAGGCGCGCGTCCTTTAGGGAGGCTTCCATGAACAAGGTGCGCTCCGATGCGACGGAAGCACTGGCCGGTCTGCTGCACGATGGCATGACCATCATGGCCGGGGGCTTCGGCCTTTGTGGCCTTCCGGAGCATCTGCTCCTCGCCATTCGTGACGCGGGGGTCAAGGATCTGACCTTCATTTCGAATAACGCGGGCGTCGACGACTTCGGCATCGGCTTGCTCCTGCAACGGCGCCAGGTACGCAAGATGGTCAGCTCCTACGTGGGAGAGAACAAGCTCTTTGAGGAGCTGGTCCTGTCGGGCGAACTTGAAATCGAGTTGGTTCCGCAGGGGACGCTGGCCGAGCGCATTCGCGCTGGCGGTGCCGGGATTCCGGCCTTCTTCACGCCGACGGGCTACGGCACGTTGGTGGCCGAAGGCAAGGAGACCCGTGAGTTCGACGGCCGATGGCACGTCATGGAGCGCGCGCTCGTGGCTGATCTGGCCGTGGTGAAGGCCTGGCGTGGAGACACGGCGGGAAACCTCGTCTACCGCAAGACCACCCGCAACTTCAACCCGATGATGGCGACCGCGGCGCGGGTCACGGTCGCCGAAGTCGAGCAGCTGCTCGACTCCGGGGCCATCGATCCTGATCACGTCCATACGCCTGGCATCTACGTCCAGCGCATCTTCCTCGGCCGGCAGTACGAGAAGCGCATCGAGCAGCGAACCACCCGACCACGCGCGGCTGCCCACGGCTAGGAGCACGACATGGCCCTCGATCGTCACCAGATCGCCCAGAGGATCGCGCAGGAGCTGCGCGATGGATATTACGTCAACTTGGGCATCGGCATCCCGACTCTGGTGGCGAATCACATCCCAGCCGGAATGGACGTGGTGCTTCAGAGCGAGAATGGCCTGCTGGGCATCGGTCCCTTCCCGTTCGAGGGAGAGGAGGACCCCGACCTTATCAACGCCGGCAAGCAGACCATCACGGACGTGCCAGGGTCTGCCTATTTCAGCTCGGCAGACTCCTTCGCCATGATTCGTGGCGGACATGTCGACCTGACGGTGCTCGGGGCCATGCAAGTGTCGGAAAGAGGTGATCTCGCGAACTGGCTCATTCCCGGCAAGATGGTCAAGGGTATGGGGGGGGCCATGGACCTGGTGGCCGGCGCGCGGCGGGTGGTGGTGGCGATGGAGCATTGTGCCCGCGACGGTAGCCCCAAGATTCTCCCCGAATGTACCCTGCCACTGACCGCCCGCGGATGTGTCTCGCTCATCGTGTCTGATCTGGCGGTCATCGAGGTGACGGAGACAGGGTTACGCCTTTTGGAAACCGCGCCCGGCGTGACGGTTGACGAGGTATGCGCCCGGACCGGGGTGCCTCTGAGGGTCGAGGGCGCGGTTCCCGAGATGCGGCTGAGTGCCCTGCAGGAGGCTTGACGTGACCTTGATATCCGGTGGGTCGCGTGGTCTTGCGCTGCTTGTGGCCTGCCTCATGGTGGCGGCAGGCACCAAGGCCGCCGGTGCCGCGGGGAGCTTGCCCGTCGTCCACCACCGCAAACTGGCCAACGGCCTCGAGGTACTGGTGGCACCGCGGCATCATGCTCCACTACTCAGCTTCCAGGTCTGGTATCGGGTGGGTTCACGGGACGAAGCCATCGGTCAGTCCGGTATTTCCCACTTGGTGGAACACCTGATGTTCCAAGGGTCGCCCAACTACCCCACAGGGCAATACGATGCCCTCGTGGAGCGCAACGGCGGCAGCAACAACGCGTTCACGACCGAGGACTACACGGCCTACTACGTCGATCTTCCCTCGGACAAGCTGCAACTGGCTGCCTCGCTCGAAGCCGATCGAATGCGCGGCTTGCTCATGCCCGAAGGCAAGTTCGGCTCAGAACTGTCCGTCGTGAAAGAGGAGCGCCGCTGGCGCACTGAGAACGATCCGTTCGGGATGATGTGGGAGATGCTCGGGGCCACCAGTTACGTCCAGCATCCCTACCGCTGGCCGGTCGTCGGCTGGATGGCGGACCTCGATCGGATGACGAGGGCCAAGGCGATGGCACATTACCGGCGCCACTACCATCCTGACCAAGCCGTGGCCGTGGTTGTGGGGGACGTCTCCCCCGACAAGGTCTTCAGGATCGTGGACCAAACCTTCGGCAAGCTGCCGCGCGGTCCCGGCGTCGACCGGGTCGTACCTGCCGAGCCTCCCCAGCGGGGCGAGCGACGCACCACGCTGCTGCGGCCGGTCCAGGCTCCCGCCGTCATGCTGGCCTACCACACGGGCGCTCGGCGGGATGACGATCACCATGCCCTCGTCCTCGCGGAAAGGGTACTCTCGGCCGGTCGCTCCTCTCGCCTGCAACGCGATCTGGTGGATGGCCGCAAGCTGGCTCAGGAGGTTGGCGCAAGCGCCATGGCCGGTTTGGACCCCGGACTCTTCCTGGTCTACGGTGTACCCATGCCGGGCCATTCGGCCGCAGAACTCGAACGGGAGCTGCAAGCCGCCCTGGATAGACTGGCCTCCGAGCCCATCACCGAGAAAGAGCGCCAAAAGGCCTATGACCAAGCCAAGGCGGCTCACCTGCTCGGGATGGAAAAGAATCACGACCTGGGCATCGCGCTGGGGACAGCCGCCATGCTCGGGAATTGGCGCTGGGCACTGGACGAAGTGCGTGACCTGGCTGCCGTGAGTCCAGCACGCCTGCAGCAGGTGGCTGCGAACACCTTCAGGATCGCCAATCGATCCGTGATCGTGCTCGAGCCTGAGCCATCCGATGCTCCCCCAAAGGATGATGAGTGACGTGATGCGCCAGCGGTTCGTCCTTCCGGCCGTGGTTGCGGCCTTGACGTGGGCTTGCCCGGTGAACCCCGCCCAATCCGCGCCGGTCCGAGCGAGGGACGGGGCGGCTCTCCCGGAAATCGACCATCTCGTCATCGGCAAGCGCATTCCTCTGCACGTCGTCAGGCGACCGGGGGCGCCCGGGATCGTCCTGCAGGCCATGCTTCGCCTCGGTTCCTCCCAGGATCCCCCCGATCGCCACGGGCTTGTGAGCACGTGGGCGGCCCTGCTCAAGCGTGGCGCGGGCCCTTGGAGCGGGCCGGACATCGATGAAGCCACGGATGCCGTCGGCGCGGATCTCGACGTGCAGACCGACGATGATCGAACCTCCATCAGGTTTTCGGGCCTTGCAGAGCACCTGCAGCTGGGCGTAGGACTGGTCACGGCCATGTTGACAAAGCCGACCTTTTCTGAGGACGAATTCACACGGGAACGGGACAGGCGTCTCGCTGCCATGCGCGGGACGCTCGACGATGCCAACGCCGTGACCGAACTCGCCGCGGCCTGGCTCCACTTTGGCGATCATCCCTATGCCCACTCCGGAAGTGGGACCCGGCGCGGTCTCACGGCCATGACGACAGAAAACGTCCGCAAATTCCATGAACGCCACGTGCATCCCAGCAGCGTCGAATTCGTCGTCGTGGGGGATGTCGACGGCAAGGCTCTGACCTCGACATTCGCAAAGGCTCTGGGCCCTTGGCTGGAAGGGAGCGGAACGCCGGTGCGCCCTGCATTACCAGCCTATCGGCCCCGTGTGGGGCGGCAGGTATTGTTCGTTCCGATGCCCGTCACCCAGGCCTACATCCGCATGGACTTGCCTTCGGTGGCACGCAAGCATCCGGACCACCTGCCCCTTGCCGTGATGGCCTACATCCTCGGTGGGTCCTCACGGGGTCGGCTCTATCAGGACATCCGTGACCGCCAGGGGCTTGCCTATGGAGCGTATGCCTCGCAGCAGCCCCTCGGCACCGAAGGCCGTCTGGTCCTCGAGTTGCAGACCAAGACGAGCAGTGCCGTGCGCGCCATCGAGAGCATGCTGGCCCAGATGCGGCGCATGGCAGAAAAAGGGCCGACCGGTGCCGAACTCGACGCAGCCAAGGATTACCTGACAGGTTCCTGGGGGGCCCGCTTCGAGGCGGGGACCGATGTGGCCGCGCAGGTCGCGACGGTCCGGTTCCACGGACTGGGCGATGATTGGTTTGCCGAATACCCCCGCCGTGTACGGTCTCTTTCGACCTCGACCTTGCAGGGCGTCGCGGCTCGGTATCTGCGTACCCGGCGGTACGGCCTGACGGTCGTGGCCCCACCAGGCCCCCTCGAGCAGGATCTGGCGAGGTTCGGAACGCTACAACGCCTGGAGCCCTCCGTCCTGCTCGACTGAGCGGGACACAGATTTAATCTTTTCATCCGGCCTCCGGTCGGGTCATGACCCGAAGGACCACGCAATGACGGGGGTCTTCGGGACTTGGAGAAAATTTTGAATTTGGATTGACTTCCATTAAAAGCCTGTTAATATCGGGACAAGCGACCCTTTCCCCCAGCCCGATTTTCAGGAGAGACCCTTGAGCATGCGCGCCCTCATTGCCGCCAGTGTCACCGCCTCGGTTCTCGCCGGCTGCGGTGCCTCCGTGGTCAACCAACCTGGGATGCAGGTCGCGGGCCTGCGCCATGCCGACTTCCGGGCGGATGGCGTCTCCACGCGTGAAGTGCTGGTCCGTCTCTCCAATCCGATGGCGGATACCGCCCTTCCCACCAAGGTCTTGGATCGTAGCCTCGAGCGTCTCGGCGTCGTATGCCTGGCCATCCCCCAGGGGCAGTCTCCTGAAGCGTTCGCCGCATCCTTGGCAGGAAAGCCGGGCATCGCAGGAGCCTCGCTCAATCGGCGGTATACCTTCGACCGTCCCGTCAGTGTCGAGACCATCCTGCCAGCCAACTTCACGCCGAAGTTCGCGCTCAACGACCCGCAAGCCGCCGCGCAGTACCATCTCGGATTGACGCTGGCAGAGAAGGCTTGGGACATTCAGCCCGGCAAAAAGTCCGTGCGTCTTGCCGTCGTGGACACCGGCATCGATCCAAAGCATCCTGATCTGCTGCCTCAGCTGGATCCGCAGGTGGGTCTCTACAATGTCTTCACCAAGGACTCCAAGGTTCTGGACAACCACGGTCATGGCACGCACACCGCCGGAATCGCGGCGGCTGCAGCCAACAATCGCGAAGGCGGCGCGGGCATGGCTCCTGGTGTCTCGCTGATGGCCGTTCAAGTCCTGGATGCCAATGGCGGCGGAGACTCCAAGTCCATCGCGGCAGGCTTTATCTATGCAGCGGACCAAGGCGCAAAGGTCATCAGCGCCAGTCTCGGAATCTACCGCTCGGACAAGGTCATCGAGAGGGCACTGCAGTATGCCCTCGACAAAGATTGCTCCATCGTGGCCTCCGCTGGGAACAACGGGGCCGAGAACGATCCCGTCAAGAAGCCTCACCTGCCGTCGACCTATCCCGGCGTCATTGAGGTAGCCGCGACGGATATCAATGACAAAACGGCGAAGTTCAGCAACTGGGGCTCCACGGTCACGGTCGCGGCGCCCGGCGTCGACATCATCTCCACCTTGCCCAACGGCAAGTACGGCAAGATGAGCGGGACCAGCATGGCAGCCCCCGGCGCTGCAGGGGTGGTCGCCCTGATTCGCAGCCAGCGCCCGAACCTGAAGCAGGCTGAGGTGAAGGAGTTGCTGCACAAGGCCACGGATGACAAGGGCGGTGTCGGCTTTGACGTCCGTTTCGGCCACGGCCGCATCAACGCGCTGAAAGCCGTTCAGCTCTGAGGTTTCGGGAAATAGCCGGGTCGCAGGTCATCTGCTGCCCGGCTATTTCTTGCTTTTAGAGAGTCTGTCGAGTTCCATCAGCCGCACGCGCCGATTACCTGTCGGCGTCCACGCTTCAACGCAGAGCGGTGGCCAAGCGCCAAACGTCTTCCACAAAGTCCTCTTGGCTGTGGCGCTGCCGTGCAGCCAAGACGTCGTCTCCGCGTCGCTGCCGCAGGCGGACCGCGACAAGGTCTTCATCCGGCAAGACCACCAGATATTGGCCCAGCCAGCCGTCGGCCATGAAAGCCTGACGTCCCGAACCTGAGCGGGTTTCCCCCAGTAACCACCACAGCTTTCCCGCGGAAGGATAGCGTCCGACCGGAGTCATCATGGACCGAATCCACGACGCATCATAAAGTCGTTGACCCTTCCAGACTCCATCGGCCGCCAACATCGCACCGATCCGAGCAAGATCACGTGCAGTCAGCGCCAAGCCGGAATAGGTAGGAGGCTGTCCTGCCTGGTCTTTTGGCCAGCGCCAAGACCGGATGCCCAATGGCCCAAACAAGACACGCTGCATCCACCGATCCGCCGACATCCCCGACGAACGCGCGATAATGCCAGCGATCAAGGCAGTCGCTTCATTATTGTAAGTGAAGACCGTCCCCGGCTCGTCCCTGAAGCCTCCGCCGAGAGCCTTTGCCACGCGGTCCCGCGAGCGGTTTAGCGGACCGACCATGTCCGAACAGGTCAAGCCGGAGGTGTGCTCCAACACATGACGCAGGGTCGCTCGAGTGCCACGCCCCTGCAGGGTCGGGAACCAACGGGTAAGTGGAGTATCGAGGGACGGGATGCGTCCCGACGCGAGCAAGGGGCCCAGCACCAGACCTGAAAGACTCTTTGTGACCGACCACGTATCGATCGGCCCGGACACCGGCCCCAACTGACGGTCAAGCAGTGACCGACCGCCATGCCAGATCACCAGCTGGTCGGCATCCGATTCACGGGCTCTGCGTAACAGACGCTCGAGAGAGGCCGCCCTGTCCTGCCCGTGAGCCGACACGGGCCAACTGACAGTGGCGAGCGTGGCAAGGAAGGCCCACCCCCACCAGAAGCTCAGGGACGCACCACCTCACCTGCCCAGGCCAACATACCGCCTGTCATGTTTACCGCATCGAGGCCCGCATCCAGCGCAGCCCGCGTCGCTGAGGCACTCCGCCCGCCACTGCGGCATACCATCACGATCTGCTGGTCTCGGGGTAGCTCGGCGAGGCGAGCGGAGAGACTGCCCAAAGGAATCAAGATGGCCCCGGGAATATGCCCCGCCGCAGTCTCTTGGGGTTCACGCACGTCGACGATACAAGGCCGCTCACCTTGGGTCAGCCGATCTGCGAGTTGCGCGGGGTCAACGACTGGTACGGACGAAACACCGAATCCGAACATGACGAACCTCCACCGAGCACAAACCCTACCCGGGCATGGTATCAGACGAAACCGACCTGTGCAAGCCATGTTCCCTGCCGTCCGTCACATGAACGCTCTCATACAACGACACGTAATCGGGCCGTTGCGAACCGAACAATCGATCCCAAGCATTCGAATAAAGGCCGTAGTGTCCCCGCACGAGCTGGTGGTGCAAGTTGTGATGGGTCGAAGTGTTGAGCCAGCCAAGCACGGGATGTCTGGCCCAGCTTGGCCCGAATACCTCGAAACCTAGATGGCCGAGCACATTGAGCGAGAGCGTAGCCACCGCGAAGAGAGCGAGGTCAAGTGGGCGCCAAGGAATCATGAACGCCAACAGGGGCAGGATGGCCGCCTCGAGGACGGCTTCTACGGGATGGAAGGCGAAGGCCGCAAGAGGCGTTGGATTGGTGGAGCGGTGATGAACCCGATGAATGTGCCGGAACAGCGGACCCCAGTGGAGGAAGCGGTGCAAGACATAGAAATAGAGATCATGCAGGACGAGCATGAGAACCACCGTGCCAAGCGTCCGTGGAAAGTCGATTCCGTCGGGCGCCTCGCGGATCATGGCGGTATGGCCTGCCTCCACGGCTACGAAAACCCAGAAGGCCGCCGCAGCAAAAATGACCATCGTGGACAATGCCCACCCCAGTTCCCGCCGCACTTGCCGAGCATCCGGCCATGTCGACTGGATACGTGGTGCACCCACCCAGCCCCTTCCGGGTCCGTAGTAGACCCACCACGCCCCTCCGGCAAGAAGCAGATAACGAACCACGGTGCCCAGAAGGAGGAGAGCACCAAGGACGATCACAGGGGGACGATCGACCAGAATCGGACGTATGAGCGCTCCGACGGCGACGACCGCGAGGAAGAACGGAACCCAAGCCCAGAGAGCCCTGGCAGTCATGGCTTCTTCCTCACGCGGGTACACCTCCCTCATGGATACCACCGCAACCTATCAATGTGCCTGGTGTGGCGAGGAGAGTGTCACCGAAGTCGACCTGTCCCAAGGCTTGAGTCAGAGCTACATCGAGGACTGCCAGGTCTGCTGCCGCCCGTTGACTCTGTATCTGACGTTCGATGAAGAGGACTTCAGTGCCACGCTGTCGGCCGAGCCCTTGGACGGCTGAGAACGAGCTCGGTGAATCAAATACGCTCGCCGAAGCCAAAGTGCTCGCAGTAGGCAAACCCTCCTGTCCTGCCTCCGTCCGGTGCTGTCCTTGTCACCTTCATAGAGCCCTCCCAGTATTCGGGCAGCGGGTCCAGCAGGAATGACGTGCGGCGCGCCAGTTCCTGACCCGGAAGGGTCGCCGCAAGCCTGAACGACTCCCGTCGTCCCGGAAGAGCGACCGACCACGCCGTGGTGTACCAGCGACGGCTGACGGGGCTTTGCCACCATGCCTCTCTCACCAGACCAAACTCGCGATGCGTGGTCAGTCGTCCCTCGGCGTCGAGCACATTGGCGTGACGGGCCACCACCGTACCGTCTGCCTTACGGAAGCCGAAAAGATTGTAGTCCGTTCCGTCCTCGCACTGGATCGAGAACCAGTCCCAGCGCTCCTTGAAGCCCGAGACGTAGAACGGCCCCCATTGGTGATCAAACCACGACAGCCCTGTGACTGGGATGCGTCGACCATCCACCAACAGACTTCCGCGCGTCTGCAAACGCGTCCGGGAGTAGTACCACGAGAAGTCTCCCTCGGGCATATCGATCAACCCATTTCCGTTGATCATCATCGGCCCCTTGGTCGTGGTGAAATCCAGATCCAACTGCGCCCCGTCCGTCCTGCCGCTAAGCGACCATCGGTCCGATGCGACCGCCTGCAAGCGATGGGGCCCATAGGTCAGATCCAGACGATCGGCCGCCTCGAGGGCCTGACGTCGGGCAATTCCTTGCCGTAGGTAGCGGAAACGCCCAGAGGTTTCATCCGTCAAAGCGATATGAGCCCACCGGAGCAATGGCCCCACCTTGAACAGCGTGTATTCATACCCATAGCGACGCCTGCCATCCGACAGATGACCGTTGAGATACCACCACTCGGTCAAGGCACGAGGATGAACGGCCTCATCCACGGGCAAGCGGATCGGCTCACGGGCGGGAACGGTTCTGGCCCGAAGGGACACCCTGCCAGCGAGGTCGGCGAGCTCGCGGCGCATCCTGGAACCTTCGGCCGAAAGCACGCTGACGCCTGCCGTTTGGTCGATGACCTGAGCCAAAATGGCACGTGAGGCTGCGGGGTCAGGGTCCGCACCCTCTACCCATTTCGTGAACATCCGGACCGTCGTCCTGTCGCCCCCGCGCACCGCCTGCTCGAGCGCTTCGGCAGTCAACCGCACATAGGCCTCGCGATCCCGAGCAGGACCTTCTGCAGACGCCGAAACACCAAGTGCGGTCTGCACGAGCGCTGGGGCGGGAAGACCACCTCCGCACGCGGCAAGCGTGAACGAAAGCCACACGAGACCAAGTCTAAGGATAAATCGGGACATGCCCCAAGAATAAGACTTTATTTGCCATATGTAAATATTTCGTTAAGGAGCTGCCTTTCGTGGCCGCCCCCCCTTGCGCCCATTTCGTCTCGCGGCCTCGGCCTTGGCCGCAGTGCGGCGGGAACCAGCCAAGCGCGCCCATGCCTTGAGGACGGCCTCCTCCGTCCACGGTTCAGGCGCTGGATCCCCCGGATGAGGACCGGCCCCCTCCGTTCCCAGCACACCTTCCGCCGACGGCAAATCGGAAGCCGCCGCCATGCCGAAGACCAGCGGCAACAACGTGGCAACAGGCAAGATCAACCCAAGGCCGGGCCAGACAATGGCTCGACCGTCCTCCGAAAGTTCAAGTTCGGCCAACTGCCCAGGCCGAAGGCGGCGCAGGGGTGGCAGGAGATTGGCGGGCAACGCGAGCCTGGGGCCATGACCGAAGGTCAGCAGCAAATCGCCACCGGCAGGACCAAAACGCACGGCCGTCAGCACAGCGTGTTCGGGAAGCAGGCCCGTGGGTTCTGTCACGATACAGCGGTATCCCTCTTGCCTTGCTGCAAACCTCAGCCGACGGCGACCTGGAAACCACCTTCCGGATGGGACTTCACGAATCGATACATCTCGTCGGGGGACACGAGTTTGACCCGATCGTCAGCAGGATCGTGAACCAGATATTGACCGTCCTGCAAACCATAGCAGAGGACATGGTGCGCTGCGGTACGGGTCGGGTCACGATGCGGATCGAGCTCGTGGAAATCACCGTTGAAGATGACCCACTTGCCCGCGGCAAGCTGCCCGTTGGCCCACACCAGATAAGAGCCGGGCTGGCTGGCGAAAGGAACCCCCATCGCCTGCGCCATCTTGTTCAAGCCCTCGATGCTGTTCGCAGCTGGTCCCGTTCCACCGGCTGCCGCGAGCGTATCAATGATCCGGGAGGCGGACATGCCTGAGTTCCAACCCGTGGCCCGGGCAATCATGGCCATCGAAGCAGGACCGCTGTTCGATGGTCCCCCAGGATGCTGCATCGCCGTGCCATCCGGACGATATTGGCTGATATACGGTGTCTGGGCCCGCGCCTTCAATCGCTCTTCCCCGACCGCCGGAACTGGACGCTGCACGACGGTGGGCGCGGAAGGCTGGGTCTTGCCTGGTATGACGAAGGTTTGGCCCGGGAAGATCAGGTTCGGATCCCGGATCTTGTCACGATTGGCTTCGAAGATTTCGCGCCAGCGACGACCATCCCCCAACTCACGGGTTGCAATGCCCCACAGGGTGTCGCCCTTTTGCACGGCCACGGAGCGCGCAGCCGTAGAGGGCGACGAGACTACAGGGACAGGGGCCTTGGGTCCCGATGGGGCAGGGGTGGACGGTGCCGCTGGCGGCGGTGCCACGACCACGGGCGCCGGCTGAACCGGCGCAGGGGACGGGGCGACAGGAGGAACAGTCGAGGCAGGAGGATTAGGAAACACAGGCGGGGTGGGGACGGGCGCCACCGGTGCCTGCCCGGGAGGAGTACCGATGGGCAACGGGGTCGCCCCCTGACGCGGGGGGACGGGTCCGGTCACGGGCGCACCCGGCGTTCCCGGCGGCGGCAGGTAAACGGGGGATCCCGGAGGCATGACGTAGGGCGGCTGGGTAGAAGGCGTTCCGGGCGGAACGGGGGCGGGCGTCGGGGGGGTAGGCTTGGGATCGCCCTGGACCGCCTTGCCAATAGCTCCGATGACTCCAATCACACCGGCCACGCCCCCGATGATCCCGGGCAACTGGGTGAGCCAGTCGGGATTTCCTGGCCGTGGTGACGGCGAGGGACCAGGGGTAGGTACGGGGCCCGGCGGCACAGGGGTTGGCACAGGACCCGGGCCAGGTCCGGGGGTCGGGGCAGGAGCAGGCGGTGTCGGCTGTCCCGGCTGGGGAGTGGGAGCAGGCGTAGGCGTAGGAACAGGCCCTGGCGAAGGCGAAGGAGCGAGGATGGGTGGGGTCGGAGTCGGGCCGGGTGTGGGAGTTGGAACGGGGGTAGGCGCCGGAACAGGCACGGGTGCGGGTGCCGGTTCAGGAGTCGGCGACGGCACAGGTCCTGGAGTCGGCGCAGGCGCCGGGGGCGTAGGGACTGGAGCCGGCTCGGGCGCGGGGGGCGGCTCAGGGGCCGGGGTCGGCACAGGTTCAGGCGTGGGGACCGGTTCAGGGCTCGGAGCAGGTACCGGCGGCGTAGGAACCGGCGCAGGCTCGGGCGCGGGGGCCGGGGTCGGGACAGGTTCAGGCGTGGGGGCCGGTTCAGGGCTCGGAGCAGGTACCGGCGGCGTGGGAACTGGCACAGGCTCGGGCGTGGGGGCCGGCTCAGGGGCCGGGGTCGGCACAGGTTCAGGAGTGGGGACCGGTTCAGGGCTCGGAGCAGGTACCGGCGGCGTAGGAACCGGCGCAGGCTCGGGCGTGGGGGCCGGTTCAGGAGCCGGGGTCGGCACAGGCTCAGTGGAGGGGACCGGCACCACATCTGCGGGCGGTACAGGAAGAACCACGGTCGGCAGACCGGGCTGCTCCTGACCAAAAAGACGAGACAGACCCGAAGAAATCCTGTCGCCAGCCATCGTCCCCGGCAGCTCGACCTGGGTCTTGACCGAATCTCCTCCGGAGAAAGACGGAAGACCCACCATACCCTGTGCCGCAGCTGCAGGGTTATTGGGATTCACAGGCGTGGTCATAGTGGTCTATCGGAAGTAAGTCGCGAAGCCTTCTTATGCGCGGTCCAAATGTGGATTAACCTTGTTCCGGAGTGCGGACGATCTGGACAGCCGCCAAGGCGAGGCTCCCGTGTGCGGGGTGTTCAAGCGAACGGTGTGGACATTTGGGCTGTTCCCCGAGATCCTTACCCTGACCGATGCGGAGCTGAACTGAACCAAGCGGGCTGGCTCAACGAAGGGGAGCAGCATGAGAAAACCAAACGACCCCGTCGACGACCTGAATGAGGCCTCCCTCGCCCTGGTCGAGAGACTGGAATCAGGCTTGGATCAACGCTCCCTGGCTGAGCTGGAGCGCACCTACGAAAAATTGGTCGGCCTCTTTCTGGCCGCCGTTCGCGAGTCAGCTGACGAAGACCAGCGTTCGCGCCTAAAGGACATCCACGACAGCCATGCCCAGCGCTGGCTGACGAGTTACAGGGAAGAAGCGCGTTCGACAGGTCTCTTCATCCCTCGGCAGCTCCCTGCAAGCGAGGGAGCACCTGTCGTTTCCGTGATCATTCCCTGCTACGGCCACGGCAGATGGCTCAGAGATGCAGTCCAGAGCGTGGCATCTCAGGACTATCCCTCCTGGGAAGTCCTCGTGGTCATCGATGGCAGTCCGGACGACGCCGTGACCATCGCTCTGGAGTTGCAACGAGAACTCGGACCTAGAGTCAGGGTGCTCGACAAGCGCAACGAAGGACTTTCTGCCGCCCGCAATTGGGGATTCCGGGCCGCTCGAGGCAAATATTTCCTGCCGCTGGACGCCGACGACTGCCTCGCACCCGACTTCCTGAGCTCCTGTGTGGCGCTGTTCGAGGCTCGGTCCGACGTCGATATCGTCTACCCCCTCCTGCAGCACTTCGGCACCGAAGGCGGCATCTGGGTGACGGGGCCGGTGGCCCTGCCCCAGGCGCTCAAAATGAACGGGACGCCGAACTGTGCCATGTTCCGGCGCGAGGTTTTCGAGGAGGTGGGTGGATACTGGCATTTCCCAGACCTCTATGAAGACTGGGAGTTCTGGCTGGCAGCATTGGGAAAGGGACGACGGGCAGTCCGCTGTCCCCTTGCGCTGCTGCTCGTCAGACGACATGGCGAAAGCATGCAAAGCGAAAAAGCAGGTCGCCGAAGCCTGCTTATCGAGCGAATGAAGGTACTGCACCCCTCCCTGTACGGAAAGGACGCAGAGGCAGATGCTCGAGCATCCCTCGGGCTGCCTCCAGTCGCAGTTGATGACGTGCAGGCCTTTGGGCGCGGAACTTGCTCCGTGACGGTCATCGACCCGGACGACCGGGACGATCAACGCTTGCTCAAACGGATCGCGGCAGAGTTCACGGCCGGGTCCGGATTTTCCTTTCTGCTGGTGGTCCATAGCGAGCGTGCGGCCCATGCCGTAGCTGAGATCCTCCACGGTGGTGACCACAACGCGCTGGACCTGCCGGACATTCTCATCCTGACCATCGAGGAACCAGATCCGAACCTCGCCCGAGAACTTCTCCTTTCAGCGCCCGTCATCCTCGACACGGGTCGCCCCGACCTCGATTTTTTGAAGACGCAAGCGAGAGACTGCATGATCCGGTCGATCTCGACGCTCGATGAACTGCGGACATTCGCTCCTCGCGAGCTGAGCTCAACCGATCGTTAATGCTTGAGATCCGGTCTGTATCTGGCTCTGAGAGACAAGCTACACGAGCTGGCTGTCGGACCGACTCCACACGCGGACCTCGGGTCGTGACTTCAGCCCGAAAGCCCCGAGGTCCGGTAGCTTCGGAGAACCGCTGAGATCCAGGATGGATCGTGCGCCGAGAGCCTGGGCGGCGAAAATCGAGGGAAGGGCATCAGGGTGGACAACCTGAATCCCGACTTCAGGAGTTTGCTCAGGAGCCATACCCAATCGTTCACAGGCTGCGGCGAAAGACGTCGCAATCACGTCCTCCATGGCAGGTGTCTGCGTGATAAACACAAGCGCTTGATCCGATCCCGCAGGGACATCCCCCAGATAGGCCTCGAGCACGGAGTCCAACACCTGGGAATCGGTCGTTGGTTCGGCCAAAGCCAAAAAGGTGGCTTGCAATGGCGGATCGGAGGGCTCAGGCCACGCCTGCCCCCAGAGACCCGCCAAATCTCGCCCCATCTCGCCGGCATCCATCAAGATGAAAGGACGCTCGCGTTCGGCCTGGAGAGCCAACTCCAGATTTGTGTGAAGGGTTGGTGCCGAACTTATCTGGGCAAGTCGAGATAGCCGAGCCAGTCCTTCCGCGGTATCGCCCGAGAGGAATCGACATACCGCGGCATTACAGGCCGCAGCCAAGGAATCGGGGGCAAGCTCGAGGACAGTTTCGAACTCGGCAGCCGCCATGTCGTACGCTGGCAGGCCGGAACGAGCAAAGATCGCACCCAAGTTAAAATGAGCGGCCAATCGTGCCGTATCAAAACTATGAGCTAAAGATACTTCAGGATATATATCTTCAATTTCATATCGCCGCCGCATTTGCCGCCTTACCTGACGATCCTCCTCCTCGATACGCGCCTTTCGCTCCTGTGAAGTCGAGTGACTGCTCTCATGAAACCGATAACGTATCAATCGCTCCGGCAGGTGCAGGAAACGACAACGGGCACCCGCCACCTTGAGCCAGAACTGATAGTCGTGCATCCAACCGGTCTCTTGCAGACCGACCCGCCGCAAGATTTCGCGCCGGAACATGGTCGCCGGGTTCGGAATGAGATTGCCCGCCAGCATATGTCGCAGCACCAGTCGCTGCTCGAAATGCCTCGGTGTCAACTGCGACCAGTCCGGGACATCAGGCATCTCGAAACCCGCGGAATCGATGAACGTCGCGGAATGATAGACCACATCCACCGTCGGGTCGGCATCTAGGGCAGCAACTTGACGCGCCAGCTTACGCGGTTCAAGGATGTCATCGCCATTGGCCACCGCCACATATGGACCCGTCGTGGCCTCCAAACAGCGATTGAATGTCTCATGCAGGCGCTCTCGACCCTTTCGTTCCTGCCGCTCATAGCGAATGCGAGGATCACGAAGGTAATTCGCCACAATCGCTTCAGTTTCATCCGTGCTGCCATCATCAAGAATGAAGAGCTCGAAGTCCGTATACGTTTGGCCGAGAATGGACTGGATCGTCTCGTCCAGATATCCGGCATTGTTGTAGATGTAAGCGCAGATGCTGACACGAGGAGACTTCACGAGCGCACATCCCGACGACGGCGAATCCGGTCAAATTCAGCACACTCGAGGGCATGGATGACCTCGAGACCGAGTTCCCGAGCGGCATGCGCGAGATGAGGCTGATCCAGCGACAGGAGGGCATCGCAAGCTCGGATGAGAGAGACCCACGGCGCTCCTCCAGAAGCAATCGGGACCAGAATGACCTCAGGTGTCTGTTCGCGCCCCGCAACCAAAGATTCGATGGTCTCGACGGCTTGGCGAAACAGCTCCGGTCGATTCTCGTGCACCGCCAAGACAAGTGACAGATCCGAATCCCACCGCACCTGTTCCAGAAATCGAGCCACCGCCTCAGCCCAGGGCTCACCTGCCCATTCGGGCATCAGCAATAATCGGCGACCCGAGTCTCCGTCCAGCGGCATGACCGGCCCCGATAACGACTCCAGCAGCCGTGGATGCCAGAGCCTCGGCGTCCGCCCCTTCCATCTCATCGCGACCCCGGAGATTAGGAACTCAGGCGGACGCGGTACGACCCCATCGGCTTGGTCGACCGCAGACTCTCGCCAAGCCAGCCAGATCCCCTGACGCGGAGGTGCATCCTGGATGGAAATATCCGGGGGCTTGGACAGCACGTGACCCGCGATTCGTCGACCCCGCTCGTCCAGAACCTCCACCTCGGCATCGCCGGGCTCTAGCGACAGCGCGTGCGCCCATTCCGGAACCCCAGTTTCCCCAGGCCATCGAACCCGGACGGCAGGGCGCCGGGACAAGGACTCCTCGACAATCTCCTGTCCTTGATAGAGAGCCAACAAACGATCGACATAGTCCCCGAAGGTCCGAGGAGGGCGGACCCCGGCCTGCCAACGCTCGATGTATGAAGGATCGTCGACCAGAGCCTGTAACCACTTGGCCAGATCTTCAGGATCCCCCGGCAGGAAGGTGGCACCATCCACATCCTCCTGGATAAAGTCCGGAATGCCACCTACACGAGCACCAAGCACCGGCAATCCCGCAGCGTGACATTCGGCCACCGAGAGCGGCGCGCAATCATCCCAGATACTGGCCAGTACGACCACGTCAAGGTGGCTCAGGATATCGGGCAACTGTTCATAGGAGTAGGTTCCGTGCAACCTCATGCGACCACGGGCATCAAGACGCTCCAGCAGCCTTCGGTAATCCGGGGCCACGTCACCGTGGATGTCCACGGTGAAATTCCCTTCCACGCGCTGGGCTGCCTCGACGAGGAGATGGGTTCCCTTGAGCCCCATCGCCGAACCGATACTGCCGAATCGAACAGGCCCTGACGGCCTTGCGGGCAATCGATGACGACCCACTTCATCCCATAGGCGATCGAAAGGAGCATGCCCCTGCAGCAAAAGGCGAAGCATACCCGCCGGATAACCGTTTTGGATCAGGATGTCACGCACCGCACACGATGGCGCCAGTATCGTGGGCCGTGCTTGAACGACCCGATCGCGGACGTCTGTCCTGCGCCGGGCGAAGTCTCTGGCCAAGGCCGGCCGACTGTTGCACGACGCACAGGCGATGCCGTCCCCTGGACCGTCACAGCGCTTCTGGGCATCCGTCAACAAGTAGAGACTCGGACAGACCAGCCAGTAGTTATGAGGCGTGAAAAAGGTCGGCACATCCCGATCCGCCAGCAATTGCAGCAACGACACGCCAAGGCCGTGCAGATTGTGCACGTGTGCAACCTCAGGCCTGAAACTGTCAACCACCTCCTCGAACAACTCCTCGATTCGCGGGTCCTCGAGATCCAGCAGAGGCTGATGCGTCGCATGAAACGGGGCGGCACGATGATAAACACCAGCCAAGGCTACCCCGTCTTCCACCCGCCGGATGCAACGATAGGCCTCCGCAGAGCCGTCGGCCGGACCCACACCGGCGTGGAAGACCTGTACGTCATGCCCCCGGCGAGCGAGTTCCTTGGCGATGGCTCGTGGAAGAAGCGTGCCCCCGCCCGGGTCGCTCCAGCCATACATGACCATCAGGATGCGCATGGCGGCATCTTGACCGATGCGTTCAACCCGAGTCAACAAACCCCAGGAAGGAGCAAACGGGGGG
>JAYKGV010000035.1:0-22105 GCA_035285595.1 Candidatus Sericytochromatia bacterium
AAGTGAGCTTTGCTGGCATGAGCGTGATTCTTTATCCCGTTTCTCAGCAAGGGCAGCGCACCGTCTTCAGTAATGCCGAGAAAGTCACATTAACTTGGGATGGCGAGAGCGTGATCACGCTTGAGAATTGGCCAGGCGCTTTTGGTCGTTACGAGCAAGGCATTGAGCCAGGCTCACAATCTTCGACGGGTTTTGAGCGTTGGTACGCCCAAGCAGGCACGCCGATTATGCGCTTGGCGTGTACGCCGCGACGACAGTGGCGTTTATCGCCGACGCGAAGCGGCTGGCGGGATACCTGTACCGGGGACTATCAAGGTGAGCGGGTGACCGCATCGCATAGCGTTGAGTGGGACGGGCGGGGCCAACTACGGGAAATCCGCGTGCCCCTCTCCCCGACGGTACAACTCAGACTGAAAAAGTTGCGTTGATTCAAAACTAAAATCGAATCGCCGCATAAAAAAAGCCCGCATGACGCGGGCTTTTTTGTTTCGTTGAGACTGCCGATCAGTTGGTGCCGGTCGTCGACGTGGCCGTCGTGGTCGTCGTCGTGGTCACCGTTGTCGTCGTGGTCACCGGCGGCGGCGGCGGTGGTGGCGGTGGCGGTGGCGGTTCCACCTGTACGGTCGTGGACAGGGGTGAAGTCCACGTCGACGACGTGGAAACACCGGAAACGTTCGTGCTCACGATAATGACCTCCCGCTACGCCATGTCTGTCCTCTCCGGGCCCTTGAATCGTGCGGCCGACCCCGGGGATTTCACGAAGATTTCAAGGATGGGGCGGGACGTGGCATGCCGGCCAACAAAGCCCAACCCGCGAGCAACATCAGCCCCTGGCTACCCAGCGCAAGCCGGAAGCGGTCTTCTCCCAGGCCGGCCCCCAGCGTGATGGCCAAACCCCATACCAGAGGGCCCAGCACGGCGGCTGCCCTGCCGACCAGTGCCCAGATACCGAAGACCGTACCATGGCTTTCCGGAGGCGCAAGCTGGCTCAAGTAGGGGCGAACGATTGTTCCCGTGCCCCCCATGCACCAGCCGATGGCAGGGCCCACGATCCACCTGAACATGTCGGGATCGCGGATGACGACCGCAAGCACCAGAGCCACGGACCACGAGGCCAGGCATACGTGCAGGGCCCTGTGAGCACCCAATCGATCCGTCATGCGCCCCCATACGAAGGCGCCAGCGATGGCCACGACGGTGCTGGTGGCAAGTAGGAGCTCGACGTCGCTGCCTGCCTTCAACCCGATGGCGCGGGTGGCGTAGGTTGCCATGAAAAGAATGACGGTGTTGACCGCATCCATGAAGAGCAGGTTGGCCAGCATGAATCGGGCAAGCCCCGGATGTCGTCCAGGTGACAGGAGGTCCTTGAGTGCGGCGAACGTGTTCCGCAGCCCTGCGTCTTCCTTGATGGGGCGCGGGGGTCTGTCGGGCAGGCGAATGAAGGCCGGAATGGCGAAGAGAAGGTAGAGCAGGGCCGCGGGAATGAAGGCCGCCTCGGAGCCTCCGGCCGGCCACGGGGCCGTCCACGGGCCGATTCGTCCACTCACGAAGGAGCCTACGGTGGCGAGCCCGAGAAGTGTTCCCATGAACCCTACGCCAATGCCAGCCGCTGACCATCGACCCCGGTCGGCCGGCGGAGCCAGATCGGGGAGGATGCCGTGATACACGGCCTGTGACAGTTGGAAGCCGATGATGGACAGTCCGAGAAGGCCTGCGGCCACAAGGGGACCTCCATGGTGGCCGGCCCAAGGGACGAAGAGCGTGACGCCGATGCACAGCAAGGCCCATCCCCGCAACAGGACCATCCGTCGCCCCGTGCGATCGGACCAAGCCCCTTGGAGCGGGGCGACCACGGCCACCACCACCATGGCGGCCGTGACGGTCCACGCCCACAGGCTGTCAGAGGCCTTCAGGACATCCTGCAGAAAGAGCTGGCCATGGATCGACAGGATGTCGATACTCCAGATGATGTAGGCAAAGTCATAGAGAACCCACGCTCTAAGTGCCCGGAGATCGGCCCGTCCAGGCGCTCCCTCGCTCTCGCCGGAGGATTCGGCGATCTGACCCGATGTTGCTTCCCGCAAGAGATTCAGCCTGACTTCTTCCATGTGCCCCCGGATTCGACGCGCCGGCGGACGTGGTCGGCCAGTTGGCGGGTGCCTTGCTGTTGCAGGCCCGAGATGATCCAGGACGGAACAGGATTGCCGGTTGCATCGATTCCCAGGGTGTATTCAAGCTGAGTTCCCTCGCCCAAGGGGCTCAGGTGCCAGCGTCCCTCCATGCGGCGGAAAGGCGTGCGGACGTCCACCCAGCGGATGGTACGGGTTTCAGGATTGCCCCAGCGCTTGATGGTCAGCTCGGGGGCGAAGGGGATCTGGCTGACCATCTTGACGATGATGCCGTCCGGTTGCCGCCCCAGTACCCGCACCATGTGAAGATTCGGCATATACTCCGCAAGCTGGGCAGGGTCGGCCAGCGCCGAGTAGGCTTGATCCACCGGGGCCTTGGCCCAGAACCTGACCGAGGATCCCTTCAGCCCGTCTTCGTGCTCGAAGTGACGGACGAGGATCTTGCCGGCGAGCAGTCTGGCGCGGTCCTGCGGTTCCGGAACCGGTACGGGCTCCGGGAGCGTCGACGCCGCAGCCAATGCCGTAGCTGGCGCCGCGGTGCCCGCCGTGACCACGAGCAAGCAGGCCACAAGCCGCCGCATGCCCCGATGCCAGAGAGGTGTGAGGAGGTCAGTAGCTGCTGC
Organism: Candidatus Sericytochromatia bacterium; assembly: GCA_035285595.1. Taxonomy (GTDB): domain Bacteria; phylum Cyanobacteriota; class Sericytochromatia; order S15B-MN24; family VGJW01; genus VGJW01. Next base: position 2,753 of record JAYKGV010000035.1, read on the forward strand.
CGAAGGGATTATTGATGCCACCATTGTTGAAGGGATTCTGGAAGCCACCCGGCGTGGGGTAGCTGTAGCCGGGGGCCAGGAGCTGATCCGACGGCGTGGGACTGGGAGTCAATGCAGCCTTTGGAGCCTCGGCTGAAACGACGAGGTCCACCCTGCGGTTCAGCGCACGATGCTGCGGTGTGTCATTGGGGAACAGGGGCCGGTACTCCGCATAGCTGGTCGCGGACAGCCGCTTGGGAGCAATCTTCCCTTCCCGAACGAGGAACTCGACGACCCGGATGGCGCGATCTCCTGCAAGACGCCAGTTGGTTCCTGCGCCGCCGCCCGGGGAGAGGTTGTCCGTGTGGCCTTCCACGCTGATGGCGTTGGGCATCTTCTGCAAGGCTTCGGCGGCCTTCCTGAGCGCTTGTTTCAGGGGCGGCTTGAGGTCGGTGGAGTTGGCATCGAAGAACGCCGTGTCGTAGAGGCTGATGACCAGTCCTCGGTCCTGCAGGTCGACCCGGACTTGAGAGCGGCCATCGAACTTGGCGATGGCTTGCTTGACCCGGGCTTGTGCTTCCTGGATCTGGTCGGTCTTCACTTTCGCCGGGGTATTGGCGAAGATGTCCTGCCCATCCTTTTTCTTGATGCTGAGGGATTGCTTCAAGGACTGGGTGATCTTGGCGAAGTTCTCAGACGAGATGCGGCTTGATAGCGCGTACATCACCACGAAGAACACCATCAGCAGCGTGATGAAGTCCGCGTAGGTGATGAGCCACCGCTCGCGATCGCTGTGCTGCTCCTCTTCGCCTTCCCGTTGAAGTCGCCAATCCTTCGAGCGCACGGATCAGCCCTCGTCGTACTGGGGAACGGCCATTTCAGGCTCCGCGCCACCCAGTCCCGCCGTGCTTGCCGGCCCTCTTCGGGTCTTGGCCGAGGCCTTGATGGTCTTTCTGGTGGAGGGTGGCAGGCTGACCTGAAGCCGTTCGTTGATCAGTCGAGGGTTAGCTCCGGCTTGCATGGCGAGAATGATCTCCACCATGACCCAGCGTATGCGCAGTTCCTCTTCCGAGTTCTTCCTGAGCTTGCTGGCGATGGGCAGGAAGAGCAGGTTGGCCGCCCCGACGCCATAGAGGGTGGCGACCATCGCGACCGCGATTTCCGGGCCGAGCTGCTCCGGTTTGTCGAGGTTGCCCAGCACCGACACCATCGACAGGACCGTACCCAGGATACCGAGGGTCGGGCAGTATCCTCCCAAGGCCTCGAAGACCGAGATGTTCGTACGATGTCTGCCCCGGATGGCCAGCATCTCCGCCTCAAGAAGATCCTGAATCTCCTGAGAATCGAAGCCCTCGGCAATGTACTGCATGCCGCGCTTGAGAAAGGGATCCTCGATGTTGGCGATGTCCCTCATCGTTCCCTGGATGCCTGCGGTCCTCAGGCGGTTCGACAACTTCATCAGCTTGGCAACCACCTCGACCATCTCGATGCTCGCCGGCTTGAGGGCTTCCCATGTGAGGCGCGGAATCGCGAGGACCCGATCGGCCGGGAAGGACATGAATGCAGCGGTGGCCGAGCCACCGAGCACGATGACGAAAGCGTGCCAGGACCACAGGGTCGCGGCACTGCCTCCCTGCAGGGCCAGGGCACTGAGCAGGAAGAAGATGAGGGCCACGAGCCCGAACATGTTCCGCATCGCCGTTGTCCTCGGTCGGTAAGGGTCTTAGGATACCCCGCCCGATGCTCCTAGCGCAGCCCCGCCGCGCGAGGCCTCGGCATGGCCCAGGCAGAACCGTCCTTGCGGGGCGGGGTCAGGGCGGGCTCTGGATGTAGGCTGCTCGTCAAGTTGGCTGTGGGCTGCAGTCTCTGGACGAGCTCGAACTGGAAGCGTGCCCGCAAGGAGTCTCCTTCGGCCATGGCCGTTCGGCCGAGGAAGTAGCGTGCCACGCTGTTGCCACTGTCGAGGGCCACGGCTCGCTCGAGGAAGCGCGTCGCCTCAGGTAGCCGTCCGGCATCGTGCGCCATGATCCCCAACCACGCATTCGTGTCGGAGGCTTCCGGCGAAAGCCGCCACGCCTCACCGAAGGCCTCGAAGGCCTTGGCCGACTGCCCCCGCTGGTAGGCCAGCCGACCCACCGCAATCCATGAAGAGGCCCGGTTCGGGCGTCCTTCGGCCACGTGGTCCAGATGGCCTGCCGCCTCGAGGTATTCGCCTCGATCGGTCAACAGCTCCCCCAGCAGGGCCCGGGCATCGAGGTCGTCAGGATGGGCCCGGCAGATTTGCCGCAACATCGCCAAAGCTCGGTCGACGGCGCCCGACTCGAGGTGGCTGCGTACCTGGCTTAACTGGTCTTGCTTCTGGCCCTTCTGGTCCGTTGGCGCAAGCAACAATCTCGTCATCCAGACCGTCATTTTATCGATGGCCTTGGCGACCCGGGCGAGCGGATCAGATGAAGACTTCCCGATGACTTGGCCGAGGCCTCCGGCTGCCTGCCACGCTTCGAGCACGCGCACTCTAGGATGGTCCCCCATACCTTTTAGACGGAGCCCTTCGAGAAGGTCGCGCATGGCTAGATCATCCTCGAACCTTCGGGTGGCTTCCGGCGACCGCTGGAAGTGATCGCCCCGGATGAGCGGAGCGGTCCGCGCGGCAGGAGAGCCTTCCCACGTCATACGGGTGCGCCCACCCCGGGTCAGCGTCCGGGTGTCCCGCGGCAACCGCAGGGTCTCCGCTGGCGCTGCCGAGACCGGAGTCGCGACAGAGGCCTGGGTGACCGGAGTCGCCAGCGCCCGGAAGTCGGCTTCGATGCGACGCATGCTGGTTCGAATGTACCCGGGGCGGGGCTCCGGTCAAACCCATTTCGGAGCCGTTGTGTCGATATCAAGCTCTGATTTTGCGCGCCTCTTGGCGGCCATAGCGGGTATGTTAGCCACGACTCGGGCGCCCGCCGTGAACCTCCGCTTGTTGTGGGACCATTAAGGTTAACGAGTCCCGGAGAGCCCGGGCCGACAGGATGGCTATAAGTCTCAGGGGCCAAGGTTTCGGCGGGGTGACCCGGCCGGAAGGGAGAGTTCAGAAGATGTCAGGCATCATCGGTGGATCGGCGTGGACTCCAAGCTTCGACACGGTACGAACGACCCCCAGCGCGGCCGTTCCGGTCATCAATGACGAACCGGCGCCCATTCCGATGGGGACGGTGAACGCGGAGCCCGATGTGGATCACTTCGGCGGATCCGTACCGGATCTCGCAGGTGCGGTGCCTGATTTGCATTCGGGCGGCGGCATCCACGACGCCAACCCCGGAGGGGCTGTCTTGCCGGAGCGTCCGGTCGAAGGCGGAGTGCCTGATTACAGTACTGCGGTGCTTAAACCAGATCTTCCGACCAGCATCGGGGTCAACCAACTGATTTCGGATCCCCGCAGCACGGCTCCCGAACTGCCCCGAACCCCTCTACATACGGTCGTAGGTGGTATCGGCGACGTTCTCGAACGAGTGGGTGGTGGGGAGCGAGGCGACAAGGTGGCGGGTGACATCACGTCAATGATGGAGCGTTTCAAGGACGATCCCGCGCTGCAGAAGCTCTTGATGAAGCTCTACGAGATTGCGATGGGCCAAGGCAATCCCTATGACGTCGCCGGCATCATCAAGGAAATCGACGACTACATGAACAGCAAGGCCAAGGTGCTGTTCCCGAATCACGAACCGTGGGAAGCGATCGTGCAGCGTCCGGACGGTTCAAGTGAAAGAATCTCGGTACCGCCCGGGACCACGAAGGCTGCTTTCGATGCCAATCCAGTTCCCCTGAACACCTCCAGGGGGCCCGTCACGGCCGGAGGCGGGACTGGGACTCACGATCCTCTCAAAATTACGCTTGATGGGACGGACGCCAAGGTCAATATCACGGATCACAGCAAGATCCGTTTGGACGACGGCCGCGAGGTCACCATGTCGGGAGGCCTCAACGACAATGAGGCTTGGCTCGTCAAGGATCGTAACGGCGATGGCACTTCGATGAACAACGGGGTGATCGATGGCAAGGAGATCTTCGGTGATCACCTCGGCAAGTTCAAGAACGCCTACGATGAGTTGGCACATGAGTATGCCGCAGAGCTCAAGACCGATGAACAAGGCCGGAAGTACATCGATCTTGCCGACCCAAATTCCGTGGCGGGCAAGGAGCTGAAGTTGATGGACAAGGCCGGCAACATGTATCACGCGGCCGACAAGCTTCAGAAACTCTATGTGACGTGGGACGAGGTCAACATCGAGGGGGGAGACGGCATGACCTCGTTGCGCCAGCAGGCTTTGGTCCAGTACAACGACGGCAAGGTGGCCAAGTCGGCCGACCAATGGTTCGGAGAGAAGGCGGCCTGACCCCAGTCACATGTCTACAGGGCGCCTGACTGCTCGGTCGGGCGCCCTTTGTGTGGCTTGGTTAGCAGCCCTGATATGCGGGGTAGGGCACAGTAACCATGCCCAGCCTCAAGTCCCTTGGATGCGCCTTATGGCTCGCGGTGGGCCTCTGTGTCGGGGAGGCTGCGCCGGTCGTAGCGGCTGGTCTCGAGGGCGACGCCGCCGAGCTTCATCGGAGACCGTTGGAGCAGCTGGCCGATCAGCTGCTGGAACAGGGCTATGTAGCCCGTGACGAGCGTGTCTGGTGGTCGACCGAAACAGCTACCCCCGATCAGGAGGACCAGCTGAGGCGTTCCATGCTGGTGCGCGCACTGCTTGAACGAGGCGTGATCTTTGTTTCCAAGGAGTCCGACGCACAGGTGCGTCTCGAGGCCGTGCCGCTGCGGGCGCCCGATGAGAGAATCTATGCGCCCGAGTTGCTTCAAGGACGACCTGGCCCGGGTTTCACCCTGACTCATCGCCTGGTGGTGCGCGCCGTGGAGCTTTCGACGGGCAAGGTTCGCAGGGCCGATGTGCTGGTGGTGCAGAATCAGCCATTTGCCAGGAAGCCTGTTGCGCGCTCAGGGATCGAGACGGATGGGGCTAGGTCGGAGACGGCTCGCCAGCTGCAAGAAGTCCAAGGATTCGGCGTCGCGGTGTCATGGCTCTCGGGCTCGGGATTTTCGTATCGTCGCTGGATGCCCTCGGGGCGCGGTTATCAGGTTTCGGCGTTTCCTTATGTGAATGGTTCGGAGACGTTCTTCAACGTAGGTGGACAGATCATGCAGTCTTTCTTCGAAGCGACCGGTGGCAGGGCCTACGGTTTGCTCGCAGCGGGAACCGCCTTCGGAAGCGTGGTGGAGCGTGAACCCGAGAGGCTGCTGTGGAATCTCAGCGTGGGTGGCGGGGCGGATTTGCGTCTGACGTCCAATCTGGTGCTGTCGGCGCAGCTGGGCTACAGCTTGTCGGCCGGCAATCGCATCGGTCCGGGTGCGGGCGTCGGGGCCTACGTCGAGTTCTGAGGCCATCTGGCAGAGGTTGTGCATGATGGGTAGGCGAGAGGTTCTGGTGGGCTTGTTGTCTTGTGCGGGGCTGACTTGGGGATTTGCTTCCTCGGCCGTCGCGGGACCTCTGCCGGATGCCACGAGCTATCATCGGGTCAACCTCGAGGCCATGGCGGATCGCTTGTTATCGGGAGATCACCCCTATCTCAAGCAAGGTGAGAAGGTTGCAGTGGTCGAAGCCACTCGTTTCGAGGAGCTGTCCGAGGTTGAGGGGAAGGCCCTTCGGCATTTGTTGTGGGCGTCCCTCGGCCGACGAGGTATCGCCTTCACGGCGCGCGAGACCGAGGCGGATGTCTTGCTGGAGCTAATGGTCCTCGGTACCAAGGATGCTCCCTTCTTCTCTCGAGAGTTGACAGGCCTGCGGCCCGGGCCAGCCTACCGGCTGCGGGATCGGGTCGTGGTCAGGGTCACGGAGCGTGCATCCGGTCGTCTGCGAGGCGAGGACTATCTCGTGGCGGAGTTCAAGCCCTTCGACGGTTCGGTGCCTGAGGTCTCGGCTGATGCTTCCGCATCGGGGGGGCTTGCGGTCGACACTTTCGCAGCTGTGCAACAGGAGCTCACGGGCTATGGCTTGTCTGTCTCGTGGCTTTCCGGATCGGGTTTCGCCTTCCGGCGCTGGCTTGCCAATGGCTGGGGTTGGCAGGTGGCTGGCATTCCCTACAGCGATGGAGTTTCTTACTTTCATAATGCGGGCGGTCAGGTGATGCGCCAGTTGATTGAAGGGGGCCAGGGACGCCTTTACATGCTCGGGGCAACTGGGGCAGCCTACGGCAACATGGCGACGACGGGTTGGTACCGTCGCTCGGAAGATGGGCAGTCTGTCGAGCTGTTACCGACGCTGCTTTGGAATCTCAGCGCGGGACTCGGGGCCGATCTTCGCCTGACCCCTAACTTCGTGCTGGCCTTCGGGGCTGGCTACAGTCTGGGGCCCCAGGCAACCGTCTCCCCGGACGGGCGGGTGCGGACGGAATCCCTTGGTATTACCCCCGGGTTCTCGATTGGCACGTTCCTCGAATTCTGAGAGCGGATGCGTCAACCCCTCAAAGTGAGAGGTTCCGCTTCCGGAAGAGGCGCCAAGACCACGTCAGTGCCACCGTAGGCCATCCGATCAAGGCCAACCAGGCCGACATGTCCGTGGTCTTGCCCGCCAGGGGCTCGTAGGGTCTGAACCAGCTGAAGGGAGACAAAGGCTTGATGGGCTCGAGGGCCTTGAAGACGTCTCCGAAGAGGCTGACGAACAAGGCCACCATCATGAAGGCGATGGCCGGCATCATGGCGTGGCTGGCCTCGCTCGCCCTTGCAGAGAGCAGCATCGTGAGGCTGCCGATACAGAGCATCAGCAGCAGCGCCTGCAATCCCGCCAGCAGCCAGCCTGTCAAGCCTCCGGCGGGCAGCGTTCCCTGGGCGACGAAGATCGCAGCAACGGTCGAGAAGCACGCAGCGATGGTGATGGCTTGGCCTGTAATCAGCAGTCCGGTCTGGGCGAGGAAGTACCGCGTCCGCGTGATGGGCCCCGACAGGGTGAAGGCAAGGGTGCCCTTTTCGATGGTTCCCGCCAGTACGGCCGCCGGTACCCCGATGGCCCACGTCGCCAACATGCCGAGCGTGAGGGGATGAATGAGCATCCAGGAGACATAACCCTCAGGTCTTGCCATCGAGGCCCGGGCCCCCATCATCTTCTTGACGAAGGAGGGCAGCAGCTTCATGGAGATCTCGGCTTGGTTGCGGTATTCGGGAAACCACCAGGCCATCATGCCAAGGAAGAATGAAAGACCGAGGGCCAGAGCCAGCAGGACGAGCCAACGGTCCTTCAGGCCACGCAGGAATACAGCTGACATCACGCGTAATACTCCATGAACGCATCCTCGAGCCGGGAAGGCTCCACGACGATGTCCCGGACGGGCAGACGGGCGAGGGCCTCCAGCATCGGCCCGGCCTCGCCGGTCACTTCGAGGGTCACGACAGATCCTTCGATGCGCAGGAGCCGTGCCGCCGGCAAGGCCTTGCTCATCGTTTCCCGATCGGCGGGTACCGTGAGCGTGAGCTCCACCCTCCTCGCCTTCCGGGTTCGCAAGTCCTCTATGGGTGACACTTCGACGAGGCGGCCGTTGCGGATGATGGCCACATGGTCACAAAGGCGTTCGACCTCCGACAACACGTGGCTTGACATGAACACGGTGCCTCCCGCCTCGCGGTATTGGCGGAGCAGGTTTTGGAAGGCTTGTTGTACCAAAGGATCGAGACCTTCGGTGGGTTCGTCGAGGATCAGAAGATCGGGCTGGAAGAGCAAGGCGTGAAGAATGGCGATCTTCTGCTTGTTGCCTTTGGAGAGGTGCTTGATCCGACGGTCCGTGGCGGCATCGAGCGCACCGGCGAGGTCGGCCAGCCGAGATTCTGGAAACACCAACCCTCTCAGACGAGCGGCATAGGCAAGGAACTCTCTTCCTGTGAGGTTCTCGGGCAAGTGCACTTCGCCGGGCAGATATCCGATCCGTCGGCGGAGCTCAGGTCCCTGGCGCCAAGGATCAAGGCCAAGGATGACCGCTTCGCCAGATTGCGGACGCAGAAAATCAAGAAGGAGGCGGATGGTGGTCGACTTGCCGGCCCCGTTGGGACCAAGGAAGCCAAACAGGCTGTGTCGAGGGACGTCGAGCGAGATTCCCGCGATTCCCTTGCCCCCGGGATGCAGGTGGACCAGGTCCTTGAGCCGGATGGCTGGGTCGTTCATACCGTCAACTTAGCACACGCTGCCGGACAGCCTGTGGCAAGGAGCCTTCAGGGCTTGCGTGTTACCATGATCACCATGCTTGGACTTCGATCCTTGGTCGCTGCCGTGCTTTTGGCCTGCAGCATCCTGATTCCGGTGTCTGCAGGCGAGGCGGCCGTCGTTGCCGGGCGGGACCCCTTGGTCGAGGCGATTGCCCGCGCCGCCGGTCAGGCAAAGGCCGAACGGTATGCACCGCTGGTGCGGGCAGCTGCTCGCAAGCATGGTGTGCCCGAGTTGCTCGTGGTTGGCATCATCAAGCAGGAATCAGACTGGGATCCCACCTGCAGGACGGGGCCGTCACGCGGTTTGATGCAGGTCAATCGCGGCCATGCGCGCCGTGGTGACGATCTCTTCGACCCGAAGACCAACCTTGAATATGGTTGTCGGATACTCCGTGAGTATCGCGACTGGGCTGCGAATCGCATGCCCAAGGGCGCGACGGATCGGGAAATCTGGCACAAGGCCCTGACAGCCTATAACTTCGGGCCTGTTGCGGTCGCCCATCGGGGGTTGTTCCGCAGTCGCTACAGTGCCAAGGTCTTGCGCGGTTACGAGCAGGCAGAAAGACTTCGCTGATCAAGCGACGCTGTCTGCAGGTCAAAATTGCAGGCTGATCCCCACCTGTGGCATTAGCCCGCCCCCCCCGGCGGTGCTGATGGACAGCGCATCCGGATTGATGCTGACCCGATCCCGTTGGTCGCCATCGTTCGAAGGTGGACTGATGCCCCATCCTTGGTAAACCCATTCGGGACGCCAAAGAAAGCCGGCCCGCAAGGCCAAGGGGCCGAGAATCCTCAGATCAAGGCTCGCCCCGAGGACACCGGACACCTGGCTTGCCGAAGCAGAGGACGCGGTGCCGCTGCCGATGGGGACCGGAGCCTTCAGGGGTTGGCTGGCACCATCCAGGCCAAAGCCGCCTTGTAGCCGAAGATGCAGGTTGTCGCTCAGCGGCAGCTTCCAATGCGCCAGAAAGTCCACTTGATAGGTCGACAGACCCGACGGGTTGGGGAGAAGAGCTCCTCCGATGGTCACGCCGAAGCCTTGGCCGGAATACGGCTCGATGATCTCCCCCTCTGCCTGGAATCGTGGACTGATGGCCACACCGGATGCGGTTTCCGTGCCCTGGGTTCGGTAGGGTTGCTGCTGGAGACCGATCGCCAGGCCTGTGCGCAACAAGGAGGCTGCCGGGACCTCGACCAGCAGATCCTGGTCCTGGATGCGTCCCGCCCCCTCGAGGATGACCCCTTCTGCCGCGCCAGGCCATGTTCGGGTGATGACGATCTGTCCGCTTTCGGACGTTGGGGTTTCGAGAATGCGGCCCGTTCCCGGTTGCAAGATGGGCGCGCCTGCTCTGCGGGCAGAGAAGATGAAACCAGGCTGCATGCCCTTGTCGCTGCCGACATCGATCTGCACGAGTTTCCCTTGACGTCCCACGATACGTGCCTGCAGCCGGAAGACCTCTCGAAATCCCTGCAGGGCATCCGCCACGAAGGCGTCTGCTGCCCTACCCCGGGCCACGCCCATGGTGTCTCCGCTGCCCGACGCCGAAATCCCGAAGGCCCTCGCGACGATGCCTTGGCGGACGTCGATCAGCCGGCACGAGCCCACCCATTGGTCCAGATACGTCAGGTTCCTTCCCTGTCCTGATTGCGACATCGTCTCGTTCGAGACGTGGATTTCCACGAGGTAGTCCACGGCGGTCAGATTGTTGAGCTGCCGTTGATCCCGGAGCAATCCGTCGATGCCAAGCTGATTCTCGCGCAGGATGGCATCGATGCGGCCGCGTTCGACCAAAGTGAACCTTCCGAGATTGGCAAGGGCAAGACCGAGTCGCTCGTAGGCCATGTCTTCGTCATCGGCATGGTTGCTGTACCGATCGGGTCGCAGAAGGGCAATACGAGGCAGAACGGCCTGAGCTCGTGCAGGAGACGTCACGGTGGCCACGCTGCGGTCCGGTGCCGTTGCGTTGGTTTCTCCGCCGGAACGGCGGATGCCCTGGGCATCCGCAGACGGTGACCAAAGCAAGGAGGTACCCATGGCCAAGGCAAGGGTAGGCAGGAGGGTCGGCTTCACGGAGGGCCTCGGGGGGTGCGTAGGTGACTCGCTTGTACCCGTGGGACGAACACCCGAAGCCAGGGGTTCCGCGACCACGTACCCAGAAAAACTCAAGAACCGCGATTTTGCTGGAGTCTTGCCAAGGCTTCGGCGAGGCGTCCGGCGTGCACGTGCGATGCTTCCTGCTCCTGCTGGCGGCGTTCGGTTTCGAGGCGACGGCGACGGTCCACGCGTGCCTCGCTTCCGGCTTCTTCCTGACGCTTGGCCATGGCTTCGATCGGTTTTGCCAGCAGCAATCCCTTGAAAGCTCCCGTGACCCGTGCCTTGGCCTGCTCAGCTGCCGCGGCCACCTTGGCAGCCACGAGAAGCGCGGCCGCCGCGAGACCTGCGAGCAGTGTCTTCTTGCCCGTCTGGTCAGGTCGTGGCGCCTGCAGGGCGAGGCGGTCGCCACGAACCTGCAGGCTCTGGGGGATCTCGGTGCCCTGGCTCTGGTCTTCCGGACGTCGCGCCGTCGCCACTCTGGGCTCGCCGGTTCGCCGTTCCGTGCGCATGGGGCTGTCCTCTCGGGGGTTGAGGGATTGTCCCCGAAAACTTCCCTGCCTTGCTTGGAGGCTGGGGCATGGTGCCCGAGGCGAGACTCGAACTCGCACACCTTGCGGCGCCAGATCCTAAGTCTGGTGCGTCTGCCATTCCGCCACTCGGGCCCTGCATTACCTTATCAGGTTCCGATGAGAGGCGGGGGGTTCATTAAGCGCCGATTAACTGGTAGGATGTCATGGGGACTCAAGGGCGAGCGGCCCCCGCGTTTTCGAAGAGGACGGTCACCATGACGACGGACAAGGAGTTGTTGGCGCTGGGGCTTGGAGCCTTAGGAAAGGTCAACTCGAACCTTTCCCGCGCGGTCCTGATCGAGGAGGCCCTCAAGCGAGGCGAAGGCCGTCTCTCCGCGGGCGGTGCCCTGGTGTGCGAGACCGGGCATCACACGGGCCGTTCGCCCAACGACAAGTTCATCGTCGAGGAGCCCTCCTCCAAGGACAAGATTTGGTGGGGCAAGGTGAATCGGCCGATCTCCGAGGAGGCCTTCGATCGCTTGCTCGGGCGTGTGCAGGCATACCTTCACGGTCGCGAAGTTTTCGTGCAGGACCTGTTTGCCGGTGCCGATCCCCAGTTCCGTTTGCCGATCCGTGTCATTACCCAGCACGCTTGGCACGCAGCCTTCGCCAACACGATGTTCGTCCGACCCGTGGGTCAGGAGCGCGCCGGCCTCGAGGCAGAGGCCACCGTACTTCACGTACCTGATTTCGAGGCGGTGCCCGAGCTGGATGGAACGAACAGCAGCACGTTCATCATGGTTCATTTCGGACGCAGGCTGGTACTCATTGGCGGGACCCAGTATGCAGGGGAGATCAAGAAGTCGATTTTCACGCTCATGAACTATCTGCTGCCTCAGCGCGGCGTCATGAGTATGCATGCCTCGGCCAACATGGGTTCCAAGGGGGACGTCGCGGTGTTCTTCGGGCTTTCTGGCACCGGCAAGACCACACTGTCGGCTGATCCGGACCGCAAGCTCATCGGCGATGACGAGCACGGTTGGGCAGAGGGTGGGGTCTTCAACGTGGAGGGTGGCTGTTACGCCAAGGTCATCAAGCTTTCACCCACGGCCGAACCTGAGATATACGCCACCACGGCCATGCATGGCACCATCCTCGAGAACGTGGTGATGGATCCCGTGACGCGGGAGTTGGATCTCGACAGCGACGCCCGGACCGAGAACACCCGGGCTGCCTACCAGTTGGATGCCATACCGAACTATGAGGTGACCGGTAGAGGTGGTCATCCCAAGACCATCCTCATGCTGACCTGCGATGCGTTCGGCGTGATGCCGCCTCTGGCCAAGCTCACGCCCGAGCAGGCGATGTATCACTTCTTGGCTGGCTATACGGCCAAGGTTGCCGGTACGGAGAGGGGGGTCAAGGAACCGACGGCGACGTTCAGCACGTGCTTCGGTGCTCCTTTCATGTCTCTGCATCCCACGGTCTATGCGAAGCTGCTGGGAGAGAAAATTTCACAGCATGGCACGGCCTGCTATCTCGTCAACACGGGTTGGAGCGGCGGAGCCTATGGTGTCGGCAGTCGCATGAAGATTGCTCATACCCGTGCCTTGGTGCGTGCGGCACTCTCCGGCGAGCTGGACCAGGCAGAGTTCGAGCAGGAAGCCGCGTTCGGATTCTCGGTGCCCAAGGCCGTGGAAGGTGTGCCGGCAGAGGTGCTGTTGCCTCGCAACACGTGGTCCGACAAGGCCGCGTACGATGCCATGGCGACGAAGTTGTCCGACATGTTTCGTCAGGCCATTGCCCAGTTCGAGGGTATGGTGGACGGACATATCCTTGAGGCTGGTCCTAAGGCGGCCGCGGCAACGCACTAGGTACCGTAGCTGCCACGCGGGCTGCGCTTGCTTTAGAGGCGCAGCTCGCGTTTCAGTTCCGCGAGATGGTTCTGGATCTCCGTAGGCGTCATGTCGGCATAGCGGGGAGGCAGGTAGCGTCGGCTTGAGCTCTCGAACACTGCCAGAAGTTCCATGAAAGTGGTCACGGCGCGGTTCTGGTTGGGGACAAACTCATTCAGCGCCTGCAGCAACACGTCGGTACTGAGCGGCCTGTCGGTTTGGCCGGCTTCCTCCGCCAGTCGCGCCGCCAGCAGGACCACCGCTTCGATTTCAGCCGCCGAATACCCCTCTGTTCGAGCAGCCAAGGTGGTTTCGTCGAGATCAGGGGTTGCGTCAAGTCGATGTTTGGCGAACTGAGCCTGCATGATGCGGATGCGCTCCTCTCCTTCCCAAGGCAGGAAGAGCGGGATTTTCTCATCGAAGCGGCCAGGGCGCTTGAGGTCAATATCCAGTTTGTCCGGTCGATTGCTCATGACCATCCAGAGAATCTTGCCTCGCTGGCTGGTATCACTCATGAAGGTCTTGAGGCGAGCAAAAACCCTGGACGATACACCGGAATCGCCGTCGTCCCCGCCCAAGGCACGGTCCACCTCGTCGACGATCACGAGGACAGAGCCCAGCCCCCGGATCATGCCCAGGATTTTCTCGAGGTTGGCTTCCGTCGAACCCACCCAGCGGTCCCGGAAGTTTTTCAAGGCGAGACAAGTCAGGCCTGAATCTCTGGCAAAGGCCTCGGCCAACCAGGTTTTTCCCGTGCCCATGGGGCCGACGAGAAAGATGCCCATGGGGACTTCGCGGGTCCTGCCTTCATGGATGGCACGCGCGATCCGGCCCAGGCGTTCCTTGACGGCTTGTTGCCCCCCGACCGAAGCAAGGCCGTGAGAGGGGTCGATCAACTCGACGAGGCCATGGCATTCTTGCTCGATGATTTCCTTGCGTTTGGCCGCCAACATGGGCAAGTCGAGAGGAACTCGCTTTCCTTTCGCCCAGCGGACGATGCCCTCGATCTGAATACGCTTCAGGCCGCTTGACAGCCGGGCCATCACGGACAAGGGAGCCGTAGCGACCACGTCATGACGAGCCAAGGCGCGCTGCAGGAACTCGTGGCGCTCCTCCTCGTCCGGCAGGGGGACTTCGATGGGAATGACCTGGGCATTGCGGACGATCCGACGGTTGACGTCACCCAGGTGTTCGGCAATCAGCAGGATGATGTTGTGGGATCTCAGGAGTGCGGGTTCGTGGGCCCAGCGCTCGAGCGTCACCAAGGTTGCCCTGTCGTCGGTCGACATGTGGGAAGGTTCACCTTCGGGCACCAGGGTGTCGATATAGTCCAGAATCAGGCCGCAGCGCTGCCCGGGCAAGGAGAGAAAGGCCTCGAGCTGAGGCATGACCCTGCGGACCTCCCGGGTGCCTTCGACCAAGAGGGGATCTCCGGTCAGCGCTTGGCGAACGGCGCTCACGGTGCTCGCGCGCTCACGCATGGCCGGATCTGCAAAGGTCAGCCCTTCCGAGATGTCGTACCTCAGGACGATGTCTTTGGCGGGCTTGAGCAAAGCTTCCTCGAGGAAGCTCGCGAGAGGCAGATCATGACCTTGCCACGTGACCAGGTCTCTGACGTTGCCATGCAGCAGGAACTGGACGGCCTCGCCGGCCAGGTAGCGGTCGCGAAGCTCCTTGGCCCACGCGGGAAGTTCGACTGTGACGCTCATGGCTGTTCATTCTCTCGCGGGCGGTTCTCGGGAGTCTCGAGCTCGGGAGTGCTCTCGAGCGCATGCTCCAGGGCACGCATCTCGACCAAGGTCCGTTCTGCCACGGTCAGGCCCGAGAAAAGCGCTTCGAGGTCGTGAGGGCGTGACGGATCGGCCTGCATCGCCAGGATTTGTTCGTAGGCAAGATCGAGCGCATCCTCCAGAATCTGGATACGGGCGCCAAGCACCTGGACCTCGTCTTCCAGCCGAAGCAAGCGTTCATGCCGCTTGTCGAGGATGACCAGGTTCTCCTCGAGGGCTTCGCGATGTGCGGTGGAGCCCGCCGAAGACAAGTCCTTCCGAACCTGGATGATCTCCCTTCCGATGCGCTGGGGGTCGTTCTGTCCGAGATGAAGCCGTTGTCGGTGCAGCAAGCTGAGTAGTTCGAGGTGGGCATCTTCGAGGGATTCGAGGCGAGATAGCTCAGTTCCCAGAAGCTCCCGCGCCCGTTGGCCCTGGATGGTCATGGTGTCCCTGAGCTCGGCGATGCGCGCGGAAAAGGCTCTGGCCTGCTTGAGCAGGATGGCGGGCAGATCGGCCCGCAGCGTGGCGCGGCGGGTTTCTCGTGCCTGATGTTCTCTTGCGAGGGTTTCGTGGGCCAACTTTTCGTTGACGTGCTGGCGCCAGCGGGGAAGCAAGGGAGCGATCAACAGCCACGCTGTGGAACCCAGCACGGCCAAGGCCAGCAATCTGAGTCCCATGGCTCTGGGGCCCAGCACGGTCGCCGTGATCCCGAAGAGTCCGAGCAGGATCCACCACAGCACGTGGGGACCCGCCAGCAGGGTCATCCGCCAGCCGCGGGAATCAAGGCCGGTGGCGTCAGGATTGCTCAAGGCTTTCGGAGCGCTGGCCAAGCTGGCGCTCGCCCTCGCTTGCAGGTGCACTCATGCCAAGTTGGCGCTTGTACTCCTCAAGCTTGGCCTTGGCTCCGGCGGCCCGCATCTTTTCGTCCAGGCTGGCCATCTTGCCGGACAGCGAAGACTGATTCATATCTCGGGCAAGGTCCGCCTGCGCCTCGGTCTTGGCAATCGAGTCGCGGATGCCGTCAAGCGCCTTCAGGTCGGCATCTACCGACAGGCCGGACAACTGCTCCTGGACCTTGAGGCGGGCCTTGGCGCTCTCATGCCGCGCGAGCGTCTGGTCACGGTCGGCCTTGAGCTTGTCGATCTCTCCCTTGAAGGTCTCGAGATCCTTCTTGTGACGATCGGCGTCTGCCATGATCCGCTCGAGTTCCGACCGCAGACGGGTGATTCCGGCTTCCACGGTCTCCTTGCGCTCGATGGCCTGAAGGGCCGTGGCTTCGTCACCTGCCTGCAGGAACTGGGGAATGCGGGCCTCGAGGTTTGCGGCCTCCTCGATATGCTCCTTGAGGTCCTGCTCGGTCTTGTTCTTGAGGTGGATGACCGCGCTGACTGCTTGCATCAAGGACTTGTACTGCTTCTCCCGTGCCTGGATGGCCGCGTCGAAGACCGCTGCAGGGTTCTTCGCCTCGAGGCCACCGACGAAGAGGCCCAGGAAGCCCCGGACCAAGTTGACCATCCGCTCGAGCAACGCCATCGGATGCTTGTCCTCCCTACGTACGGGAAGCCACCGCACGCGCCTTGTATCATGCCATGAACGTGCGATCCACGCCGAGACGGTCATGACCCAGAAAATCGCTGCCCCCAGGGGCACCCACGACATCCTTCCTCCGGGCGAGCGTCTCGTGGCGCTGGTCGAGAGGACGGCAGCCCGCCTTTTTCGACGCCATGGCCTGAGAGAGATCCGTACTCCGGTCTTCGAGGCCACTGAGCTCTTTTCCCGGGGCGTGGGGACCGAGACCGACATGGTCGCCAAGGAAATGTATACCTTCGAGGATCGGGGAGATCGTTCATTGACACTTCGGCCGGAAGGGACGGCGGGTGTCGTTCGAGCGTATGTCGAAGGCAGGCTTGACCAAGCTCTTCCCCAGCCTGCCAGGCTGTGGTACGGCGGACCGATGTTTCGGTACGAGCGGCCACAGAAGGGTCGGCAGCGTCAGTTTCATCAGATCGGTGTCGAGGTGCTCGGATCGAGCTCCGCTGTCGTGGATGCCGAGATGATCGTGTTGGCTCACGACCTGCAGCACGAACTGGTGGCGGCCGTTCGGCAATGGTTGCAGGAGTGCGGCGTAGGTCTGCCGGATCGCCTTGAGGCGCCAGCCCTTGAGGTCCGTCTGAACAGCCTCGGTTGTGGGGCTTGTCGGCCCGAGTTCCGAACGACCTTGCAGGATTGGCTGCGAGCAGCCACCGAGATTTACTGTGAGGATTGCCGTCGGCGGATGGAGACTAATCCGCTGCGGGTCCTCGATTGCAAGGTCCGTGGGTGCCGGGAACGGAATGCCGATGCGCCTCGCCTGAAGCCTTGCGCGGCCTGCATCGACCACGGGGAGCAGGTGCGAAGGCTGCTGTCCTCCGTGGATGTCCGTGTGGTCGAGGATCCGGGGTTGGTTCGCGGTCTCGACTACTACAGCCGCACGGTGTTCGAGATGGTACCTGTGGACGGTGGTGGTGGCGCCCAGTCCACGGTTTGTGCCGGAGGCCGCTATGACGGTCTGGTGGCCGAACTGGGTGGGGCCGATACACCGGCCTTCGGCTGGGCTCTGGGAGTCGAGCGGACGGTGCAGCGTCTGGAAACCATGCTGAAGGACTTACCTCCCGAAGACTTGGCTCGATTGCGGGCGGATCGTCCCGCCCTTTTCTTGGGTGCTTTGGACAAGGATGCACTGCTTGAGGTCTTCAAGATGGGCGTAGCTCTGCAACGGCAAGGGATCGATGTCCAGTGGCTGCCCCAGCCTGCGAAGCCGGATCGGATTCTCAAGGCGGCCCTGCGGGCCGAGGCCCTCGCCCTGCTGTTGATTGGAAGCGATGAGCTGGCGTCGGGCAAGCTGCGCTTGAAGGTACTTGAAACCCGCGAGCAGCTGGAGTCGGAATGGGATCCGATGTCTCTGGCGGCAACGCTTCGTTCTCTTGGACCCGACCGATGATCGGCTGGCCTCGGGGATGGGGCTCGCTCGCACCGGTGTGGTGGGAGCGGGACTGGTCCGGGGTCAGGACAGTCCAAGTGGCGATCGATCCTGAGGGCGCGGAATGGCTGCGGTCGGCCCGTAGGGTCGTGGGCGAATGGGCCGCGGGTCGGCCTGGTCTCGAGGTTGTTTGGCGTCTGGACGATCCTTCGGCTGAAGATCCGGCGTGGGTCGCGGCCGATGAAGTCCTGGATCTGCGAAACCCCGAGGACCTGCCTGTGGGGTTGGAGCCTGCGGAGGCGATGGCCAATCTGCTGGGATGGCCTCGTGAGCGGGGACGGGAAGTGCTCCCGGGACCCGTTCATGCCCGGGCGCGTCCCGGGCGTCCATGGCGTGAAGTCCTCGAAGAGGCCGTCCTCTCGTCGGGCGGCAAGGCACCCTTGCGGATACTCGATCGCGGAGGGTGGCTGCCTGCTTGGGTCCGGGGTTGTCGGGGCGTCGAGCTGTTGCGCGAGGGCCCGCTGCGTCTTCGTTGGGAAGGGTCGCCCTTCTGTTGGCATTCGCTGTCGATCATCAATCGGGAGCTGTGCCTGCGTCTTTTGGAGAGGGGACATGAGTTGAGCTTGGTGCCGTACGAGCCCGACCATTTCGATCCCTTGCAGGACGGGCGGTTTGCCCCCCTTGCTGAGCGGGTCGGAGCTCGGCTGTCAGGACCTGCCGAGGTTCACCTGCGTCACCGATGGCCGCCGGTCTGGCACGCACCGCAAGAGGGTGCGTGGGCCATGATCCAGCCTTGGGAGTTCGGGGGGGCGCCAAGGACGTGGGTCGATGCGGTGAGAGGGGAAGTCGATGCCATGGTGGTTCCGACTTCATATGTGCGGGAGGGTTACGTCGCCAGCGGCATGCCGTCGGAACGGGTGCATGTCGTGCCCAATGGTGTCGATGGCACACGGTTTCATCCTGATGTGGAGGCGTGGGACCTCCCTGGAACCCGCGGGGTCGTTTTTCTCTTTGTGGGCGGCAGCATTCCCCGCAAGGGGGTGGACATCCTGCTCGAGGCCTGGGCCCTTGCGTTCACCGACGCCGACGACGTGTCACTCGTGATCAAGGATCTTGGCGGAAAGGGAGTGTATCGCGGACAGACTGCGGCAGGCTCGATCGCGGGAGAGGCCTGTCGGCTTGGCGCGGCACCGATATTGCATCTGGTCGAGGAGGTGCCTGACGAGCGCGTGCCGGGAATCTACACGGCTGCTGACGTGCTGGTCCATCCCTACCGAGGCGAAGGTTTCGGCATGCCGATTGCAGAAGCCATGGCGTGTGGTTTGCCGGTCATCGTGACAGGGGCTGGTGCGGCATTGGACTTCGTCGACGAGGAGGTCGGCTGGTTGATTCCGGCGCGAATGCTGGCGACGAGGCTGCCGGACGACTTGCCGCCGTCGGCCGAGCCTTTCGTACTGGCCGAGCCTGATCCCGTGGCCTTGGCGCGATTGCTGCGCGAGGCTGCGGCTGCCGCCGGGGAGCGCAAGCGGCGAGGAGCTG
Source organism: Candidatus Sericytochromatia bacterium (assembly GCA_035285595.1). GTDB lineage: Bacteria > Cyanobacteriota > Sericytochromatia > S15B-MN24 > VGJW01 > VGJW01. Next base: position 21,728 of record JAYKGV010000035.1, read on the forward strand.
CGGGGCGTCAGCGTATCCTGTCGTCTTTCTCGTGGGATGTCGTCGTGGACCGGCTTGAGTCCTTGCTCTGGGGGCTTGCAGCAGCGCCTGTGGCACGAGAAGAGAAGGGGGATGCTTCAGAGCTGCCTCACGTGCATGTTGAAGGATTGGAAGGCAAGGGCGAGGTCTGGTTGCCCAGGTTCGGAGATAGGTCGTGGGAACGGGCACTGGGCCTGAGATTGCGAGAGGAGAGCGGGCCACCCTTGGTGATCTGGTTCGACCGCGAGGAGGGTTGGTCCGAGGACTTGGCACTTGAAAGACTGAACCTAGTCTTCTCGCGAGTAGGTCTGGATCCCGATGCCGTCCCCGATCTTCATGTGGTAGTCGAATCTGCGGCAG
>JAYKGV010000036.1:0-46050 GCA_035285595.1 Candidatus Sericytochromatia bacterium
CCGCGTCCTTGAGCACGCCATAGAAATCGCGCAGCACATCACGCATCTGCCGCGCCAGCTCCGGCTGCTCCAGATGATCGAGGATCGGCTTGTCATACTCGTCTACCAGCACCACCACGCGCTGGCCTCTGTGGGCGTGCAGGGCTTCGATGAGGTAGCGCAGGCGCCGGGCCAGGCCAGGTGGAGGCTGATAGGTCGGCAGACTGGCTTCAAGGCCCCGCAACTGGTCTTCCACCATGCCGGCCAAACTCTCGGGTGCCCAGATCGCCGCTCCCCCGAAACTGATGCGGATCACGGGATACCGCACCGACCAGTCCCATCGGTCCTCCGCCTCGAGACCCGCGAACAACTCACGGTTGCCCTCGAAAAGTTCCTTTAGCGTGTCGAGGAAAAGGCTCTTCCCGAAGCGTCGGGGACGGGAGAGGAAGAAGCAATTTCCCGAGGCAACCAGTTCGACCGCCCATCCCGTCTTGTCGACGTAGTAGCAGCCCTCCTCGCGAAGCTTGCGGAAGGTCTGGATGCCGATGGGCAACTTCTTGCGGGCCATCCCCCCCATCGTGGCCGAGGGGAGGATGGTACGCAAGTACACGTGATGGCAAGCCTGAGGAGCGGCCGTTCGCCAGAACCGACCGCCGCAGGACGGCTGCTACAGTAGCGCCTCGATGTCCTTCGCGAGGCTGGAAGGTTCGCTCGACGAGCCGTAGCGCGCGACGACCTTGCCCTTGCGGTCGACGAGAAACTTGCCGAAGTTCCAGCGGATGTCTCCGAGCTTGGCCTGCTTCAGCCAAACGTAGAGTGGATGGGTGTCCGACCCGTTCACGTCGATCTTGGCGAACATCGGGAAGGTCACACCGTATTCCCGGGTGCAGAACTTCGAGATCTCGGCCGCCGTGCCCGGCTCTTGCCCCCCGAACTGATTGCACGGGAAACCCAGAACGGCAAGGCCGCGGGCACTATAGCGCTCGTGCAACTGCTGCAGACCTTCGTACTGCGGGGTGTAACCGCACTGACTGGCCGTATTGACGAGCAACATGACCTTGCCTTTGTAGGGAGCCAACGTCGCGGGCTTGCCGGACAGCGACCGGAGCGGGATGTTCCAGGGCGCCTCGGCCTTGGCCACGTCGTGGACGGCACCGGAAGCGGAAACGGGCAGGGACGTCAGCCCCGCGAAAGCCATCAGCCCTGCGGCCACCCCCAGGGCAAGATAGGACAACTTCCGTACAGGCATCGCGTCAGTCCCTCCGATGACGAAGAATCGTCTAACTCATGTATACCACCTGAAACCAGACCCAAGCGTGTCCCCTTCGCCGGAGTGCAACCTCATTTCATATTCAAAAACTATCAGCGAGATGCGAACGATATCTTGGACAAATCGTCCATACGCACGGATGCTCCCCTCACGGGGTCCGCACCCCCAGTACCGACAAGGAGCAACCGATGTTCATCAACCAGCGTATCCCTGAATTCAAGGCCGAGGCCTATCATCAGGACGCCTTCCGGACCGTCACCCACGGTGACCTGCTCGGCAAGTGGTCCGTCCTGTTCTTCTATCCTGCCGATTTCACCTTTGTCTGCCCCACCGAGCTGGCGGACCTGAACGACCGCTACGCCGAATTGCAAGCCATGGGCGTCGAGGTCTACAGCGTCAGCACGGACACCCACTTCACCCACAAGGCCTGGCACGACACGTCCGAGACCATCGGCAAGCTGGCCTACCCGATGCTGGCGGATCCGACCGGCCACCTGGCCCGGACCTTCGGGGTGTACATCGAGGATGCCGGTCTGGCGCGCCGAGGAACCTTCGTCGTGAATCCCGAAGGCCTGATCAAGATCATCGAGGTCACGGACGACGGCATCGGCCGCAACGCCGCCGAGCTTGTCCGCAAGATCCAGGCCGCCCAGTTCGTGGCGAACCACCCAGGCGAAGTGTGTCCGGCGAAGTGGACGCCCGGGGCCCAGACCCTGAAGCCCGGCCTCGACCTCGTCGGCAAGATCTAGGAGGGTCCCCCCATGCTTGATGCGGCCCTTCTGGATCAGCTTCGGCCCCTTCTCGCCGAGCTGCCCTTCCCGCTCACGCTCGTCGTCCGCCCCAGCTCCCACGAGCGACAGCAGGACATGGTCATGCTCGCCAGGCAACTGGCGGGCGTGACTCCGGCAATTGACACCCGTATCGAAGGCGCGGAGGCCGTCGTCCCCACCCTCGACATCTTGCGGAACGACACGCCCACCGGCCTCACCTTCCGGGGCGTCCCCGGGGGCCATGAATTCACCTCGTTGGTCCTCGCCCTCCTGCTTGTCTCCGGCAAAGGCAGATTGCCCGACGCACGGACGGCCGCCAGGATTTCGCAACTGCGGGCGACGGCCCCACTTCGCACCTATGTCTCGCTCGACTGCACCAACTGCCCCGACGTGGTGCAAGCCTTGAACACCTTGGCGACCCTCCATCCACACCTCACCCACGAGATGGTGGACGGCGCACTGGTGCCCGACGAGGTGGCTCGACTGGGAATAAAAGGCGTGCCGGCGGTGTTCGCGGGCGAACGCCTGATCCACTCGGGGCGTGCCACGTTCCTCGATCTGCTGTCCACCCTGGAACAGCACCTGGGCACGGACGCCATCGCAGAGCCAGAGGACGTGGCCGAGCGTTATGACGTCGTGGTCATCGGCGGCGGACCAGCGGGAGCTTCCGCCGCCATCTACACGGCTCGCAAGGGCCTGCGGACGGCCCTCGTGGCCGAGCGCTTCGGCGGACAAGTCAGGGAGACCATGGGCATCGAGAACCTCATCGGCACTCCTCGTACGGAAGGCAAGCGGCTCGCGGCCGATCTCGAGGCCCACGTCCGGAACTACGACATCACGCTGCTGGAGCACCGGCGCGTCGCGTCGCTCACACGCGGCGAACACAAGGAGATCCTGCTGGAAGGGGGCGAACGCCTGCAGGCCGGGTCCGTCATCGTGGCGACCGGCGCCAAATGGCGCGAGCTCGAGGTTCCAGGCGAGAAGGAGTATCTGGGGCGCGGTGTGGCCTTCTGCCCGCACTGCGACGGCCCATTCTACAAAGACCGCCGGGTGGCGGTCGTCGGGGGCGGCAACTCGGGCGTCGAGGCCGCACTGGATCTGTCCGGCATCGTCCGCCACGTCACGGTCATGGAATTCAGCGACAGCCTGCGGGCCGATGCCGTGCTCCTCTCCAAGTTACAAGCCAAGGGCAATGTCACCATCCTGAACGGGGTACGGACCACGGCCATCCTGGGAGATGGCGAGAAGGTGACGGGCCTCGCGTACGAGGACCGGGCCACGGGCGACAAACGCTCGCTTGAATTGGACGGGGTCTTCGTGCAGATCGGGCTCGTTCCCAACAGCAGCTTTCTCGGGGATCTCGTCGAACGCAATCCACGGGGCGAAATCCTCGTCGATGACAAGGGACGAACCAGCGAGCCGGGGATCTATGCCGCCGGCGATGTCACGACCGTCCCCTTCAAGCAGATCGTGATTGCGATGGGGGAGGGAGCGCGGGTGGCCTTGACCACATATGAGGATCTGGCACTGGGAGCCTAGGCTTTAAACATTTTTTTCTCGAGCCTTTGCCGAGAAAAAAGAAAAATACCCGCGTCCCGGGCGACAACTCTGAAGTCCCAGCGCGTCATCCTTCCGGAACACCACGGAGTGTAGCCTTCGATGTTTGCTCCCTTGGCTCGGCTCTCCCGCCCCTTGCTGCCGACCGCGCGCGAGGCCGCTAATTCCCCCCGTCCTGCAGCCGTCGAGGCTGCGGCTACTGGGAAGGATCGCCTGCAATTCTCCTCCGGCATGCAATATCGCGGCCAGAGCGCGGGCCACCTGGTGCTCCAGACTGCGGAGGACCTCACGATCGCCCGAGCCCACGACATGAAACAAGTTGAACCCACCTTCAGCCTCAAGAGCCACTATGAATCTCTGGCCCGCACGGGGGAGGAGGGTAGCCTCTTTCGGATGGGCGAAGCTCAGGTCGAGGCCCGGATCGAGGCCCAGGTCGGTCGTTATCTGAGCCTGCGAGAGAGCCTCTCCGGTCACGTGCCGGGGGCCGCACACGCATGGGCCGACACGACCCTCAAGACCCTCGACATGGCCACCGGGAAGCCCATAAGACTCACGGACCTTTTCCCCGCCAAGGACATCCATGCCGCCCTGCTGCAGGATCCCATCATGCGCAAGGCCCTCGAAGGCGACCGTCCTGCCGATCTCGACAGTCTGATCAGCAAGGTCTCGGGCTATCGGGATCCCGACGGCGTCTATGCCTTGGAGTCGTCGCTGCTGGATCATTTCAGCCTGCATCGGCTGGAAGGTGGCAAGGTGGCTGTGCGTGTGGCCTTACCCTATGGTGTCGAGGTCTACCGTGGTCACCTGACACAACTTGAGCTGAAACTCCCCGTCCCGCCCGGGCTCGCCGACGATCTGCGCCGCGCCGCGGACCGCAGTGCGGGGATTCTCGCACCCGAGGCTGAAAAAGTTCTCGCAGGCCGCTCGACCGTGATCGAGACCGAGCCGGGCTTGCCCTGAAGCCCGGCGCTCTTCAGAGCGGGCTTTACTTCAGGCCGGCAAGCGCAAAGGCCTGAGCGCGCGGTCTGGCCCCTCGCCCCCGAATAGCGCATCCTTCATCCGGACGGCAAGGCGCTGCAGCCGCTCGGCCTGCGCGGCGGCGTGACGCCCCACCTTGCCCGCGTCCTCGGTCAAGCTCTGGGCGAGATCCCGTGAGACCGTGCCGGGATCTCGGGCCAAATCCCCAGCCCGGCGTCCTACACGTTTTGCCAGATCGACGGCAGCGACCCCGCCCTGCCGCAGCTCGGCGTGATTATCGGCCCCGAACTGAATGAGTTCGAGACCCAGGGAAGCCGTCTTGCAGGCGACGGACGCCAGCTGCCCCCCGGGCACCAGCATCAGGGCATGTCCGGTGAGGGCAAGACCATGCCGGGTCATCTCGACGCCACGACCGAGGGTAAGCCCCTCCTTGGAGATGTCGTCCACGACCCGCGACAAGCCAAGCCCCCCGGCTGACAACCCAAGCACAGGGTTCATGCGGGCCACGACATTCGAGGCCACACCCGCCAATCGCAAGCCTGCCGTGGCGCCCGTCATCGCATCGAGCACGCCCGCGCCAAGACGATCCCATGTGCGCTTCTCAGACAAGCGCCCGGGCTCCCGGGCAAGATCGAGCATAAGGCCGGCGACCCCCACGGCCGCCATGCCGCCCCGCACCACATCAAGAGAGGCGGTCACCTTGCCGAGGCGGCTCAGACTTTCCACGGGGGCCATGCCGGGCCTGTAGCGCTCCCCTTTGGCACGTGCCTCGCGAAAGGCCGTCAGGTGTTCCCTGAGACCCTTGTTCTCAGAGAGCAGGTCGCGACCATTCTGGACACCCGAAGTCGCCAACTCGACGGAACGAGCCAACTCGGCCAGGCGAGCGCTTTCTGTCAGGCCGGCCCAAGCCGCCACTGCAGAGGCTCCCAGCCCCGCAACCGCGAACTTCGACCTCGACTGCCGCGCAGCCTCAACGGCTTCGACCTTTTCCTTGAGGGCCTGAACTTCAGCGTGGGTCGCCGCAATCAGCTCCTCATCCAGAGCCGGCGACAACTCCAGCCTATCCGTGGCGAGGGAGGGTCCGGCTCCGCCACCCGCCTGGAGACCACGAGGTCCCGGCGAAGGAGCCTGAATCCCGCCGGTGGTTCCGGTCACACGTGTCGTCATGGCAACAGCGAGGTTTTCATACCCAGCCAAGCTACCGGCCCGTCACCCCTTGGGTACGGCCTGCGTTACGGGCAGCCAAACTTCGTTACGCCGCAGGAACCAAATGCTGAACGGCTGGTTGTAGCGGGCCCAGCTGGCGGGGCCCACGGGCAGGAGACCATCAGCCGAGGCGGCCTCCCGCAAACGGGCTTCATGCTGGCGGAAGCCTCCTTCCGACCAAAATCCCGAGTAGCGCAGCACGGCCACGTCGCGGCCCGGAACTTCCCGCAAGGACACCCGCGCATCGAGGGGCAGGGGCAAATCGGCCAGACGCGCTCCCGGCGGCATCACGAACTGGATGCGATGCCGCCCCGTCTCGGGCTCCTGCACCACCGGCACCGTCATCGGCAGTTCACGCCCGACCGCAGGCTCCTGCACCACCGGTGCCGTCATGGGCAGGGCCTGACTTCCCGAAGCCGCACGATTCTGGCCACCGATGTAGCGCACGAGCGGCCGAAAGCCGCGGCTGCCCGCTTCTTCGAAAGGCCCCTCCACCAGCACCTCGGCCACCACATAGGGAGCATACCGACGTAATTCGTAGACCTGCGTGTGGCGCAAGACGTCGTAGGCAGGTTCAGACAGCGCCATGGGCCCGTCCTCCTCAGCGTCCCGGCGCAGGAGGCGCGCCTGCGGCACGACGCCACGAAAGCTTGCGGGTGAACCAGCCCTTGCGGATCGTCATCAGCAAATGCTCCGGAGGGTCCGACCGCAGCTCCATCGCAAGGTACTCGTTGCGCCGGGGGGCCAGCAACTCACCGGCCCAGACCCCCTTGTCCACGACCCAGCGAACATTACGGAAGAGATCTCGACCCACCAGCGCCGGTCGCGGCGCTTCCGTCACCACCGCCGTGGCCGTATCGCCCTTGACGACCAAACGCACCACGACGTCCTCGTCGGGATGACGCCAGTCTCCGCCTATGCCGGCATCGCCCGCGCTCACCCGCATCCCGGGCAGCATGACCCCCAGGACGACAAGCCCGCCGATCCAGACCTTGCGCATGACGTCATCCTTCCCCGACCGCGCCGGCACCTTGCAGCCAAGGTCTCAAGGCCTCACGGATCCTGGCCTCTCCCGCCTCAAGGACGAGCGTCTTGTCCAGCCCCTTGCCCCCCGCCACCATCGTCACCCGCGACACCGGCAGGCCGAGCGCTGCGGCCACGATAAGGGGACAAGCCCTGTTGGCCACTTGATCCACGGGCGCAGCACGCAACCACAGCGGCAAACGCGAACGATCCCCCTTGCGCCATGTCACTCCCAAGACGACCTCGCGATCCGCACGTGGCCGAACGCGCACGTCAAGCAACAGACCAGCTTCCGCCATCCGCAGGGGCCATACCTCCACACAGGCCTCAGGCATCGACGGCAAATCGCCGCAAATCTTCAAGGCGACAGAACTCGAGCGCCGCGAGGTGCGTGGCGGCGAGGCGCACCTGCGGAGCCATTCCCGCCTCGAAAGCCTCCTGCCACCTCGGGGCACACAAGCACCAGGAGTCGCCAGGCTTGAGCCCCGGAAACATGTGCTCGGGACGGGGAGTGCTCAGGTCATTGCCCGCAGCCTTGGAAAACGCCAGGAAATCGGCCGTCATCACCGCACACACGGCATGCACGCCGAAGTCGTCGCCATTGACCTCGCAGCAGCCGGTGCGGGTCCAGCCCGTTAGCGGATCGGTGCTGCACGACTGCAGCGGCTTGCCCAGCACGTTGATCTGGGTCGACGAAGGAGCTTGGGGCATGAATAGGTACCTCGCGAGGCATCGGCAACCAGCAATGCCCATGGTGGACAGCTCCTGCTATTTCCGACAAGAGACCCCGCCTGCAACCCATCAAATGTTGATTAAATGAATACCTTACGCTTTCCCAAAGCCAGAAAAACCCTCTAGGGAGGCCACGGATGAACGTAGCCATGGAAAGCTTGAACCGCTTGCGACAAGCCTTTGCAGGCTCTTCTCCAATGGCGATGCAACCCCTGCGGTCCACGACAGGATACGAAGCCCAGCCCTCCCCCGCGACCACGGTGCGTGACACGACTTCGGCTGCCGCCGGCAGGACCGCACTGAAGGCCACGCAAGAGGCAACCGCTGAAGAGCTGCGACGCTTGCTAAGCCAACCGGTCCGACAGGTGCCGACCCACGAGGCCACGGTGCTGCAGGACCTCCAGGACGTGACCTGGAGGGTCATCCCTGGTTCACCTGCGGCCGCGCCCTTCGAGCAGGCCACCCGCAACCAGGCACCGGCCGAGGCCCGTGCGCTCGAGCGACTTTCTGATTCCCAGCGAGAGGCCTACGGCCGGCTCGCCCAGGCCGTGCAGGAAGATCCGATTGCCCGCCAAGCCGTGCAGGTCCTGCTGCTGACCGACGCCTTGACCACGCAGCAGACCATGGATCGCTCTCTTACCCTGCTCGAGGGCCTGGGCCATCTGGCGACGGACGCGCCCCTCGCGGAAGGCCTGCCGCGTGCGTTGCTCCTCGAGCAGTTGGTGCGCGAACTGGCGACACCCTCCGCGATCTCGCAGAAGAGCAAGGGAACCTGCACGGTGACCTCACTGCAGATGCTGATGAGCGAGCGGATGCCTGCGGAAGTGACCCGACTGGTCACCGGTCTCGCGTCACCGGAAGGCACGGTCAAACTGCAGGACGGCAGCAGCTTCACGCGCGAGGAGGGCACGCTCCAGGAGGACGGAAGTCGCCGTTCCGTGCCCAGTCGCCTGCTGCAACCGGCCATGATGGAGGCCGCTCGTCCCAAGGATTACGACAACGCGACAGACCGATTCGAGGATGGCCGGAGTGGTCTGATGGATGGCCAGCTCGGTGCCCTGGCCTCGGCCATGACGGGCCTTGAGGCCATCGTGTCGACCGTACCAGGCGAGGCGGCGGGTACCTATCCGGCCAAGGAATGGGATCGCGTCGTGCGCGAGGACCTCCTGCGGGGCAAACCTGTCTTTGTCGGACTGGAGCTGGATATCCCGGACAAGGCGACAGGCTCCGTATCCCGGGGGGGGCACATGTTCCTCGTGACAGGTGCAGATGCCCAGCACGTTCATCTCGTCAATCCCTGGGGCCAGGAAGAACGGATGGAAAAGGACGACCTTCTAGGTCGGGTGAGTGCAGTTATCGTCATGGAGGAGCCTGTTCGCTGACCCCGCACGGACGGGATCCCGACTCCCTGCAGGGGACGCTCTGTTCAACAGCCCGTGACGACGCCTCCGGGGCGGCCGTAAACTGCAAGGAGCGGCCTCCCGTTGCCCCCCCCCGACCCCTCGCCTCGAGACCCCATGCTGGATTCGACACCGATCAACCCGGCCACGCCCGCTGATACGCCGGAAGGTCTGGATGGCGGGAGCACCGACGATGCTCTCGTGGGAAGCTGGCGCATCCTGCAGCCCCGCAAGGGTCATCGCTGGTCGACGGACGACCTGTTATGCGCCTGGTTCGCCCGTGACACGATGACGCGACTGCAGCGCACGCCGGATCGAGCGCTGGACTTGGGCTGCGGGCTGGCCTCCGTGGCGCTCATGCTGGCCTGGTGCTGGCCCGAGCTGATGGTGACGGGGCTAGAGAAGCAGCCACATCGTCTGGACCTCGCGCGACGTTCGGTCGCACGCAACGGCTGCGGGCCTCGCGTGCACCTGTGGCTCGGCGACGTGGCAGAAGCCCCAATGGTCTTCTGGGACCAGCCTCGATGGCCCTTGGTCACCGCCACCCCGCCTTATTGGCCTCCAGCCACCGGCACCCACACAACCGACGACAAGGCCCGCTGCCGTTTCGACCTGCTGGGCGACGTGGAGACCTATGCCCGGGTCGTGCCGGCCTTGCTGGCGCCGGACGGCATCTTCGTCATGGTCTACGACGGCCGTCAGCGCGAGCGTCTGGCCCGGGCGACCTTGGGCCTCGTGCCCCTGCGCAAGCGAGCCGTGATTGCAAGGGAGGGAGATCCGCCCCTGTTGGTCCTTGGAGCGTGGGGCTTGATCGGACCGGGCGATCTTCAGGAAGAACCGCCTCTGCTGCTGCGCCACCGGGACGGCCGGCGCAGCGACGCCTTCCGGGCGCTAAGGACCGAGATGGGCATGCCGGCGTAAGGACACGGACCACAGGGACGAGGAGGAGCCCCGCGTACGCCATCTGCCGCTCTTGGCGGCCCTGTACCTCCACGATGGGCATCGCTCTCGCCCTTTCAGACCTTGCGCACCGGCGGAGGACGACACGGGTGAGACAGCTGGCAGCCTTCCTCCGTCTGGCCCGCCTCGCCCCGGGGGAGGCGCCTCCGGCTCCGGAGACCCTCCGCATGGTCCCTGCGTCACAAGAGTCGCCCCGGCCGTGACCACCTGCCCCACCAAGGGTACATCTGGGCCATGAGCACGATCGTCGACACCGCGACTCAGCGCTTCCGCGCCGCCTTGGTCCACGCGGCCGAATTGCACAAGGATCAGACGCGAAAGGGCACATCCGTACCCTACGTCAGCCACTTGCTGGCCGTGGCCGCTCTCGTGCTGGAGGACGGGGGTTCCAAGGACGAGGCCATCGCGGCCCTGCTGCACGATGGACCGGAGGATCAAGGAGGAGAAGCCGTCCTTGAGGACATCCGGACCAAGTTCGGACCCTTGGTCGCCGAGATCGTCGAAGCCTGCTCGGACAGCTTCGAGATACCCAAGCCGGCGTGGCGTCCCCGCAAGGAGCGACACATCGCCCACCTCTTGGAGCTGGCCCGCGGCGAAGGAGCCCTGCGGCATGCCAAAGCTGGCCAGCTCGTCCGGGTGGTACTGGCCGACAAGCTGTCCAACCTTCGTTCCATCCGGGCGGACCATCTGGTGATGGGGGAGCGCAGCTGGGGCCGTTTCAACGGCGGACGCTACGACACGTTGTGGTATCTGCGGCAAATCTGCTTGCTTTTGGGGCCGCTGGCCCCCCGCGACGCCGAGGGCCGCCCCAACCGCCTCGCCGAGATTTACCGGCGTGAACTGCACGAGTTCCACGCTCGGGTTCTGGGACCCAAGGCCCCGGCCACGCGGGAACTCGCGCTCGACTGATGCCAGACGTCACATCTGACTCAGCTCGTTCCCGAGGCTGGCTGGCAGGGTGACATGCACGACGTTCTTGAAGAAATCCTTGGCAGGCATCTGGACTTCACCGACCATAGGGTCGTGGTAGGTCACGTTCAGAAAGGCCGGAGCACCCCTGCTGACGAAGAACGAACCGAAGCTCGGGGAAATGTCGAGTACCTGCACGGCGTGACCGGTCCCGCCCAGGCCGCCACCTTGGAGGCCGACAGCCACGGGTCCGACCTGCAAGGCTGCGGCCACTTGCCGGCTCAGGCTGCGGCGCTGACCATCGGACCGGACGTCGACGGGTGTCTGGTTGCCTGGAACCATGGCCCTCATCAGCCCGCCATACTGCTCGGGAGTCAGCGCCTCTCCACCACCTTCCCCACCCGCGAATCGACGTACCGCGCGGCCATAGTAGCCGCCACCGAACCTGCGTGTCGGCCCAAAGCGCAATCCGCCGAAATCACCCTCGCCACCCTTGGCCGGCCACTCTGCTCGGGCCATGCTGGCCATCGCGGGCTGAAAGAGATCTTCGGTGAGCGAGCGACCCACCTTGAGGTCGCCGAACCCCTTGCCTTCAAACTTGAGGACCTTGCCTCCGGCCGTCTCCGTCTGGCCCTTGATGGCCAGCTCCTTGCCCATGCGAAGGTATTCGCCCGGAGACGTCCGTGCCAATGCCGCCTGAGCGGTGGCCGGACCGCAGGTCAAGGTGTTACGGCCTTGGCGGATGCGATGAGGCATATCCAGATCCTTGATTATCTGAAGCTTAAGCTTCAGCAGGGAGCCTCCCTTGTGGTCCGCCCTCTGGCCGAGAGGACGGAAGGCCTCCGGAATCCGGACGTTTTCGCCCTTTCGCTGAGCCTCGATCAACCCGTCCAATTCCTTCAGATGGTCGCGGACGGTCACGCCGTTCTTATCCTTCTGGTCCAAGACACCCCGCTTGTCGAGGCGATCCATCATCTTGCCGGCGACCTTCTCGGTGATTTGGTCCACCGAGTGCTTGCCCTTCTTCAAGAGCGTGGAAGCTTGCAATCCAGCCAGCGCGACTTTGTCAATCCGCCTATCGTAGCGGTCTCTCTGCATCGAGAACAACGAGAAAGCACTGGAGCCAAGACCGGCACGCTTCTTGGGCATCTGGACCGGCGTCTCTCCCGAGGCCCAGCTTTTAGGCTTGGACAAAGAAGCCGTCTGGGCCTTGGCTTGGATCTTTTCGCTCACGCCATTTGAGTACCCGCTTTTATTGCCCAGTCTCCAGGCATGTCTTGTGCTTATAAGGTTCCGCAAACTCTCTTAAAGAACTCCGAGTACTGCGGCAAACCTTGGCCCGGGCTCCAACGCCACCTGTCCGGTGTCACGGGCACGGGAATCCGGGGGGAAACTCGAGACAGACCGTCGGATGTCTCAGGCATCGCCAGGAAGGTACCGGGAAAGTCCGCTACGGTTTCGCAGGCCCGAGGCATGTCTCTGCCCGGAACACGCAAGGGTTCAGAGGCCGTCAGGCCCGCTGCAGCTCATCCCCGAGCCTGCCAGGCAAGGTGACATGCACGACCTTCGAGAAGAATTCCTTGGCCGACATCTGGACTTCGCCGACCATCGGGTCATGGTAGGTCACGTTCTGATAGACAGGAGCGCCCTTACTGACAAACGAACTGAAGCTCGGGGAAATGTCGAGCACCTGCACGGCGTGACCGGTCGAAGAACCTTTGCCCGCAAGGCCCACGGGCACGGGGCCCGACTGCAAGGCGGCCGCTACTTGCCGACTCAGGCTGCGTCTCTGCCCTTCGGATATGATGTCGACGGCGGTCTGATTCCCCGGAATGATGGTCGCCATCAATCCGCCGTACTGTCGTGGCGTCAAGGCCTCGCCCTTGCCTTCATCACCCGCGAACCGCCTTACGTTCCGGCTGAAGCTTGCCCCCCCGAACCTGCGGGTAGGACCGAAGCGCAATCCGCCGAAATCACCTTCGCCACCCTTGGCCGGCCACTCCCGGCGGGCCAGATCCACCATGGCTGGCTGCAGCAAATCTTCGGTGGCCGTACGGCCATCCCGTGTGTCCTCGAATCCGCGGCGGTCAATCTTGAACGTCTTGCCACCCGCCTCTGTCTGGCCTTTCGTGGCAAGGTCCTTGACCATTCGGACATACTCCGCCGGGGCCGTGCGGGCCAGCGCCGATTGCGCGGTGGCCGGGCCGCACGTCAAGGTCTCGCGCCCTTGGCGGATACGCCGGGGCATCGCGAGGTCCTTGATGATTTGCAGTTTGAGATGCATCATCGAGGCTCCCTTGGCGTCCGCCTGCTGTCCGCCCGGACGGAACGCCGAAGGTATCCGGACATTCTCGCCCCGCCGCTGAGCTTCGATCAGCCTGTCCAGATCCTTGAAGTGGTCCCGAGTGCTGACCCCGTTCTTGTCCTGCTGATCGAGCAAACCCTTCCGATCGAGCTTGTCCAGCCACTTGCCGGCCAGCTCCTCGGTGATCCCGGCGACGGAGCGCTTGCCCTCCTCCAAGTCCTGCGCCGCCTGCTTCAGCCTCTTGGAACCGATGGCATCGCGACGATCGTAGAGGTCTTTCCCCAGGGATGAGGTCGAAGCGGAAGAGGGCTTCCCTTCCTGATCATCCTTGGCACGACGGTTCCGCGTCTCGGCCGAGCGACGTCCAACAGGGGGCATGGCACTCGTGGCCGACCTCGAGCGAACTTCCTTGGACATACCGTGTCCATGCACGCCCTGATAAGACACCCTGCTTTCCGTGTTGCATCCTTATTGATGTCGAAAACCTTTATTCAAAAAGTCCCAGCTGCCCTCCTGATGAATTCTCCTCGGGCCCCAGCAGGCACTCCGGCCCCTCGAAGCCTGCCCGATGCACGGCCTTGCCGACCCTGCGCGGTTGCACCCATCCGTCCGGTGCAGCCCTGACGCATCGAAGCACCCGAGCCGGCTCCGTCATCTCCGGGTCCAACCAAGCTTCCCAAACATCAGGCGAAAGCCATACCGGCATGCGGTGATGAATCTCCGCCAACCTGCCCGTGGCTGCGGTCGTCAGGAAGGTCACCGTCTCGCGCCGGGCAGTTCCCTCCCCCCACACCTCCCACAGGCCGGCGAAAGCCACGGGCTCCCCGTCGACGGGCTCCATCACCCAAGCCTGCTTCTGCCTGCCCTCACCCGTCCACTCGTACCATGCGGACGCCGGCACGAGGCAACGCCTTCGTCGCAACGCCTCGCGAAAAGTCGGCTTCTCCGCCACGGTCTCGATACGCGCATTGATCGGCCCCGGCTTGAACTCGCGGGCCCAGAACGGGACCAGACCCCACGTCGCCACGACCCAGGCCCTAAGGTTTCCCTCCCGGCGCACCAGCCCGATGCCCTGCGCGGGAGCGATGTTCCACCGAGGCCCCGTATTCTCCGGCACCGTCGTCCCGAAGACCTCGACGAGGCGCCGAGGTGGAGTCAGGAGGACATATCGACCGCACATGACTGGGCAAGGCTACCATGTAGTGAGGAACCCCCATCCCATGCTCGATCTTTTGCACGGCCTCGCCACCGGCGATCTCACGGACCGCTCGGCGGTGCTCTGGACCTGGGTGGCCGCCACGGGCACGGTGCGCATCGAGTTGCAACGGGAGCAAGGACAGGACTCCCCGCCGGTGCGCCTCCTCGAACCTTCAGGAAGCGGCCCCCGCAAGTGGCTGCTGCAGGACCTCGAACCGGCCACCGCCTATCGCGTGCGCGTAACCACCGCAGAAGGCCGCAAGGGAGAGGGGCACTTCCGCACCTTGCCTTCACCAGAGGCATCTGTCCCTATTCGTTTCGGCGTCACGGGAGACTGGAGCCAGGATCTCCAGCCCTATGTCGCGATCGCCGACGTGCCCCGCCGCGATCTGGCCTTCATGGTGGCGCTAGGCGATACCGTCTATGGTGATGCCCCCTCCTTGACAACGTTCAAGGATGCCGAAACCTACACGGATTACGTCGGCCGTCACCGCGAGAGCCTGACGCCGCGCCACGGCCGGGACACCTGGCAGGCGGTCCGGGCCAGCACGGGCACATTCGCCATGATCGACGATCACGAGGTCTTCAACGACTTCGCCGGCGGTGCATGGATCCGAGAAGACGGCCGCACGATCAGGATGGCCCGGGGACGCAGGTATCGCGCGGGGGTCAGCGCCTTCGAGGACATGATGCCGCTATGGCCGGAACGATGGGAGCCCGGTAGCGCCGGTGAGATCGCGGGCCTGCCCCGGCTGTACCGGCAACGTCGACTTGGCAAGGACGCCATGTTGGCCATGGTGGATGGCCGGACCTTCCGGACGGCGCCGGTGGCCAAGGTCAAGACCTTCGATCCCCTTGGCTGGGCCGGCTACCTGCTGCAGGCCGGGCGCCCCGGCCGCACGATGCTGGGCGAAGCCCAGATGGCACGGCTGCGCGAGGATCTGCTTGTCGCAGAGCGCGACGGTGTGCACTGGAAGTTTGTCCTCGTGCCCGTCCCGGTCCAGAACCTGGGCCTTATCGGCGCCGGCGACCGCTACGAAGGTTGGCCCGAGGAGCGCCTCGACCTGCTTCGCTTCCTGCGGGACGCCCGCATCCGGCATGTCGTCTTCATCGGGGCCGATCACCACGGTACGCTCGTCAACGAGGTGGACGGCGCACGTCAACTGGGCTCCCTACCCCCGGAGCTGACCCCGATCGAGATCCTGACGGGCCCTGCGGGCGTCGATCACCTGCTCGGCGAGCGACTGCTCCATACCGCGAAGGTCGCCGGATTCCTCGGACAGAGCGTGCAGCAGCGACTGCAGCGGGCGTCCATGCGCACCAAGGACGAGCTGATGCTTCAGCTCATCGACATGCAGCTGCGGGCGCAAGGACTCGACCCCATAGGCCTTGACCCTGCCTTGGGACGGCTCGAGTCCGGGACATGGGGACTCGGGCACAGCTATACGTGGACCGAGTTTGATGTCGCAGGTCCACGGCTCACCGTGACCGTCCGAGGCGTGGCTCGCTACACCGCGGAGGCCATGACCCGGGCCCCCGACTCTCTGGTGCAGCAGGAACCACGGATCCTCGCACGGTTCACGATCGGAGACCCAGGCGCTCGGTAGCGTCACGCACGGCTCGGCGAGCCAGGTCGGGAGCCTGACCCACGAAGTCCGCCGGAACCATCGCCAGCAGGCGGCTGCGCAAGGTGTCCGGCACGTCCGCGCCATCCAGGGCGCTGCGCAGGGCCTGGGCATCGCCCGAGCGTCCTCGTGTCGCCTCGAGCAGGCGCTCGTAGGCTCCGTCGACTCCCGCCGCCCGAAGCGCCACCTGCCACGCCTCGGCAAGGACCTCGGGATGTGCGGCGAGCGCCGCATCGAGAGCGTCAGGGGCGGGGCCCAAGCGTTCGAGCCCCGTGCAAGCCGAGGTCAGCCCCAGCAGCAGATGGCCCAGCGCCACTCCGAGGTTTCGCATGACCGTCGAGTCCGACAGATCACGCTGGAGGCGACTGACGGGCAGCTTGCGGGCCATGTGCCCCAGCAGCGCCAGCGCCAAGCCCAGATTACCTTCACTGTTCTCGAAGTCGATCGGGTTGATCTTGTGGGGCATCGCACTCGACCCCACCTCGCCCTCTACCCGGCGCTGGCTGAACCAGCCGTCCGAGACGTAGCGCCAGAGATCCTGGTCGAGGTCCAGCACCACGACGGCCAGGCGGGCAAGGGCATCCAGATGCGCCGCCAAACGATCGCGAGGCTCGACCTGCGTCGTGAGCCAGACGGGTTCAAGTCCCAGCTCACCGACGAAGCGCTGTCCGAAGGCCGACCAATCAACGTCCGGGAAAGCCCAGGCGAGCGCCCCGTGCGTCCCCGTCGCCCCCGTGAGCTTGCCGCCGGGGACATGGCGATCGACTTCGAGAACCGCGTCGACCAACCGCACCAGAAAGACCCCGAGTTCCTTGCCGAGCGTCGTGGGGGAAGCCGGTTGCCCGTGCGTCCGGGCCAGCATGGGCACCTCGGCCATCTCCGCCGTCAGGTCCCGCAACCCTCCTGCCAACGTGAGCACCGCCGGGCGAAGTACCGTCTGCCACGCTCCGAGAACGGCAGTTCCCCACGCGAGATTGTTGACATCCTCGCTGGTCAGCCCCAGATGCACGTGACCGGCCCAAGGTGCCAACACCGGGTGGACAGCGACACGATCGCGCAGAAAATGCTCCACCGCCTTCATGTCGTGGCGGAGCCCGGCTTCGCGCCGCCGCAGGTCCGCAAGGTCCTCCTCCTCGACCTGAGCGAGCGTCGCCCACGCCTCCTCGGACACGACAGGCGCAGTCCCGAGCGCATCCAGCAGCGCACGCAGGTACGCGACCTCGACGCGCACCCGGGCACGGTTCAGTCCCTCCTCCGACAGCAACCGGGCAAGGCCGGTCATCCGGTCGCGATAACGACCATCCAGCGGCGAGAGAGCTGATCCTGCCACGCCCGCCTCAGGCCGTGACCGTTTGCCTGAGCGGCCATAGCCGCGTCAGCCGATGCTCGCCCCCGAGGCCCTTGAGGACCGCCTCGTAAGGCTCGGCTGGAATGGCCTCTTCACGCAGGACGGCCTGCACCAGCGGGTCGGCCAGAACACTCTCCGACATCACCACATCGTCCCCTACGGATTCACCTTGGACCCGAGCCGCCATGTTGACCGTCGTCCCAAAGTAGTCCAGACGATCGTTCAAGGTCACGGCGATGCCGGGCCCGCTGTGCAGGCCAACCTTGAGCGTGAGCGGCGGCCGACCGGAGGTCCGGTTGAACTCGGCAAGGTCACGCTGCATTCGCAGCGCCGATCGAACAGCCTCGGCCGGATCATCGAAGACCGCCATCACGGCATCGCCGATGGTCTTCACAATCCCCCCGCCGTGGGCGGAAATGGCCTGCTCCATGATGGCGAAGTGATCCCGCACCAAGCTGAAAGACACGGCGTCCCCGATATTCTCGTACATCTGCGTCGAGTTCTTGAGGTCCGTGAACAGGATGGTCTGCCGCGACAGCGACACTTGCGTCCCGGGTGCAAGCACCTCTTGACCAAACATTCGCCGGAAGTCCCCGTGGCTGGTCAGGGCCGCGGCCGTCAAGCGATCATCAGCCCACGCCGTTCGCTCCAGCAGGAGCCGCAACGGCCGATCTGCGGCATTGTCGATCGCGAGGCGCACGGGCCCCGGCCCCACCTCGAGCCCTTCCGGCTCCAGCCTCGTCCCGGTGCAACGAAGCTCGTGCAACCGTCCGATTCCACCGGGGGCCCCCGCCACAATCTCCAGACGCGTGAATCCTTCCCGCCATTGCCCACGCAGGCGATACGTGCCCACCCCGAGGTCCAATTGCAACTCGCGCCGGTCAAAGGGCGGCACGACCACCTGAGCCAACACGTGGGGCATGGCACCGGGCCCCCCCGAACAATACATGCGCTCCTCGATGTGCCGGACCGCCGCATTTGGACGGAACGTCACCTCGACCGAAGACGCGAGATCCGACGACACGTTCACCAGACAGTACGCGCACGACGCATCCTCGACCAGATCGGCAAGATGGGTGTGCCCCTTGGACACTCCCCTGCAATGGGGACACGTCATCTCCCAGTGCAGATCCAGTAGGCCAGCCTGGACCGCATGCAGAAACAGACGCACCACGTCGTGCCGCGGCACCCCCCACTGACGCGCGAGCGCCAGGGGACGCAAACGCCCGGCTTCCAGATCACCACCCACCCGAACGAGGTCCACCAGGCGGGCCACAAGTCCGACATCCAGACGGGTTGTACGCTGCAAACGCAGCTCCAGCTCGGACAAGCGCTCGAGCGCTCCCGTATCGAGTTCGGGCGTGGGTGGGACATATTCCGCCGGCAAGCCCGCCCGATGGCGCTGGTTCATCTGGTCGCACAACTGCAACAGGGCCTTCCCGAAGCCCTCGAGGACGTCCGCCAAAACCTGACCAACCTCGGGGGGCAGGCCATCCCGCACCGTCGCTTGGACCGCATAGCGAAGATGGGTAGACGGAGCGCCGGACTCGTCCTTGCCCGGCACCAGTCGGATACGCGTGGCCAGCTCAAGCAGCGGTCCCTCCAGGAACTCGCGACGCGACGAAAAGGCCTCGGGTTCGACCCACTGGAACGGGTGCTCTCGGAAACGCCCCAAGTCATGCTGACCGAACAAATCGACGTCACCCTCAGGCGTCACCTCATAGCCATCAAGTGGAAAGGCCTGTCCGACGGCTCGATTGAATCGGCGGGTATCGGAGAGCCACGGCCACACTTGCTCGGGAGCAGCCGCCAACGTGGCTTCCCACGCCTGTTCCATGATTTCGGGCATGGCCCTAGGATACCCCACCGGACGGGTATGCATGGGTCATGCCAGACCCTATCCAGCGTCCTTCGGGCTCGCGGCCGCTGGGCGGCCCCTTGCCGCTGCACCACGCGCCAGGGTCGAGGGCCACCGCCCCGCTCGGAACGACGAGCCCGCTGCAGGACCGACTGGGCACCACCGGCAGGCTGTCCGAAGCCCGATCTCTCGCGGAGGCCGTCGCAGCCGCCAAGGCCGCCAACCCTCGGGCGACCTTCGGAAACGACGTCGTCATGGCCGCACGCAACCTCATCGAGGGAGGCTACAAGTACCCACCGAACCTGACGACGCGGTATTACCACAGCCCTGGCAAGGTGGGGTGCTGCGCCGACTTCGTGGCCGACAGCTACGACCGGGCAGGGTTCGCGCTCGGGAAGGACATGAAGGCCAAGGGCTATAATCCCCACTACTGCCCCTCGATGATCCAGTACTTCCAGAAGGAGCAGCAGCTGGTGGACCGCCGCTCCCCGGCCCACGTCGGAGACGTGGTGTTCTTCGACTGGAACAAGGACGGAAAGTCCGACCACGTAGGCGTCGTCTCCAAGGTCGATGCCGAAGGTCGCCCCATCGAGATGCTCGAGAGCAACCGCTTCGGGCAACCGGCTCGGCGGACCGTCCTGAGTGAAGGAAAGCAGAACCGCATCATGGCCTTCGGTCGCCTTACGGGGGCCGGTGCCGATGACGGGGCCGCCGCCGACCTTCCGCCGGTCAGCAATCCCCTGGGCAACGGTGGTGCTCTGGCCTCGGACGGACGCGCCGACGGCGCCGTTCCCTTCCGTCCCTCCCGCGGCCGCAGTGGCGGGGTGGCCGAGCCCTCACCGGGCGGGGTACCTGCACAGAGCCCTGCCCCGCGTACGTTTGAGGACCTGATGGTCCTCGCGGAGATTCTCGAGGCCCTCGCTCGGGCGCATGGCCTTGACGAGGAGCAGGCTGCCGAACTCCTCGGGGCCGCGCGTCAGGGCAAGGACCTTGTAGCGGTTGGGCGTCGCATGGGACTCGACGAGGCGAAACTGGCGCGTATGATCGAGGCCATGCCGGATGTCCTCGATCATACGGCCCGGGCGATCGGTGCGGATCGCCTCCCTCTGCCTCAAGCGGAAGACGACTGGGGTTTCGATCGAGAAGAAGCCACGAATGCGCTCGAACCCCACCGCGACGTGCTCGAGACCGTCGCGCACGAGCATGGGGTGGATCCAGCCGAGCTGGCAGCCGCGGCGTGGATGGATCCGGACGGATTGGCCGAAGCCCTGTCGGCGGGCAAGGTGGCCGATCGTCTGACCACCGCTGCGGTGGCCTTGGTCGCCGCCAAGGATGCCGGTGGAACCGGCGATCGGCTGCTCAAGGCCGCCGATCCCGAGGGACGTCTCACGGCCGACGAACGCAAGGACCTGCTGCAGCTCTACAGCAACCGCCTGGCGGCCGCGCGGGCCTGGCTGGAGGCCTGATCGCCGCCGCAGCCGAGAAGATCGTCCGAACGTTCGCACGAAGCCTACCGTGGACGACAGGAAACATGGTCGCAGGTCGAGACCCGCTGCCCCGGTCCTGCCACGTCACGGCTGGTCGTCGAGCGCTCCGCTGATCGCGAGGTACGAGGTGGCGCCGACGAAGCGCGCCGTGGGACGGCCCTGACGGTCCAGCACCAGGAACGTCGGGGTCACCCGTGAACGGGCCGCCTCCAGCACGGCAAAGGCGGCAGCCGACTCGGACGCCTCGTCCAGATGCAGCACACGGAACGTGACGTCCTTGCCCTTGCGGGCTTCGAGGAGGTGCCAGACCGGCACCATCGCGACGCAGGCCGGTCAGGTGTGCGAAGCGACCTCGATCACGGCAGGACGGCCTGGCGGAAGGTCAAGGGTGCCACGCACGCCACGAACTCCTGCAAGATCCGCAGAGCCCTGAGGGCCAAGGAAGCGCCACAGCACGACGGCCAGCAACCCCCAGGCCGCAAGATCCAGCAGCCGGCCCACACGGGCCCGAACCCCGGAAGACGCGGAGGCCTCCGCCGGCTTGTCCTCACGCTCCATGAGCTGCCGCCTCCTGATCCTGAGGAATGTTCCAATCCGTTTCACCAGCTTGCAACGCCCACATGGTGGCATACCGCCCGCCTCTGGCAAGGAGCGCCGCATGCGTGCCCTCCTCGACCACGCGCCCCCGATGCAGCACGACGATGCGATCGGCATCCCGCACCGTGGCCAGGCGATGAGCGACCACGAGGGTCATGCCATGGCCCCGTCTGGACTGTACCTGACGCAACATCGCCTCCTCCGTGGCGCTGTCGACGCTGGCCGTGGCTTCGTCCAGCACCAGCAAAGGCGGTTCGGTGGCGAGAGCCCGGGCGAGGCAAACCAGCTGCCGTTCACCGGTGGACAGCGTCCCGCCGCGATCCCCCAGCAACGTGTCCAGCCCCTCGGGCCAACGCCGACAGGGATCTTCACCCAACACCTCGGTCAGCACGGCCAGCAAGCGTGCGTCGTCGAGATGCTCGCGCCCCATCCTCAGGTTGTCGCGCAATGTCCCTCGGAACAGCAAGGGCTCCTGCAGCACCAAACCGAGATGACGCCGCCAAACCTCGGGGTCCCAGCACGTCAGGGGGATGTCGCCCACCCGCAGACAGCCCCGGACAGGATCATGGAAACGGGAGACCAGACCCAGCAAGCTGCTCTTTCCCGCTCCGGTCGCGCCCACCACGCCCACGGTCTCACCGGGCTCGAACACCAGATTCACACCGTCGAGCACGTCCGGCCCGGTGGGGGAATATGCGAAGCCCACGCCCTCGAACCGCAACGGCAAGGTACGCAAAGCCTCGGGACCGGGGAAGGTCACGGTCTCTCCACTCGCCACCACGGTGGGTCGGGATTCCTGCAGCTGCACCAACCGCTCGGCCGAAGCGAAGGCCGCGAGCGTGGTGTTGTACTTTTCGGCCAGCTCACCGAGAGGATTGAACAGTTGCCGCAGATAGACCGTGAAGGCATACAGAGTCCCCAGCGGCAATCCGTGCTGCAAGACGGCCTGACCGCCTGCCCAGAGGACCGCTGCCAGCGCCAGCTGGGTGGCCAGGTCGATGGCGGGCCGCAAGATACCCTGGATATGTGTCAGATTCCAGGCCGTTCGGTAGAAGGCCTCAGCCTCGTCCTTGAAACCTTCCTGGGCCGAATCCTCACGCCCGAAGGCCTGCAGCACCCGAACCCCCGAGAGGTTCTCGGACATCACGGCAAGCAAGGTGGCCTGTCGGACCCTGAGGCCACGCCACGACGACCGCAGCCAGCGCCTGAATCCAAAGGTCAAGGCCCCGATGACCGGTGCGGCTGCAAGCGCCACCCAGGCAAGGGTCGAATCCAGTCGGAACAGGGCCCAGACCGTCCCCGCAATGACGAAGACGTCCCTGAACAAGCCCACGAGCACGCTGGTGACGAGCTCGTTGATGTTCTCCGTGTCCGATGTGACGCGAGCCACCAGGCGTCCGACCGGCTGCCGATCGAACACGGCCATGTCGAGCCGCAGCAGGTGTCCGAAGGTCTCCTCGCGGATCCGCCGGATGACCCGCTGCCCCGCCCCCTGGATGATCAGGCCCTGAACGTATCGCAGGAGCGACTCTCCGACGAGCAGGGCCAGGTACAAGGCCGCCAGACTCATGAGGTCAGCAGGCCAGGGCCACGTGCCGGGATCAAGGCCCAGAGGACCCACGCCCGGGCCGGACGAAGGCTCCTTCCCCAGAGGACCGTCGATGGCCTGCTTGACGATCCAGGGCAGCACCACCGGAACCGCACTGAGCGGCAGCAACAACACCAGTCCCGACAAGAGCCACGAGGCGACCGGCCGCGTCCAGCGCAGCACGTGTCGAAAGAGAACCGGATCGAAGGAGCGCTCGTGGTCCTCTTCGCGCAGCATGTGACCGTCGCTCATGCCGGGGCTCCGGCAGAATTCTCCGCCAATGTTCGCTCCAGCTGCTGCAGCTGCCACATGCGGGCATAAATCCCGCCCTGCTCCACGAGATCCGCGTGCGCGCCCTGTTCCACCACCCGGCCTTCCTCGAGCACCAGGATCCTCGGCGCCGAACGCACCACGCTCAGGCGGTGGGCCACGACGAGCGCCGAGCGGTCACGCCGGGCCTCGCCCAAGGTGGCCAGCACGCGGTGCTCGGTCGCCGCATCCACGGCGGAAAGCGCGTCATCCACCAACAGGATGGGAGCCTCTCGGATCAGCGCCCTCGCCAGACAGACCCGCTGACGCTGTCCCCCGGACAGGGTGACGCCACGCTCACCCACGATCGTGCGCTCCCGTTCGGGCCACGCTTCCATGTCAGGTCCGAGGCCGGCCTGCATCAGCGCAGGCCCCACACCGCCGGGGTCTTCCCCCATGGATACGTTGTCGGCCAGCGAACGCCCGAAGAGGAATCCATCCTGCGGCACCCAGGCAAAGACGCGCCGCACCTCAGCCAAAGGCATGTCGGTGAGGTCGCGGCCTTCCAGGAACAGGGTCCCGCGGGGCACTTCGAGCTGGCGCAGGAGCAACGCCACCAGCGTGCTCTTGCCGGCACCGGAGCGGCCGGTGATGCCGAGGACCTCTCCTGCGGGCAGGACGAAGGACACCCCGGAAAGGGCGGGCCTGGATGCGCCCGGATAGGTAAATGACAAACCGCGGACTTCAAGCACGGGCGGAGCAGCTTGCCACCAGCCTGGGTTATCGCCCGAAACAGGCTCGGGCTCCTCGCGGAAAAGCTCCTGCAGGCGTCCTGCGCTGGCCCGGGCCCGCTGAGCCATGTTGTACGCCCAACTCGAAGCCATCATGGGCCAGGACAACATCTGGATGAAGCCCAGGAAAGCCACCAACTGTCCCACGGTGAGCTCGCCCGCGGTCACGAGCCTCCCGCCCAGAACCAGCACGAGCACCGTCGAGGTCCCTGACAGCATCGCGATGAGCGGGTCGAAGGCCCCCTGCAGCCGCACCATGCCCATCGTGGCTTCGGCATGCTCGCGGCTACGGGCGGCAAAGTCCGTCGTGGCATGGGCTTCACGCGCGAAGCCCTTGACGACCCGGATGCCCGAGATGGTTTCCTGAGCGTGATCCGACAAGCGCCCGAAGGCTTCCTGTACTGCCCGATGCATGCCATGCATGCGCCGGCCCAGCAGGAACGACACCAAACCCAGCACAGGCAAGGGCAGGATGGCCCAGAACGTCAACCCCGGGTGGAGCCAAAGCATGGGAACCAAGGCCGAGAGCAAGTAGAAGGGGGCATCCAGCCCCGCCATCACGCCCTCTCCTGTCACGGCCCGCAGCGCCTGCAGGTCATTGGTGGCGAGGGCCATGACCTCGCCCGGAGGACGACGTCGCTGGGCCTCGGATGAAAGCCGGATCACATGCCCATGAAGCGCGATGCGGACGTCCCGTTCGATACGGCGTGACGAGCCGAAGACTCCCATCCGCCAACCATAGCGACAAAGGGCCACGACCAGGGCCAAGGCCACCAAGGCCCCAACCCGCAACTGCAATCCCGAGGTCCCCAGGGTGTGCTCACGCAGGCCGTCGATCAAATTTCCGACGAGGAGCGGTGCCGCCACCTGACCCAGATCACATGCCAACAGACAGAGCGCACCGAAGAGATAGGCCCGTCGCTCGCGCCAAAGGAGGGCCCGTAGGACTCCCCACGGAGTCCTGTCGCGGAACACCTGGACGAGGGGCGTCACCCCGCCGTGACCTGGACGCCGTCGGCCAGCACCCAGGGAAGGAGGGCGGTCCCGAAGATGTTCTGCCGATCTGAGCTGACCGCCTCGATGGCCCGCAGCAACTCGTAGACGTTGCCCGCGATCATGGTCTCCTCCACCGGCACCCGCTCTCCCGCACCCACGAGGAAGCCACCCTTGACCACGCCCGAAAACTCACCCGTGGCCATCTCGACCCGACCGGAGAATCGGGGGACCACCAGAGCCCTGCCGGCCCTCGCCTCGAGGCTGGCCGCCGTTTCTTCACCGGCCGCCATTTCGATCAGGCCTGGCGTCAGCACCGGTGGCCCCTTGGCCCCGCCCCGACCGTGGCCGGTCGAGCCGCGGCCGGCACGCCGGGCCTCGTAAGCGTCGTAAAAATAACCTTCGAGCACTCCCTCGCGAAGCAGAGAGAGGGCATGCACGGCCTGACCTTCACGATCGAAGGGTGCAAGAGCCATCCCGCCCAGAACCCTGCCCGGATCCCGGAGCGTCACGCAGGCGGCCGCGATGGTTTCGCCCAGCCGTCCCTGCAGCGGGCTGCGACCCTTGCGCAGATTGTCCGCCCCAAGAGCGCCGAGAAGTGGCTCGAGCAAAATTTCGCCCACGGCATCGGGTGTCAGCAGGACCCTGCCCTTGAAGGTCTCGCCCTTTCGTGCCCCCAGCGCCCACAGAGCCTTCTCGGAGAAGCGGTCCATCGCCTCCAGCATATCCGGACGAACCTGCTGCAGACGGTTGCCGGCCGCCCCATCGTAGTTGAAGGACCCCACCTCGTCCCCGTCGATGGCCATGCCCATCACGAAACCCGACAATTCGCTCGTCACATGCGCGGCCTCGATGCCCGTCGTGGATGCGATGGCCACGGCACCCTCCTCGGCGGAGACGCGGATGCCATCGATGCTGAGCCGCGGGTCGCCGGCCTTGACCCGATCGGCGAGATGGCTGGCCAACTCGGCCATCGAGCCGAGGCCAAAGGTAGCCAGTTCAGGATCCCAATCGAGATCTCCTTGAGGCAGCCGCACGGGGGCCGGAAGATGATGATAGGGGTCGGGCGGGGCAACCCGGGCCAGGACGAGGGCCTGCCGGACCGCCTCCTCGACGCGCTCGGGCGCATTGACCGTCACAAAGCCGAAGGATTGTCCGGCAAGGACGCGGATGCCTACCGTGAGCTCCTCGTCGGCCCGGGCCAGGTTGAGGTCATTCTTCTCGAAGGCTACCTCGCGGGTCCGGCGCTCGACCGCGTAAACCTCGGCCCCATCGGCACCCGCGGCTCGGGCGGCGGACAATCCGACCGCGCAGACTTCCTGTACGAGAGACGTGTTCATGAGCCCGCTCCGCCGATCAGGACCTCGCAGCGGACATAGGGACCGCCGGCATCCACCTTCATGGGTTGCCCCTTGCCGCAATGACCCGAGCCAAGGTCCCAGCGAAAGGCCCGCGACACGGCATCCACGCTGGCCAGCACCTCGAAGGCCGAACCGGAGACCGTGGCGCCCTTGAGCACCTCACCCAGCTTGCCGCCCCGGATACGGTGGGCCCGGGCGACGGCGAACATGAACTCGCCCGTCGCATCGGCCTGGCCGTTCAGTGGGCCGTCCAGCAGGAAACCATCCTCGACTCCGGCAATCATGTCCTCGAGCTCCCAGTCGCCGGGTTCGATGTAGGTATTGCGCATGCGGATCAGCGGTTCGTCCGCATACTCCCACGCCCGAGCGTTTCCAGTCGGCGCCACGCCATAGTGCATCGCCGACTCGCGGTTATGCAGGAAACTCGCGAGGATGCCCTTGTCGATGATGACGGTGCGCCCTGCGAGCACGCCTTCGTCATCGACGGCGATGGTTCCCCCTGCGCCACCGACGTGCTCGGACGCCCCCGAATCACACAGGGTCACGTGCTCGCTGCCGACACGGGTGCCGAGCCGTCCGGCCGCCACGGAGCCCGACAGGACAAAATCAGCCTCGACCGTGTGGCCGATGGCCTCGTGGACCAACAGCCCCACGATGCTGGGAGCGAGGATGACCTTGAACTTGCCCCCGGGAGCCAACGAAGCCCCCGCGAGATCCACCGCCCAACGGGCAGCCTCGTCGGCCATCGCCAAGCCGTCCTTGTGCCGGAACAGGCAATCCCAGGCGCCCGTGGCCCCGTAAGTCTCGGAGTACGTGGCGCGCTCGGTTCCCTGGGCCACTACGGCGTTGACGCGAAACTCGGGACGCACCAACCTGAGCTCGGCGCTGGCGCCATCCGAGGTCACGATGACCTTGTCCTCGAACATCTCCTGATAGCTCGCACGAGCCGTCTCGATGCGCTCCGAAGCGGCACGGGCGCGCGCTTCGGCTTCGAGCGCCAGCTGGATCTTGGCCTCGAGTGGTTGCTCCTTGAGGGCTTGGACCCCGGGCTCTTCGAAGACCCCCCTGGCCAAAGGCACGGGCGGCAGGGGCTCGAGCCGCTTGCTGCGATACGACGCCGAAGCACGGGCGGCCGCAACGGCCTGGTCCACGGCCCTGCGAATGGCGGAATCGCGCGTGTCGCTCGTCGCCGCGACGCCCCAGGTTCCACCTTCCAGAACCCGCACGCCCACGCCAGCACGCTCCTTGACGAGGGCCGCCTCCAGGCGCCCCCCTTCCACGTCGAAGCGACGAGAGGTCTTGTGGTGGTAACGAAGCTCGATGAAGCCGCCGTAATCGCCGGCAATCCGCTCGAGGGTGTCGCGCATGGACGGCTCCTCTTTTCCTGCTGCCAGTATAAGGCCTAGAATCGGCGCATGACGCAGTCCTTCCAGCCCGAAGCCTTTCGTGATCGCGGCCTGCTCCCCCCTGAGGAGACCTTGTCCGGGGCCTTGGGCATCGAGTTTCTCCACCATGAAGCAGGGCACGTCGTGGCCCGCATGCCCGTGCACGGGCCGACGCGCCAGCCCTACGGCGCCATGCATGGGGGAGCGTTGTCCGCCTTGGCAGAGGAAGTCTCGAGCTTCGGGACGGTCCTCGGCATCGATCTGGATACCCACGTGGCCTTCGGGCAGGAGTACAACATCTCGTTGCTGCGCACGGTCTGGGAAGGTTGGGTCCAGGCCGAAGGCAAGGCCCTTCACCAGGGGCGCACGGCCTGGGTCTGGGATATCCGGATCACGGACCCTGAAGGGCGTCTGGTCGCCCTCAGCCGCGGCACCGTGGCCGTGAGGCCCCGAAGGGCATCCTGACCGCCGGTCGGGCTTCAGCCCTGCTGTCGGCGAGCCTCGGCGGCCTCGGCTTCGGCGTAGGCCTGCGCCTGGGCGGCCGCCACCATGCGATCCACGTCGTTCTGGCCCATCGCAGAGGCCTTGGCCAAGCCCTCCTTGGTCCGCTCGACGTAGAAACTTTCTGTCTGCTCCGACAACAGGATCAGCTGCTGGAAGGCCGGGATGTGGCCACGCTCGAGAAGAAAGGCCTTGGTGAAGGACTGATGGGCCAACCGCATCCACTTCTGCTGCCCCGTGGCCTTGCCTTGCCGAACGGCGACCAGTCCGAGCTGATAGTACGCCTCGGCGTTGCTTGGCTCGAGGGTAATCGCCTGAGCCAGCCACCGCGCAGACTCCTCGGGCATGCCCGACAACCCCCCGTTCTCGGCGGCCGCGAGGATGCCACGCACGAACTTCTTGGCCACGCCCGACTTGCTGGCCACCGCGTACAGCTCGCGCAACGTGATGTTGGCGCGGTACCACTTCTTGGCCTCGTTCAGGTAGCCATCCAACTCCTTGAAGCGATTGGCCTTCTTGGCAAGGCCCATGTCCCCCTTGGAGCGGGTCTTGACCAACCACAACAGCACGCCCACCAAAATCAGCAGCAAGACACCCAGCACACCTGCCGCCATCATGGGCAGGCTGGGACTGTCAAGCAGGCGTTCAGCAGCTTCCATTCCCTCAGCATACCCCCTTGGGCGCACCCTTCCCTGTGGCTGCCCGCACAAATGCCGGTCACTCGCAGCGGATTGGGCTGGCCGTACGGCCATCCACGCGCCTGCACACGGAGCTAGAATACGGGATGCGGTTCATTTCCTTGACCGTCCTCGCAGCTGCCTTCCTCCTCGCGGGGAAAGCCCGAACCGCCTCGCCCGGGCGGTTGGCAGCCCCCACCCCGAGTCCCGTTCCCACGGCCCGCATCCTCCAGGAGAATCTGCTGTTCCAGCCGGCGGAACTTAAGGTTCGCCGAGGGACCACCTTGCACTTTCCCAATCGGGATGGAGTCTTCCACAGCGTCTACTGCGCGTCCGGATCACAGACCTTTGATCTGGGATTGCACGCCACCGGTCCGGGCCCTTCCGTGCTCCTCACCGCCACCGGCGATCTCGAGATCCGCTGCAGGGTGCATCGCCGGATGAGGGCGACGGTTCACGTCGAGCCCTGAGGGCCTGCCCCCTGCGCGTGCCGCGCAAGCGACAGACCAAACCCGGATTTCACGAACACTTGACGTCATCTCCCGACTGCCGTGGCATATAAGACATGCGGGGGGTGGACCGCATATGTTGGTTGAGACATCGGGCGCGAATCGGCTGGCCAGTCCAGCTTCTCTGGTCGCACGCGCGCCCTTGTCCCCGGCGCCTGTCGCGCCGTCGACCCCGACCGAAGGGGTCGACGCGGACAACATGGTGCTGTCGGCGTCCGCGCGTGCCCGGACCCTGCTGGACGGGGGAGAGGAAGCTTCGGCCGAACCGAGCGCTCCCGCCGAGGACCTCAGCCTCTTCAACAAGTTCATCGAGAACATGAGCATGAAAGTGCTCGAGAGCATCACGGAACGACTCAAGGAACTGGCCCGCAGCTAGGAAGGGAAGGGACCACGCCATGTCTCTGGGCATTCGCCAAGGTTTTGCCGTCACGCAGTCGGCTCTGCCGGTCTCTCCTCGGGCCGCCGGTGGCCCTCCTCCAGCCACCGGGGGATTCAGCGTGAGCTTCGCCGTGACGGAATCGGCCCTGCCGGTTCGGGCGGACACCTTCACGGCCGGACCCGTGAGCCGAGGATTCGCGACCGACTTCGCCGTGGTCCAGTCGGATCTGCCCGTGACCGCTCGGGTGGGAACGGCACCTCCCGTGAGCCGAGGCTTCACGACCGACTTCGCCGTGACCCAATCCGATTTGCCGGTGAATCCAGGTCCCTTGGGACGCGCCTTGAACTTTGCCCGCGAACTCATCACGAAGTTCACCGTAGTGTAGTTCCCGAGCGGCAAGGCTCCGACCACGTGAAGCGCACGCGCCGGCCCGATGGTGGCCACGCGGCGCATCATCAGAGCCAGTGACCGTGCCTGCGCTCCAGCCTATCTGCCGGGGCAGGATCGGGCCCTAGCCCTCAGGCAGAACCCCACGCCCTCGTCAGCGTCTTTGGGCTTCCGCCAAGGCCTGCGAGGTCACGGCCAGGCGCTCGCCCAAGATTCGAGCCAGGTTGAGGCTGACCTTGCTGGCCACGGCCGGCTGCTGTCCAGCCAGGCGCAGGAAAGACTCCTCGGACAGCACCATCACCTCGCCGTCCCGAAAGACCTCGACGTCGGCACTGCGCGGGGCATCTGCCAGAAAGGCCATCTCGCCCACTATCTCGCCGGGACCGAGAAGCGACACAGGCTTGGACAGGCCCGGGAGGGTCACGCCCAGCATCCCCTTCAGGACAAGGTAAAACTCACGTCCGGTTTCACCGGCGGACAAGAGCCGATCACCTGCCCGCAAGGGCAGGATGGTGCCCGCCTTCATGACTGCACCGGCTTCATCGGCGGACAGTCCCTGGAACAGCGGGATGGCTTCGAGCGGATTGACATTCATCCGCGAACCGAGAAGCGACCAGAACTCGCCCTTGGGGTACATGCCGGGATTCGCCGGCAGATCGTATTCGGGAAACCGCTCGGCGAAGAAGGCCGAGTCGTTCCGGCCCGCCGCCACCGCAGCCAGCCGGGCCGCGAGCGGGGAGTGAATGCGGGCCAGATGGTCCAAATCGAACAACACCAACACCATGGGGACCCGGTACCCCATGGGATCCTGGAAGTTGTCTTTGTAGCGCCGGAATCCCAGCTGCTCATAAGGGGCGACCAAATGCGGCGAGCAGTAGCTGAAGGCCAGACGAATGCCGTTGTCGATGGCCCAGCGAAGCGCGAAATCAGAGAGGGCATCGCCCACTCCCGCCACGCCGGGGGGCACCACCAGACGGGAGACGACGGCGATGTGCTCGGGCGGAATGTCGGAAAAACGCTCGAGGGCATAGAGCTTCGCCAGATCCTCGGACACCGCCCCGTCCGACAGGCGGTTCAGCCGAAGCGCCCCCACCAGCTGGCCGTCCTGGGACACGAAGGCTTCCACGCCGGTGGCATCCTCCTCGTCCACGACCCTGCGCCGCTGATGATCAGCCGAGGCCAGCTGACGCTTCAGCTGCGCGATGAGAATATCGTAGCGGAACGCGGCGATGGCATCACGCTGGGCATCAGTGGCGGCGAGTTCGACCTTCACGGGATCCTCCGGGGGCAGGAAGCGGCTCAAGGATACCCAGTCCTATCCTTCCGGGCAACCGAGCCGCAACCGGACCGCCGCGGCGGCGCACTCTCTCAGGAGAGGCTCAGGCCGGCACGACTTCGAGATCAGGGTCAACCCCCTGGCGCAACATCCGCCGGATGGCCTCGAGCGTCCCGGCCGCCGAGCTGGGACAAGTGCCACACGCCCCTTGGTAACGGATGGTCAGCACCTTGTCTTCGAAGCCCAGCACCTCGAGCCCCCCGCCATCCCCGGCCAAGGCCGGCAGGATCGTCTGTTCGAGGACAACCAGGATTCGAGACAACATCTCGGCTTCGGGGCCATCGGCGGGAATCCTGCTTCCTGGGCGCAGGCGAGGAGCCTCCGGCATCTGGCCCGCCGCGGCCCTTGCGGCCGGCTCGGTGGCCTCGAGGACCTCGCGGACCCTGCGGCGCAGCGGCAACCAGTCGGCCTCGGGCTTCTTGGTGACGGTGGCAAAGTCCGGTGTCACATAGAGCTCAGTCACTTCACCCGTGGCGAAGATAGCCGTCGCCATCGAGTCACGCAGGGCGTCGTTGGTCGAGGCGTAGACCTCTGCCCCCCTTGCGATAAGGGGCTCGTCGACCCGAAACATCAGGGCCATCGGATTGGGGGTGCGTTCGATATGGGTGACCTTCACGCTCCCATGATAGCCCGATCAGTCGTGACGCAAGGCCCGGGTAGGGTCCAGTCGCATGGCACGCTGCGCGGGGTAGAGGGCCGCCAGAAGGCACATGCCCGTGGCCAGGGCCAACGCTGCGACCAGGAGCCCCGGCGGGAAACTGAAGACCTTCTGGATATCGCCGCCCATACGCCTGAACCAGGCATCGGCCACCGCACCGACCAACTGTGCCGTTCCGAGGGAAAGCAGCAGTCCGAGCGCGCCGCCCACGACCCCGTGCAAGGCGCTTTCGGCAAGGAACAAGCCCATCACATCCCGGTCCCGCGCACCAAGGGCCTTGAGCAGGCCGATCTCACGCGTACGCTCGAGTACCGAGGTAATCATCGTGTTGGCAATCCCGAGGCTGGCCACCAGCAGAGCGACCCCGCCCATCAGGACAAGCAGGCCATCCACCAGAAGAAACAGGGAACGCGAACGTTCGAGCACCGATGCGAAGGAAATCGTCCGGTAACCTGCCTTGGCCACCGCTTTCTCGACGGGAGCGAGCGCCCCGGCATCGGTCAGGCGAATGGAGGCGCTGTAGGAAGTCCCCAGCCGCGACGCCCCGGGCATGCGACCGAGAAGCGCTTGCTCCAAGGCCCGAGCCGTGCCATAGGGAAGGAAGAGGGACGCCCCCAGGGAACCGAATCCCACCCGCTCTCTGGCCACCACCCCCACGATTCTGAGGTCACGCGCCAGAGAGCCTCCGCCCGAGAACAATCCGAAGGGAGAGGCCACCTGCAGGACCCGATCCATGAATGCCCCGCCGGGCGCCACCTTGACGGTGCGACCGATGGCGGCTGCGGGCTCCCAGCCGAGGCCACGGGCCACGGGGGCCGTCACGATGATCTCGGGTGCCTGTTCGCCCGAAAAGTATCCGCCTGCCACCCGCTCGTCGAAGAGCGCCTCTTCCCTGGCATCCACGGGCATGGCCACCGCGATGCCCGTGGCCCGACCCTTGCCTTCGGGAGCCTTGACCTTGACGGGCAGGCGAATGTCACGGTCCACGCGGTGCACGCCCGGCAAGGCCCGGAAGCGGGCCAGAGCCTTCTCGTCGAGGGGAAGTCGCCGCTGGGCACCATCTTCTCCCTCCTGGAAAGGCAAGACGGTCACGGCCTGCAAGAAGCCGCCGCGAAGCAACCTTTCCCTGAAGTTGTCCTGCAGGCCCCGCCCCAGGGCAAACAAGGTCGTGAACGCCGCCACCCCGATGGCAACCCCGAGGGTGGTCAGGATGCTGCGCACGGTGGCGGCCCGCCACTGGGACCAAGCAAGGACCAAAAGATCTGCAGGGGTCACGCGGCTGCCTCCCCGACGAGGCGACCATCCCTGAGCTTGAGGACACGCCCGGCTCGCGCGGCCACAGCCGGATCGTGGGTCACGACCACCAGCGTGATCCCCCGATCGCTGCGAATCTGCTCGAGCAGACCCATGATGTCGTCGGCACGCGCCGTATCCAGATTGCCGGTGGGCTCATCGGCCAGCAGCAAATCCGGTCCCATGACCAGGGCGCGGGCGATCGCCACGCGCTGCTGTTCGCCACCGGACATCTGATTGGGCCGATGCCGCGTCCGGGCGGCCAATCCGACCGCCTCGAGGAACTCCGTGGCCCGACGGACGCGCTCCGCCGTCGGGACCCCCGCAAGGCGCAGAGGCAGCATGACGTTCTCGAGAGCGGTCATCCGGGTCAACAACTGAAAAGACTGGAACACCATCCCCACGTGACGCAGCCGGTGGGCAGCTAGCTCGTCAGGGTCGAACACCGCGAGGTCACGCCCCCGAAACCACAGTTGGCCGGCCGTAGGACGCTCGAGTCCCCCCAGAAGGTTGAGCAACGTGCTCTTGCCCGAACCCGACGGCCCCGTGAGCGCCAGGTGGTCACCGGCCTCAATCCGCAGATCGACGCCATCAAGCGCGCGTACGACCTCGCCATCAGTCACGTGATGACGGCAAAGACCCTTGGCCTCGAGCAGGGACATAGATAGGTCGTACCCGGCCTGAACCCGCTTGCAAAGATCGAGAAGTTAAGACATGCTTAACATCTGATAGCTTACTTCTTTTGATCTTTCCCCGGGAGTCTTCGGATGGTACGCCTAAAGCCCCACGCAACCCATTTGAGTGTTGTCGCCCTGACCCTGTTGGCCGGCTGCGGCACTACGGTCCCTTCGCCCACGACCGGCCGGCCGACCTCCCTCGCCGCCAAGGCCGTGCCCCAGCAGGATTGGGACGTCGATCTGCTGGTGAACGGTCAGCCCGCAGACTGGTTCTCCGCACGCCAGCATGAGCGTGTGACCGTCAAGGTGCTGCTGACCGGCCAGGCTCCCGGCGCCGTGACGTACGCCTGGAAAGTCCTGGGTGGCCTCGTCGATCGTCGCGAGGGTCCGGAGGTCCGTTGGTGGCTCGACTGGCCCGCCACGTCCCAGCTGGAGGTCACGGCCACCGCGGCCGACGGCACCCGCAGGACCCACCGGACCGTAGCCATGGTGCAGGCAATCCCCACCCCGCCCCCGCCGCCCTACATTCCGTTCCCGCCGCTTCCCGTCAAGCCCTGATCCGGCGGCCGGGCTCCCCGGGGCGGTGCCCCCGTCCCCCGAGGGATGCGTCGGTTCAAGCAAGGCCGACAGCCAAGGCGGGCCCTCTCCAAGGAATCCGCTCACGTACGACGCCAGCCAGGCGAAAAAGCTTGTCCCCCATGCCTGCTTCCGCTCGCCCAATCCAACCACAAGCAGCCAAGGCCTCCTCGGCGGAACGCACTGACTCATCCAGTCCCTCAAGCGCCAAGGCCAATGCGCCGGCCCACGGATAGATTTGTTCGACCCATTCCCTCGCCCTGACCCCTTCATCCTCGGCGGCAGCAGGCAACCAAGCATGCAATGCACGCTGCAGGGCCAACCAGTCCTCTCGGAGCGCCGCGCCCAAGGCTTGACCACGAGGAGCCGTGGAGGACGCCAGACGATCCAGCCCCTCCGTGGCCCACCTCTCCAGCACCGTGACACCATCCGCCCTCGTGAGCACGCGCACGAGGTCGTGCACCTGCATGTTCGAGGCGCCTTCCCAGACGGGCAGCACTTGAGCGTCCCGCAGCAGACGCGCCGTCACCCATTCCTCGACATAACCGTTGCCCCCGAGCAGCTCGATGGCCTCGCTGGCCGCCCAGACGGCGCGGCGCGCCGTATTCATCTTGAGCAAGGGAGTGAAGAGGCGCACCAGGCCGGCGTCCCCGGGTTCGGCCGCACCCGACTCGACTCTGTCGAGCGCTCCCACCACCATAAAAATCAAGGACGCGGCAGCCTCGCGTTCGGCGGTCAGGATCTCGAGCTGCCGGGCCACGAGCGGATGGGCGACCAAAGGCTTGCCAAAAGCTGTCCTGGAGCGGGCCCAATCGGTCACCTCGGCCAAGGCGCGGCCCATGATGCCGGAGGAAGCCACCGCATTGTAAAGGCGCGACAGGTTGATCATGACCGCCATCTGCGCGAACCCACTTTCCAGCGGCCCCACCGCCCACGCCGAAGCGCCGCCGAGCTCGACTTCAGCCGTCGCCATCGACCGTGTCCCCAGCTTGTCCTTGAGTCGCCGCAGCCGATAGGTGTTGGGACGTCCATCCGGCCACAGCCGAGGCATCGCAAAGAGGCCCAGGCCACGGGTACCGGCCGGAGCCCCTTCCGGACGTGCCAAGACCAGGGCCACGTCTGCCCCCGCATTCGAACAGAACCACTTTTCGCCGTGCAGACGCCAGCCGCCCTCGGATTCCGGATCCCGGACGGCCACGGCCGCGGCCGCTCCCACGTCAGAGCCCCCCTGACGTTCGGTCAGGAACATCGCACCGGTCCAACGATCCCGTGCCCTGCCGCCGAGGCGTTCGCCCATACGGGCCCAGAGAGCGGCGTCACCGGTCTGCCGCAGCACCACGGCTGCACCGTCCGTCATGCATAGAGGACAATAAAGCCCCTGCTCGACGCGACTGAAGGCCTCGCCGAGGGCAAAGGAAATCGACCTCGCCCAAGGCTTGCCCTCGCCTTCCCGCCATCTCGCGAGCGGACGGGACACAAGGGCGAGATCGCCGTAGGCCACGTCCTCGAGCGTGCGGTAGGCCGGATCGATGTCCAAGGCCCCGAGCGGCTCCCCCTGACGATCGTGCGTGCGCAGTGCCGGTCCCAGCGCATTGGCCCTTGCCGCCAGCCGATCGAGCTCGTCCGCGTCGATCTCGAGCAGACGAAAGCCGGCGACCGCCTCGGAAAGGTCATCCCCGGGGCCCAGTCTCCGGGCCAGACGCGACAGCCACGCATCCATCGGCTTCCTCCTTCGTGCCCAATGCCCCGGTCAGGATCATGTGCCCGGGGAAGAGCCGTGACGTGCTCGCCGTGCTGGAACGACAGGCCATGAACGAACTTCTAAAGACCTCTTGATGAGCCTTCGCGAATTCATTTGCAAATCATCAAGAATCCGTCATGGGTCCGGCAGGGAGAGCACCCGGACCGCGACAACCTTGCATCACCGACTAGGCCGTGAGGTTCGTGATGAACAGGGTCGTGCTGCCACCGAGCCAAACACTCCGAGCTATCCACCAGCGCCTCCAGATGCAGCCGACACATGGTGATCCCGTGTCAGCCCTCGAGGCTCTTTACGCCGCAGGGATCGTCGAGCGTCTGGCCAGGTTGATCAACGGGGGAAAGATGACGTCCGTGGCCAGCCGGCGGCTGCTGCAGACCGTGGATGCGTGCGTCGAAGGCCGCGTGGCGTGGAAGTTGCTGCATGCTCTGGTGGCCCGCGAGGCCCGAGCGGTTTGCCATTCGACGGCATCCCAGCAGCAGCTCGCGGAAGAACTGGCCGCAGCAGCCGTCGGCGTGGCCGTGGCCGGGGCGATCGAAGACCTGCTGAGCCGCGCCCGTCAGGTGCGCGACGGCAAGGCACCGCTCACCCACGAGCGAGAGCGTGAGCGTCATCTCAATGATGTGCTGGACCGAACGGGTCGCTTGCTGCAAGCCCTGGCCCAACTCACCGGTGCGGCTCTCACCGCGGAGGAAGCACGCTTGCTCGAGCACGGTGCCCGCGAGGTCGTATCCCTCGCGGACAACCGGCTCTACGCCGGCACGGCCTTCGCCGCAGCCATGGGGGTCCTGTTCCGGACCCGACGCCTAGCCGCCGCCTGATCCCCCCCAGTCCTATCGACGAGCCGTCGGCTCCGCGCCGAAGACGTGAATCGTGTCCTTGTCGTAGGCCGGGACGAAAATCTCGGATTTCCCATCTCCGTCCACGTCGCCCACGGCGCACTGACCGACCGTGCAGCCCACGTCCACAAGGATGCGCTCACGATAACTCCATGTGCCCGGCTTGGAGTCGACGGGCTCCAGCACGTGCGCCCGCTGCGAACCATCCCCGCCGACGACGATCCACGGCCTGGACGCAGGCTTGCCGGGCTCGGGCTGAAACGCGAGTGCTTGTCCGGGCGAGGCCTGGTTCATGCCTCCGTTGCGGGTCTTGATACCCTGCAGCAGCGTATGACGTGGCCACTTGTCGGTCCGAAATGCGCCGGGCACGGTGTAGGCAAAAACCGCCGCCTTGGCATCCGCCTCGTGATTGGTCACCAGAAGATCGCGCTTGCCGTCGCCGTCGAGATCGACCAACTCCAGATCGAAGGCGGATCCGAGCGTGTCATCGAGTACGCGACGCTGCCACGCGCCACCCTCTTGCCACAGCAGGGAGAGCTTGCGGGAGAAGAACTCCGTCGCCAGAATCTCGGGGCGGCCATCCTGGTCCAGGTCTTCGACCCTGAAGTGGACGTCGGGTCCCTTTGCGATCACGGTCTCTTCCCACGGGCCTACAGGGCCCCGGGCGTTGCGGGCCGCAGGTTGCTTGAACCAGACAAGTTCACCTTCGGACCCCATCATGCCCTTGCGGGCTCGCGCCGTCAGCAAGTCCATGCGACCGTCGCCATCCATGTCACGCACCACCGTACGGTGATAAAACCAGCCGCCACGATCACGACTGATCTTGAGCTCGTTCTCGTACACCACCATCGGCCCCGCAGAGGGATCATCAGGGCGCACCGTACCCGGCAGAATCCGACCCGGGACAAGCGCCTGTCCCGGATCGGGCAGGTCAATCAGGGTCATCGCACCCGTCTTGCCGGGCACAAGGAATCCTCCGGCCACCACCATGTCGTACTTCCCGAAGGCCCCTTGCGGGAGCATGACCGCTTCGTTGGGCCAGACCACGCCCCGGGCGAGTGGCTGGGGACGGCTCTCCGGCCGCGCAAGAACCATGGCAGCATCCGGCCAGGCATGGACACCGTCCGCCTTCCCCATGACCCCGAAGGAACTCACCAACAGAGCGTCGGGACCTGTCGGCCGCAGACGCTCCAGACGCAGGAACGCGGGGCGGGACACAGACAGCTTGGCACGCGGCACGAAGCGCCAAGCCGAGGTAATTCGACGTCCCTGGGCATCGACGAGGACCTGCGAAGCCCCCATTGAGGGGCCCGTGCCACAGGCTGCCAACATCAGGCTGAGGGAAAAGGCCGCAAGGGAACGGGTCGGGGCCATGGGATGGACTATCCTTTTGCAGAGGTCGAGACAGGACTCCTCCGTGTTAACACGTGAACAACCCGTAAAGGAACCTTTAAGAACAGATGAATGACGAAAACTTTCGTCCGTCCCCTGAGTTGTCAAGGCTGCTCGATGACGTGGCAAGGCGAACGGGCCTGGATGAGGCCGGCCTCGCGTTGGTCATGAACGAGGAAGGCCTGATGGCCCATCGACACGGAGAGCGCCTGTTCACGGCGGCCTCGCTCATCAAGGTTCCTGTCCTCGCAGCCCTGCATACCGCCTATGAGGAAGGCAGGCACCATGCCGCGGACCTGCTCGAAGTCACCATGGTGGACTACACCGACACATGGAAGCCCGTGCTCAAGGTCGGGGACCAGGTCAGCCTGCGCGACCTCGCCTGCCTCATGATCCGAACCAGCGACAATGTGGCCACCAACATGCTGCTGGGTCTCCTGGGTCCCGAGGCCGTGGAGACCTGGCTTCGCCGCGAGGGCCTCGGGGGCATCCACGTCCGCCGTAAGCTTGGAGGAACCGTAGTCATGCCCGGCCAGCCCGCAGCCGGCAATCAAATACACGCCCTCGGAATGGCAACCTTGTTTCATCGCCTGTCTCGGGGGCGGCTCGTTTCGCCACGGGAAGACGCCGCCATGCGGGCCATCCTGAGAGGCCAGGAGGATGGCACCCGCTTCCGTTCGGGACTGGAGACCGCAGACGTCCTCGAGCATAAGACCGGGGAAACCAGCCGGACATGCCACGATGCCGGACTGCTGGTGGATGAGGACGGCACCACCACCCTCGTGGCCCTGCAGGCGGCCGCTCCACTCGCCGTTCACACCCGTCGGCTAGGCGCCTTCGCGGCTGCGGTCCGCGACCATGTCAGGGCCGAACGGCGACGTGGACCTGACCGGGTCCAAGCCGCTGCCACGCAAGCTCAAGCGGCGCCCGTCCTCCAGGAGGAGGCTCGATCTGCAGACGCCAGGCACCCGAAGCATCCTTGGCCGTGAGATCAAGCGACGTGCGTCCGTCCCAGCGAACCAGACGCTCACGGCCGGAGCGCTCGGCAGGGTCATGTGGAAAGGGCTCCCAGCCGTGGACCAACCGAGTTCCATCGGCCAGGACCACCTCTCGAGCACGCCCTGTACGCCCTGGCCAAGTGAGGATCCGCAGCCCCTTGCGAGCCCAGGCTGCATCCCGCACCTCCGGCGCTGCAGCCTCAAGGACGGTTTCGATGCCCTCGGGAAGCAGGGGCAGCATGGCTCCTTCACGGACGAAGACAGGTATACGATCGAGGGGGACAGAGACCTCGTGCCAACGCCCACCCGAGCGTATCTCGCCCGTCCAGAAATCGTACCAATTTCCCCGGGGCAGGTAGAGGCGACGTCTGGTGGAACCCGGTCGAAAAACCGGTGCCACCAGCAGATCCTGCCCCAAGGTGTATTGATCATGCAGGTCGCGACATAGGGGATCCGTCGGCCACGTCAGCCACAAGGGGCGCATGACAGGCAAGCCGGTCCGGGCGGCCTCGGCGACCAATGCGTGTCTGTAAGGCAGGGTGGCCATTGACCAGCCGGCCCAGAATCGGGTCAGTTCCAGCATGGCGGGACTGGAGTCCGTCTGGGTGTTGAGCGCCGGCTTCTGGCCCGAGTGGGTGCGCATGACACTGCTGAAAGCGCCGAAGGCCAACCAGCGCGCCAGCAGTTCGGGCGAGCGCGGCGTTCCGCCCAAGGTGGCGAATCCACCGACATCGTGGGTCATGAAAGGCACACCGGACAGACCTGCCGTCAAGATGGCCGTCAGGGCCGACGGGAAGCCGTCGAGAAGTCCCCAGTCGGTGTCCTGATCCGCGGCCCACATGTAGGTGCACTCTGCAGGACTGCCCGTATAGCCTGCACGGGTATAGACCAGCCAATCTCCGTCCGGGCGGGCACGTTCCCAGAAACGCCGATGCAGCGCAGCCCAGGCCACGGGATATTCATTGTGAGCCTTGGCCCCCGTACGTCCGCCCGAGAGTTGCGCGCCATGGGGCAGCCACTCTCCGAAATCCACCATCCCCCCGGAAAATCCAGCCTCGGCGAAGGCCTGCAGCCGATCGGCGAGCCAGAGCTGCAAGCCGTCGGACCAGAGATCCAGCATGGACAGCAGACCGAAGGGTCCCATCCAGTCCATCGGCCGCCCGGCCGTATCCCGCACCACGCCGCCCAGCCCCTCCAACGCCGCCCGCTCGGGATGATCCTGAGGCACGAAGGGATTGAAGTAGCCTAACGCCTTCAGGCCCATGTCGGACAGCTCGCGATTGAGCGCGGCCACGTCCGGATACATGGTCCGGTCCGATTTCCAACGCCCCCAGGGCATATGCGTCAGCCCGGGAAGTGGGCCGTGCTCGAGGCCCACCCAGTCCTCGTACCAGAGGGTCGAAAAGGGGACCCGCGCCTCACGAAGCCTCCGGGCACGGGCAAGAACCGCCTCCTGACCACCCTTTCCCCACTCTGCCGGCGCCATGACCCACTCGGGAGGCAGCCGCGGCCGTCCCATGTCGGCCGTGGCGCGGCTGAGAATCTCCTCGGGACCAGCCTCCGCCCACACGGTCAGCACCGGCGAAGGATCATCCAGCGTCAATCGAATGCGAGCCGGGTCACTCGCTCCGAGGTCCCACGTGGTTCGGGCGGTCGTGCGGGCGAGGAGACCGTATCGAGCGGACGACAGGAGGAAAGGCACCGGGACGTGGGAACTCCAGGGTACATTCGACACTCCCGGCAAAGGTTGCTCCGACTTGCCGTTGCCACCTTCCTCAACCCAGCACGGCAAGACCCGGCCATGCTGGTCCAAGGCATTGGTCCGCGAGCCCAAGCCATAAAGTCCCTCCTCCGCACCGAGGCTCCAGGATATGACCAGCCGGGTCGGCCTCTCGCCCTCGCCCCGCCAGCGATAGCGGAGATCGAGACCGCCGTCGGGTCGACCGATGACCTCGAGCGCCAGGCCCTGCCACGGTGACCCAGGGACGGCCCACCAGCCGATCGGAGCCTCGCCGGGCGCCGCCCAGGGGACCGCCGTGGCCTCAAGGTCCCGCCAGCCCCTGTCTCCGCCACGGAACGAAAATATGCCCAGCAACTGAGTCGCCGCGACCGGCTCCCAAGTCACCCTTACCCGGTCAAAGTCGAGCAGGAAGCGGGTCCCCCCGTCGGCCCCCCGCACCCGCACCACCTTGTCCTCGACCGATGCCGAGGCCATCAGGGCAGGCGGGGGCAGAGAATTCAACAAACCTTGGGCTCTCCTTTACCGGAGTCTCACAAGACCAGAACTAGGCAGACGGACACTCTCATCATGCGCGTTGCCCCGGCCCTCGTGCCACCCATCCCCCTTCCCACCCGGCCACCCGCCGTGGCGGCCGGTGGCCTGAGCGTGGCGCCCGGCGCGAAGCTTCAGGTCGACGAAACGGTTCTGGGCTTCCTGCCCGTCAAGCTTGACCTCGACATGGGTGACCTGCTGGCCGGCAAGCACGGCCGCGACTTTCGCTTCAGCTTCCTGGGTCCGGACGTGGCCAGGGTCGAAGGCGTGGCTTCCTATGCTTTCTTCAAGACCCGGGTCGACCAACAGTTAAGGGTCCAGGGAGGTCGCCTCGTTCAGGACATGGCCGTACATCTGGGGGAAGACCAAAAGATCAGCGTCGAGGGCAACTTGAAGGTCTTCGGCTGGACCTTGCCGTTCCGGACCAAGCTCGAACATGCGCGGACCAGTGCAAGCACCTTCAACTTCAGGATCGAAAGTCTTCAAGTGGGTCAACGCAGCCATCTCACGATCCCCAAGCCCATCGTCGCCTTCCTCGCCACCTTCCTGCTGGGGGCCGTCGCTCGCCTGCAAGGCGTACGGGCGGTATCGACCGATACCGTCGCACTCGACGTGGATAGCTTGGCTGTGCCGACGCAGGCGCACTGAGGAGCCGATCATCGGCCGACACCGCCGGCGCCGGGAGCCAATTTCGTTCGGGTGCGTGTGTATACTCCTCGGATGCATCCCGTGAAGCCCGGCGCCCCGCGGCCCCTGGTCCGAGCCATCGTGGCCTCTGCCGTAGGCACGGCCATTGAATGGTATGACTTCTTCCTCTACGGGGTCGCCGCTGCGCTGGTCTTCCCGCGTCTGTTCTTTCCCTACAGCACGGACTTTGTCGGCCAGCTACAGGCCTTCGGAACCTTTTT
This sequence comes from Candidatus Sericytochromatia bacterium, assembly GCA_035285595.1. GTDB lineage: Bacteria > Cyanobacteriota > Sericytochromatia > S15B-MN24 > VGJW01 > VGJW01. Next base: position 42,730 of record JAYKGV010000036.1, read on the forward strand.
CGTGGGCTTCCTCGCCCGGCCGGTGGGCGCCGCGATCTTCGGACATCTGGGCGATCGCATCGGCCGCAAGGCGTCTCTGGTCGCCACGCTGCTGCTGATGGGCGTGGCCACGGTAGCCATCGGCCTCCTGCCCGCACACGACCAGATCGGCATGTGGGGCGCCGTGGCGCTGATCGTGCTTCGCACACTTCAAGGGATCGGAGTCGGTGGCGAATGGGGAGGGTCGGTCTTGATTGCCCTCGAATGGGCGGCCAAGGATCAGCGCCGGGGCCTCGTGGCCTCTTGGCCGCAGTTCGGGGTGCCTGTCGGCTTGCTGCTGGCGAACGGTGCGCTGTTTCTGGCCCAGCGCCTGCCCGAGCAGGACTTCTTGAACTGGGGCTGGCGACTGCCCTTTGTCTTCAGTGGAGTGCTTATCGCACTGGGTCTGTGGATCCGGACCGGGGTCGAGGAAACCCCGGTGTTCACGGAACTCAAGAACTCGGGCGCCATGGCCCGCAACCCCGTTGTCGAAACCCTGCGACACCACGGCCCCGAGGTCCTGCTCACCGCCCTGGTGCGGACGAGCCAGATGACGGCTTTCTACCTGTTCACGACGTTCGTGCTGTCCTATGGCACCAAAGTGCTGCAACTGCCCAAGGACACGCTTTTGCTGGGCGTGATGCTGTCGGCCGCGTGTTCGATGATCACGATTCCGCTTTCGGGTTGGCTATCCGATGTGGCCGGCCGGCGTCTGCTCACCGTCACAGGGGCCGCCCTGCTGGCGCTGTACGGATTTGTGTACTTCGGAACTCTGGGTGCCGGGGTAGGGGCAGGCCTGATCCTGCTCGTGCTGGCCCTGGGCAATCCCGTTCATGACCTGCAGTTCGGCCCCCAGGCCGCGCTGATTGCCGAAGCCTTCCCCCCGAGACTACGGTACAGCGGCAGCTCGCTCGGCTTCCAACTGGCCTCCGTGACCGCCGGAGGGCCAGCCCCGTTGGTCGCGACGTGGCTGGTGGAAAAAACCGGCAGCGGCCTTGCGGTCGCATGGTACCTCGCGGCCTGCGCCGGCATCAGCATCCTCGCCGTCGAGTTGTTGGCCCGACGCAGCCGGACGGCCATGGGCCTTGATCAGGCGTAGGGAGCCATGATCTCGAGGGTATTGCCCTCCGAGTCGTCGATATAGACCGACGCCGTGCCGTCACGGTGGGTCTTCAAGGGTCCGAAGGACGCTGCGTCCGGCCGCACCACGGCCACGTGCGGCGGATGCTGGCCAGGCACCACCAAGGCCAGACGAACATTGGCAAACTCGAGCAGGGCCCAGGTGTCGTCCTGATAGGCCACCTCAACCGCAAAGGTATCGCGGTACCAAACCACGGCCCTGGCCACGTCGACCACCTGGATGGCCACATGATCGAGGGTGTCACGACCTGCCATCACGAAATCCTCCCCCATCGCATGTCCATCTTACGCCCCGCCACGGGACATGCCACCATGGGCGGAACCTGTCGGAGGCACATTCGATGAATCGCACCTTCCCGCTCCTCGCCGCATGGGCGGCCTTGCTTGCGCTGCCCGGCTGCTCCAAGGTCAACGAGAAGCTCAACCAGTTTTCACGCGACTGGGACGCCTCCCCCAAGACCGTGACCATCTACAGCATGGGCGGCGAGCCCGTGAAGACCTACGATATCGGCCGTAGCAAAGTCACGCGCTCCGAGGACGGCCAGGGTAGCTATGTGTATTTCTATGCTCAGGGCAAATACATCCAGACCAACATGGGCTACGTGGTCGAGTCGAAATAACGCCGGGCGTCAGGGCCGGGTCAGCCAGGCATTGGCTCCATCGAAGAGAGCCAGCCAGGCCCCCTGAAGCAGCACGCCTGCCCCATGTCCCCGCACGCTCTCGTCGGCCTGCGCCATCAGCACGGCACCGAGAGCCATGTAACCGAGATCCAGGGCAGAGTTGACGAGGTAAAGGTCATGGAGCCACTTGCGCTGTCCGACGTCCTCGGGGGCCTCGCGGCGGCGCGCAAAATCATGCCAGGCCCAGAACCCGATGGCCGCGTCGATGGCACCCCACGCCACCTGCTGCGTCGCAAATCCCCGCACGAAGGGCGTTGAATCGCGGGCCAGCAGGGTGACCCCCGCTCCCACGGATCCAAGACCCCAGGCTGCGGTAAGGGCCATGGCCGATTGCTGTTGATCCAGCAGGTCCCGATAGGCCGGGGACAACGAGAGAACGTGGGCATCCTGGCGATCCGGAAGCTCTTCGGCTGCTTCCGCAGGACTCACGAAGCAGCCCAGCGCCACGACGGCGCCCAGCGCCCAGACCTCACGGCCAGCAGCCACTTCAGTAGCCCTCGCCCGGCGGTGGGGCCAGAAATCCGGTCCCTCCGGTACGCCCCTTCTTGCCCGTCAGTTGCTTCATCAGACGGAATAGCAGGTCCGCGCGTCCCTGGGCGCGGTCCCGCTCCTGGATCAGGCGCTGGCGCTCGGCGACTTTGGCTGACCTCGCCTCTTGCAGACGCACGGCTTCCATCACCGCGGGGTCAGGCTCGCCATCAGGACCCGGAGGCAGCGCCGGGATGGGCACGGGTTCGTCCGCAAGGTCCTCTTCGTCCATGTCGGATTCGAGTTCCCGCACGGCAGAGGCAAGGCGCAATACACAGTTGACCTGATGGTTCCGCTCGTCGGACACGACCTTGTACATGTACTTGGCGTCCTGGAAGAGACGACTGGAAGTGGGCCCCGCGAAGAAGGCGTCCAGAAACGAGAGTCGCTCCTCGGAGGCTTCATCGGGCGGCAGCCCGTCTCCGGGATAGACATGGCCCGTGCCGAGCTGGGGCTGGGGTGGGCGCGCAGGTGGCAGCTGCTGCGTCGCGGGGGCCGCTGGGCGCGGCCTCTGTGTGGCCACAGCCTGCGGAGAGGGCCTGAAGACATCCGTCCCGGGGCGACCGGGCCCCGTTCCCGGGCGAGAAGAGACACGCGGCTCCGGTGGCGAGGGCTCCCCGGCAGGCGTTCCGGTCGCCATACCAATCAGACGATCCAGAAAGCCCTTCTTCCGGGGGGGCTCGTCGTTTGCCATACCTTCCTCCTACCCTGCACAAGGGGCACTGTCCCGGAGGTTACGGGCCAAACGGAGCCCGGGTATGGAACAGCTAAAGTTCGTCTTGTCGCCCAGGCGACCGGGAGAGGTGCCCCAGATGTCCAGTGTGCCCAGCTTTGGAAGCGTCGGCCTGTCGACCTCGATCCCGCGCAAACCCGATGTCGAGGCCGGGGGCGCAGCGTCAGCGGGCGCCCAGGCTGCGTCGACACCGAGGACCAGCAGAGACAAGACCAACGTCTC
>JAYKGV010000037.1:0-6206 GCA_035285595.1 Candidatus Sericytochromatia bacterium
TGCTGGCCTGAAAGGCTTCCAAGACCCGGCGGGTATTGGTCCACTCGATCTCCTGAACGCGGCTGAAGGTTGCCGCAAGGGTGGCTTCAAGCCGCGACACCAGATGTTCGGAAGGCTCAAGAGGAACAGACATGGGTCGCAATTTACCGTCTGTCCGGTGTCTAGCTCAAGTCAGTTCAGTTCTCCTGATCTGGAAACGTCTCTCCCCATCCTGAGGTCCTGAGGGCGATGTGGAGCCTCGGTGGATGCCCCGGGTACAAGCGGATGCCCAGCGGCGTCCCCATGGAAGCTGCAAGTTCTTCAAGCTGCCGCACCGCAGCAACGGCGGCCAAGCCGAGGTGCGAAGGCGGGATTCGCACAAGGCCAAGTTCCGAGGGTGCCAAGGGAGCGAGCGCCTCGGCCACGATGGTCAGCCACCCCCGGCTCTGCACGAAGCTGTACCGCACTCCCTCTATACCTGAACAAGCCGTCGTCGCCTCGTGCAGGGCTGCGATGAGCTCTCGGCAGGAATCTCGACTGCACGACACAATCATGCGCAGAGAGATGCCGAGGTCGTCGAAGTGTGCGTCGGACCAGCTGGCCCGGGCTTCCTCCAGAATTTCCGCAATCGGGGTTTCTTGTTCGACCACCTTGGCAAGATTGTGATCCCAAGTCCTGCCAATGTCCCAGAGGTAACCTGACAAGCAGCCAATCTGTCGCGAAATCGAAGCCAAAGCCTCTTCTCGATGTGGTCTGGGCTCGTGGCTGGCGAGGTCATCCGAGGTCAGCGCCAAGGCATGGACCTGGTTGCGCAAGTCGTGGAGAATCTGCCGGACGAAGGCCTCTCGGCGTCGTGCCTGTTCCTGGCTTACCCTTGCCACGGCTCTCGTGGCTTGCAGGTCCTGCAGGACAGCCCGCTGGCTCGTGAGGATTCCGAAGAGACCGGCGATCTCCTTGATATTGGCGGTCAAAGCGGGGGTGAAGTGCTCGGGAACTGCCCACCGGAGTACCAGCAGACCTGCAGGGCCCTCACGTCGGCCGAGGGGAACTCGTACGACGTGACAAGGATCCTCTTGGACGAAGAGGCCCGGAAGAAGCTGTTCAAAGCCAGAGCCTTCTTCCAGGACCATCCTGCCCTCTCCCATGAAAGATGGCAGCCAGGCCAGCTCGTCCTGCGGCCATCGGGTCCTGGTGCCGAGGTCCGGAGAGGTCGGAGTCCTTGCGGCCAGCTGCAGTCCCTGCTCTGCGTCGGATTCGAGCAGAGCTATCTCACAGGTGCCGAGCAGCTCTCCCGTGAGAACCAGGAGGGGCGTCAGGGCCATCGCTCCGCTCTGACCCCTGGCGAGCAGGCGCCCGCCATACTGCCAGAGTCGGGTCATTCCCCACGAGGCTGGAGGGGGGGCGAGCGTCATCCTGCTCATCGCCGCAACCACGCATCTTAGGAAGGCTTCATCCTCGGGAAGAAGCGGAGCCTTGGCGTCGCCTCGAACCACCAGGCTCGCCCCGTCGGGTAGGATTCGCGTCACCAGAAGGCCATCAGAGCTTCCTGCGGAGTCGCTCGCATCAGGGCAGGTTCCGAGGATCTCCACGGGGCGTGACAGCCCTCGGGTCAGACAGGACAGCCAAGGACCGGTTCCGGAGGGCGGATCGGCCAGCAGTGCGGCAAGCTCCTGCCACCTGGACGAATCGGTCACGGCCGCTGCCTGGGTATCGGCATCCATCAGCCTGGAACCGCCTCAGCCCAGCCCGCTTCCCGTGCCAGAGCCACTGTTCTCCAATGCTCGAACCCCCGTCCGGAATGTTCAAGGGTTACCAAGGCCCTCTGGAGGTAGCCGAGCGCCTCGTCACGACGTCCTGCGCCCAAGGCGATACGCGCCAGTCCGCGCAAGGCCCTCGCGGCAAGGGTCGGGCGGTGCCCTCTGCCGGGTTCGAGGACCTGAAGGAAAGTTGCACGGGCCAACGGGATATCCCCAGCCGCCAGCAGGACCTCGCCCTCGAGGATGGCGATGTCGGGCAAATTCTCGATGTTATCGAGGGATTCGAGGTTGCCCCTGGCCTCAAAGGCCCATTGGCGGGCCTCTGCCAGCCGTCCTTCAGCCAGCGCAACCGCCGCCATGGTCGTCTGGGCAATGGCCAGTCCAGGGCCCTCGTCTGTGGCGCCTTTCATGTCCAAGGCCCTCTGCGCACTTTGCCTTGCGTCAGAAAGCGACCCCATGAGCAGGTGCAAGCTTGCCATGTTGTTGTGAAGAGCGGCCAGTGTAGGAATGTCCTCGCCTTCCGAGAGTCGGTCCGCCGCTTGGCGATAAGCCGCAAGCGCATGTGCGAAGTCACCAGTTTCCAGAAACAGGTTACCGAGATTGTTACACGAGCGTGCGATCGAACCCTCGTGACCGATCTGCTCCCGCCAGTCGAGCGCAATCTCGTGGCTTTCGCGTGCCTCCTTGTATCGGCCCAGTCTGAAATACGCCACGCCGCGCGCAGAGTGCCACGTCGCCACGGCCTGCAAGCCTATGACGTCATGCTCCGTGGATGGCTGGGGGGCCACCGTGGACAGCAACTGTTCCAGCTGCCCCAGCCGTAGCTGCAGGATGGCCCGTCGGGCGGCCAAATCCCACATCAGGCGGGGCTGGGGCGGGTAGAGGCTCGCCAGTAACTCGAGAGCAAGGCCGTATTCGCCTTGGTATTCCAGAACATCCGCGTGCGCCATGCACCTTCGCTGGCGTTCTTCTTCGGTTCCGGGGCGCCAGGCCTCGAGCAGGCGCAAGGCTTCGTTCGGATTGCCGCACGCAAGTTCCCGCTGGGCGGCACGCAGGCAAAGGGGGGAGTTGGCCCGGTCGATCTCAGGCCTGAGTCGCCAGTGCATCAGGACATGGTCCAGCAAAGCCGCATCACCAAGCCTATCTGCCATGTCGACCACGGCAGACGTCCAGTGCTCGACCTCCGTGGCTGAGCCCGTGCCGACAGCTCGTTGCCATTCGTGGAGCGGGTGGTCAGGCCAAGGCGCACGGTCACGGGCGGGTGCCGGACCCCAGGCGATTCGAGAACTGGTCTCTCCCGGAGGTGGGGCATCTTCTCGCAAGACCAAGGACCATGAAGGCTTGCCCTGCCCGACCAGTCCGTCAAGCCATCTCCACTCGGCAGGTGCGTGGGCCTCCGGTTCGTGGAATCTCAAGGCACACTCACCTGCGTCAACCAGCCGCCGGGCAGCCTCTCGGCGCAGGGCGCCAAGGCTGGAACACGGGATGTCGCCAGGCCCCAGAACGCGGCAGATGGCCTGCGCCAGAGAACCTTTCCCCAACCACGGACCTACGGGAACGACATCTAGCGGTAGATCGTCTGCCTCCATGTTGCCCGAACACTCTTGCCCACTACCTTGTGTCATATGTTTGCAGTATGGGGTAGTTTGACTTGCTCTTCAAGTGCCCGGCAATACGTCATAAGTGGCGGTCGCCGTGCGTGGTCTGTGTTATATAGGAATGATGCTAAGGTTTAAACTTGGTTTTCTGTTTTCGTCGTGCGTCGTGATGTTGCTGTCGTCCGCTTGCGACGATGGAGCCCTGAGTTCACGTCTGGTGTCGGGGGTCCGTGCACTGCCCCTCCTGTCCTCACCGACCGCGACGGCTCCTGCTTTCGAGGGCGTTCCAAACGCCGAGCCTTCCTCCCCGACGCCAGAACCCCAGGCTACTTTCACGCCGGTAGCGCCGATGTCGCCGGAGCCTCTGGCCCATCCCACCGCCGATCCGACGCGACCGCCCGCGCCTTTGGTCGAGTCCTTGCCAGTGGCCTGGCCGCCGGCCTCGGATTGGTGGGTCATGGATGCGGTCGGCAGGGAAGCCGAGAATGGCCCCGTCGACGGGCCAGGCGGAGTCATTGGCGACATGCTGGCCCCGACTTCGGCCTACTTGAGCAAGCCAGCTGGCGTCGCCATGTTGCCCGGCGGCCGCTTGCTCGTGCTGGATCGGGGCCATGGACTCCTCAGGGTGGTGGAGGAGGGCGTGCTGAAGATCTGGGCAGGTCGGCCGGACGGCACTCAGGCGAGGTTGGACAAGCCAGTTCCCGCCCGCGAGGTTCGGCTGCAGGGTAAGACCTCCCCCGGCGAGATCGCGACGGCTCTCGACGGGACCGTCTGGATAGTTGACGGCGAGGCAAGTCTTCTGGTTATTCCTCCCACGTCTGGCCGCCGGTACGGTCTTGATCTGGTTGCTGGTTCGGCCCACGTCGTTCCGCTTCCCGTGGAGCTGGGCAAGGTCAACGGCATGTCGTGCGCACCGGACGGGAGCCTGGTCTTCACGGTAACCAAGATCTCGAACAGTTCATCAACCGCCCATCGCTATCTCTATCGTCTGGACACGGAAGGCAAGGTATCGGTCCTTGCCGGTAGTGGTGCAGAGGGCGTTCTCTTGCCCGAGGACGGGGTACCGTTTGCTGAGGCAACCATCTCCGGACCCTCCTCGCCCTTTGTGGATCCGGCAGGCAATGTCTGGTTCAGCGAGGTGGGTAAGGTTGCCGTGCCGGTTGCGGATGGGGGGCTGACGCAGATTGACGTGGCCAGAGTCATGGTGGCGTGCGTGGCGGATATGCAGGCTTTCGGCCGCACGTTCGTCGCCGGGCGGGTTTACCCCGCGGTAGGCGCGGGACCGAAGACGTCTTATTCGGCCAGGAGTGATTCCAAGGATGCGGTGGATCAAGGGGATGGACGACCGGCATTGTTGGCGACTGTCTTCAAGGTCAGCTCTATTTCGATGCTACCGGAGGGACACCTCGTCGTGACCGACCCGACGCTCGGGCGTTTGCGGCTGTTGGATCGTGAGACCGGCGTGATTCACCGCCTTGCCGGACCGGGTGGGGCCATCGAACCTGGGGACGTGCCGATCGCCTTGGCGCGCCTGGCTCTGCCAACCTACCTTGCGGCCGATCCGGCTGGCATCATCTGGATATCTGATTTCGGTGCCAACAAGGTCCGCCGCGTGGGACGGATACCCTAGGGCCATGAGGTCATCCGGTCGGAAGGGACTTCTGGCGGCGTCCTCGGTGGCGCTGCTGGTGGCTTGTGCCCAGGTGGCCGAGGTGGCCGGATCGACCGACGAGGGCGGAGTGCACCTGGCGCTGGCTCCCGGCAAGGCCGCTGTCAATCTTCCCGTGGACCTTGCGTATCCGGGCTTACCGGGAGAGGCCATCACCCTCCATTACCAGGTCGTGGGGGACGAGGGGGCCTCCAAGGGCCAGCTGCCCCAGTCCGTGCGAGCAGAGGCTGGCTCTCGTATCGTGGTGTCCGAAGGCCAGCGCCTGCAACTTTATCTTGAAGGAGGCAAGTGGGCTACTCAACTCGTGGATGTGACGGTTCCGCCCGGCGTCACTACATTGGCCCCTTTTCGCTGGTCACCGGCGGCTACGCTCGAGGGGCGTTTGGTGGTTTCCGGAGAGCCGGTCGATTTCACGGGGGTTCAGGTTCGACCCGACAACATGCCACGTCTCGGCTGGTCCAACGCAGCCGGCGCCTTTCGGATGACGGGCTTGCCCTCGGTGCCGATTCGTATCCGGGCGATGGGTCGAGGTCTGGAGGGAAGCCAAGACTGGCGTCCCGACGATCAAGCCAGTGCTCGGTTCGAAATCCGGTTGGTCCCCGCAAGGATTGATTTGGAGCGCGTTGAACCTGCTTTCGGCCTCGCGGGCGATCAGGTCCGACTTTTTTTTGCGGGCTCGCCCGCCGCTGAGGTCTCGGTCCACTTTACGGGTGCAGACCTCGCAAAGGCGTGGCGTGGGGCCGACGGATCGTGGAGGGCCGTGGTGCCCAAGGGGGCCAGAAGCGGCCCCGTGCGGCTCTTGCAGCGTGGCCTCGCGGGCAACGCCGTAACCTGGCATCGCCTGGCTGAACTGCGCTTTGTCAATGTACCGCGTGTGGTGGCTCGCGAAGGTTCGTGGCAACCGGAAGTCGAGGCGGTGTCGGATGACGGTCGTTCCTGGCCATCACAGGATGCGGTCATGTCGATGCAGCGGCTGTCGACGGGGCTGTTCGACCTGCTGGTGGCCGAGGCACGCCTTGGTTCTATGAAGGCCACTGCGAGCGTCGTTCTTGATGAAGCGACGATAAGGCGTGTGGCACCGCTTCCTCCGGGGGTCGTGCCTTATGCTCTCGCAGTGGCGCCTGATGGGGGCTGGCTGGTGGCCGACCATCCCGGTCGTCGTGTGCTGCATCGACCGCCCGCGGGCGATTGGAGCATCCTGCC
>JAYKGV010000038.1:0-38581 GCA_035285595.1 Candidatus Sericytochromatia bacterium
TGGCTCGGGCCCGCGCAACGGGGGTGGGTCGTCTTGTCGCGGCCAGTTGCCGTCCCGAGGAGGTTCCAGGTCTTTTGCGCCTGCTGGACCGCGTGCACGGTTTGTGGGCAGCCTTCGGGCTGCATCCCCACGAGGCCAAGGACTGGTCGCCATCCGTCCTTGCGCTTTTGGAGTCCGCCCTGGCGCACCCCAAGGCGGTCGCGGTCGGCGAGTGCGGTCTGGATTACCATTATGACCACAGCCCCAGACAGCGGCAGCAGGAGGTTTTCGCCGAACAACTGCGCTTGGCCCAGCGATTCGAGAAGCCTGTCGTCATTCACACCCGACTGGCGGAGGAGGACACCTTGCGCGTGCTTGACGAGGCGGGTATTCCTGAACGCGGGGGTGTCCTGCACTGCTTCACGGGGACCATGGCCATGGCTAGGGCGGCCGTGGAGCGCGGGCTGCACGTGTCTTTCAGCGGGATCGCGACGTTCCCGAAGGCCGGGGACTTGCGAGAGGTGGCGGCCTGGGTTCCGGCGGACCGTTTGCTTGTGGAGACTGACGCACCCTTTCTGGCCCCGCCTCCCCACCGAGGCAAGCGGAACGAACCCGCGTGGGTGGTCCGTGTCCTTGAGGTGCTGGCCGAGGTCAGGGGGACGACCCTGGCTGAGTTGGGGTTCCTGACTGCACGGAACGCCGAGGCACTCTTCAGGTTGCGGGAGCTGCCCTGACCCACGGCCGGTTCGTTCAGAAAACGGCCTGATCGTGGGCATGGCTGGACAATACCGGCTCCCCGGGGATACCTTGCCTTGTTCCGGAACGCCCACGTACGTCAGGAGACTCCGCCGTGAAGCACCTCATTCTTTATGCCCACCCCAATCCGGCCAGCTTGTCGCACGCCATGAAGGATCTGCTGGTCGAGACCTATGAGGCGCAGGGCGCGGAAGTCGTGGTTCGAGACCTCTATGCCATGGGTTTCGACCCGGTGCTGAAGGGCAGTGATTTTGTAGCGATGAAGGAAGGCAAATTGCCGGAGGACATCACGATGGAGCAGAGCCACATCACCTGGGCTGATGCTCTGACCGTCGTGGCTCCCGTGTGGTGGACGGGTCTGCCCGCCATTCTCAAGGGTTACGTGGATCGTGTCTTCCTGTATGGGTTTGCCTATCAGTACGGTGCTGAGGGCGTCGAAGGCTTGCTCAAGGGCAAGAAGGTACTTCTGGTCAGTAACCACGGTACGCCTATCGAGGTCTATCAGGGTAACGGGATGCTTTCGGCGATGAGCCAAACCCAGGATGATGGTATGTTCCGTTTCTGCGGCATGGACGTGGTCGATCACCTTTATTTCGGTGCTGTGCCTAGCGTCGATGAAGCAACCCGGAAGACCTATCTGGATCAAGTCCGGGAGAGTGCCTTGAAGTACTTCGGACGCGTCACGGCTTGACGGAGAGTGGGGCGTCGAGGGCGGGTTTCCACGGAAGCCCGCCCTTTCCGTCTTGGTGAAAGGCAGCTGGCCCTTTGCAGGCAGGCAACCTGAGTTCAGGGATCGCTCACGACGAATGTTTCCCAAGCTGGCTTCGGGGCGTGGCTTTTCACCTGCACGAGACGCCGAAGCCTATGTGCGATGAAGCAGATCCATCCTCCCATCGTCCACCCAAATATTTTGAGAGGATAAAAAGTGTGCGGCATCGAGTCCCATCAGGCGATGAACAGCTTGTGGGACAGGAGGATGCAACAGATGTTCGTCGATAGAAGGCCCGTGGGGACTCGTCCGTTGGTTCCTGCCGATGATTTGGCGGCACGATCGGGCAAAGCTGCCGAGATCGTGCGTGATGCCCGCTTGGGACGGGATACCTTGCAGCTTGGCGGCCGTGAGGTGTTGGCGCCTTTTCAAATCAAGCGTATGGAGCAGAAGTTCGAGGACGTCGCGCCCAGAAGCTTCGGTTCCGGACGGAGCGGCTGAAAAATATCCCTCAGGAGAAGGTTCTGGGTGCCCGGGGCGGTCTTGCCTGACCGCCCCGGGCACCCCTAGATGCCTGCTCCCTGCTCGAAGAGTTCTCCTGCCGGGACGGTGCGGACCGGCATCGTGATCCTTCCCGGGATGCCGACGACGCGGGCCTTGGCCGGTACATCGCGCAGGACGACACTCCCTGCGCCGATCTTTGCTTGCGCGCCAATTAGAATGTCTCCCAGGATGGCTGCGCCCGCGCCAACGACGACCCCATTCTCCAAGGTGGGATGACGTTTGCTTCGCTCGCTGCTGACGCCACCGAGCGTGACTTGATGATAAAGCAGTACGTCATCTCCGATAATGGCCGTTTCCCCGATGACCACCCCGGCCCCGTGGTCGATGAAGCATCTGCGGCCGATGCGGGCACCGGGATGAATTTCAATCAGGGTCAGGGCCCGGACCCATTGTGAGATGAGACGGGCGAACAGGCGGTGCCCCCGTTGCCAGAGATGATGGGCGAGACGATGGCCGGCCAAGGCGTGCAGAGAGGGATAGCACAACCATACCTCCAGCTTACTGCGGGCCGCCGGATCCTCGCGTAGGATCCGGTCCGTGGTTTCGTCCAGATCCCGCACGATCTCGACCAAGCTCATCGTCAAGGTACGGCCGCTGCTTCCTCGGCTGCCCGGACGAGGGCAGCCGAGGTCGCCCTCGAGGGACTGGCCACCAGTACTTCTGCCGCTGCTCGCTCCTCAGCGAAGAGCAGGGTGGAAAGGTATCGTTCTCCCAGATCGGGCAAGATCACGACGACTAGCTGGCCAGCGGATTCTGGCCGCTGGGCGTAGCGCAAGGCGCACGCGGCAGCCGCCCCGCAGCTGATGCCGACGTGCAGACCCTCCTCGCGTGCCAGCCGCCTCGCGAAGGCGATGGCTTCATCGGCCGATACCGTCATGACTTCTCCCCGCTTGCCTTGTTTCCAAGCTTGGAGCAGGGCGGGATCAAGCGTCTGGGGCACGAATCCTGTTCCGATGCCCTGAATGCGATGGGGTGATGGATTGCCGCCGCTCAGGACCGGGCTTTCCGCCGGCTCGACCCCGATGAAGCGCAGGCTTTCCTTGCGGGGGCCGAGAGCCTGCCATATACCTGACAGCGTTCCGCCGGTGCCAACCCCACCCACAACCACGTCTACCATGCCTTCGGTGTCTGTCCAGATCTCTTCGGCCGTCGTCTCTCGATGGATGCGTGGATTGTCCGAGTTCGCAAACTGCATGGGCATCCAGCGATGTTCATCCTCGGCCAAGAGCTCCTCGGCCTTGCGAATGGCTTCCGGCATGCCGAGCGGGCCCGGAGTCAGCACGACCTCGGCCCCCAGCGACAGCAGCAGGGTCCGACGCTCCATCGATACCGTCTCCGGCATCGTCACGATCAATCGGTAACCGCGTGCGGCTGCAACATAGGCCAAGGCAAGTCCCGTGTTGCCGCTCGTAGGCTCCACGAGGGTCGTGCGTCCGGGAGCAATCAAACCCGCCTGTTCGGCGCCATCAATCATCGCCACGCCAATCCGGCACTTGACCGAGTGCATGGGGTTGTACTTCTCGAGCTTGGCCACGACCGTGGCGTGGGCCCCGTGGGTCACACGATTGAGCCGGACCAGAGGGGTGCCCCCGGCAAGTTCGGTGACGTCCTTGAAGATACGCATGCTGGTTGTCCTGCTCTGTGCGGGGCGGGGGGAGCGAGGCCATGCTCGCCCACCCCGCCCACAGGGAGCTAGAGCCCGAAGGGATTGAAGACCTTGTCGGTCGTGTTGATCATGAGGGACTTCTCTTCAAGGTATGCATCCAGGCTACGTACGGAAAGCTCGCGACCGAGCCCCGACTGCTTGGTACCGCCGAAAGGAAGGCCAGAGAACGCCGTGAAGGGGTGATTGATGCCCACTCCACCCGAGCTGATGCCTTGCGCGAGCCGCATGGCCCGTGCCAGATCTCGCGTCCAGACCGAGGCGAACAGGCCGTAGTCCGTGCCGTTGGCCAGCTTGAGGGCTTCTGCCTCACTGGCGAAAGGAGTGATGGTGACGACGGGACCGAAGACCTCTTGCTGGAAGACCTCGTGGTCTGGTGTCACGCCCGTAAGAACGGTGGGCAGGTAAAAGTTCCCTTTGATCAAGCCGTCGGGGCGCTTTCCTCCCAATTCGAGCTTGGCCCCGGCGGCTACGGCGCGCTGGACGAAGCCGTCGACCTTGGAGAGATGATCTGCCGAGATGAGGGAGCCCACGTGGGTCCCATCATGCATCGGATCTCCGACGACCAGCTTGCTGGCCTTTGCGACGAAGGCTTGGACGAACGCATCATGGATGGATTGTTCGACCAAGATTCGGCTGCGTGCCTCGCAGGACTGTCCCGCACTGTAGAAGATGGCGTGCACCGACGCCGCCGCCACGGCCTCGACGTCCACGTCCCCGAAGATGACACTGGGGGACTTGCCGCCAAGCTCGAGCGTCAGGCGCTTGAGACGCCCTGCCGCCGCTGCCATGATGGCTCGGCCTGTGTCCGTACCGCCCGTGAAGGCGACCTTGTCGACACCCGGATGCGTGACCAGCCAGTGTCCCACGGTCTCGCCCGGACCATGGACCACGTTAAGGACTCCTGCAGGTAGCCCCGCTTCCGTCAGGATCTCGGCCAACTTCATCGCCGTAAGGGGAGTCAGCTCGGACGGCTTCAGGACGAGGGTGCAGCCGGCCGCGAGTGCCGGTGCGAGTTTCCAGCTGGCCATCATGAAGGGGTAATTCCATGGAATGATCTGCGCGCAGACCCCCAGGGGTTCCTTGACGGTCATCGACAAGGTGCCCGGGACGATGGTGGGGACGGTCTCCCCGGCAATCTTGGTGGCGGCTCCGGCAAAGAACTCGAACACTTCGGCGCCCGAGAGAATCTCGCCCTTGCAGTGGGCCACCGGCTTGCCGTTGTTGCGGCTTTCAAGTTCGGCCAACTCATGGGCCCGGTTGCGGATGAGTTCCGCTGCCTTGGTGAGGATGCGCGTCCGCTTGGCGGCGGGAGTGGTCGCCCACCGCCCGAAGGCCTTGCGTGCCGCCGCCACGGCTCGATCCACGTCTTCTCGACCAGCTACGTCCAGCACGGCGAGGAGGTCGTCCGTGGCCGCACCGACCACGTTCATGGTTTGGCCGGAGGTCGCCGCTGCGGCTGCGCCTTCGATCCAGAGGGGGGTCTGCGGCAAGGTTGCGGTGACCGTCATGGGCACTCTCCTGGTTTACGACCGCGACATGGGCTCGAGGCCACGGTCACGGGGTGGTCAAATGGTCGTGACATCTAATTGTAGGGGATCCAAGGCGGCTGCGCGATCACCTAGCGAACCTGCCATCGCAGGCCGACCAGCGCCGCGAAGAAGTCGCTGTCGTTAAAAATGCGACGGTCCGGCACGGTGGCCCCACCGTTGACCCACCGTGCTCGAAAGAAGGTGTCGAGGCGGCGCTGCAAGGGGATGAACAGGGTGGCCGCAGTATCCAGCAGACCGCCCTCGACGGGCAAAAGGCCGAGGGTCGAACTTGCATCTGCTTCCCAGACAAACGACATGCCTTGGGGCAAGGGCTTCCGCCAGCGGACCTTGACTGCGGGGACCCAGCCGATGTCCTGTTCGTCATCATACTTCAGCCCTTGGACGTCGGAGAGGGAGACGATGGCGTTGCGGATTTGGTTGGTCAGGCCGACCTCGAAGCCGTCCTCCCAGGTTCCGGCTACCCTATGCAACCAGGACAGGCGCCAGCCCTCGAACTTGTAGCGCGCATCCACCACCGTGCCCCGCGCGAAGGTCGTGTCCTGAAAGATGATCTCCTTGGGCAGAGCCACACGCGTGGTAAGGTCCAATGGGGCATACAGGAAGATCAAGCTCTCGGTGTCCCAGAATCTGGCCTCCGCCACGAGGCGAAGTGAAGACAGCAGGTTGCGGTTCTGCACTAGGTCGCCGGCCGTGAAGAAGGTACCGTCCGCTGGTCCGTACTGGGCGTCGTTGCGCGCGATGAGAAGCGGGCCGGTTTCGAGATCGAACCAGAAGCCGTCCAGCGGCCCCCGCGTACGGGGGGCGGACGTCGAAGCCTGATGCCCTTCATGCTTCACGTGCCGGCGGGTGAACCCGCCGGGTATCACACTTGCCGAGGCGCCCTCCAAGACAGATTGTCCAAGCTCAAGTGCTGAATCCGGTCCAGGTTCGGCCGATGGCGTGAGAGCCAAACCGGCCCACAGAAGAAAAGGCAACATCGGGAGGATTCTGGCTTTCTTGGACCGTCAGGAAGTGGCGAGTACGGAGCCGGGCGAGAATTCACGCAGCCACGGACTGGAGGCATCGCGGTCCGACACGATGGCCTCTGCGGCAAGTGGCCAAGCCACCGCGAGGTCCGGATCGTTCCACCGGAGGCCACCTTCGGCAGGCGCGTTGAATTCACGTGTGCACTTGTAGGAAACGAGCGCCTCCTCGCTCAGGACCTGGAACCCATGCGCGAATCCTTCGGGAACGAAGAGCGCTTCGCCTCCTTCTTCGGTGAGTTCGGCCGAGACCCATCTGCCAAAGGTTTCCGAGTTGGGCCGAATATCCACGGCCACGTCCCAGATTCGCCCCCGGACACACTGCACCAGCTTGCCCTGCTCGTGGGGGGGCACCTGGAAGTGCAGGCCTCGCACCGTACCTCGCCGGGAAAATGACATGTTGTCCTGCAGGAACTCGACGGGGAGGCCAGCCGAAGCGAAGTCTGTCGCCTTGAAGGTCTCACGGAAGAAGCCGCGGTGATCTCCGAAGGTGCGAGGCCGCACCAGCACGACGTCGGGCAGGTCAAGACGCTCGAAGGTGAAGGGCATCGGGGCCTCCTGTCTGCAGGGGAAACGAGGCGGAGGAGGTGGGATTCGAACCCACGGATGGTTGCCCATCTCCGGTTTTCAAGACCGGCGCGATCGACCGCTCTGCCACTCCTCCAAGAGTCAGCATGCTAGCACGCGCATCGCTACCAGAGTTTCAAGGCGAAGAGCCCCACCGCAAAAAGCAGATAGAACCCCCCGCCGGCCAGCAGCACCGAAGGCGTCAGTTGGCCCTTGCGTCGAAGCTGGAAGATCATGAGTCCCGAGGACAGTATGGTCAGCCCTGCGGCCAGGAGCGAGGACGGGCTGAGCACCCAGGGAGTCAGGGCCATCCCTACGGCCATGGGAATGCACGTCTGGAACACCATGGCTCCAGTCAGGTTGCCCAAGGCCAAGGTGTCCTTACGCGCTCCAATCCACAAGACGCTATTCAGCTTTTCGGGCAACTCCGTCGCCACGGGCGTGATCAGCAAGGAGAGGATGAGCGGACTTAGGTGAACCAGTTCCGCCAGATCCTGCAGGCGCTCAACGAAGAAGTGCGCGGTCACGACGATGCCCAGCAGCGCGATCGCCACCTGCAGGCCCACGACGAGGCCCCGGGGTTGCTCGCGCTTCCCGTCGAAGGTGAGCGGACTCATATCCCCTTCCAATTCTCCTTCATCCGCCAAGGTCCGGGTCACATAAAGTCCGTAGGCGACGAGGAAGGGCACGGCGGCCAGCTGTTTGAGCGTCACGGGGCCCCACGTCACCGCGGGAAGGAAAGAGACGCCGATGGCCGCGATGAAGGTGATGAGGAACGTCGTGAGGTCTCTGCCAAGGACACGCGCATCCACGGAGATGACCTCGGTGCGCCGCCCCCGGCGGGTGAACACGACGACTGCCGTGCCGGTGACAAACATGGCCAGTGTCGCCAGCATGAAGGGTGCCCCCACGATGGCGCCCTCGGCCACGGCCCCCGCAGATTCCCGTCCCGCCAGCCAGCCGCCGATGAGGGCGATCAGGGGCACGACGGTCTCGGGCAGCGCCGTTCCTACGGCGGCGAGTACACTGCCCACGGCACCCTCGTTCAGGCCCAGCAGCTTGCCCGTCCACTCGATGGCGTTGGTGAACAGCTCGCAGAACCAGATGATGATCCCTATGAGGGTCAGGAGGGCAAAAATGTCGACAACAAGAGTCACGCCTGACGGACCTCCTGATCGGGCACCGCGGCCCCCATCTCGCGCAAGAACCGCGAAGGCATGGCGTCGCGCCGATGTCCGAAACGGATGCGCTGCTGACTGTGACTGAGAAACAACCTGGTCTTGGCACGTGTGACGGCCACGTAGCACAAGCGCCGCTCCTCGGCGATGCCTCCCTGCTCCATGGCCAACTGATAGGGCAAGGTCTCCTCCTCGAGGCCCATGAGAAAGACCACTTCCCATTCAAGACCCTTCGAGGCGTGAATGGACATCAACTGCACGGCCTTCTGCCGGCCCTTTGGCTTGCGCGGCTTCATGGCATCATCCACCCGCCTTAGGACCTCCCCGACCGAGCGACACGCCCATCGCTGGACCATGGCGTGGAAGGTCGCCAAGACGTCAAGCTTCTGCCTAGCCTCCTCCTTGCGACTTCCTTCAAGCTGACCGCGCAGGCGGGTGTCCTCGAGCATCTTCAGGATCAAGGCATCGGGCGGACCCTTGAAGTGCCGCCAGGCCTCGATGAGCTCGACGGTCTGCAGCACGATCTGTTGCTGGGCGAGGGTGGGGAGGGGAACCTGTCTCGCCTGCCGGCAAACTTCCAGCATGGTGCACGTACGCATCCGAGCTGTGCCCGCAAGGGCGGAGATCGTTTCCGGAGTGGCACCCTTGCGCTTGAGCAGGGCCTCAAGACCCAAATCCGCCATGCCATTCGCCGGAGGGACGAGTCGCAGAAACCCGAGAATCTCCTGCAGACCTGGATGTTCGAGGAAGCTCCCGCTTTTCTTGGCAGAGTAAGGAATCTTCGCCAGATCCAGTTGTTCGATCAGGAGTCCCGCCTGTGCATGGGTGCGGTAGAGCACCGCGATTTCATCCAGCGGCACGCCCCGGGTCGCCAGGTTCTGGATTCGGCCTGCAATCCACTCGGCTTCCTGGAAGGAATCGGTGCTGATGTACTGCTCCCAGGGGTCACCGGGCGGCTTCGTGGCCCGGATCGTTTTGGCGATCTGTCGGGAGTTGTGCTTGATCAGGCGATTGGCGAGATCAAGAATCTGGGGGGTCGACCGGTAGTTCTGTTCCATCACGATCCGGGTGGTGCCGGGGAAGTCCTTGTCGAATCCGAGCAGGTTTTCCAGCTCGGCGGCGCGAAATCCGTAAATGCCCTGGGCGTCGTCTCCCACCGCGAACAGGTTCATGCGGTCCCCAGCCAGCAGCTGTGCCAGGCGATACTGAGCCTTGTTGGTGTCCTGAAACTCGTCGATCAGGAGGTGGGTCCAACGGCCATTCACCTCGGCCCGGGCGGACGCGTGATGCTCCAGGAGCCGGACAGGTAGGACGATCTGGTCGTCAAAGTCATAAAGTCCCCGGCCTCTCAAGCGTTCCTCATACTTCAAGTAGGCCTGTGCCATCGCTGCGTCCTTGGGATCCGCGCTGACGGCCTTGACCTGTTCAGGAGCCACGAGTCGGCTCTTGTTCGAAGAGATGTACGCCGCGAGTTCCTGAGCGGTAAGGTCGAGGCGCAGATCGCGCCGCACCATGTCGAGGACCATCCTCTGTCCTTGCTCCAGCAGCAGCTGCGGTGGCCGCGCGAAGCCCAGCTGCATGTGATACTGCTTGATCAGGCGCATCCCCAGGCTGTTGAAGGTGGCGAGGGTCAGCCTTTCGAGTACGCCCTTGTCTCCCAGCAGCAGGCCGATGCGCTCGGCCATCTCTCCAGCTGCCTTGCGGGTGAAGGTCACGGCCAAGATGGCCTCCGGCCGGATGCCTTGTCGAACCATCCGTGCGATGCGACGCGTCAGGACGCTGGTCTTTCCCGAGCCCGGCGCCGCAATGACCAGAACCGGCCCGTCCGTGGTCGCAACAGCTTGAGTCTGGGCGGCGTTCAGGCCGTCCATCAGGGTGTCGTGCAGGAAGAGCTGACTCATGCGGGGGGGAAACAGCGTAGCACGGCAGGACGCACGCGATCTCGGGTATGCGAGGGTCATGGACCTGAAGGTCGGTCAAGAGGCACGAGGCTCGGCAACGCCCCTGCGGCAGGACAAGGCGGGACCCTCGCGGGAGGTGCTCGGACCCGGCGTCCCCAGCTTCAACGAACACCTCGCGAGCGTTCCGCGAACGGCTTCCCTCGGGGGACAGGCCGAGGACCTCGTGGCGGACATCGAACGTCAGGCCCGACGTTTGATGGAGCGTCCGTCGTTGGGAGAACTCGCCGCCTACAGGGATCTGGTGCGCCGATTCATGAGACGGGTTCACGACCGCCTCGGACGCGTGGACCAACATACCGACCGACGCAACAGGACTCTTGCGATCCTAAGGACCCTCGACCGCGATCTCGAACAACTCTCTGAAGATGTCCTTAGGGGCCAGTCGGGTGTCGTGGAGCTCGCGGGCCGTCTGGACGCCATCAGAGGCCTGCTGTTGGACCTGCTTGTCTAGACCGCCTCTGGGGCTCCCTTGGGGAATCACTGGACCCATGAGCTCCCGCCTGCTATCATCTCATCTTGTTCGGGGCGTGGCGCAGCTTGGTAGCGCGCTTGCTTGGGGTGCAAGAGGTCGTGGGTTCGAATCCCGCCGCTCCGACTGATGTGGTGAAAAAATTGACGAAAGCTTGACGTCTTCGAGGTCGTCGATTTCCGTTTCACCCTCGCGAATGGGCGGCTCACCGGGCTTCTAACGGTGAGCCGTTCTCTTTTCAGGAGCACTTGGGTGGCCGCCACGTGGGTCTCTCAACGATGTCGGAGGCGGCTTTCCTGCCCTGCGCGGCCTTTGGTTGTCGGGTCACGGCTACCACGCAATGCCTAAATATTCGCGAGTTCGATTGCCGCTGCGAGACTCTCGTGCCGGGATGAACGCAAGGGTGGGGTATCCTTTCTCGGGTACGTGGCGGGGGAGAGCGAGTGGAGCGGACAGGCCGGGCGTTGGTCACCGGAGGTACGGGGTTCTTGGGCTCGAGGCTCGCAGAGTGCCTTCTGGCGCGGGGTTTCGAGGTGACGGTCCTCGGCCGCAACGAGGTCATCGGTCGAGCCATGGTCGAGCGGGGCGTGGGCTTCCTGAAGACGGATCTCGCCGATGCACCCGCCATTCGTGACGCCTGTCGCGGCCGCGATGTCGTGTTCCATGCAGGAGCCTTGTCCTCGGTATGGGGCCCCGATGAGGCCTTTCATCGCGCCAATGTGCTGGGCACGCGGCATATCATCGAGGGCTGTCAGGAGCATGACGTCGGCCGGCTGATTCACGTGTCTTCCCCGAGCGTGCTCTTCGAGTTTCGGGACCGTCTCGACCTTGCCGAGGATGCGTCCTTTCCGGGCCGGGCCGCCAATGCCTATGCCCGCACGAAGCAGCTGGCGGAACTCGAGATCGATCGGGCTGCGTCTGAGGGGCTTCCTGTCTTGACTTTCCGCCCACGGGCCATTTTCGGTCCCGGAGATACCGCCATCTTTCCTCGCCTGATCCGGGCTAATCGCCGCTTCTTCCCGTTGTTTGGCAACCCGCTCGTCGACCTCACGTATGTCGACAATGTCGTCGACGCGCTGTTGCTGGGACTGGAGGCGCCAGCCACACTGAGCGGCCGCAAGTATCACGTCACCAATGGCGAGCCTCTACCTATCCGTGAGCTGCTCGAGACGGTGTTCGGCCGACTGGGGGTCCCGTTTGTTCCTGTGAGACTGCCTCGTGTCGCAGGGGAAGCCCTGGCCACGCTTCTTGAGGCCGCAGCGCTGCTTGCGGGGGGCTCACCCGAACCTGTGCTGACGAGGTATACGGTGGGAACGCTGAGCTACAGCCAGACCCTCGATATCACCGCGATCCGCCGGGACCTTGGCTATCGCCCTCGCCTCTCGGTCGATGAGGGTATCGACCGTTTCGTTCGCTGGTGGAAGGAGACCCATGGTTAGCTTCGAGCTAATGACCGCCGGGAGTTGCACCCACCGGGAGCGCGCCATCATCCGCGACGGTCGCTCCGACGCCGTCTCCATCCCTGCGTTGGTGGGCTTGATCGAGCACCCTCGGGAAGGGCTGATCCTTTTCGATACCGGGTATTCCCAGCATTTCCACGCGCAGACGGCTCGATTTCCCGGCACTCTCTATGCCAAGGTCACACCCGTCGCGCTTCATCCGGAAGAGACCGTCAAGAGCCAACTTGCGGCACGCGGAGTCGATGCCCGCGAGGTTCGGACCATCATCTTGTCGCATTTCCACGCAGACCACGTGGGAGCCGTCAGGGATTTTCCCGCCGCTCGCTTCGTGTGCGCTCGTTCGGCCTATGGAGCCCTGCGGGACAGAAGGGGACTGAATGCTTTGCGTGCCGGGTTTCTTCCGGGGTTGTTGCCGGATGATTTTGCCGATCGTGCCACCTATGTCGAGGACTTGCCCGAGGTCGACTTGCCCGAGCGACTGCAGCCCTTCCGACGTGGCCGCGACCTGCTCGGAGACGGCAGCGTCGTTCTCGTCGAACTGCCCGGCCATGCGCTGGGGCATTACGGCGCGTGGGTGGATTCCTCGCCTGAAGTTTTTTTGGTCGGGGATGCCTGCTGGGTCAGCAGGTCCTTTCGCGATCGGGTCCCACCCAGCGCGCTGGCCCATGTGATCTTCTCGGATGCCCGATTGTTCCGGGAGACTCTGAGCAAGCTGCATACCCTTCACAGGACCCACCCGGACCTCCTCATCGTCCCGTCCCACTGCAGTGAGGCTCGTGACCGGGTGAGGCAACGGCAGGCCGCCCTCCTGTGATGGGCCTGCCGCTGCTCTTGTGGCACTATGCCGTGACGCGACATGGGCGGCGCTTCCGCTCGCGCGAAGCCCTGGAGACCTGGCAGGATCGGCGCGTCCGGGCCCACGTCGGAAGGGTCGCCGCGAGGTCGTCCTTCTATCGCGGCCATTGGGGGAGCATGGCCCTGTCGGAGTGGACCCGCTTTCCCCTCATCGACAAGGTGACGATGATGGCCAACTTCGATACCCTCAACACCGTGGGGTTTTCCCTTGATCGTGTGATGGCCGTGGCTCTTGAGGCCGAAACATCCCGGGATTTCAGCCCCACCGTGGGATCGCTTACCGTCGGCCTGTCCTCCGGGACATCGGGCAATCGTGGTTTGTTCCTCGTAAGTCCCGCAGAGCGGATGGCCTGGGCAGGCAGCATACTTGCCAAGCTCCTGCCGGGTTCACTACTTGAAGAACATCGCATCGCCTTTTTCCTCCGGGCCAACTCGAGGCTGTATGAGACGGTAGGGGGACGGAGAATCAGATTCGAGTTTTTTGATTTGTTCGACGAGGTGTCGCATCACCTGTCGCGTCTTGCCACCTTCCAGCCAGATGTACTCGTCGCTCCCCCAAGCATGCTGAGGTTCATCGGTGCGGCGATCGAGGAAGGAAGGCTGCAGCTTGGTTTGAAACGTCTGCTTGCGGTGGCCGAGGTGCTGGACCCTCTGGATGAAGCCATCTTGAGCCGCCAATTCGGCATGCCGGTCCATCAGGTATATCAGTGTACGGAAGGGTTTCTGGCCTCGAGTTGCAGCCTCGGGACCCTGCATGTCAACGAAGATCTGGTCGTCATCCAGAAGGACGTACTGGATCCTGCGAGTGGTAAGTTCGCACCAATAGTTACGGATTTCAGCCGCCTCACCCAGCCCATCGTCCGCTATCGTCTCGACGACGTGCTGACCGAGAAACGGGAACCGTGTGCGTGTGGGTCGGTTTTCATGGCCCTCGAATCCATTGAGGGACGCTGCGACGACATATTCCTGCTACCTGGGCTTGATGGCGGGACACTGCGGCCCGTGTTTCCCGATTTCATCCGTCGGGCCGTCATGCTGGCCTCCGGAGAGATTTCCGAGTATGCGGTTCGGCAGTCTTCGCCCGATGAGGTCGAAGTCGCTTTCTCGGCCCCGCCTGACTTGCGTGCCTCGATTGAGGGTCGGATTCGTAGCCGATTTCACGAGCTGTGCGAGCGGCAGCGGTGTCTGATGCCGCAGCTGGCCTTTGCGACGATGCCGCCACGTGCAGCGGGCCGCAAGCTTCGCCGGGTGGAGCGGGCCTTCCAGCCCGAAGGTAGGTCAGACTAGCGTGAGCGAGACCCGGTCCGCAATCACGCTGCATGAGTCTGCCGATACCGTGCCGTGGCCGGATACGGCGGACGGTGCCCTTGCCCGGCACTATCTCGAGCCCATGATGCGTGAGGGCACGACCCGCTTCATTGCCAATGCCAACACCCGACTGCATATCCTTGCGCTCGGGGATCGGGTGCTTCCCTTGACGATCAACGATGATGAATGGAGCAACAGCTATGTGTGCTCGCCCTACACCCATTACGTGTCTTATGCCCGCGAAGAGCTGCGTGAGCTCAAGGAACCAAAGCTCGAACGCCCTCTGGACTTGGCCCTTCGCGGACTCGGTTCGTGGCTCAGGGCTGGAAACATCAACAGGACGGTGCACGTCAACAACTGGCTGTTGTCCACCAACCTCTACCCACGCTTGTCGGGTGAGGAGTTGCGCCGGATCACGGCTTTGCTTGTCGAGAGGTTTCCTCGTCACGCTCTTGTCTTCCGGTCGATTCATGAGATCGAGGGACCGGAATGGCGGCAGGATTTCGAGTCCCTTGGTTATCGGATGCTCGCGAGCCGCCAGATCTATTACCATCGCCCCGGGGACCTGACCTTCATCGACCGACAGGCTCGGAAGATCTGGAACAAGGACCGCCGCCTGCTCGAACGAAGCGGTTATGAAGTTCTGGGGCCGGAGCAATTGACCTGCGGGGACCTTCCTCGATTGCTCGAACTCTACAACCTGCTGTATCTCGACAAATATTCCTACAAAAATCCCCAATTCACAGAGCCATTCCTTTCTCAGGCGCTCAACCATGGCACGCTTGTCCTCAAGGCCTTGCGCAAGGACGGCCGCATCGATGGCGTGCTGGGGTTCTACGCGCGCAACGGGACGATGACCACGCCGCTCTTCGGGTACGACACCTCCTTGCCTCAGGAACTCGGGCTTTATCGGATGCTGTCCGTCTTGACCCACGAATCAGCTGCCGAGCGAGGCCTCCTCTTGCACTTGAGTTCGGGAGCCGCTGGCTTCAAGCGCTGTCGGGGCGCTCGGCCCAAGATCGAGTACAGTGCCATTCACGACGCGCATCTTCCGCCGGTTCGACGCTTGGCGTGGGCTTCCTTGCGCCGGGTCGTCAATCATTTGGCCGTCCCGCTGCTCGAGAAACACGATTTGTGAGCGAGCGGGTCGGTTGGGAACGGCGTGATCTCGCGCTTCAGTAATCCAGCACCATGGCACCCACGGAAAAACCGGCCGAAGTTCCCAGTAGCATGAGACGGTCGCCACGCTTGACCCGCCCCTGACGCACGGCCATGGTGAGAGCCATGGGAATTGAAGCGGCCACCGTGTTGCCGAATTCGGGGGCGATCACCATCCAGCGTGCTTCGGGGATTCCGAGTCGTCGCTGCATGAGCCACAGTGCAGTCGGGCTTGCCTGATGCGGAATGACCATGTGGAAGTCATCGAGGACCAACCCGTGAGCGGTCAGCATCCGGTCGATGAAGCCGGGCAGGATCTGGGCACTCAAGCGGAAAACGGCGCGTCCATCCATCTCGAACAGGGTGAACCTCTCGGCATAGGTGGCGAGATCGCCGTCGAACCGACGCGGATGGTAGCGGGACCCTCCGCCACGCGTACGGGTCAGCTCGGAACCTGAACTGTAGGTCTCCATCCGTGCGCAAACCACGGCCGCGCTCTCCCCTTCGGGTGTGCGTTCGACCACTGCAGCGGCGGCGCCATCTCCGAGGATGGTTGCGCTCTCGATTTCACGGGGGTTGAGCCCTACGGAGGCAATCTCGGACGAGACGACGAGTGCCCGTCGGTAACGGCCCGATTCGATGAGAGAGGCCACGACATCAAGTGCTGTGACGAAGCTCAGGCAGGTCGAGTTGACATCAAATGCAGGTATTCCAGACTCTTCCTTGCCCAGTGCTTTCTGGATGAGGGCCGCGTTGCACGGAATCGCCTGCTCGGGCGTACCGCACGCCCCCACCAGCAGATCGAGGTCTTCAAAGTCTAGACCTGCATCATCCAATGCGGCGCGAGCCGCCTTGGCACCCATCTCCGAAGCCGTCTCATCCGTGGCGTGGTAGCGGACGAGGACGCCCGAGTGGCGTGCGACCCAGCCCTCCTCGAGGCCGAGATTACGGTCCAGCTCGGCAGCGGTCACGGCCCGGGCCGGCAGGGATGTGCCAAGGCCTCGAATCTTCAGACGTCTGGGTCGCATCTGGTTTTTCCCTTCACCTCTTCGCTAGCTACGGAGCGCGTCCCCACCGCGCGGGCGGCAGGGGAGCCCTTGGGCCCATGAAAGTCGTCCCCACAAGACCCTGAGAAGCCGTGGCTCACGTCGCTGTCACGCAGATTCCGAAGGGCCCGATGAAACCGGCCGCGATAGGCAGGGGGGAGCTCGTCATCAAGGTGGGGCTCCTGGTCAAGACCCCTCCTGAGTCTAGCGATGAGGCCTCGGTGTGACGAAGTGTCCGCGGATTCTGGGGCGTCAGCCCTCCAGCTGAAGCTTTGAGGCGAGAAGGCTCTGCACCTTGGCTTGGCACCCGGCTCATGTACGAGCCTCGTGGTCCACACTCTCATAATCAGCTGGCCAGATCCCGGGACAACTTTTCGGACAAGACCGTGCACGTCACCAGAGTACACGGTGACGTCGATTGTAAACTCCGGGCGACGACGATGAGACCCTCTTCCGCTGGACACCTTCGTGGTCCCTGAGGGTGACAGAGGGATTCCCTTACGCAATCATGGCATTCATGCAAGACGGATTGCTTCATCCTGCGTTGGTGCACGTGCCGATCGGCCTTGCCCTCGTCACACCTTTTGTTGCCTTGATGGTTCTTGTGGCGTGGCGCAGGGGATCCTGGCCAGCGTCTTCCTGGGCTGTGGTCGTGATGTTGCAGGCCGTGATGTTTGGGTTCTCCGTCGCGGCCACCCGGACCGGCGAAGCGGAAGAGGAACGCGTCGAGCGCATCGTGCCCGAGAAGGCGTTGGAAGAGCATGAAGAAGCCGGGGAACGGTTCATGTGGGTGGCAGGAGTCGAGTTTGCGCTGGGGGCGGTGGCCTGGGGACTCAGAGCTTCGCCTGTCAGCGTGCCCGTGGCGATCGCCTCCACCTTGGTGGCGGTGGGAGGTGCGGCATTTGCCTTTCGCACCGGGGCTCTCGGGGGAGAGCTCGTCTACCGGCACGGAGCCGCGGAAGCCTGGCGTTCCCCGGAAGTTTCGTCAACTCCTGTCTCAGGTGACGAGAGCTACGACTGAGGACCTGTTTGCCGCTTGGTCTGGTGTTGTCCCTGCTGGAACTGATCTTACGAAGCTTCGCTGAACCTTAGCTTGTTCGCAACCTTGTGGCCAAGGCATCCGTGCGAAGCTGTAGCATCCCGATCCTTGAAGGTACCGTGCTGATGCTGCCGTCCGTTTCAACTTTGAGGCGCATGCCGCCTCGGCCAGATCGACCTTCCCCTCACGCCAGGTCTGCGGCGTCGCCCCCTCAAGAGCCTCAGAGGCTTTTGCGGCCGATGCCGGGTGTGGTGACCCGAGGCGTACAGCCGGGGCATCCTGCGCTGGACATCGCCTGCCTGACGGGTACACCGGTCCGTGCAGCCCACGATGGCCAAGGACGCACCTATCGCAGCCATACCCACGGTCACGTCGTCGAGCTGCGTGCGTCCGATGGTCTCGTCACCTCATATGCCCACTTGGATACAGCGGCGCCTTCGGGTCCCTACCGCAGGGGAGACCAGATTGGCACTTGTGGCAACACGGGAACCTGGACCACCGGTCCCCATCTGCACTTCGAGTCCAACCGACCTGAGTTGCTGGGACGGCTCGACGAGCAATAGTTTAGGGCTTGCCTTGGGGCGTCGGTCCTAAGCACCTTTGGCATCTGTCAGGTGAATGACCAGTTCCTGGAAAATTCCCATCTCGGTCTCATCCTCTGGAATCAGGTCCTGGGCCATGAAAAAGAGGTCCTCCATGGCTTCCAGTTGCTCGATGTGGGCATCCGAGCCGTTCCCGCAATGGACAGGGTCCCCGAGTGAATGATGCTGCCGGCACGCAAGAGGGCGTGCGTCATGGAGGGCACACGCGCGATCGACCAGAAAAGGGCAGGGAATCCTGCGGGCCCAATACTCCTCCGCCAAGGTTTCCACCAGGTCTTGCAGATGCTCCTCGCCCGGCTGCTGCAGGGCCCTACGGAACTCCGTTGCCGCTACGCGCCACTCCTCCAACCGGGTCCACAATCTCTGTCGCTTGGCATCGGGCAGGTCGGCGAGCGCTTCGGCCATGATCCTGGCCTCCGCGACCGTCGAGAGCACCAACTGGTGACAGCATGCATCGCATCCACGTTTGCAGGACGGGATACGGCCCGCATGTGCATGAACTTCGAGAATGACCGCCATGTTGCGGTCGAAATCACGGTATAGCCGCTTGGTGTCTTCATAGGGTGGCTCAAGGAAGAGCTCTATTCCCTCGGAGGTGTCGGTCACAGCCGCAGCCCCAGCAACGTGCCTTCCTCGATGGCCCGCTGGGCATCCAGCTCAGTTGCGCGGGCCGCACCGCCGATCACGTGGACGTTCAAGCCTGCGGCCTCTAGCAGAGGGAGCAGTTCACGGCGAGGTTCCTGTCCGGCGCAAACGATGACCGTGTCGACCTCGAGGGTGGTCGGCGTTCCCTTTCCTTCGTCCTGCCTATAGGTCAGACCCTTGGAGTCGATGCGCTCATAGCGGATTCCCGCCACGTGCCGGACTCCTCGTTTCTTCAAGGTGGCCCGATGAATCCATGCGGTGGTTTTGCCAAGGCCCGCACCGGGCCTGCCGGGGCGACGCTGCAGCAAGGTCACCTCATGGGGCGGGGGGGCGGATGGCCGGGGCTCCATGAGTCCCCCCCGACACGAACCGGGGTCACCCACCCCCCAATCGGCGCGCCACGCGACCAGGTCCAGGCTGGGAGAGGGGCGCGCCTCCGTCAGGAAGACAGCCACGTCCACGCCGATCCCGCCGGAACCGACGATGGCGACTCTGGTCCCGACCGGACGTTCGTGTTCAAGGACATCGGCATAGGTCATCACGTGGGGAGCTTCCTCCCCGGGTATCCCCGGAGATCGGGGCCGAACGCCCGTGGCAAGGACGATCTCGTCGTAGCCACCGCTACGCAGTTCCTCGGCTGTCACGGTCACGCCCATTCGCTGCTTGACTCCGGCATCTTCGAGGCGGTGGGCGAAGTAACGCAGGGTCTGGGCGTATTCCTCTTTCCCCGGGATCCTGCACGCCATCCGCAGCTGGCCCCCTAGGGTGTCAGCGGCCTCAAACATCGTGACGTCGTGGCCACGTTCGGCCAAGGTAGCCGCACAGGCCATTCCTGCCGGGCCTGCGCCGACCACGGCCACGCGGCGTGGCTGGGGAGCAGGCCGGGAAACCCGCTCGGTTTCGCGGCATGCCAGGGGGTTGACGAGGCACGAGGCTTGTTTGCCGGAGAAGATATGGTCAAGGCAAGCCTGGTTGCAAGCGATGCATGTGTTGATGCGCTCGGGCCTCCCGACCACGGCCTTGGCGACGAAGTCGGGATCGGCCAGCAAGGGACGGGCCAAGGACACGAGATCGCCTTGTCCGGTGGCAAGGATGCTCTCTGCAACTGCTGGGTCATTGATGCGGTTGCTGACGCAGACCGGAATGCCCACCTCTTGCTTCAGGCGTTGGCCCAGCCACGCAAAGGCCGCCCGTGGCACCGAGGTGGCGATAGTCGGGATCCGGGCTTCGTGCCAGCCTATCCCAGTGTTGAGGACATTGGCTCCTGCCGCTTCTACCGCACGGGCAAGCTGCGCGACCTCTTCCCAGGTGCTGCCGTCGGGTACCAGATCAAGAACAGAGATTCTGTAGATGATGAGAAAATCCGGTCCTGTGGCCTCGCGCACCTTGCGAACGACCTCGACAGGCAAGCGCATGCGGTTCTCGTAGGTGCCGCCCCATCGGTCCGTCCGGCGATTGGTACGGGTCACCAAGAACTGGTTCAGGAAATATCCTTCCGAGCCCATGATTTCAACGCCGTCATAGCCGGCTTCGCGGGCAAGCGAGGCACATCTGGCAAAAGCTCTGATCTGTCGCTGGATCCCTGCTTCGGACAGTGCCCGGGGCGTGAAGGACGAGATCGGAGCCTTGACCCGGGATGGGGCGACGGCGAGGGGGGAATGTCCATACCTGCCGGCGTGGAGGATTTGCAGGGCAAGTCGGCCGCCTTCGTCGTGAACGGCTTGCGTCAGCATCCGGTGGTGCCGCACGGCGGAACGCGTGGCCAACCTTGAGCCGAAGGGGGTGAGCCAGCCTTCGACATTGGGTGCGAACCCCCCTGTCACGATCAGGCCAACCTGACCACGGGCACGGGCGGCGTAATAGGCGGCCAACCTCGGGAAGTCCCGTACTCGGTCTTCGAGGCCGGTATGCATCGAGCCCATCACGACTCGATTTCTTAGTTTCAGAATCCCCAGATCGAGAGGGGCAGCCAAGTTTGGGGTGAAGCTCACCCTGTCATCATACTCCGCGTCCGCAGGAGTTCCTTCGACCTCGGCAACATGTGGCAAATCCCACGCCTTGGGTAAGTCAAAAGGGTTCCTTGGCCGTGATTTCGGTGGAGAGGTGCCCGGATGTCCAGACGCTGGCTGACTGCCCTGCTGCCGGTGGTCGTCGCCTGCAGTGCGGCGCCCTCGGGAGGCCTCGTAGCAGCCACGGCCCCCGTGGGACAGTCGAATCAGGACGCGTTGACCCGCGCCGCTGTGGCCCAGCCTGACCCCGAGGGCCGATGGTCCGGCAGGGTGACCGTACCTTCAAGGGTGCGCCAAGAGCTTGGTCTGGGGGTGACGGCCACCGGTGCCTTGATCGCCAATACGGCAGGCGGTCTCGTGTCCAACAACGTCGGGGCGCGCAGGATCCTGGCCACGGTCCTCGCGGAGACCGGCTCACCAAGCGCCTCACCCTCCGCCACGAGCTCGGAAGAGGTCCCCGTGGCCAGTGCTTCCGTGGAGGTGCTTCTTGAAGACGGGGGGACCGTCAAGGGGACGACCGACGGCGACGGCTACTACCGAATCGATATCGGTGCACGCAAGCCATCGGAGATTCGTTCCCGCTTCCAGCTGGGAGACAAGCCCATCGTCTTGAACAGCTTGCCATTCCGACCGGCAGGGCAGCCGTTGTCGTTCGCGACGACCTTGGCGACCGTGGGTTTCCGCAAGAAGTTCGGTGACCAGAAGACGATTGGCGTAGACTCGTTCGAGGCTTTCGAGGAGCTGACCCGGCAGCTGGAGGCAGAGGCCAGGGAAGCGAGGCTGGAGGCTCTGCGTTCATTCGACGAGGTCGCCAAGGTCTTGGAAGCCATCCAGAGCGAAAACGAGGCGCTCATGGCCAAATTCGATGCTCTTGTGCCTTTGCCTTTGGACTTGGCCGTACCCACCTTCCCTCCGATGGTGTTCCCCTCCTTCCCCCCGATGGAGTTCCCCACCTCTGACCCGATGGATTTCCCGACCTTTCAGCCTGTGGAGATGCCGATCTTCTCTCCTCTGCCAATCCCAACCGCTCCGGCTATGTTTACGCCACCCCCTGCGCCCACCCAGCCTCCTTTGTTGACCCCACCGCCTGCGCCCACCCAGCCTCCTTTGCCGACCCCACCCCCTGCGCCCACCCAGCCTCCTTTGCTGACCCCACCGCCTGCGCCCACCCAGCCTCCTCTACTGACCCCGCCGCCCTTCCCTGATTTCTGAGTGCCCTGAACAGGGCTCGAAAGGATGGCCTTGAACCCGGCGTCTTGGGAATCCCCGAGGGTGGGTCCCTCCTCTCTTGAGCTTGTCCGTCCCTTGCGACACAGGGTCTTGCGCGCGGGGCAGCCCTTTGAAGCCAGTCTGTTCGCGGGAGACGAGCTCCCGGACAGTCGACATCTTGCCGCGTGGATGGCTGGACGGCTGATAGGCTGTTGCACCCTGATCCGGGCGGAGCATCCAGGCGTTCCTCAGGCGCGCTGGCAGTTGCGGGGCATGGCCGTTGAACCGGAACACAGGTCACGGGGAGTGGGAAGGGCTCTTTTGCGTTGGATCGAATCCGATCTGGGACGACAGGGCGAGCTGTCCCTATGGTGCAATGCCCGCCTCACAGCCCGGGCTTTCTATGCTCGTGAGGGCTGGCGCGAGGTCGGCGAGGTCTTCGAGGCGGTGGGCCTGCCCCACATCGTGATGGCAAGGTTGCTCGGCCGCACTTAGAGGGCGTGACGAGGGGCGCGCAGTGACCACGGCGCCAAGCGTACATATCCTAACTCGTGGCCTGCAATTTTTCGGTGAGGAACCGGGATTCAGGTGGACCTGCGTGAGAGACAGCAGGCCGAGCGGGGCATGATAAGCCCATGGTTCCGGACGTGGCCCCCACCTCGGCCCCTGCTTACTCCCGATCGGTCCCTGTCGCCCAGCTGGCCGGCTTGGTGAGGGAGTTCGCCGTCGTGCGTCCGGGCCCTGGGCTCCGGCAGGTGATGTTCCGCGCTGTTGTGCTGGCGGGTGGAATCGCGCTGGTGGTCATGGGCGCCGTCCGGCGCGAGCCTTGGCTCTTCGGAGTCTCGGTGGTGGGCCTTGCTCTCTGGGTGGCCTCAGCCATGATCCTTACCCATGATGCCATACACCGCACCTTGACCGGTTTGAAATGGGTGGATGATTTCCTGCCGCCCCTCCTCTCCTGGCCTCTCCTGTGGCCGCACTACACGTATGGACGCTTGCATCTGCTGCATCACAAGTGGAATAGTTCGGATTCACGGGATCCGGAGCGCATCGAGCCTCTGCCGGAAGAGTGGGATGCGGCCGGGACCTTCGGGCGATGGCGACTGCGCCATCGCCTCCCCATTCGCATATTGGTGGAGGGCGGGGTTGGCTTGATCGTCGAGATGATCGCCCACGGTTGGCGCCTGCGACGCGACGATCCGAAGCTGCTCGGTGCCATGCTCCGGGATGTCGTAGGCGTCGTGCTGACTCAGATCTTTTTCTACGGCACGGCCTGGTGGGTAGGCGAGCACGTGCTGGGTGGTCGGGGGCTCGAGCTGGTCGGCATGTGGGCGCTCACGTGGCTGGTGTTGGAGCGAGTGGTGGGGGCCATCATGCAGTTTCGTGGGCATGTCGAGCATGACGGCCTATGGGGGGCGGGAGAGACGTTCTTCGACACACAGTGGGCGAGCTGCCGCAATGTCCGTACCCACCGGCTGGTGGAGTGGTATTTCAACTACCTCAACTACCACTCCGTGCATCATGCCTTTGCGTTCGTTCCTTGGTACGCGTTGCCGCAGGCACATGAACGTCTGGCGGCCCGGCTTGCCGATGCCGGCTTCGAAGATTTTCGGGCTGACGGTTATCTCGGGGCGGCCAGAGAGGTGCTGGGCGTGTCGACGAGGCTACGCGACACAGGTCGCAAGACGTGAGGTTCTTCTCCCGCCTTGTGGGCTTCGGTCTGGTGTTGCTTGCCTTGCTGAGTGTCCGCAATGCCGACTCCGTATGTCCTCGGATATGTCTGCACGAGGCTGCGGCCCACTCTTGTTCGTGGACGGGACGGGACAGCTTCCTGGCCCAGGTTGCCAGGACTGCTCAGGGTGTTGCGGGGGGGGAAGAACGACCTGAACTTGAAGAAGCTCTGCTTGCCGAGCGTGTTTGCCAGAAGCTTCTCTTCGTCGTCGGTGCTGATTGGCTTGCGGGCAAGTCTCTTGTATCTCCTCCCATCGGGCGATTCCCTCCTGATGTGCCTCCACCTCGCCTCCTGAACGTCTGAAGACATCGGAACGTTTCCTACGGGGCGGCTCTCCCCTCGCGGGTATTGCCGTCCTCTACATGAGGCAATTCTTAAATGGCAATCTATCGACGGGCTGCAGGCAGCCCTCGACTTCTCGTGGCGCTCAGCATGGCGTTGGCCGCGTGCGCGGACCCTGCAACGGTGGGGACCTCGGCCACCGCCAGCGACAACTCTCCCACCACCTCTGGTGCGCCCGCCTTGACGCCGCTCGCAACGATTCCTACGGCCAAGGGACCCCACGGCATCGATGTGGCCGGAGGCTTGGTTTTCAATGCCAATCCTTCTGCCGGAAAAATGGAGGTCGTCGATCCGGATGGGAATGGCGGCACCGGAGCCATTCTGCGCACCCTCGACTTCACCGCACTCCTACCGGGGACCGCGGCAGCCACGGTTTCGGCCAGTCCCAGCTATACCAAGGCCGATCCCGGTCACAACGTGGTTTTTGCGCTTGATGGAGCGCGGAAGGCCTTGCGGATTGTGTCGCCGACCACGCAGGATCAGGTGGGCTACATCCAGATGGAGGGCAAGCCCGGTTCTCGCCTGGGCTGGTGGAACTTCCGCACGGCGCTGTTGCAGCAGTCGGGCGTGCCGGCCAACCTTTTCTGGGTCAGGTGGCCGGAGGTGGCGGGAGTGGCCGATTTTGCCGCTGTGCCTGCCACCGCGAGCTTTGATCTTGCACCGGTGGCCACAGGCAGTGCCGGGGGATTCATCGCGGTCGGGAAGAAGTATGTGGCCGCTCCAAGCGGTCCTGACCACGCGGTCGTGGTGTCGGCACTCAAGGACGACGGTTCGGGTCTCGAGGGTGACAAGCGCATTTTGCAGGAAGGTAACGAACCCGGGCCCATCGAGATGGGGTTGGTGGACGGCAAGGATCGGCTGATGTACGGCAACAAGACCAGCAACACGATCGTGGTCTACGATCCGACGACCGGTACGCTGATCGGCAAGCCCACGACGCTGTCGACTCCCACGGACTCGGTGTTGTCGGCCGACAAGACCAAGGCCTTCGTCACCTGCAAGGGAGCGGACCGGGTCGCCGTGGTGGACCTCGTGTCCGGCCAGATCCTGCAGCATGTCTTGGTGGGGCGCAAGCTCGATGACAAACCTGCTTCGCCCGTCCATGTCTATCGGGTTCCGTCCCCCGTGCCCGGCGGTCCCGACCAGATCTGGGTGGGAGGAGATGGCGATGCGTCCGTGACGGTCATTGACGCGACGACCTACAAGGTCATGCACGTGATTCAGGTCGGCAACGGGCATCACAAGATGGCATTCACGGATCGACGCGCCTTCGTCTCGAATATCGTGGACAATACCCTCTCCGTGATCGACCGGACCCAGGTCAAGTAAGCCTTGGGGGCTTCATCACGCTTCCGCTGGTACGGCTGGATTGCAGGGCTTTCCGTCCTGTGCGTCTTGCTTCTCGCCTTGGCGGGAGCGTGGTGGAGTCAGGGACGGGATGGTTTGCCTGAGGTCGCGATGCAGGATGGGACAGGTGCCACGTTCTCGTGGCGGCAGCTCGAGGGACGCTGGAGCCTGGTGTATTTCGGTTACCGTGGCTGTCCGTCGGCGTGCCCCACGGGACTGGCCGCGCTGGCCCGTGAAGTCAGGGCGCTCGGGCTCAGGGGCAAGGATCTCCAGGTCGTGATGGTGACCGTGGATCCTGACCAGGATACGCCAAAGCTCATTGGAGATTATGTTCGGTACTTTCATCCTGATTTCAGGGCTGTACGCATAGGGGATGCCCGTGAGTTGGACCTGGTATGTCGTGCCTTCGGGGCGACATGGGCCAAGCCGGCGACCCTTGGGGGGGAGATCGAGCATTCGCTGGATGTCCATTTGGTCGATCCCAGGGGGAGGATCCGGGGGAGGCTGTCTCCACCATTTGTTCCGGGTGAGCTGCGCCAGGCGCTACACTGGTGAGGGCGTGAGCTCATGAATGCGAGTCCTATGTCGTCCAGGCTGTTCCGTTGGGTGCTCTCGTCGCTTGTCGTTGCGGTTTCGCCGGCCATGGCGGCGCCCCTGCGGTCCGGCACGCTGCAGATCCAGGACGTGTGGATCCGTGAGGCCCCGCCTCAGGCCCCTGTCCTTGCAGGCTATGGGGTGATTCTGGGCGGTGGTAAGCCCGATCGCTTGTTGCGTGTCGAGGCTGATGAATTTGCAAGGGTTGAACTGCACGAGATGGTCCCCGCAACCGCTGGGATGGCGAGGATGCGCCAGCTCTCGCAACTTGAAATTCCGTTGGGGGCTACATGTTCACTTGATCCCGGGGGTAGCCACTTGATGCTTTTCAGCCCTCGTCGCCAGCTGGTCGCAGGGAATTTCGTACGGATGCGGTGGTATTTTGCCGAGGCGGGCCTCGTCAAGGTGCGGGCCAAGGTGCGCCGGGTCGATTGACCGGTGACGGTCGTCTGAAGCTTGCTTCCAGAGTCCTTCGCGCTCCCGGGGCGAGGCTCAGTTTCCAGCGAGCGATGCCTGGGGCCTTGGCATCAGGTTCGGGTTGCCCCTTGACCCAGGTGCCGCCGCTATCCGCACGCAGGGTCAGTTCGAGACGAACACTTTCCTTGCCAGCGTTGTGGACGCTGCCCTTCATCGTGACAACCCTTCGCCCCTCCGCATCGTCCGTCACTTCGCTCTGCCGCATGGTTCCCGAGACGTCGAGGGAGAGCCCGAGATTCAGTTGCAGGGGGTCATCCGCGGGAGTGGCCTCGCCGGCGGTACGTGCAAGCGGCAGAGGCACGCCGGCAGCGTCGGCTCGGGTCACGGTCCAAGGGCCGGGCGGGCATGGAAAGCCCGGACCCGATGCCCCCCCTACCTCGGCACGGAGGGTCGCCTTCCGGGTTTCACGCAGATCCCACGATTCCCAGGGGACTGCGAACTCGAGCATGTGGGTCGTGTCGACCTGAATCTCTTCCTTCAGGCCGATGGGCAGTCTGAGTTGGCCCGGGATGCGGCTGTCCACGAGTTCTGGCCACGCCAAGCGCCAGAGGCCACCCTCGGGCTCCAGGGTAGGCGAGGAGCTGTCTGCCGCTTCGGCCGTCCTGGCCAGTGGCCACCAAGGCACAGGCGGTCGGGTGGGCTGAACGACAAGTTCCAGTCGGGACGAGGGTCCATAGCCTCCACTGGCCCAGCTCACCACGGCCCACGCTTCAAGGCGTCCGCGGCTGCCGGAGCGATCCAGACTCAATCGCATTTCGGGCTGCCAGCGACTGCGGGCGTCATGAAAGCGCAGGGTGGCAGTCGACAAAACGCGCCGTCTGTCGACGCGCTGAAGCTCCAGAGTCGTACCGAATGCGCGAGGCGGCAACTCGGGCAACAAGAGTCGGCCTGGCAACTCGGGCGTCCACGTGTCCCCGATCTTGAACAGCGGACGCTCGGGGTGGCCGCCGATCCTGACCGGTATGGGGCTTGCTCCAGGCGTGGGTTCGACCAAGACGTCGCGACCATGGAAGTCGCCCAGCAGGTCCTTGGTTTCGGCCGCGTGGGAACGCACGCGCACCTGCTTCAGTCCGGAAATGCCTTCTACGGTCAGCGTCCCGGCCTCAAGGCCCGGAGGCAACCCTGTCAGCACGACCTTGTCTTGCCCTTCGGCCCATGCCACATCCCTGCGCATGGTCACCATCGCTCCCTGAGGACCCAACAAGATGCTTGTGGCGCCGTCGGCCTCGCCCGAGGGAGTCTTTGCCGAGGCCGTGCCGGTGGCTCCGCAGCCCAGCAGCGCCACGCCGAGCCAAGCCAATCTGCGAAGGTTCATCGGTTGCCTCCTTCCGTCCTCTAGACCTGTGCACCGTGCCGAAGGGATGCCGCGCTTGCAATGCCCGGATGAATTGGTACGATGGCCCGCGATGAACGGTTTGCGCGCCCTGCTTTGGCTTGGACGTACGTGTGGACGGGGCTTGCTGGTCTTGCTGGCGGTCCTTGTTCTTGGTGCGAGTTCGGCAGGGGCTGCGGAGCAGCTACGCTGGGGCCTCGATCTCGAGGGCGGCGCCCCATACGGTTACGCTGACCCGGCCAACCCTGCCCGCATCATCGGCTTCGAGCGCGAAATCGCGGACGAGTTAGGGAAACGCATCGGCAGGACTTTCCTGCCGGTACAGGTGAATTGGGACAGCCTTATTCCCGCATTGAGCCGCAATACGATCGACGTGGCCATGGCCGGCATCGAGATTACGGACGACCATCAGCGAGGTGCACTCTTCACCCGCCCCTATTGCGTGTATCAGCAGCGTATCGCGGTCAGGAAGGGAGAGGGCCGCATCCAGGTCTTCGAGGATCTCAAGGGCATGAAGGTCGGCACCGTGACCAGCACGGCCGCTCATCGGGAGCTTGAGCTGCTGGGCGAGGTCGACATCAAGCACTACACCGACATGTTCGCCGTTTATGAGGATCTGGCGATTGGCCGCTTGGACGCGGTCTATATCGATCAGCCGGTTGCAGACTTTTATGCGGGGCGTAACCCGAGCGTGCGCTTCATCGAGCCGCCACGTGGGGTCGGATATTACGGTATTGCTTTGCGCAAGTCCGATGAGGAGCTGAAAAGAGAGCTCGACAAGGCGATAGGCAGCATGATTGATGACGGCAGTCTGCAGCGCATCCTGGAGCGTTGGAATCTATGGAATCCTCTGCAGGAAAAGCTGGCCGAATACCGTGACGATCAGCCGCTCTCGCGGATGGACGGCCCGGGTATCGGGCAGTACCTGCCTGTGCTGCTCCAGGGGGCGTGGATGACATGCCGCATTTCGGTGTCGGCCATGTTGCTGGCGATGGCGGTGGGGATGCTGCTGGCCCTTGGCAGGGTCTTCGGGCCTACTCCGGTGCGCTGGCTTGCGACGGGTTACGTGGAGATCGTCCGTGGCACTCCCTTGCTGATCCAGCTGTACATGCTGTACTACGCGCTGCCAAAACTTGGTATCGAGCTGGACGCTTTCGTAGCTGGGGTCATGGGGTTGGGGCTCAACTACGCAGCTAACGAGGCCGAGAACTATCGAGCCGGCCTGCAGGCGGTGCCGAGGGGGCAGCACGAGGCGTGTGCCGCTTTGGGGATGACCCGGATGCAAGCGATTCGGCACGTCATACTTCCACAATCGCTGCGTGTCACCATTCCACCTGTCACCAACGATTTCATCGCTCTGTTCAAGGACAGTTCATTGGTGTCGGTCATCACGCTCGTCGAGTTGACCAAGAGTTACGGCATGCTGGCCTCCGCGACGTATGACTATGTCCGGCTTGGCCTCCTCACGGCGGCGCTCTACCTCGCCATAAGCTATCCCGCTGCCCTTCTGGCCCGCTGGACCGAGGCCAGGCTCCAGAGGACCTGAACCTTGTCCGCCTCAGTCGCCATTTCGTGTTGGAATCTCCACAAAGCCTACGGCAGCGTGAAGGTCCTGCAGGGTATCGATCTCGATGTCCGTGCGGGTGAGAAGGTGGTCCTCCTGGGGCCTTCTGGTTCGGGGAAAAGTACGCTGCTGCGGTGTATGAACCGGCTTGAGGACGTCGACGAGGGCGAGATTCAGCTTTTCGGCAAAGGCCTCTCGGGCGGTGCGCGCACCCTGGCCTCCCTGCGGGCGGAGGTCGGGATGGTCTTCCAAGGCTTCCACCTCTTCCCGCATCTCAGAGTGCTCGAAAATGTGACCTTGCCACAAGTCCTTGTGCGAGGCGCGAATCGCACCGATGCGGAGCAGCGAGCCAGGCTCCTGCTTGGGCGCGTAGGCATGGGCCACAAGGCCGATGCTTATCCTTCCCAGCTCTCAGGTGGGCAGCAGCAACGTGTCGCTATCGCCCGGGCGCTTGCACAGGAGCCGCGGGCCCTGCTATTTGACGAGCCCACCAGTGCATTGGATCCGGAGATGGTCCACGAGGTCTTGGCGGTCATGAACGATATTGCCGCTCAGGGCATGACGATGGTCGTGGTGACCCACGAGATGCACTTCGCCGAGAAAGTCGCCGACAGGGTAGTCTTTCTGGATGGTGGCCGTGTCCTCGAGGATACGACGCCGGGCGTGTTCTTTCGTCAGCCCGCGACGGAGCGAGCCAGGACTTTCCTGAGTCACCTGCAATCCCATCGCCGGCGAACGGAAACGCTTCGCTCCACGGGTTTTCTTGACGGCTGACTGTGTGGGCGGCCGGACAGGCCTCTGCTGACGGCTTGCAATCAAGCTGCAAAGTCTATACCTTACCTTGTTTCTAGACAGACCTTCGACAAGCGAGGGTCGCCCCTTGGTTCTGTAGAGGTTGTGCCTTGCTGCGATTTTCCACTGCCCTTGCGGCGGCTGCATTGGTGGCCGGTTGCGACAGTCCCCTGCCGCTTTCGTCCGACCTGAAGGACACGAAGGTTCCCCTGAAGGTCGCCGTCACGGTTGCCGGCACCACCGCTTCCGCGGTCGTCGATCGTCCAAGTTTCCCGATTACGTGGGTTCAGGCCCGAGCTCTGAAGCTGGTTATCTCAGGCGTGCCACACCCGGTCACCAAGCTCTCCAACACCCAGCTGGCCTTCACCTATGCCGTGTTGCCTCAAGCTGCGCCCGCGGACAAACCTCTTGTCTGGGCGATGATCGTGGATGGCGAGCGTGTCGATCTGGTTGAGGCCGAAGTCGCCATCACGAGGGTGCCATGATGCGCAAGTTCTCTTTGAGGGTGGCCAGTTTGTGCCTTGTCGCAGGCTGGGGTTTTCAGACTGCCAATCTTTCGGCAGCGGCCGCGGTCATTCGTCAGCTTCCTTCTGCCATCGCGGGGGAGGTGGTTGATGCCGTGGGTCGACCCGTTCCCTCTGCCTTGGTTTCCCTGCGGGGTCGCGTGGGGCTTGCGGTGACCGACGATTCCGGCAGATTCACGCTGGAGGGGAGCGACGGGGTCGTCGTGCTCGTGGTGTCGGCGCCTGGGTACGTCACCCGGGAAGTCGGGCGGGATGCCGCGGCCCGTATTGTCCTCGAGCCCTTGCCTGTCTACGAGGCCGCGTTCGTCACGCCGGCCCGCGGGTCGGAAACGGCGGCGGGTGAGCAACCCGTGCAGGCTTTCCCGAGCCGCATCTCGCTCGGGCTGTCCGCCCGGCAGTGGATGGTGGCCCGCGAGCCCGATGGAGACCGGCCGGGACGGGTGGCCTCAGGTCTGATTCTGAACATGCTGGATGCCACGGGTCAGTTCCGTGCCGGCAACTTCCTTGTTGGCGTCTCTACGAGCCGAGTCAAGGGCAAGCTCACGGTCGGCGGTCTGCTGACCCAGCCCGACCCCCAGCCGACCGTGGAAGAGTCGACCTTTGTCGTTTCCGCAGGGCCCGTCTTCGGGGATGCTTCCTTCGAGTGGGTGCCGTCTTTGGTCTGGACAGGCCTGACGACCCAGGTTTCCAATGCCAACACCCCGTGGACAGGAACACCGCTTGACTACGCCCAGAATCGGCAGGGGCTCGGCCTGGGGCTGGATGCGGGGACCGTCCTCTTCGGGGCCACCTTGCGTGCGGGTCTCTCGTACACCCCTCTCCAGTCGGTCCAGATGCCTGCTGCACCCTATGAGGTGACGGATTTCCAGCCTGGTACGCTGCACGCCACCCTGGCCTTGCCGATGGCGTCCGGCCTGGATCTCGAGGTGCAGACCTCGCGACGTTTCGGGTCCTCGAAGAATCTTGCGGAAGCCGTTCAGGATTTCCGGGTGGGCGTGGCTTATCGTCCCGACAGGGGTGGACGATGAAGGTTCGTGCCGTCGGCGTCTTGCTGGCCGGAATTTTCTCTTTCCCGGATCCGGCCCGAGCGGCTGAATCGCCTCCTGTCTCCGTTCTGACCTTGGCTGAAGCCGTGGTTGTGGCGAGGGCAAGGGCGTTGCCCGTCGCGATCGCCGAGGCCAAGGTGTCTCAGGCCAAGGAGCTTATCCGTCAGACCTACGCGGGTTTGTATCCCCAGGTGAGCGCGAGTGCCACCGGATTGATGTTCCGGCAGGTGGACAGCAATGCGATCGGCTTGGGCTTCGGTGGACTCGGTGGGCTTGGCGGCCCGGGGGCAGGCGGCGCGGCAGGTGGTCTCGGGGGTGCCGGGGGATTGGGTGGGGCCGGAGGCCTTGGGGCTCTCGGTGGCCTGGGCTTGGGTGGCTTGGGCGGATTTGGCGGAGCGTCCGATGCCCCTTTCATGATCTTGACTTCGGGGCTCAGTGTCAGCCAGGTCCTCTTTGACGGCTTCCAGACTCAGGCTGGTCTCAAGTTGGCATCGGCCTCGGTGGAGTTGGGTGAGGAGGACAGGGCATCGCAGTTGCGCAAGGCCGGGTTCGACGCGGCTTCGGCCTTCCTGCAGGTTCTGCGTGCGGCTGCTCTGCTTGAGGTGACCGTTCAGGCACAAAGGCAAGCCCAAAGTCACCTTGAGTCCGCAGAAAAGCGTTTGCGTGCCGGAACGGCCACCCGGTTCGAGGTGTTGCAGGCTCAGGGCCAATTGGCGACGGTCGAGGGCCAGATTCGGTCGGCAACGGGTGGGCTCGAGCTTGCCCGGCTTTCGTTGGGAACGGCACTGGGTGAGCCGCTGGGAACTCGGCCCCTCGAGGCCCAGCCGGTCGTTCCCGAGGTGCTCTTCGACCCTGCCCGGGATCTTGCGGCAGCGGTCGAGACGCGTACCGAGGTGCGAAGTCTCCTCGCCAAGCGGCGACTGGACGAAGCCAACCTCGATCTGACCGAGACGAGCGTCTATCCCAAGGTGTTGGGAACTGCCAGTTACAATCAGCTCGGTGTGGCGACGGGGAGAGCGCTGAACGTGTCTGCGTCCTTGCAGGTTCCTGTGGTTGACTGGGGCAAGAATGCCTCCAAGGTGGCATCGGGTCGGCTGGATTTGCAGCAGGATGATCTGCAGCTGACTCAGGTCCGCCGGATGCTTGCCACGGAGATCACGGCGGCTTGGTTGTCCCGGCAGGAGGCGCGCGATCGTGTCCGTATCGCCCGCAAGGGGCTTGCCGTGGCGGCAGAAGCCCAGCGTTTGTCCGATGTGCGCTTCCGTGCAGGCGTCGGGACGGGCTACGAGGTCATCGATGCCCAGACGGCCCTGACGCAGGCTCGGACGGGGCTTGTCCAAGCCCAGTACGACGCGATGTCGTCCGAACTGCGCCTCGCCCAGTCCCTTTCCCTTGACCCCGTGGCCCTGATGGCTGCCGGGGCGGGTCTTTCTTCAACTGGAGCCATGCAGTGAACCGTTCTATCTTGATGCCTTTGCTCGCGATTGCAACCTTGTCCGGAACTTCCGCTTGCCATAAGTCCGGCGAACCAGAGCCTGCCGCATCCGCTGCCGTTCGAAAGCCCGTTTCCGTCACCACGGCTGCGGTAGCGACGGCTCCGGTCTCGCGACGTCTCGAGCTGACCGGGACCGTCATTCCCAAGGCGCAAGTCTCCAT
Organism: Candidatus Sericytochromatia bacterium; assembly: GCA_035285595.1. GTDB lineage: Bacteria > Cyanobacteriota > Sericytochromatia > S15B-MN24 > VGJW01 > VGJW01. The sequence continues at coordinate 33,160 of JAYKGV010000038.1, forward strand.
CCTGCCCAAGGCTTCGGGCCGGGTGCTCGAGTTGGGAGCCGAGGAGGGAGCAAGGGTGCGCAAGGGACAGATTCTTGCGCGACTGGACGTTCCGGAAATGGCTTGGCAGCTGCAGCAGGGGCGAAGTGGCCTGGCTGCAGCCGAATCCAATCTCGAACTGGCGCGTGACAACCTGCGCCGGATTCGCGAGCTGCGCGAGCAGGACGTGGCCAGCGATCAGCAGCTGCGTTCCGCCGAAGCCAGTGTCCGTCTCAATGAGAGCCAGGTCAGGCAGGCTCGTGCGTCTATCCGACTGCTCGAGACGACCCAGTCCAACGCCGTCGTGACCAGTCCGATCGACGGCATCGTGCTGCAGCGTCAAGTAGAGGTTGGTGCCATGGCCGGGCCTTCGACGGCTCTGTTCACGGTGGCGCGTGCAGATGGCTACCAGGCGAAGCTGAGCTTTTCCGAGCGCGACCTGGCCCTGGTACGGGAGGGCGCGGCTGTGACCATGACGAGCGTGGCTTTGCCGGGCGAGGTCTTCCGCGGCCGAGTCCTCGACATCGCTCAGATCGTAGATCCCCAGACCCGCCTGATTTCGGCAAAGGTAAGCCTCGAGCGGGCAGGGCGTCTTCGGGTGGGTATGAATGTCGTGGGTGTGCTTGCTGCCGGCACGCACCAGGGGATGGTCGTCCCCACCGCCGCGGTTCAGACGGATGGCGCGGAGCAGGTGGTGTACCTCGCCGATGGTGAAAAGGCGGTGCGTACCCCTGTGCGAACGGGCATACGGCAAGCCGACCGCGTCGAGGTCCTGTCGGGCGTCGAGCCCGGTGACCGCGTCGTGGCGCAAGGTGCTGCGTTCGTCAAGGATGGCGATTTGCTCACCATCAAGACAGGGGGCTGACCGATGCAGGAACAGGCCAAGACTGGCGCGAACGTCTCGGAAGAGAGTTCGGGCTTCAACTTCTCAACTTTCTTCATCCGCAATCCCGTCACGACGGTCATCTTGATGCTGATGCTCGTGATTGGGGGCATGGCATCTTTTTTCAAGATGCCGCTGGAGCTCTTTCCGAACATCGAGTTCCCCGTGGTGGTGGTCAATACGGTCTATCCCGGTGCAGCGCCGACCGAGGTGGAGACGCTCGTCACCAAGCCCATCGAGGATGCCGTGGGGGGCATCAACGGCCTTGACACGCTTTCCTCTCAGTCCAAGGACGGACTGTCGACCGTCATCGTGACCCTGAAGCTTGGAACCTCGTCCAAGGAGGCTGCTTCGGACATCCGCGACAAGATTTCTGCCATCCAGTACAAGCTGCCGAAGGATGCCAAGCCTCCCAGCTTTTCCACCTTCTCCTTCAGCTCGACACCGATCGTCAGCTATGCCGTTTCTGCGCCCATGTCCGATATCGCCCTCTCCACTTGGGTGAAGGACACCTTGAAGCCGCGGCTGGAGCAGGTTCCCGGGGTGGCTCAGATCCTTCTGTCGGGCAATGTGGAGCCCGCAGTCGAAGTTGCGCTCGAGCCCGAGCGGCTGCAGGCTCATGGGCTTTCCCTGCCCGGTGTGTTCCAGACGATTCAGTCCGAGAATTACAATCTGCCCGGTGGCATCGTCGAAGGGACGCCTCGGCAGTACAACGTCCGGACGATGGGTAAGTACGACGATGTCGGCGCCTTGGGCGGCATGGTGATGACCACTCCCGGTGGCGCGACCGTCAGGTTGCGTGACCTCGGCACGGTGCGCCAGGCCACCAAGGACCGTACGACCTATGCTGCCGTGGACGGAGCTCAGGCCGTCATCGTGTCGGTCACCAAGCAGACCGACGCCAATGCCGTAGAGATGGTCACGGCGCTGGACAGCAAGATGGCTGCTCTCAAGGATTCCCTGCCGAGGGGACTGACCATCACGAAGGCGCAGGACACGACCAAGTTCGTGAAGCAGTCCAACGCGGCCGTCTGGGAGCATCTCGCGATCGGGGCAGTTCTGGCGGTCATGGTGTTGTACGTTTTCTTGCGAAATGTACCCGCCATGTTGATCAGTGGCCTCGCGATTCCTTTGTCGATCATCGCGGCTTTCATCCCGATGTATCTTATGGGATTTACCTTCAATAACCTGACGACACTCGCCTTGTCATTGGTGGTCGGCATCCTGGTGGATGACGCCGTGGTGGATCTCGAGAACATCTATCGTCACCTCGAGATGGGTGAAGAACCCATTCGTGCAGCCATCAATGCGACGGGCGAGATTCAGTTGGCGGTCACGGCCACCACCATGACGATCATCGGGGTGTTTCTGCCCATGTCGTTCATGTCGGGCTTCATTGGCCGTTTCTTCCAGAGCTTTGGACTGACCGTCACGTTCGCGGTGGCCTTCTCATTGCTGATTGCCCGGACGCTCACGCCGATGATGTCGGCTTATCTCTTGAAGGTCGAGCCCAAGGCCCACGGAGCCGCCGGCGAGCCGCTTGAAGGTCGGATGGAGCGGTCTTACGGCCGTCTGCTGCGGTGGGGACTCGAGCATCGAGGCGTCGTCATCGTTTTGGCTATCGTGACGTTCTTTGGTGGGCTCAATCTGACGAACTTCATCCAAAAGAGCTTTCTCACCAATGCGGATCGCGGGGAGTTTCTCCTTCGGGTGCAGCTGCCGAAGGGTTCTCCTCTCGAGGAGACCCGCCGTATCGCTGATGGTGTCGCGACCAAGGTCAAGGCCCATCCCGAGGTCGCGCACGTCTTGACCACCATCGGCAACTACGGCTCGGTGGATGATGCTCGTCTGTCCGTCTTGATGGTGCCGAAGGACGAGCGCGCCATCTCCGACGCCCAGCTGGCCAAGCTGGTTCGCGAGGAGTTTGCCGGTGTGGCGGGCTACAAGGTGCTTGCCGATGAGTTCAGCCTGGTGCCGGGCAACAACAAGCCGGTGGATGTCCAGCTCCAGGGGGACAGCCTCGAGGAGCTGCGCGCGTACTCTGCGAAGCTGGTCTCTCTGATGGCGGGCAATCCCATGTTCGCCGACCTCGAGTCCTCGCTGGGTGACGAGAAGCCAGAAATCCGTCTCGTACCTGATCGAGAGCGGATGGCGCAGTATGGAGTCTCCGCCAGCCAGTTGGCTTTGACCCTTCGCCTTGCGACCACCGGAGAGACACCCAGCACGATCACCTTCGGTCCTAATGAAGTCGACGTTTGGGTCCGTCTGGCCGATCGCTATCGTCAGGATCTTGACGGCCTGCGCAACATGACGGTGCTTACGCCCCGAGGGCCCGTGCCGCTCTCGACCTTGGCGGAGGTGACCTTTGCCGGGGGATTCTCGCAGATCGAACACAAGAATCGGCAGCGGCTGGTGCACGTCACGGCCAATCTGGTCCCTGGGACGACGGTGGGGACAGCGACAGACTTCATCAAGAAGGAGCTTCTTCCCAAGCTTGACCTGCCGCCTAGCGTTGTCGCCGACATGGACGGTCAGGCCAAGCAGCAGGCAGACTCCTTCTCAGGCTTCGGTCAGGCCATGCTGATGGGGATTGTTCTCATCTACTTCATCCTTGCGCTGCAATTCGGTTCTTTCCTGCATCCATTGACCATCATGATGTCCCTGCCTCTTTCCATCATCGGGGCCTTCCTCGGGCTGCTCTTGTTCGGGAAGGATCTCGGGATGATGGCGCTCATCGGCATCATCATGCTGATGGGTATCGTGACCAAGAACGCCATCTTGATCATCGACTTCACGCTTACGATGCGAGAGCGTGGTGTCGTGCGCTTCGAGGCGGTGATTGAGGCTGCCAAGGTGCGCCTGCGCCCCATCTTGATGACGACGGCTGCGATGGTGCTCGGGATGCTGCCGATGGCGCTAGGCATCGGTGCCGGGTCCGAGTTCCGCTCGCCGATGGCCGTGGTCGTCATTGGGGGATTGGTGACCTCCACCTTCTTGACCCTGCTGGTCGTGCCGGTCTTCTATACCTTGCTCGACGACATGAAAGGGGGCATGGGCAGGATCATGCGGCGTGGTCGTCGCCCCGAGTCGACAGTGGAGCCTCAGGCGCAGATTCCGGTACCGGGTCACGCATTGTCCAGTGAGGTTCGAGGCGTGTGAGAGTCCTGCTGCCCGGTTTCTTCGGGATGGCCCCGGGGGGCCGGGCAAGCTACAATGGAGTCCCACAGCCTCCCCAAAGGTGCGGATGACCGTGTCGAGATACAACCCGCTTCCTGATCCCAGCAGCCTAGCCTACGTCGAAGGTCTTTATGCCGATTGGCTTGAGGATCCTGCGTCGGTCGGACCGGATTGGCAAGCAACTTTTGCGGCTTCCCAAGCGGAGCAGCCCACCCGAATCGGTCCAGGATTCCAGCCGGCTCCATTGTTTGGTGGGGTGGCAGGCGGTGGCGCTCCCCCAGGTCTGGTTCGCCTCGTGGATGCCTATCGTCGACATGGGCATCGTGCCGTGGCCTTGGACCCGTTGGGAACGCCAAGGCTTCCTGTCCCCGAGCTTGAACTGGGATGGCACGGGCTGGTGCGCGAGGACCTTGCCGTCGGGGCCCCTGAGGGGATTGGTTTGCCCGCTGGACTCCCGTCTGGTGACGCCTTTCTCGGATGGCTCAAAGCAACTTGGGCCGGACGGGTCGGTGTCCAGATGGGTCATTTGGATGCCGTGGAGCCTCGGGACTGGTTGGTTCGCGAGGTCGAGTCAGGGCGTCTGGACGCGCCCATTGCTCCGGAACGGCAGCCTCGTGTTCTTGACGCGCTGATTCGGGCGACGGTCTTCGAGGAGTTCATCCAGAAGAAGTTCCTCGGTGCCAAGAGCTTCTCGCTCGAGGGCTCCGAGACTCTGATTCCGGTACTCGAGCATCTCATTCAGGCGGCGGGCGAGGCGGGAACTCGACATCTCGTACTCGGCATGGCCCACAGGGGGCGGCTCAACGTGCTCACGCACATCGCGGGCAAGCCTGCATCCCTGATTTTCCGCGAGTTCGAGGATGCCGATGGGGATTATCCCGGCCATGCGGACGTCAAATATCACTTAGGTTGGCATCGGACCTGGGAACTCGAGGACGGCGATCGTGTCGCGGTCTCCTTGTGCTTCAATCCCAGCCACCTCGAGTTTGTCGGTCCGGTGGCTCTGGGACGGGCACGTGCCCTGCGAGATCTCAACGGTGAAGACGCGATGGCCGTAATCATCCACGGAGATGCGGCGTTCATTGGTGAAGGAATTGCTCAGGAGACCTTGAATCTCTCTCGGCTCCCCGCTTATCGGACCGGGGGTTCTCTGCATCTCGTAGTCAACAATCAAGTGGGCTTTACCACCTCGGCCCGTGAGGGACGCTCGGGAGAGTATGCCACCGACGTGGCCAAGATGCTGGATGCCCCTATTTTTCACGTTTCGACGGACGATCCCGTGGCGGCGTTGCAGGTCATCAATTTGGCCGTAGAGTATCGCTCCAAATTCGGTGGGGATGTCGT
>JAYKGV010000039.1:0-30110 GCA_035285595.1 Candidatus Sericytochromatia bacterium
GCGGGAATTCAGGTCGTCCCGGCACGGGCGGCAAGCGGTGCATCGGCGGGCGCATGTACGGAGGATGTCCGCCCGGATGAGGCCCCACATGCGGACCTCGCTTGCCGCCACGCCTCATTCCGCCAGGACCGGGTCGCCCGCCCCGCATATGCCCTCCACGAAACTCCTCATGGCCAATCCCACCATCGGCATCATCGTCCACTCGATCAAAGACCTCTCCCAACCGGGGAAGTCCGCGACCCTGAGCGGGCATGCCCGCCACGAACTCCTCGTAACTGACCTTTCCGTCCCGGTCGGTATCCAGCTGCTCGAAACGAGCCCTCATGCGAGCATCCCTCGACCCTCCGAGAACCTGTTCCCCCGACTCGTCTTCCAGACCCATGAGGCGATAGGCCTGCATGGTTTCCTTGGCCGTTTCGTCCTGAGACCCCGCAAAAATGCCCGGGAAGGCCCCGCAACCCACCATGACGGTCGCCGTCAGGACACCTGCCATCCATCGTTTCATCACGAGGTCCTCCGACCAGTTCCAGTGGGGCCGTGTCGCCCAGCACTCCCGATAGTATCGCCAACGGGGCTTACAGCGACGCTTACGTGACGACGCCAGAAGGAACCTTGGCCCATCCTTAATCCTATCTTGTGTCCCGGAGGACCCCGCCTCGTCCCCGGGACCACGGCATCCTCTGCGCGCGCATCCGACCTACACCTCAGCCTCGGCCATCTTCCGTTCCCGTCGTCATCGACACGATCGAGCCTCGCCTCGAGGTCGGCCATGACCAGGCTCGGTTCCGGGCTGCCCGCCAGAAACTCATCCAGGCTGCCTTCCACAGGTCCCGTCCCTCCCGGCAACTGAAGCAGGCCGACCCGTGATGGGCCGTCTGCTTCGGTCATCGAGAAGAACCTCAGGCCTTGCGCGCCATGCTGGCGGCACACTGATTCTTGCCTTGATCCAGCTGGAGAATCTGATCCTCGGACGGAAATAGGGCGCCAAGGTTGATGCGACGAATCGTCGCATAGTGTTCGGGAGATGGCCGCATGTGGGCGTGGATGAACTCGAGGAAGGCCGGCAGATCACGCGCCTGCATGCCCTGATTGTGCTGCCGCAAGGCTCCGAGCGTGCCCGCCACGAGGCCATCGGGTCGCATTTCTGCGTGACTGGCATAGTGGGACGGCAGCACCACCGTATCATCGGGAAGGTCCGCGAGCACTTCTGTCAGCGTGTGGAAGAGATCGCGGGCCCAGGGGTCCACTTGCCCACCCAGGTCAGGACGTCCCACGCTGTCCACGAAGAGGGTGTCCCCGGTCAAGAGCCAATGACCGTCGACCCACAAACTGGTACTTCCAGGCGTATGCCCCGGAGTGGCCAGCTTGATCATCTCCACCTGGCCCACACGCACCTTGCCCGGCTGCCTGGAGAGCCGCAGGTCTCCCTCATAGCCACAGGCGCCACTCAGGTGATACGTCGCACCGGTGGCGCGGGACAGCTCCACTCCGCCAGAAACATAGTCCGCATGGACATGGGTGTCCATGACATGGGTGATCCGGACTCCGCGCGCCGCCGCCATCTCGAGATAGGGCTCGAGGGTCCGGGCGGGATCCACCACCATGGCCTCGCCTTCCGACACGATCATGTAGGACAGGGCACCCTTGCCCGGACGATTGAACTGCAGCAGGGTCCAGGGATGACCTGCGGGCGTCGCTTCGGTCGGAACGAGCACATCGGCCCAGCGAGCCATGCCCCCTTCCATGTTGATGGCCTCCCAGCCGGCCTCGCGCAGCACTTCCGCGACGAATTCCGAAGAGCCACCCTTCGCACAGACAACCACCACTGGCAAGTCCTTGCCGAAGGGGAGACGGGCCATCGCCGCATCGGCATCCTCGATGAAGTCGAAGTAAGGCACATGGGCCAGCGGCACCTCATGGCGGCCCTCCAAGGTACCCGCCGCGAACTCATCCTCATTACGAACGTCAAGGACGGCCAAGCGTTCGCCCCGGTTGAGCGCGGCATAGACTTGCTCGACGGACCAGACGGTTTCCTTGGTTTCCACGACCAACCTCCTATACCCCCACGGGGTACTAAGACCATATCACGACGAGTTGATGCGTCAAGCGGGCAGGAGGGCCACGGGCATCAATATGGGCAGTCGGGCGGCTTGCCCCCGCGGGGCCAATCCTTGTCCTTGGCGGGAAAGTCCGGCCGCGGCATCGAAAGAATCCAGGCCGCGATGTCATGGGCCTGTTGCGCCGTCAACGTCCCCCCCTGCCCCAGAGGCATGTTGGCCCGGATGAAGGAGGCGGCGGTCCAAGGCCGCGCCATCCCCGCTCCGATATTGAAGGACTGAGGTCCCCAGAGCGGCGGGAAGTCATTCACTCCCTGTCCGTCCACGCCGTGGCAGGCCGCACAGCGCTCCTCGTACAAGGCCTTGCCTCGGCTCCTGCTCGGCGGCGCCGGAGGCTTGAGCGGGGGCACTCCTCGGCCCTGCACCATCCGCCCCATGGGGACATCCCGTGACAGCCAGGCCATCGCCAGAAGAATGGCCCGCATCGCGGGGCTGCCAGGCGGTAGGGCCTTGCCATTCATGCTTCGTTCGAAACAGTCGTTGACCCTGTCCTCGAGAGTATCCACCCCGCCCTTCCGGGCACGGATCTGCGGATAGGCCGCATGCACTCCGACCCACGGGGCCGCACCGGCCTTACGGCCCAAGTCCAGATGACAGCTCGTGCAATTGAGACGATTGCCGACGTGGTCCGGCAATCTGATACGGGTCCGGGAAAGAATATCCAGCCCATCCTTCACCATTCGCCCGGATTCATCCTCCTTCAAGGTATCCGGGTCGGGATAGGCCAGCGCGACAGGCGGCACGGCCCTGGAGGAAGTGGAGGGTCGTACCGCCGAGGCGTCGGCAGGCCCGGCCATCACCGTCGACACTGCGGCCCCGAAGCCCAGTAACCACCGCATCGATTACCCTCCCTGGGCGGCCGGCCTCTCGGGCAGCAGACGCACCGCCACCAGCAGAAGGACCGCCAGCAGTCCCCCCGTAGCCCACGACGGCAGCCCCATCAGGTCAGGCAGGACCAGTCGGCCCGCATCCCAGGCCTGCCATAAGCCCGCCAACCAGGGAGAGGTCAGATGATAGAGCAACGCTCCGGCCACCCCGCCCGCAATCACCGCCCAGGCCTCACGCCGGCCCGAGCCGGCCGCCACGATGCAGGTACCTGGGCAAAAACCTACCAAGCCGAAGCCCACGCCGAACACCAATCCTCCTGCGACCACCCCCAACCAAGGCAGGGACTTGATGGCCGTGTGCAAGGGCACGGCCAAGCCCAACAGCGGGATCAGGGCAGCTGCCACGGCGATGGACAACGCCATGAAGCGGATGACATCGAACTGTTCGAGCCTGAGATTGGCCAGCAGGCGCCGAGGATCCGACGCCCCGACTTCGTGGATCAGCCAGCCCATGGCTATTCCGACCAGCGCCGCCCAAACGGAATTCATCCCACCCTCCGCACGAACCGTGCCGTCAGGATGGCCGAGCCAAAGACCGCCGCTCCGAAGACCATCCCACTGAGCGCCTGCTGGCTGATGCCCGAGATGATGTGACCGCTGGTGCATCCGCCGGCGAGGCGAGCCCCCAGGACAATCAAGATCCCGGCCAGAATGCGGCGACCCACAGGACTGGACACCGGGAGCGCCTCGGGCGACACGCCGCCCGGTTTGCGGCGTCGGGCCAACCATCCGCCGACGAACAGCCCGAGAACCAACCACGCCTCGGGCGCCAGGACGGACCCCAGTCGACCGGCCTCCGCCGCCCATCCCGGCAGAGCATCGTTCCATGGCGAGAACACCGAGATGGCAAGTCGGTGATAGGTCGTCGAGACTCCAATAGGTCCCCACAAAGCCACCGAGGCTGCCACCACGACCCCGAAAGCCACACCAAGCGTCAGCCAACGGGGGAGAGCCCGGCCCGCGACTGGCGACCGCAGTTGTACGGTCATGCCCCGATCCCCAAAGACACGATCAAGCTCCATCCCATCGCCACCAACCCGAAGAATCCGAGAAGTCCGGCCACGATGACCCGCACGCCGGCACGGCGAATGGCCGCCAACTGGGTGTTGAGGCCCATGGCCGCCATCGCCGTCACCATCAGGAAGATGCTGACCGACACCACCTGTTGCTTGAAGGCCGCCGGCAGGATGCCGGCAGACCCCAGCGCCCCCACCGCCAGAAAGCCCAGGACAAACCACGGGATCGGCGGCTCCTTCCAGGACCACTTCATGGCGGGACCGCCGTCTGCGGCCCGCCCAAGCCAAGCCAGCACCAACAACGTGGGTGCCAGCATCACCACCCGGGTCAGCTTGACAAGGGTACCCATGTCCCCTGTTTGAGCCCCCCACGTGAAGGCTGCGGCCATGACCTGGGCCACCTCATGCAAGGTCGAGCCGGACAGGACCGCGAGTTGCATCGTGGACAGACCGAGCAGTGGCCCCAGAACCACGAAGAACAGCACCCCGACGGTACCGAGGATGCCGCACAAGGCGACGGCCAGGCTCGTTTCCTCCTCGTCGGCGTTGCGGATGGGCGCTGCAGCAACGACGGCGCTCGCCCCGCAGATCGACGTCCCGACCGCCAACAGGATCCCCAGGCGTTCGGGGACCCCGAATCGCCGACTCAACCACGAGATACCGGCAATCCCCACCACAATCACCAACAGGTCCAGCAACAGGATCCGTGGACCAGCCTGGGCGACAAGACCGTAATCAAGCCGGGCCCCCATCAGCACGATGCCTGCTCTCAGGACCGTGCGTGCGGCAAGCTTGGTCCCTGGCAACGCGGTCTGCGGAAGACCGGCCGTCGCCCGCCACGCCATGCCGACGAGCAACGCGACCGTGAGTGCCCCCATCACCTTGAGACCGGGCAACCAGGCCAAGACGGTGCTGAGGACGGCCAAGGCCACGGATAGAGCGAGGCCGGGCAACCAAAGGGGCATGAAGCGTGATTCCTAGATGAAGAGCGCGAGCTTGGAGTTCACGGCCTCGCCGAGGAATGTAGCCACCCCGCCCAGGTCGGCGTCCTCCCGCAGTTCCTCCCGGCGGACACCCATGACGTCCATGCTCATCTCGCAGGCCACGAAGCGAACGCCCATCTCCTTCGCCAACTCGACCATGTCCTCGAGCGACGCCACGTCCTTGGTCTTCATCATCTGCCGAAGCATCACCGCCCCGGCACCGAAATAAGCCATCTTGGAGGGGTCGAGCCCCTTCGAGGACTCTGGCGTCATCATCGCCATCATCCGCTCCATCAGGTTCTTCCCTTCCAGAACGCGCTTGCGCTTGAGCGCCGTCAGCCCCCAGAAGGTGAAGAAAATACTGGTTTCGAGCCCCATGGTGGCAGCCCCCGTGGCAATGATGAAGCCGGCGAGCACCTTGTCGAGATCGCCCGAGAACATCACGATGGCCGCCCGGTCCGCCGGCAGCTGCTCGCGGATGTCGGCCACTTCGCTATCGAGACGTGCCTCGAGGCCATCCACCCTTTGGCGGAGATCTCCCAGCAGGCCTACGAGGGCGCTGACATCCGCCGGACTCTTTTCATCAATCATGGCGTCACCCCCCTACTTGCGGCGAAGGAAATGCAGGTAGCGCTCTGTGCCGTCCGGAGCCGATTCGGTCTCCTGACCCACCAGCTCGGCCACCTTGTTGGTCTTGGCCCATCCCTGGAAATCCAGGACGGAGCCCTTGTCGGTCGCTATGACCTTGAGCACCTGACCGGGCTCCAAGGCATCGATTTCCTTTTTTGCCTTCACGATCGGCATAGGACACTTCAGGCCCTGCGCATCCAGAACCTTGGACTCTTGAATGGTCATTGAATACCCCCGTACGGTACCCATCCTGCAAGGCATGGGGAGATCAGTCAACCCCTTGACAAACAATCCATACCCCAGAAGGGTATACGTGTCCCGTTCCGACCGGAGAACCGCCTTGCCACTTCGACCTGCTGCTGCACTTCTCGGCTTGCTGCCGCTCGTATGCGTGTCCGCCCCAGCCGGGGCGGAGCCCGCGTCCCAAACCATCCGCCACCGGGTGGTCCTCGAGCTGACGACGGATGCCACCGCGAGCTGGGAAGGAGTGCTCAACAATCTCGAGAACGCACGCCAAGCTCTGGGGCCAGACCGCACCACCCTCGAGCTGGTGGTTCACGGACCGGCCATCGGCTTCGTATTGCCCGCGCACCAGCGGGGCGCCAAACGTATGCAGGCCCTGGCCGATCAGGGCGTCATCTTTGCCGCATGTCGAAACTCGATGAACCGCAAAAAACTGACAGATTCGGATCTGCTGCCCTTCGTGAAGGTCGTCCCGGCCGGAGTGGCCGAGGTGGTCCTGAAACAGGAGGACGGCTGGTCGTACCTCAAGTCGGGACACTGAAGAAGGAACCTTGCCCTAGAAGACCATGCTCGTGCTCGCAGCCGGACTTGCGGCGGCTTCCCCTGCGCCCTTCCCCTCGGTACCCGCTGGGCGCGATGCGGATATCCGCTGGATCGGACCCGAGGGCGAGGCTCTATCGGGCCGGGCAGCCCTCGGGAAGATGGAATCGGCAAATCTTGTCGTCTGGGTGGCGGGCAACCAGTACTTCGCCATGGATGCGGTCATCCAAGGCTTCCGGCGCAAGCACCCCGGCACGCCATCGGCCTGTTGACCCTGCCCCCGGGCTTGCTGCCGGAGGCCCTCGAGGCCGGTGGCCTGCGCTACGCCGGACGCGAGTGGCCGGGACGCCCCGACATCTATGGCACGGTAGGACAAGGCTATCTCGATCGGGTCAAGCGCGGTCGCCTGGCGATCGAAAAGCGGACCTACGCGCACAATCAACTTCAGCTGATGGTGCCGAGGGGAAACCCGCTGGGCCTGAAGGACCTGCGGGACCTGAGCCGCCCCGGCTTACGGACCAGCCTGCCCAACCCCCTCGACGAAGGCATCATGCGGTTTCATGCCAAGCCTGTCCTCGAACGGCTCGGACTCTGGAGCAGCCTGTCGGCGAACCGGGATTGCAGGGCGTGCGAACCTGTCCCAGGCCATTGGTTCACGGCCGTGCACCACAGAGAAACTCCTGAACGCATCGCCCTGGGACTGTCGGATGCAGGCATCGTCTGGCGCACCGAGGTCGAGGAGGCCATCCGGGCCGGACGAGCGCTCGAAGGGGTCGAGCTGCCCGCCGATCAAAACGCCGGCCAGGACGTCGCCTACACGGCCATGGCCCTCGTAGATTGTCGTCATCCCGAAGCTGCAACTCGCTGGCTGGAGCATCTGGCGAGTCCGGAAGGTCAGGAGGCTTACGTGTCCTTCGCTTTTGCGCCGGCCACGGAAACCGAGCGCCGACCAAGCTCCCTGTGACGAAGCCCCCGGGTCACATTTTGCAGAGCATCTGGATGGTCTTCGCCACCTTGTCGCGAAGCTCGTCCGGAGGCGTATTGGAGAAGCAAAGATCGAGATGACTGTCCGCGAGGTCACGCGTCACGCGATCCAGCGCCGCCTTGGCCGCCATGATCTGGACCAGGATCTCTTCACAAGGACGTTCTTCTGCAACCATCTTCTGCAGGCCCTTGACCTGCCCTTCAATGCGCCGCAAGCTCTGGATCACCTTGTTCTCCGACATGGCGCACCTCCCTGAGGGCATCATACCCCCGTAGGGCATCCGGATGGAATACCCCTCATGCCTCGCGAGCGATATCTGCCAAGGAACGCGTGGTTGAAGCCAACCGGTCGCCCAGGATCTTGGCCAGATTGAGGAGCATCTTCGCGGCGATCTCCGGTCGACCGTCCATCAGACGTTGCACCGAGCGCTCCGACAGCAACAGGACTTCACCGCCCCGAAGAACAGTGACCTCCGCCGTCCGCCGACGTCCCATCAGGAACGCCATCTCCCCGACGAGCTCCCCGGGCCCCAACAGACTCAGCCAACCGCGATGATCGGGCAGTCGGATGCCCACCAAAGCCGAGAGGTTCAAGTAAAGCTCGCCGCTGGGCTCGCCCTCGCGCAACAGGCGGTCCCCCTTGGCACAACCGAGGATGGTGCCCGCCCGCAGGACCTCGTCCGCCTCATGCTTCTCCAGCCCACGCAAAAGCGGGATGCTGCGGCGCGGATCGTCATGCAACTTGCGGTTGAGCAACTCGTAGAAATCGTCGGTCGCCACCAGCCGGGCATTTGCAGGAAAGACGAAATCCGGGAATCGGGAACCGAACCAGGCCTCCCATGCCGTGTTTCCTTTCGACGGCACCCTTTCAGCCAAGGGGGAGCGGACGACCTCGAGGTGGGACCGATCCCGCACCACCAGCACCATCGGCACCCTGTACCCCAGGGCATCCTCGAAGTTGTCCGTGTAGCGCCTGAATCCCAGTTGCTCGTAATAACCCACCAGATACGGCGCGCAGTGACAGAAGACGAGGAGGACGCCCGCTGCGAGGGCCGCGTCGAGGGCGGCCAGGCTCAACAGATGGGCCGCTCGGCCGCCACGCTGATCCGAACGCAACATGAACCGGGAGGCGAAGGCCATGGACGCACGTGGCACATCCTCGAAGAGATCCAGGCGATACAGCCCGCACGGCCCCGGGCCTTCCGAGCCGTCCCCCAGCCGCAGGCGAACAGTGCCGACCATCCCTTCTTCGTCGCAACAAGCCCAGACCAGGGCGTCACCATCATCCGGATCCGCAATCCGGTGACGGACGTGGTCCGCGTGGACCACACGCTTGCCCATCTCCTCGACATACACCGCGTAGCGGAAACGTCGGACCTCGTCCAGGGCCTCCGGGGACTCGGCCCGGCTGACCCGTAGCCCCATCAGGCCTTGGCCGCGGCAGGCTTGCGGACCGTCGCCGCAACCGTGCGACCCGCAGCCGCCTCAGCGAGCAACTTTCGACGCATTCCCGGCTCCAGATACGCCCCCAGCTTCTCGCGGACGTAGAGCGGATGACGCTTCTCGTAGAGCATCAGCACTCCTGCCTTGATCAACTCGTACAACCAAAGCTTGGACTCGAGACGACGGGAAATCTTCACCGACAGCGGCAAGAAGATGAGGTTGGCGAGAATGACGCCGTAGAAGGTGGCCGTCATGGCGGTCGCCATGGATGGAGCCACCTTGGAGACATCCTCCAGCTTGGTCAACATGATGATGAGACCGATGAGGGTCCCCACCAACCCGAAGCCCGGCGCCAACGTGGCCATGGTCCGGAACAGGTTCGAGTCGGACTGCTCGGCAAGCGCCATGGTCTCCAGCCGTGTATCCATGATGTCCACAATCTCATCCCGCTTGAACCCGTTCACCAGCAAGTCGAGTCCCTCCTTGGCAAAGCCGTCGGACAGGGCGGTCACCTCTTCCTCAATCGCGGACAAACCACCTTGGGACACTTTTTGAGCAAGACCCTCGAAGAGCGTCACGTACTTGCGAGGGTCTTCGCTGACCTTGCGGAAGATGAACTTGAGCGAGGTGATGGATCGGACCAGCTCCCCCCCGTGAAAGCCCGCGAAGGCCGCCGCCAGAGATCCCCCGAACACGATCAGCAAACCGTGCGGGTTGATGAAGAGCGTGGCTTCCTGGGTCTCGTGGAGGATCGCCCCGATGAAGATGGCAAACCCCAGCACGAAGCCGAATAAGGTCATGGGGCCGGTTCCTCCTGAATCAGCTTCGCACGAGACGAATCACGACACGCCGGTTCGCCGCCTGATTGTTGGGAATGGCGTGTCCGGTCTCGTCGCGGTTCGGCACCTTGGGACGGGTGGCCGCCAAGCCCAGAGCCTGGACGACCTTTTCATCGACGCCCCGCTCGATCAGGTAACGCACCACGTGCGTGGCACGAGCCGTCGACAATTCCCAGTTCGACGCAAACCGAGGACTGTTGATGGGAGTGTCGTCGGTATGCCCCTCGATGTTCATCGTGACCCCGGCGATATTCAAACCCTTGAGGGCCACCGCCGTCTTGTCGAGGATGGGACGAGCTTCGGGCAGCAGATCCGCATGTCCCACCTCGAAAAACACCGAGCTGGCAAACTCGATGTCGACGCCTCTGGGCGTGAGGGTCGCAGAGACCTGCCGTTCGAGCTTGTTGTCGAGGATAATCTTGTCGATCCGGGCTTTCATGTCTTGAAAAGGCATCTGACTCTTGCGACTGGTCACGCTCTTTTTCATCGCAGCCGTGATTTCCTCGGCCTTTTGCTGATCAATGGTCGAAATCGACAGCATCACGATGAAAAGGGCCATGAGCAGCGTGATCATGTCGGCATAAGTCATCAGCCACGGTTCTCCGTGGCCGCCATCACCGTGGTCGCTGCGCCTCCGCATGGGCCCATGCTTACCCGGCGACCCCAAAGTTGCAACGGCATCTCCGGCGCGACACCCGTGGCTCGCCTATCATGGAAGCCCTTGCCGGAAGGAGGCCCGGTGCATGTGGCGTACAAGGGAATCGGATGCTGCGGTCGTCGCGACATTGCAGCGGGAGCTTGGGCTCTCTGCGCCCCTTGCCGCCGTGCTTGCCGGTCGCGGGCGTACACATCCCGAGGACGCGCGCGCATTTCTGGACGCAAGAGAAGATCTGTCACGCTTCCGTCATCCCTTTCAAAGCACGGGTCTGGACACCGCCGTCGTCAGGCTTGAGCAAGCCTTGTCCCGGGGGGAACGCATCGGCCTGTACGGCGACTATGACTGCGATGGCGTCACGAGCAGCGCCATCCTCTGGCGTTACCTCGCGAGACGACGCAAGGGACACATCGTCTTGCGCCTGCCGGACCGATTCGTTGACGGCTATGGCCTGCACCCGCAAGCGGTGGAACACTTTGCGTCCGAAGGTTGCCGTGTCGTCCTGACCTGCGACAACGGGATTTCAGCTTACCCCGCCGCCGAACGGGCGCGCGAACTGGGCCTCGACCTCGTGGTGACGGACCACCACCAGATTGGCCAACGGCTGCCGCCCGCAGCCGCGCTCGTCCATCCCGGCCTCGACTTCCCCGAGGCCCGCGACCTCTGTGGCGCCGGGGTCGCGCTCGCTCTCGTCGTCGCCATGGAGGGCGGCCTCACGCCCGAGCTGATGTGGCTCCTGGACCTGGTGGCGTTGGGAACGGTCGGGGACGTCGTGCCGGTCGACGGCATCAACCGACCGCTCCTCTGGGCGGGCCTGCAACGAATCCGCGAGGGCAAGTGTACGCCTGGCACTTTGGCCTTGGCGCGCGCCTGCGACGTCGATCCAACGGGCATCACGGCCCGCCAGCTGGGGTTCCAGCTCGTCCCGCGGCTGAACGCCCCCGGGCGCCTCGAGACCCCCGATGCCGGTTTCCGGCTGCTGACCAGCAACGATCCGGACGAACAAGACGAGATCGCCCGCCAACTGGGTCAGGTCAATGCAGAACGCCGTGCCCTCGTCGAGCGCCAATGGGCGACGATTCGTCCGGACGCCGAAGCTTGGGATCTGGCCCGACAGCCCGTCATGGTCCTTGCGGGTAACGACTTTCACGCGGGCGTCACCGGCCTCGTGGCCAGCCGGCTGGTCGAAAGATACGGGACGGCGGTGTTGCTGCTCGCACCGGGACCGGACGGCACCTGGAAAGGATCCGGGCGGTCGCCGGACGGCTTTCACTTGGCCGAGGCACTGGCAGCCTGTGACCACCTGCTCAAGGGACACGGCGGCCACGCCAACGCCGCCGGCTGTTCCATTCAGGACGAGTACCGTGAAGCCTTGACGGAAGCCTTGAACGCACACGCCCGGGCGGTGAGGTGGGCTCCGCGTCCCCAGGGCTCCGTCACGCTCGATGCGGAACTTTCGCCAGCCGACTTGACGTTGGCCCTAGCAGACGATCTGGAACAACTCGAACCCACCGGTCGAGGCAACGAAAGACCCCAGTTGGGCTGGTTGCGCGCCCGGATCTCCCACGCCCGGACCCTCAAGGATCGCCACGTCTTCCTGCAGCTGGAGGGCATGCCGGAGCACCTTCTCCTCAAGTACTGGAACGGCCTGGAAGCCGGATTGCAACCAGGCATGGAGGTATCTGTGGCCGTCGGGATCAAGGCCCGCACATGGCAAGGCCATCGACAACTCGATCTGACCGTGGACCGTATCAGCCCCTGCGCTCCGACAGGTGGTCCGGACACCGATCTTGCCGCCGCCGTACGCCTGCTGTGCCAGCACCTTGAAGGCATGGAGGGCATCGACCTCTTCCTGCAAGGCCGGCTTGCCCCCCTGACAGAAGAAGGCCTCAAGGAGGCCTACGCCTTCTTGAGGACGTGGGACCTGATTCTCCCGGGTCCCGCCGGGCGACAGGTCCTTGCGGGGCCCGAAGCCCGGGAATCAGCCCTGTCGCGGCACGCCCGGGGCGAACGGCCACCTCTCTCCCTCGCACCGTGAAGGAACCCGCATGACCGAACGCTCCGCCATCGTCCTCCTGTCGGGGGGGCTCGACAGCACGACCTGCGCGTGGATCGCCCGCAGGGACGGTTACCGCATCCATGCCCTGTCCTTCGACTATGGGCAACGTCTCGCACGCGAGGTTCGCTCCGCCGAGGCGGTGGCCCATGCCGTCGATGCCGTCGAGCATGTCGTCATGCGTTTCGACCTCGGGGTGTGGGGAGGCTCATCGCTGACGAGCGCGACGCCGGTGCCTCAGCACGACGACGTGAGCGCCATCGGCAAGGAAATTCCCAACACGTATGTCCCCGGGCGAAACACGCTGTTTCTGGCCTTCGCGACCTCCTTTGCGGAGGCTCGCGGCGCCGAAGCCATCTTCATCGGCGTCAATGCCCTCGACTACAGCGGCTACCCGGACTGTCGACCGGCCTTCGTGGAGGCCTTCGAGGAGGTCATCCGGCAAGGCACGGCGGCAGGTGCCCACGGCAAGGCTCCCCGAATCGTCGCCCCGCTGATGGATCTCACCAAGGCCGGCATTGTCCGGCTGGGGGTCGAGTTAGGAGTCGATCATGGACTGACCTGGTCCTGCTATGTGGGGGGCGACCTGCCCTGCGGCCGTTGTGACAGCTGCCTGCTGCGCGCCCAGGGCTTCGCGGATGCCGGCGTCGCCGATCCGGTGGCCGCGGCGAGCGACTAAGCCCCGACACCGAGAACGGTTCACCGAAAGGTCTCTCCTCCGACCGATGCTGGGCCCAGGAGGAACCGATGCTCGCCCATCCCTTTTCACGACCGTCCCGGGACACCTTGCGGCTCAAGCCCGCCGGCGCGGCTCTCGCCGGTCTCGTGCTGCTGCGCCTCGGGCTGCCGTCGTGGGCTGGGGAAACCGACGCGACCCTCCGCCTTCGCCCGAAGCATACCTTCGACCTAGGCAACGCTCCTCCGACCTTGCCCCTTCCTGGCCGAGAGGGACTGCATGGCCGCCTGACGGACCGCGGAGGAAAGGCGCTCGCCGGTTGGGAGGTCGTGGTGCGTCGTCCATGGTCGCCGGAGCCGGAAGCCCGGGTGCGCACCGATGCCGGGGGGCTGTATGACCTTGGACAAAGCGAGGCAGGGCCCCTGCTGGTCACCGTTCGCGATCCCGAGGGGGAACATCGTGCGGGCCCACTGCCCGTAGCCATGTTCCGCGAAGGCGAGGACGGCATGCGGGCCTCGCCCAGACGACTGGACATCGGTGGCCTTTCCGGCCCTCCGCTAAAGACATGGAAAGGGCTCGCTGCACCTACGCGATTGGCCGTCACGCTGCATCCCTTGCCGGCCTCTTGCCACGGCCTGTCCGGCGGCTCCGTCCTGGTGGCCCACGATCGGAAACGCGTCTGGCAGATCTCGGAGGACGGCCGTGTTCGTCTGGTCGCCGACGCCTCCACGCAGGGCGAGATTGTGAGCGCGGTCGTTCGCGGGGGAGCTGGAGGAAACGCCTTGGTCGTCGCCGTCCAGGAAGCCTTCGGGACGGAACTTTGGAGTCAGCAGGCTCCGGGCAAGGTCAAGTGGCGTCATCGGACCCGGGGGCAAACGCTGCTGTTGGCACGGGGTCCCGCAGGAGACCTCTGGTGGCAGACCCTGGACGGGATCCGCACGACAGGCCATGTGCTGGACGGTGAGGGACAGGCCGTCGTGGAGGTCCGGCAGGCCGCCCACGCCACGGCGGCTGGCCTCGCCCTCCCACTCGGGGCCATCCTGCCCATCCATGGCATCGGGCTTCTGCATACCGGCCCTCAAGGCTGGAAGATGGATCTACCGACAGAAATCCAGCGGCTGGTCCCGGGGCCTGCCGGAGGGGCATGGGCCATCGGTGGTGCCGTGGCCACTCTGGTTTCCCCTCGAGGCAAAGTCCTTGCCCAGTGGCTGCTCCCCCGTCCGCTCGGGCAAGCCACGGCCGACAGCAAGGGAAACCTCTGGGCCGAAGCCGGCGACAGGATGGTCCGACTTTCACCGTCCGGAGCGAAGTCCTACACGTTGGCAGGACGAGACAAGCCGGCCATCACGGCCTTGGCGGCGACCCGCAAACATCTGTGGCTGTTGGGGCGGGATCGTCGGACGCTGGCCCGTGTTCCGCTAGAATGAGGACATGAAGCCGTTCCCGACGCTGGCCCTCACCGCCCTCTCGGTTCCCTTGATGGCCGCGATGTCGGCACCGGCGGAGGAACGCACCAGGCTCACCCTGCTGGGCACCACGGACCTCCACGGCCACATCTGGCCCACCAGCTACCTCACGGGTCAGGCCCAGGAAGATCTGGGCCTGGCGAAGATCGCCACCTTGGTCCAACGTGAACGCCAGCGCAATCCGAACGTCGTGCTGGTGGACTCCGGTGATCTACTGCAGGGGTCTCCACTCACGGACTGGTTCATGCGGCATGGCCATCCCAAAAAACACAGCCACCCCATGGTCGAGGTGCTCAACCTGATGGGCTATACCGCCTGGGACGTCGGCAACCACGACTTCAACTACGGCCTCGACATCCTGGGCAAGGCACGTGCCGATGCACGCTATCCCTTCGTTTCCGCCAATGTTTATCACCATGGAACCAAGGAGACCTACTTCCGTCCTTGGATCATCAAGGAGGTCGGCGGCGTCAAGGTAGGCATCATCGGTGCCACGCCGCCAGGCGTCGCCATCTGGGACCGCATGAACGTCGAGGGCAAGCTCGACTTCGGCGACATCGTGGAAGCCTTCCGGCGCGAAGTCCCCGAGATGAAGGCCAAGGGAGCCGAAGTCGTCCTGGGTATCCCGCACTCGGGCCTCGGGGGAGATGGCCCGTATGGCCCGACGTTCAGCGGCTATTCGGCCTCCTCGGGCCTACCGCCGGAGAACGTCGTCCTGCGCCTCGCTGACGAAGTCCCAGGTCTGGATGTCGTGTTCGCCGGCCATAGCCACCAGGACGTCCCGGGCGTGGAGCGCAACGGCGTGTCCCTTGCGCAAGCCGAGATGTGGGGCAAACGCCTTGCGGTCGCGCGGCTCGAGTTGGCGCGACGTGCAGGCGAGCCTTGGCGCATTGTCTCGCGTGACGTCTCGACGATGGGCGTGGCGGGCGTCCCGCCCGACCCCGAGGTCCTCGCCGGAAGCCGCAAGGTCCACGAAGCCACGCGTCGCTACATCGCGGCCCCCATCGCGAAAACGCCGGACCACTGGTTCGCCGGTCGCGCGAGACTCGAGGACACCCCGCTGGTGGACCTGATCAACGACGTGCAGCGCTGGCGCACTGGGGCCCAATTGTCGGCGGCTGCCGCCTTCACGACAGACGCGGGGCTCTCGGCAGGTACGCTCACCATCGCGCACGTCGCGGCGATCTACCCCTACGAGAATGGACTGGTGGCCGTCAAAATCACCGGCCGCAAGCTGCGGGCCTATCTGGAGCAATCCGCCCGCTTCTATGCACCCTACATTCCCGGAAGTCGCGTCATGGCCGATGGGGTACGCGGCTACAACTACGATATGGTCAGCGGCGTCGACTACGTCCTCGACGTTCGCCGGCCGCCCGGCAGTCGGGTGACCAAGCTGCAATGGCAAGGCAGACCCGTGCGCGACGACCAGGAGTTCACACTTGCGGTGAATACCTACCGGCAACGCGGCGGGGGTGGCTTTGACATGTTCCGTGACTGTCCGGTGGTCTTCGACCGTCAGGACAACGTCCGCGAACTCATGATCGACTACCTGCGCGCGAAGGGAACGATCCGCACCAAAGACGTGTTTCGCCGCAACTGGCACGTCCTGCCGGCAGGGGCGCTAACCGGCGACACTTACCGCTGAATCTCGGCAAGGGCCTACTGCAGCTTCAGACGACGCGCCAGCACGGCACCATCCCGAATGTAAACGGCCCAGCCGGGAACCACCGTCCCCGAATGACTGCGGGTCTGCATGGGAAAGGCCGGACCTTCCGCCTTGGCCGTGTCGGGACGAATCAGCCTGACGACTGCCTGATAGCCCTCGGTCACTCCAGAGGGCACCACACCTGGGATGGCCCGCGAATACCCCACGAGGAAACGGTCGGCCGTCTTGTCGTAAATGGTCGACGTCGGCTTACTGGACACGACCCAGGACGGTTGGTTGACCGCCTCGACCAAGACGGGCTGGACATCGAGCGACGTCAGATCAGTCTTCTTGTATCGCGCGACCTCTAGGCTGGGCCCCGCGGTGCCATCGGTGTAGCGGGCCACCAGGAAATTGTTGTCATCAGCGGCAACGCTGGGCTGGTAGATGGGGCGATCGTAGGAATATCCGATCGTCCGCGAGAAATCCGTGCTGCCCGTGGCGGTCATGGTCCTCAGTTGCAACACATTGGACTGCGCGTCGCCATAAGTGAACACCATCAAGTAGCCCCCGTCCGTCAGCGGCATGACGTCGGGGTTGTCCACCATGGGACTCCTGAAGGCCTTGCTGAGCCCATTGCTGTCTCCCACGGAAAGCTTCCCGTCCACCGGGGACAGACTCAGATTTGCCCACTTCGTTTCGAACTGAATCCCGGTCCACTTGCTGTAGACCAGCTGGAAGTTGTCCCCTTGCGCGGCAACCGCTCCGAGACGAAACGCCTCGATATCCTTTGCCTCCGAGTCTGTCGCGCTGGGCGTAATGTGAACGGAGGGGTCCGGCAACAGCGCCCCGGTCTGGATATCAAGCGCCCGAATGGCAAAAGTGTTGCGGTTCTTGCCCGTAAAGGGCGAGGTGACGCCCCGACGATGCAAGAAGAGCACCTTGGTCTTGCCGACCGCAGCCGCGACAGACTTCTCTTCCGGCAAGCCTGCTCCGGAGGTCTCCTGCACCGGTCCCGCCGGCACGACCGACCCATCCGGCATGCGGTTGAGGATGCGCCAGCGGAACTTCGCAGCTTGATCGTTGCGCCACAGCACGAGCAGGCGATTTTCATCCAACACGACGGCCCGGGCGGCCAAGTTGCTTTCGTCCTTGTCCTCTGAAACCTGCACGATGGCCCCTTCGAAGGGAGCAAGTTCGAGGTCACGCTCGACGCTCACCGCACCCGATGTGGCGCGAACCCTACCCCGACCCAGACCGCTGCACTCTACCCTGCCATTCTTGGCAAGCGTATAGGGGCCCGTCTGTGCCCGCGACCAGGCCACACCCTTGACCTCGGCGACGTCGCCACCATCCACGTCGGTTCCCGCGACGGCAAGGGGTGCTGCCGCACCGGGCCACAAATGGACGGCCTGATCATCGGGATCCGTCCTGGGGCCGAGCAACTCGCCTTGAGGATTGTCCTGAGCCAAAATCCTGAGCGCCTGCAACTGTCGGAACAGTGGTCCCTCGGTCGACAACACTCCGTCGACGCGAAGACGCAGCGGACCGACACCTGCATCCTGGGGCACCTTGACCACGGCGGCTTCCGCCGTGAAGGCAACCTCCTGCGTCGCACCCGAAGGGAAGACCACCACTCCGTCGGTCGCGGTCCCAACGCCTGCAACCTCGATGGACAACGTGGCTCCCGCACCGGCCGCGGGGACGTCAAGCGCCAGGATGTGCGGCTGGTTGACGGGTTGCAGATCCAGCGTCACACGGGCCACCCGCCCCCAAGGCACCGCAACCTGCGTGGCCAGACCTTCCGCCAGCACGGCCCCCGGCTCCACCTCGCTCCAGCCCGCATGGGCTACCGCCCGGATACGATAGCCCTCACCGGAGGGAACGTCGAGTGCGACCGTCGTCACGGCAGCCCGACCCCGCTGGACCCACCGGGACGCGAGGGGAACTCCCGGCTCCCGCTCGACCGAGACACGCACTCCTTGCACCGAATCAGGCATGAGTTGAGTCGTTCGCTCCCCTCCGCCAGGCCATTGGATGCTCACGACCACCTGAGCCGGAGCAACCTTGGCGGGTAACTCGGCCAGCGCGGCCACCGCCGCACCCTGTGCACTGCCGGACCCGAGATCCATCGGCACACCGGGCGCGTGGACGGCGCCTTGGGGCGCCATCCGACAAGACGCCAACACCATCGCCAGGAGGCACGCCTTCCAGGGCCGCATCATCGGATCCCCACCTCTATCCCACCCAGACGCTCGATCGGAATGGACAGGGACGCGATCTTGGACGGATCCGCCAAGGAAGCCGCCATGACCCGCACGTCCCCGGAAGCTTGCTCCGGCAACACCTCGAGTCGACCGCCCGACACCGCCACCCGGGGGTCGTCGGACCACCAGTGGACCGGCAGATCGACCTGCGTGCCATCGGCCATCCGATGCCGGGCCAGCAGGGTCGCCGAGGTCGACAACCCCACCAGCTCCTCATCGGCGGCCCGGGTGTGCAACCATCCCAGAGGGTCACGCGCGACCTCAAGCGCCGCGACCTCACCCACCACCGTAAGGCCCAGCGGCAGAGGAAGGGCCAGGTCGCCGAGACGAACCTGTATCCAGGTCGTGCCGGGCGTGCGCGCCTTCACGACACCCTCCACATCAATCTCCGCCACTCCGGGCACCGTGGAGGACCACGGGACATCGGTCAACTCGCGCACCTCGCCTTCGGTATCGCGCGCCACGACCACGTAGCGACGTCGTACCCCCAAGGCCACGACATCCTCGAAGACCGGACCTCGATGGACCTCGGACTCCCGGGCCTCGAGGGCCAGAGAAGCCAACACGGGCAGATGGACCGGCGTACTCGCGAGGCCGCCCACCGAAACGACCAACGGACCGCTGCGGGCCGCGGCCGGCACCACGAAGGAAAGCTCGTCCTGAGCCACCACGGACGACTCGGCACGCAACCCCGCGACGTAGACCTCCGGCATCTTCCCGCTGGACACCCCGAGATGATCGCCCAGAAGCCGAACCCGCTGACCCGGTGCCGCAACCGCGTGACTGAGGCCCCGGATGACGGGGGGCAGGGTGAGGATTTCCAAATCGGGCAGGTTGGTCACCTTGCCGGGCAGAATCTCGACACTTGCGGTGCCTCGACCGAGGACCGGATGGATCACCACCACGGGATGTCGGCCGACCGGCAGCGAGGGCAGCCTGAAGGCCCCACCCTCGCCGACACGAGCGATGTAGGGCGTGCCCGGCAGGAAGACCTCGGCATCCAGGAGATCCGTGACGCCCGTGGCCGTGGCCGTGACCACTCCTTCGAGCGTGCCCGTGGGGGCCAAATCCAGCGAGAGCGAGCCAGAGGCAGCTCCGATGTTCCGTAGCAACACCTTGAGATCCTCGGAGGCCACCGCTTCGAGATTGATGCGGATGCCGGCCGGAACGTCCAGCTGGAAGCGCCCCTGGGCGTCGGTGTAAGTCACCGCACCGGGCGCATCGGACACCTCGAGGACGCGACGGGCACCGGCCGAGTTGGAGATCAGGGCGCCCGCCGAGTTCGAGATCAAGGCGCCTGCCGAGTTGGAAATCAACCCCACCCCTTGGCGGAAAACCGTATCCGGGACCCCGGGATCCAACGGGTAAACGTGCATGGCGACGCCCGCAGCCGGCTTCTTGCCGCCGGGCAAGTTGAGCTGTCCCTGCACATTGCCCTGCAGGACAGCGCCGCCCACGCTGTTCAGAGCCACTTGTGGCAGGGGGGTAGCCGCCGCCCTCGCCGACAGGTTACGGGTGGCAGACGCCACGACCGCGCCTTCTTCGCACGCGGAGAGGCCCACTGCCGCGAGGATTGCGATCGGCAGAGAAAGCCTTGTGTGGAAAGCTTGCTTCACAGCATCTCTGTACCGCAAGAGCCGGTTCCTTCAAACCAAAGACTACGTCCGCCCGAGGAAAGGCAATCGCCAAAAGGGACGCGCGATACGCCAACCTGCCCCTCCCTCCTCGAGCAGCGCAAGGCGCAGGGCCTCGGGATCGTCATGCGCCATCAAGCCGAGCCAGGCGGGACGCATCCGCAAGGCCTCCCGCACCAGGTCGACCCGCTGCAGCGTCGTTCCCCGCTGGCAAGCCTGACGCCATCTTCGCGCCAAGCCTGTTGGTCCGGATGAGAGCTGCCGTCCTCGTCCGGCCCTCCGGCGAGCCAGCTCGCGCAATGTCGCCGCGTGCGACGCCAAGGATTGCCCTGACTCGCGCCGGAGAGGGGCGTGACCGGCATCCTTCGGAGAAGGGTCAGGCGCATCCGGTTCCGTGGGAGGAGTGGGACACCAGTACCTCGACGCGGGAGCCGGCGACCAGAACGGCCAGGGCCAGCGGTTGGTCAGCAGCAGCCACGTCATGGCACGGCCCACGGCCAGAAAAGCGGGCAAGACCCAGAGGACAGGCCGCCAGGAGGCGTCCTGGTCCCATCCAGCCTGCAGCAGTAGCCAAGCGACCGCAAGCAATCCTCCGGCGCGGGCGATGCTCAGCAGGACTATCCCTTCGGCCGAAGCCAGACGCAGGGCGACGACGCCCCCGAGCCCCCACGCCACGACCACAGCCCCTAACCGCTCGAGCCACGGTTCGAGACGTCGCCATCTCGTTCGCCATGCCTCGACCCGACGCAGTTCCTCCCCACGACGTGGCAGCTTCGAGAGACGAGCCCTTGTCCCTGACGCCTGGTCTCTCTGGGCCTCTCGATCGAGACGGTCCGTGACGGTCTCAAGCTCGACGGCCATCCAACTGCCCACCGGGTCACGAGCCCACCCCAAGGTATCGGGAAACCGAAGGAGCACGAGTCCGAGGACCAACAGGACGGTCCAGGCCACCATCCGGACCCAAGCTCCCATCCAGGCCAACAGGACGTGGCCGCGGGGTGGCGCCATGGCCTCCCACGGCGAAGCCGGCAGGCCGTCAGGGCCTGACCGGACCATCCAGCGCCCTGAGAAAAGCCACAAGCGCCCTCCGTTCTTCCTCCGACAATCCGAGCGGCTCGATCAGGGGGGAGTGGCCTGGGCCACCTCCTCGGTCGTAGAACTCGACGACCGCCTCGAGGGTCGGAAAGCGGCCATCGTGCATGTACGGAGGCGTCCTCGACACCTGGCGGAGCGGCGGGGTGCGGAAAGCTCCAAGGTCCGACGCTTGGCCCGTAAGGGCCATACGCCCTGGATCAGCGGAGGCCCCGGGGGTGAGCGGGGGCAAACCCAGAGCGTGAAAGGCCCCGTCCGACAAGGCCGGGCCACGATGACACATCGTGCAGGACCCCTTGCCCGTGAAGACAAAGAGGCCCAGCTTCTCTTCCCGTGTCAGCGCCTTGCGGTCGCCGGCCACGTAGCGATCCACGCGAGAAGGGCCGGACACCAAGGTGCGCTCATAGGCTTCCAAAGCCAATGCCGCGTCCTCGACCTTCCCCCCGCGCGCGAAGGCCGCCCGGAAAGCCTTGCGGTAGAGCGGGTCTTCTTCCAGTACGCGAGCGATGCCTTCGCGAGTCCCGGCCATCTCGGCGGGGGAGAGCAACGGCCCCAGGGCTTGATCGGCGAGGGTAGCGGCACGACCGTCCCAGAAAAAAGCACTCAGTAGCGCCGTATCGACGACCGTCGGCGTGTGCCGGGCCAGCAGACGACCCCGGTGGCCGACCGCCAAGGGGCGAGCCTCGGCATAGCCGTGGGCGGGTTGATGGCACGTGGCACAGGACATGTCGCCACTGCCGGAGAGTCTGGGATCGCTGAAAAGCCGGCGTCCCACCCCCACCCAATCCTGACCTCGGGGTAGTCCACGGGGCGGCCCCGGCCTGGTTGCGGGCAAGAGGCCCGGCCACACGCGTATGGCATCAAGGCGAGCTTCAAGTAGCGATCCCGCATCGGGGGATGCGGCCCCCAGGACCAAGGGCAAGGCCAGCCATGCCAACCATCGCTTTCGCCATCCCATGAACCACCTGCCGCCAAGGTCGTTAGGGCCGTCCTGCCCCAAGGGTACACCCAACACAGAAGACATCTATACAGGAGGTCCACATGTTCATCAGCAACGTCTCGTCATCGTCCTCGACCCAGAAGCTGCGCACCGACTTCGGCTTGGCCAAGGAAGCCGAGCAGAACCTGGCGAAGGACCTCGTAGATGGCCTCAAGCCGAACGTCGACATCGACAGTTTCACGAATCCCGCCAAGGGACCGGCCTCGAAGCTTCAGCTGGACGCCAACGGCAGGTCGGGATCCATCTCGCGGCGGGGCTGACCCACAGGCGCAACCTGTCACGTGTCATAGGCACGACAAGAGGGGGGACACCTTGCGGTGTCCCCCCTCTTTACCTGAAGGTGAACTGATGCGTGCTCAGACGGCCCGCTTGGCCTTGGCGATGTCGCAGACCTTGCAATAGGGACGCAGGCCATCGGCCTTCGCGCGATCGATGTAGAACTCGTTCAGGGGCTTCCAGGACGAACACTGGACACAGTACTTGCAGGTCTGCAGGCCCTTCTGCGTCTCGGAACGAATCTTCCGCACGGGACATCCTCCTTGGTCAGAACCGATGATTCTGAAGTAATTGTACCCCGATCCCGGAGAAAATGGTGCATGGATCACACTTTTTCCAAGAGATCCAACAGTCTAATCAAAGGAGAGCGTTTGTTCGGTGGAAAACCCGCGGTCATGTCGGAGAACGCTTCTTCGAGGACAGATCATGGGGGCTCGGAGAGGAGATCAGCAAAAGACTTCGGGGGGATCGGCATGCCGATCCCCCCGTTGGCGCGAGCCCTGTCACTCAGTCCTCGAAGTAGCCCTTGAGGCGCCGGTTACGATTCGGGTGGCGCAATTTCCGCAACGCCTTGGCCTCGATCTGCCGGATGCGCTCGCGGGTGACATTGAAACGCTGCCCGACTTCCTCGAGCGTATGACTGTGACCGTCATCCAGGCCGAAACGCATCCGCAACACCTCGCGCTCTCTATCCTGCAATTGCCCAAGGACCTCATTGATGTGCTCACGCAACATCTCGCGACTGACGCGATCGATGGGAAGCTCGCTGCTTTCGTCCGAGACCGTGTCCCCTAGGCGTGCGTCTTCCTCCTTGCCCATCGGCTGTTCGAGGGAGGACGGTTCCTCGGAGATCTTGCGGATTTCCCTTAGCTTCTCGACCGTGATGTCAAGCTTGGCGGCAAGTTCTGCATCCGTGGGCTTACGCCCGGCGGCTTGAGCCATTTCCTGCTCGATGCGACGCATCTTGTTGATGGTCTCCACCATGTGGACAGGAATGCGAATGGTGCGCGCCTGGTCCGCAATGGCCCGCGTGATGGCTTGCCGGATCCACCACGTGGCGTAGGTGCTGAACTTGAAGCCCTTGGCGTAGTCGAACTTCTCGACCGCACGAATCAGGCCCAGATTGCCTTCCTGGATCAGGTCCAGGAACTGCATGTTGCTGCGGCCGTTGTACTTCTTGGCAATGGAAACCACGAGCCGCAGGTTGGCCTCGGCCATCTTGCGCTTGGCCACTTCGGCATCACGGGCCAACTCGGGGTTCTGGGCCCCGGCCGCGATCCGACGCGCCAGCTCGATTTCCTGAGCCCCGGTCAAGAGAGGCTTCTGGCCGATCTCCCGCAAGTAGACCCGAACAGGGTCGTCGGTCGGCAGGCCCTTGGTGGCCATCGCCGCCAGCTCCGGCACCTGGGCGTCCTCTCCGAGGTCGAAGTCCTCTTCTTGGGACTCGATCAGCGATTCCGGAGGAAGTGCAGCATCAGTTTCCGCCTCCTCGGCGTCCTGTGGAATTCGTTCGTTCGTCATCACGTCAGCGTCGGCCTTGCCCATCATCCATGCCCCATACCCGGTTCGGGGAATCGCCCCGCAAGCCTTGCCTGATATTCCTTCACCCGGCGGACGGCTTCGAGATGAGCCACCGTCAAGCGATTCGCCTCGTCTCGGTCCATGCCGGACCGAGACAGGTCGCGCCTGATATCCGCCGCCATCCGCTCCCAGTAATCCAGGTGGAGGGCGTCGATGTAATTCTGCACGACCAGGTCCCCATCGTGCTCCGGAACCCGTTCCTCCCCGAAGCACAGATCCAACAGCAACTCGTGTGCGACGGTCCCTTCCAGCAAGGCCTGCCAGGCCGTCCAGCCCACGGTGACGGGATCGGCCAGCACGCGCGACACGAAGATGGCCGCTGCTTCATCAGGAAGGACCGCCGGATCCAACCGTTCAGCCACCCGCCCCCTCCCCTCGGGGTGGTGCACCAGGTAGGACAGGAGACCGCGTAGGGCTTCGGCGGCGCGCTGCTTCACCACGGGCGCGGCCACGGCCGTGGTGCGCAAGGAGGTCCGCACCGTAGGCAGCCAGCGCAAGAGATCCCGTGCCACCGCATCTTCGGACACACCCAGGTGACGCGCCACCGTCCTGACGTGAGGTTCTGCCATCACCTGGCTCCCCAGCCGGCCCAGCAGTGGCCCCACGCCTTCAAGAATCCGACGGCGTCCCTCGGCTCCGCGAGGATTCTCCACGGAAGCCAAGATGCGTTCGATACGGAAGGTCACGAGATCCGGAGCCTCCTCGAGGAGTCCGCGGAAAGCCTCGGCACCGAAAGCCCGGACATAGGCATCAGGATCCTTGCCTTCGGGCACCGTCAGCACCCGCAGGACCATCCCGGCGGCGTGAGCCACTTCTTCGAGCACCGCTCCACCACGATCTGCCGCCTGCCGTCCTGCTTGATCGGCATCAAAGGCCACCACCACCCGCTTGCCCTCGGTGAAACGAAGCAGGCTACGGGCCTGGTCCGGCGTCAAGGCCGTCCCGAGCACACCCACGGCTTCGTGGATGCCAGCTTGATGCAAGGCCACCGCATCCATGTAGCCTTCGACCAACAGAGCGCGATCTGCCTGCCTGATGGCCTCCTTGGCCAGATGCAAGGCATACAGCTGATGGCCCTTCTGGTACACGGGCGTCTCAGGTGAATTCAGATACTTGGGACCGTCTCCACCCGGCAGCAGACGCCCACCGAAGGCGACCACCGCACCCATCTCGGTGGCAATGGGAAACATCAGCCGATGACGGAACAGATCCCGCCAGCCGCCCCGATCATTTGCACGCACAAGGCCGGCTTCCTCCTGTATCTCGGGATCAAAGCCCCTGCGTCGCAAATGCACGGCCAAGGCATCCCAGGCCGCGGGAGCCACCCCGAGCCCGAATCGCTCCGCCGTCGCCGCCGAGAGGCCGCGTTCTTCGAGGTAGTCCCGCGCCTCCTTTCCCTCTGGTGCCTCCCGGAGTTGCCGCCGGTAGAACTCCGCGGCCTCGGCAAGAACTTCCCTGAGCTCGCGCCGCCGGTCCGCTCCCTGTGCTGGGCGGTCGGAGAGCGTCACCCCATAACGTTCTGCAAGATGTCGCAAGGCGGCCGGAAAATCCAAGCCCTCTTTCTTCATCACGAAAGCAAATACATCACCCTTTTCCCCACAGCCGAAGCATCGGAAGACCGGCGGATCCTCGAGCACGCTGAAACTCGGCGTTCGTTCGCCATGGAACGGACAAAGACCGCTCCAGCCCCTTCCACGGCGCTTGAGCACGGTATGGGCCCCGATGACCTCGACGATGCGCGCCGCGTCTCGGACCCTGTCCCTGTCATCCATCAGGGTCAGGAGTGTCCCATGCCCGGCTCTCCCGTGGCCAGCCTTGGACGGTCGCTCCGGCGCGTCCTTCGTCCCACCCGCGCCAGAACGGCTTCAAGAGCGCCGACCTCTTCCTGTAGCCGACGGACATCTTCCAACGTCGGCAGCTCCTTCCCGAAACGCAGGCGTTCGTAGGTCGACACCACCGTCGCCAAGGGACCACTCAAAGGTGCCAGCAGGGGATCTCGGGCAACGGCCTCGAGGTGCAGGCCAGCGGCGCACGTCGCCGGCACGGCATGGCCGTGGCGAGCAAGCTTGGCCAGCACACGCAGCCAGATGCGAGTGGCGCGATAGGCCTCCGGCGAGCGTGCCGTCCGTCTCAAGCCGCGCAGTCGCGCCTGTTCCTCACTGAAGAACCAACCGACCAGCAAGGCCATGGCGCCCAGGCCTGCCAGCAGGAACCAGAAGCGCTGTCCCAGACGGTCGTAGACGGCCCCGAGGGCGGACAGGATCGGAGGAGGTCCATCGTCCTCCACGAAACGCAAGGGCCCCGACCAGCCAGGGGTAGGGTCGAAGGGAACCCACCCCACTCCGGGAAGGAACCCCTCGACCCACGCGTGGGCATCGGTCCCCCGGACCTCGTAGAAGCCGGTGAGCAGGTTGTGGCGGCCCGGAGCATACCCGGTGACGAGACGAGTCGGGATGCCCAATGTCCGTCCCATGACGGCCATGGCCGTGGCGAACTGCTCACAAGTGCCCCTCCGCCCCTCGAAGAGGAACGCGTCCACCTGGTCCCGACCGGGCTCCAGCGGCGGAGTGTCCAAGTCGTAGACGTAGGTTGCAGGCAATTTCTGCACAAGCGCTCGCAGGCGAAGGTAAGGCGCCACGTCCTCTCCCCCCGCCCACTGCCGGGCCAGATCAGCTACCCTTGCCGGCAGCTTCTCCGGCAAGGCGAGCCACGACGCATACTGTGCCCGCAGCTTGGGAGTCAGACGGCTCGCACCCGCGAGCGAAGCCTCCTGCCAGGCTACCTGCTCGTGCCGGATGGAGTAATACAAATCCTCTGGCAAGGGCACGGGACTACGGTAAGCGCCTTGGCCATCCCGGAAGAGGACAGGCGATGGAAAGTACAACTGGGTCGAAAAGCCAGGCAACAAAACCAGGTTGCTCTGCGTGGCCTCAATATAAACGCTCGACAACACGAGCCGTCCCGCCCCGATCATGGTTGCGCGCAAGTGGTAGGGCTGGGTGGCCAGGGTCATGGTCTCGACGTCCTCGGGCCGCGACAGGCGCCAGGACGCCCCATCGTAAACGTCGTATGCCATGCCCCTAAGGTAGAGGGGAGCCTGGGAGCGGACCTTGAGCACCACTTCGTCGGGCAAATCGCCGCGATGGTTCAAATCGAGCCGTTCGGCAAATCCGTAATAACTGCCTCCCCTGCCCCCGCCCGGACCGCCGTTCCCCACGCCACCGGCCTCACTGCCGGGCCCCACGATGCGAGAGGACATGGGTCCGCGCAGCTCCATCATCCGACTCATCGGCAACTGCTTCAAAAAGCCGCCCTTGCCTCGCGGCACCAGCCCGAAAACCACGGCGGACACGAGGAGCAGCCCGAGGGCTGCGACCCCGACGGCCCGAACATTGCGGCGGCCCAGGGGCACGGCAGGAAACTCGAGCAGGGTATCCAGATGAGAACACGCCACCAAGGTTACGGTTGCGGCCAACATGACGGGCAAAATCCGCAAGTCACGCGACACGCTGGCCGTCACCACCAGCAGGATGGCTCCCACGAGCTGGGCGATACGCAGGTTGTGGCGACGAGGCAAGTCGAAGCTGTTGAGCACCTGCAGCCACAGCAACAGATTGGCCAGGGGCAGACGGGCGTCGGGCGACGAAGTGAACAGCGTGCGCAGATAGTCATACAGGAGGTAGAGCATGCCAACGGCCAAGAAGGCCTTGACCAGCCAGTTCCGCCCCCTGAACCAATGGCTGAACCAGCTGCCGAGGGCCGTGAGCAACCATGCCAGGGCCTGGGAGGGATCCGGAGCCACCGTCGCAAGCCCCGCCACGCCGACGGTGACGAGCGAGAAGGTGGCAAGCCGCAAGGGGGCAAGCGGGTCGTCGAGGCGGATGAGCGCCGCAAGTCCACGGCGCTGCAAGGCTTCTCGGGCGATCATCACCTCAACTCCCCGAGCGCTTCGGCCAGGTCGGCTCCCACGGGACAGGCCACGGCCCCGGGGGGTGTCGGGTCATCAGGCAGGCCGACGTGGATCCAAGCCGAGGCGAGGGCATCCCATCCCGCGGCACGGCGCGAGATGACGACCGCACCGGCAGGATCCAGCTGACTCAAGACGGGCGCCAGCGAGGCATCACCCGGCTGCAGGACGGCCAGCCTGTCCAGAAGCTCGAGCAGATCGCCCTCGAGAATGCCTTCGGGCAGCACGAGCCGGACAAAGATACCCTGAGCGTCCCAGTGGGCCAGAAGCGAAGCGGTGACCTCGAGGGCATGCTCGAAGGTCTCGGCCTCGTGTCCGGCGAGATCCAGAATGATACAAGCGCCACCGGACGGTGCCAGACCTTCGGTCTCCTTGACGACGAGGCGTTGGCGACGCGCCGTCCCCCGCCAATGGATGGCACGGAAAGGATCACCCGTCCGATACTCGCGCGTCCCCCGGATGAGCTCGCCCTCGGGCACCGTGCGGGCTTGCGGATGATCCTCCCCGGAAGCGCCAGCCGCCCGAAACCACGGCAAGCGACGCAGCGGATGCATGCGAGGGACCACCCGCACCGGCAAACGAGAGCTGGCCCTGCGTCGCCAGAAGAAAAACCCCAGGACGGATGCCTGGACCCAGACAATCGGGGGCTCATGCAAGCCTCGTCGAGGTGTGGGCAACTCGAGATCCACCACCTCTTCCCCTTGCGGAGGCAGCTCCGGCAAGATGACGCCGGACCACGTCAGGGGGCGGAGACGAAAGAGGAAGCCAGGGCCCCTGACGGCAGGCCCTACGGGCGGCCCCCCGACCGCGAGAAACCAACGTGGCCAGCGACCGGCCTGTCGAACCGCGACCCGACACGCAAGCGACTGGCCTCGAACGGCACGCCCTTCGTGCCGGACCTCGGCCGTCACCCCGCGCAGCATCCACACACTGCCGAACGACGACATGACCAGAGCCCCCAGGAAGACCCCCCCCAGCACAAACAGCCAGCCCGCCTGGACGTTGACGGCCGAGAGCAAGGTGGCCAAGGCCACCAGGCCCAGGACCAAGGCGCGTGCCGTCACCGCAGGGTCTCTTTCCGGCTCAGACCGGCACCGCCACGGACGTGAGAATGTCGTCGAGCACTTCCTGACGGACCGCACGACCCGACCGACCGGCCAGCACCAACCGGTGATTGAGACAGAGCGGAGCCGTGGCGAGCAGATCTCCGGGCACGACGTGGTCCCGACCCTCCAGGAAGGCACGGGCTTGGGCCAGACGCTGCCAGACCAGGCCCCCCCGTGGACTGACACCCAGCAGGACCCGCGGATGCTGCCGCGTGGCGCCCAGGACCTGTACCACATACTCCTGCAAGGTGGGATCCACGTGCCGGGAGCGCGCCTGCTCCTGCCAAGCCATCAAGGTCTCGAGCCCGACAACCTCGGCCGCGGGCAACTCTTCCTGCCGGGCCCAATGACCCGAAAGCAGCCGGACCTCGTCGGCAGGCTCGGGGTACCCCAGCGTCAGGCTGAGTGCAAAACGATCGAGCTGGGCTTCAGGCAGCGGGAAAGTACCCTGGAACTCCACGGGATTCTGGGTCGCCACCACGAGAAACGGACGGGGCAACGGATGACGGACGCCGTCCACGGTCACGGCACCTTCTTCCATGGCCTCCAGGAGGGCGGCCTGCGTTCGGGGCGAGGCCCGGTTGATCTCGTCCGCCAAAAGAATGTTGGCAAAGACGGGCCCGGGGACGAACCGGAAACTCCCCTCTCCCTGCTGGAAGACGTGGGTGCCCGTGATATCGGAAGGCATCAGGTCAGGACTGGACTGGACGCGCTTGAACTCGCCACCGACGACCTGGGCCAAGGTGCGCGCGATGAGGGTCTTGCCCACCCCGGGCACGTCTTCCAGCAGGATGTGTCCACCAGCCAGCAGAGCTGCAACCACGTGGCTCAATGCGGCATCATGGCCGACCACGGCGGGTCGCAAGGCATCGAGGATGCGACGCGGGGAGGTCGAGGGAGAAGCGTCGGCGGCCTTGGACTGCATGGGCGATCCGTTCCCGGTCGACGGGGTGGATAAACCGGAACTAGAGCGGCGTGCGCGTGACCACGGTTGCGCCGACGGCGCC
>JAYKGV010000040.1:0-31333 GCA_035285595.1 Candidatus Sericytochromatia bacterium
CCGTAGACGGTTTCCGTAGGCAACGCCAACACTTGCCCGGCACGCAAT
Source organism: Candidatus Sericytochromatia bacterium (assembly GCA_035285595.1). Classification (GTDB taxonomy): domain Bacteria; phylum Cyanobacteriota; class Sericytochromatia; order S15B-MN24; family VGJW01; genus VGJW01. Next base: position 49 of record JAYKGV010000040.1, read on the forward strand.
CGGGCGACCGCCTCCTCGACGCGCACAATCAGCCGGGGGCCGGCTCCCGAGAACATCGCGTCCACAAGGCCATGATGGCCCTCTCCCCTTTCGGAGACAAGTCAAGACGGTGCGCAAGTCCTCCAGCTTCTCGGGGCATATTGGAACCATGGACATTCCCCGGACGGGGCAAGTCATGCCCAAGTCATCCGCCAGGAGCGGCCCGCGGCCGGGGACGGCGCCGCAGAAGCCTCTTGTCGTCTCGCCTGCCACCGCGGACCGTCTGCAATGCCTGCTCGTTGTTGGACCGGGCCCTGACCCGATCATCCGGGCGCGATTGCGTGCCGAGGTGGCCCGGGTCCTTGCCGAGGAGGGTGAGTCCGGTCCCTGGTCCGACCCTGAGGGGCATTGCCTCGATCTGGCAGCCAAGTGGATGGCCCGACTGCAAGCCGCCGGATTCCCCGCGGTCCTGACGATCGTGGATCCTGCCCAGCGGCAGCCAGGCACTCGGATAGCCGCTGGCGAAACCGGAAAATTCCACGCCTTCCTCACGCTCGACACGGGTCGCGGGCCCTTGCTGATCGTGGATGGCAGTTGGCGTCAATTCATCTCAGGAGCGGCCTCGCGGCAGGACCTGCCCGAAGTCTTCGTCGGAACGAGCCAGGAGCTGCGCAAGGCTTTTGGACGGGAACGCAACAACCTGCGGTTGGAGATCCACGATGACCATTATCTGGGTCGTCGCCATCCTGACCGTCTCGTGGACCTGGCCTATGGCGAAGGGGCTCATGCGGCACTTCGTAGCCGAGTGACAGAAACCGGGGCGCCGTGAGCCTGCGGATCGAACCGAGACCAAGCCCCGACCGATTGCCTGCACCTGCGACCGAGTCTGCGACTCGCAAGGGCCTGACGGCACGTCTCCTGGGCAAGCTGGGTCAGGACCGTCTGAGCCGTGCGCGCGCGGCTGCAGGTCATCGCACCGAGGGCAACCGTCTCGGGCTTCACCTCGACGCCACTGGCTTTCGCAAGATCCTCGACACCATCGATGGGGCACGCAAGCAACTTTCCATCGAGATGTTCATCTTCAAGAACGACCAAACGGGGCGGGCGGTGGCGGATCGGCTGATCCGCAAAGCTCGCGAGGGAGTCGAGGTCAGGGTGCTCGTGGACAGCGTCGGCACGGTCGGCAGCGGCGAGGTGCTGGACCGCCTGCGCGAGGGCGGCGTCACCGTTGAAAGATACTTCCCGGGCTTGTTGCCTCTCGCGGGCGTGAACATCACCCACCGCAAACTGGTCCTGGCGGACGGTAGGGTGGGCCTGACCGGGGGCATGAACATCGCCGACGAATATGCCTCGGATTGGCACGATCTCATGGTCTCCGTGGAAGGTCCCGCCGTTGCGGGGTTGGAGCGAACATTCCTCCAGGACTGGACCCGGGCTGGCGGCAAACCGTTTCGCTTTCCTGAACCCCCGATGGTTTCACACCCCGAGGGCAGCACCGTCACGCTGATGACGACGGCCCCCGAGCACAGTCGCAGGGGAGCCAGCATCCGCAAAGGCATCTACTCTGCCATTCAGCAAGCCCGACAAGAGATCTGGCTCACTTATCCCTACCTCTCGGACAACCGGCTGGTGGACCACCTCAAGGAAGCGGCCCGACGCGGCGTGGCCGTGCACGTGATCCTGCCCCGGCCCGAGACCAACGACAGTTTCCTCTACAAGCTGCTCAACGAAGCTTCAGCCCGCCAGCTGGCTGCCGCGGGGGTGGATGTGCGCTACCTCCAAAGCAGCCGTTTCAGCCACGCAAAGGCGTTGGTCATCGACGGTTCGTGGGCCACGGTGGGTTCGGCCAACGGGGATGCCAGGAGCTATGATGCCAATCAGGAACTCAACTTGGGCATCGAGGATCCCGCCTTCGCCCGCCAGCTCGAGAACCAGCTCTTTCGACGCTGGTGGCAACGCTCCGAAGCCTATGACGCCGAGTACCAGCGGGCTCGCTGGTATGAAAAGCCCCTGCTGTGGGCACGGGCAACGATCAGCCACGTGCTGGAGTGGTTCGACTTTCTCGCCTGAAGCGTCCTCTTCGGGGCATGTGCCGCCTCTCCGAAGCGGCGCCACCCACAGCGGGTTGCGCCGATCAGGGCTCCTCGTAGATGGCCGAGTTCCGTTCGTTCTCGAAAAACTCCACCCGTGTGACCTGAACCCTTCCGGCCGTTTCTTCCCGCACAAAGGCATCGAGATGCCTGTAAAGATGCCTGGCCAGTGCTTCGGCCCCCACCGCGGGCAAGACACGAAGCTGCAGGACGCCCCGCCGATCCAGTTCACGGAACAGCTCGAGCTCGGGATCGTCTTCGGCCGCCAACACCGTGTGATCGAGCAGATAGTTCATCCATTCACGCGGGGCCAGGCCCTCGATGGTCCCACGGCAACGGCTCATGCCCCCGAAATCCCAGACCCAGTGTCGCTCATCCGGCTCACCGGCGAACCACACCTTGAAATAGACATCGTAACCGTGCAGGAAGCGGCAATGGGTGCCGCCCGCTCGCCACTGCCGGAAAGCCGTGGAGAATCCTTGGAAGATCTTGGTGGAAACGTAACGACCGGACATGGGCCCCATGATGACGCGTGCAGCCCCCCCGGGCGCAACCCCGCCTCCCATCGTGTAACGTGAAGGGATGCCTGCGAAGCTCCCCCTGGCCGTTGACCACCTCCGGCATTCTGGAACGCTCCGCCCCCAAGTGAGCGTGGCGATGCTGGCCCTGCTCGCTGGCTGCGCCACCGTCGCCACCCGGGAGGGCCCCCTGCCTCCGCCATCCCTTCGGGACATGGCTGGGCGTATGGTTCGTGGACTTGCGGGCGCGGGCGCGGTGGGAGCGGCTGCAGTCGTCATCCGGGACGAGGAGGTCGCCTTCGACTTTCACGGAGTGGAAGACCGAAGCTCTGGCCAGAAAATCGATCGGGCCACACGCTTCCGCGCCGGCTCCCTCACCAAGTTGCTGACCGCAATGGAAGCCGCCCGCCTGGCCGAGGAAGGCCAGCTCAACCTCGATCGGCCGATCGATCTCTACCTTCCCGAGACCGCCAACCTGCGGGCCGAGGGGGCGGGAGTCCCCACCCTGCGAGAGATCCTGACCCACCGTGCAGGGCTGCCTTGGAACCGGCTGGGAGGCGCTCTCGGTCCCTGGGAGGATCGACGGTCGTTGCGCGACAGTCTGAAGGATTTGCCAGCAAGCCTGGCGAGCCAACCGGCTCCCTACCCGGCGGGCCTGGGCTACGCTTACAGCAACACGGGCTATAGCCTGGCGGGGCTCGTACTCGAAAAGGTCACGGGACGTCGCTACGAGGCGCTGATACAAGACCACTGGCTGACACCACTCGCCATGCATGACTCGGGCTTCGGGACCGCTCGGCTGTCTCATGGCTATGAGCGCGGACAGGCTTGGCCCGACGAAGCCTTGCGGGACATTCCGGCGGGCGGTCTGGTTTCTACTCCGGAGGATCTCGGCCGATTCGCGCGCGCCATCCTGCGAGGGGGAAGGGACCACCAGGGTCGTGTCGTCTTGCCTTGGGAAACGTTGCGCAGCTGCCTCCTGCCACAAGGACAACCCGGTCCGCTCGATCTCGACTTCGTCATCGGCCTCGGCTGGCAACTGCGGGGAATCGAACCCGAAGGCCCCATGTGGCTGGCCCGACATTCAGGAGTCGTCGGCCGATTCCGGGCCGAACTCGCCTTGGCCATGGATCGCGGAACAGGTGTGGTCCTCCTGGCCAATACCGCCGAATCCGAATCTGCCATGCTGCCGCTGGCCCAAGCGGCCCTGAACGGTCTCGAGCCCGTACCCGGGCGTCGCACCCTGCCCCCTCAGGAAGCAAAGGAACTTGCGGTCCCGGCGCTCCCCAAGCCCAAGGTCGCCCTGCCACCTCCTTCAAGCCTTGCTGGCCGCTATGCCCTGCCAGGCGCGACCTTTACCTTGAGGCCGAGTGGCGAGGCCCTCAGCTTCACGCTCGCGGGACAGAGCCTTCGCCTGACGCCCGACCCTCTCCAGCGACTGCGACCCGAAGCCTTGTTGCTCGGCTTTCTTCCGGTCCCGCCGGGTCGGCTGGCAGGGACCCTGGTCATCCCCTCCGTGGAGCAGGACGGGACGTGGCTGATGTTACGCCGCCCCGGAGGCTTCTGGACCTTCGCGCGCAAGGTGGACCTGAAGCCTGTGCCGTCCTCATGGCAGGAGGCGGGTGGTCCCTGGCTGCCCCGCGATGCCGCGGGTTTCGCGGTCGAGCGTCTGAGCCTCCGGATGGAAGACGGGCACCTGCTGGGCACCGTGCACTACCGGACCGGGGCGCAAGAAGAGCGTCACCTGACACCGCTCGGAGACCACCGGGCTCTCCTGACGGGGTTCGGGCGGGGGCTCGGGGAAGAGTGGCAGCTGGACACTGAAGAGGACGAGGCAGTCCTGCGCTACTCGGGAATCACCTTCACGCGCAAAGGGGCGGTCGCCACCGCGACGCCCGCCCCCATCGCCACGGAACCGCCTTCAGGATCCGAAGCGGATGCCGGCCCTTTCGAGCCGGGTGAAGGCCTCGAGCAAGGTGTCTTCGGGAGCGACCAGACTGATGCGGAAGAAGCCTTCCCCGCCCGCACCGAACCCTGACCCCGGGGTGAAGACCACACCTGTGCGGTCGATGACATCGGCCACGAAGTCGTAAGCCTTGAGGCCGCCAGGCACAGGAGCCCAGACGTACATGGTCGCCTTCGGCGGCGTAAGATTCCACCCCAGACGGTTCAGGCCGGCCACGACCACGTCGCGGCGACGCTGATAGAGCGCGATGAGATCATCGACGTGCTTCTGGGGCAAGGACAATGCCGCGGTGGCCGCGTCTTGAATGGCACCGAAGATCCCATAGTCCATGTTGGTCTTGATGCGATACAGCTCGTTCAGAATCTTCGCGTTGCCCACCACAAAACCCACGCGCCAGCCCGCCATGTTGTAGGTCTTCGACATGGTGTGGAACTCCACTGCATGGTCTTTGGCGCCGGGCAGCTCGAGCAGCGAGGTCGGGCGGTACCCGTCGAAAGCCAGCTCCGCGTAGGCAAGATCATGGGCCAGTACCAAACCACGCCTGCGCGCGAATTCCAGGGTCTCTTCGTGGAAGGCGCGCGGTGCCACCGCAGCCGTAGGGTTGCTGGGGAAGTTATAGAACATCAGCTTGGCCCGCTCGAGGTCCTCCTTGGGAATCTCGGCCCAGTCGGGCAGGAAGTTCCGCTCGGCCCTCGCCCGGACGAGCGACAGCCGACCGCCGGCCAGAAGAGTGCCGCGGTGATGGACCGGATAGCTGGGGTCGGGCGTGATCGTGACGTCACCGGGATTGATGAAGGCCATCGCCAACTTGGCCAGTCCCTCCTTGGAGCCAATGAGCGGCAACACTTCCGTCTCGGGATCGAGCTCGACCCCGTATCGACGGCCGTACCATTCCGCGATGGCCTTGCGGAAGGACGCCTTCCCCTTGAAATTCGGATATCTGTGGTTGGCCGGATCAGCCACGGCCCGGGTCATGGCGTCGAGCACCTCAGGTGGAGTCGGCTGATCAGGGGAACCAATACCCAGGTCAATGCAGACGAGTCCCTTGGCCTCGGCCTGTGCCCGAAGAATCTCGAGCTGAGCGGTGGCGTACGGTGGAATCAAGCCGAGCCGATCGGCCGGGGCGGCAGGATGGGTCGTGGTCACGCAGGACTCCTGAGGGGCGGCTGAGCCCCATGAACGAGGGGTGTCCCATGATAACCCGCAACAGCCAAACCGCCGGCAGGGACGCGCATTCCCGGCCATCAGGAAGGAGCCACGTGGTACCATGGACGGGGCGTGCGACGCCGTGCGCCAGGAGGATCCATGCCGACCGAAGCCACCGAGCACACGCCTTCGGGTACCGCCGTCGGAGCCGGGACGGCCTACGGGGCCGAACAGATTCAGGTCCTCGAGGGCCTTGAACCTGTCCGCAAGCGTCCGGGCATGTACATCGGCAGTACAGGGGAGCGCGGGCTACACCATCTGGTGTGGGAAGTCGTCGACAACTCGATTGACGAAGCCTTGGCCGGCTATTGCCGCAACGTGACCATCACGCTGGGAGCCGACGGTTCCATGGAAGTCGTCGATGACGGCCGCGGCATCCCGGTCGAGATCCATCCGAAGACGGGCAAGAGCACGCTCGAGACGGTGCTGACTGTCCTGCACGCCGGCGGCAAGTTCGGGGCCGGCGGCTACAAGGTTTCAGGCGGCCTGCACGGAGTCGGGGTCTCGGTCGTGAATGCCCTTTCCGAGTGGTGCGAGGTCGAAGTGCGTCGTGACGGCCGGCGCTGGGCCCAGAGCTACAGCCGAGGCATTCCCGTGACCGAACTTCGAGACCTGGGCCCCGCTGAGGGTACGGGCACCACGACGCGCTTCAAGCCGGACGGCACGATCTTCGAAACGACACTCTTCTCTCGCGATATCCTCGTGGGTCGCTTCCGCGAGATGGCCTTCCTCAACAAAGGCGTCACTCTCACCTTCCACGTGGAACACCAGGACACGGACACCTCGGGCCAACCGGCAGGGCCGAAGGTCACCGAAACCGAGGTCTTCCACTACGAGGGCGGCCTGCGCGACTTCGTGGCCTACCTTAACGAAAACAAGGACTGCCTCCATCCCGACGTCCTGTACATGGAGGGTGAGAAGGACGGTGTGGTCGTCGAGGTGGCCCTGCAGTACACGACGGGCTACTCCGAGACCATCCTGTCCTTCGCGAACAACATCAACACCATCGACGGCGGTACCCACCTGACAGGTTACCGCAACGTGCTGACCCGCCTGCTGAACGAATACGGCCGCAAGGCCAACCTGCTCAAGGACAACCAGCAGAATCTCTCGGGGGACGACGTCCGCGAAGGCCTGACTTCGGTGGTGTCGGTCAAGGTGCCCGAGCCCCAGTTCGAAGGTCAGACCAAGGGCAAGTTGGGCAACACCGAGGTCCTTGGAGTCGTGCAGGCCATCGTGGCAGACAAGCTCGGCCACTTTCTCGAGAGCCAGCCCAGCCTGACGAAGACCATCATCGGCAAGGCCGTGGACGCCTTGCGCGCCCGCGAGGCTGCCCGCAAGGCGCGCGAGCTGACCCGACGCAAGAGTGCCCTCGAGTCCTCGACCCTGCCGGGCAAGCTGGCCGACTGCTCCGAAAACGTCCCGGAGCGGGCCGAGCTCTATCTGGTCGAAGGCGACAGCGCGGGCGGTTCTGCCAAGCAGGGCCGAGACCGGCGGTTCCAAGCCATCCTGCCCTTGCGTGGCAAGATCCTGAATACCGAGCGCGCCCGCATCGACAAGATCTACGCCAATGAAGAAATCCAGGCGATGATCGTGGCCATCGGCACCGGCATCGCGGACACCTTCGACGTGGCAAAGCTGCGGTACCACAAGGTCATCATCATGACCGACGCCGACGTCGACGGGGCCCACATCCGGACCTTGCTGCTGACGTTCTTCTTTAGGTATGCCAAGGATCTGGTCGAACACGGACACATCTACATCGCCCAGCCGCCCTTGTACAAGGCAGAAAAAGGCAAGAAGACCATCTATTGCTACAACGACCGGGAGCTGGAGGCGGCTCGTGCAGAGTTGGGCGACAACTGCACGGTCAGCCGATTCAAAGGCCTGGGCGAGATGATGCCGGAACAGTTGTGGGAAACCACCATGAATCCGGCAACCCGCACGCTCCTGCAGGTGGATATCGAGGACGCTGCCGAATCCGATCGTTTGTTCAACGTGCTCATGGGCGACAAGGTCGAGCCGCGGCGCGCCTTCATCCAGCAGCATGCGCTCGAGGTCCGGAACCTGGACGTCTGATCCCGGTGACGACCGGCCCCTCTCAGGGCAGGATTTCTCTATGTTGCCGCTTCCTCGTCTGACGCGTCTCCTCGTCGCCCTCGCGATGCTCGCAGGGTGCGCCGCCATCGGAACCAACGCGCCCCAGAAGGTCTCGACCCAATTGGGCTCCGTACTGGGCTTGCCAACCTTCACACCGGGGCCCACGGTGCCTCCACAGGCCGGTCGTGCGCCTGTCCTCGTCGGCACCCTCGTCGATGCCAGCGGCAAAGCCGTAGCCGGTGCCACCATCAAGGCCTTCGAGGCGCTCGTCGGCAACAACGCGGGCAGCCTCGTCGGCAACAATGCCGGCGCCAGGCGCATCGCCACGGCACAGGGCCAAAGCGACGCCCAGGGCTCTTTCACCCTGACCCTGTCCGCCACGGGCACCTTCAACGTCGAGGGAGATCGCCAAGGCTCCCTCAAGGTCTTCGTCCCCGACGTCAAGGTCACTTCCCCCGACACCACCAGCCTCGGCAGCCGCGTCATGACTCCACCCGGATTCCTCTCGGGTACCGTGCGCGACAGCAAAGGCACGCCGAACCTCACCGGCGCACAGGTCTTCATCCCCGGCTCGCCCTACAGCAGCATGGTCGCCGAGAATGGAAACTTCTCCCTCGGCGCCGTCGCGGCAGGCACCTATGACCTCCGCGCCCTCCATCCCACCCTTGGAGACGCACGCCTCGATCGGAAAGTCACCATCACCTCGGGACAAACCACCCAAGCACCTGAGCTCGTCCTCGCCACCGATGCCCTGGCCGTCGACCGCCTGCGCGAGGCCACCACCGGAGCCACCACCTCCGTCTCGGCACCCGGTTCCACCCTCATCCTCGAGGGCTCGGGCTTCGGACACACCAGAGGAAGGTCCTTCACCCTCGAAATCGGTAGCGTCCTTGTCACCCAGGCCACGCGCTCCTCAGATACACGCATCGTCGCGACCGTGCCCTCGGGCGCACAGTCCGGAGACCTCGTCCTCAAGGTCGATGCCGTCATCGCGAAGGCCGTCCCCCTCCGCATCATGAAAACCCTCGCATGGCGACGTGCCACTTGGCGCCTGGGAGTGGGTGACACCTTAGACCCGTGGCAACTTGCAGAGGTCAGGGATACCGCAGGTCAGTGGATCGATCTCGCCGCCACCGGCGCAGGTCCTCTCGCCCTCGACCTGCAGCCCGACACCTTCGTCAGCACGGCCGGCAGCCCAGCGGCCCCGACCTTGGAAGCGCAGGCCCAAGGTTCCGTCACACTCTCCATGCGTGCAGGACAACTCGCCGCCGCAAACCTTGCGCTCACGGTCGGAACCGCAGGAACCGGTGACCGAATCGAACTCCTCCCCCCAAGACAGGGACAGACCCCCCCGCCGACCGAACTCATTCGAGACGGGGAAATCCAGCTCTCGCCCGAGATCGGGGAGCTCAGCTTGAAGAATCCCCTGAGCCAGTGGGCCATTTATGAGTTGGCCGAGGCCCCGGGCATCGTGCCGACTCCACACCCGGATGCTGCATCCTTCTATGGCGTGTGGCCCAGAGGAGCCATCATGGCGCGGCAAGGAGAACGCGTCACGGTGCTGGGCAGCCGCAAGGCCCTGCTCGTGCCGCCCCGGCAAGAGTTGTTCCTGCGCGTCAATACCCTTCCTCTCGAGGGGCAGCCCATGCCCCCCCGCAACCTCCGCTGGAGTCTGGTCTCGGCCTTTGCACTGGAGGATACCCCGATCGCCACGGCCTCGGAGCGGGCGCTAGTCGTGCCGGCATCATCATCCGGAGTCACGCTACCTCTTCCCGATCTTTACAAACGCAAGGTTGTCCGGTTGCGAGCCGCGGGTGACTGGGGCTATCACGGAGGAGATCGCAGAGGGCCAGACGGTCAGGGTGGGACCGGCATATGCCTGACGCCGTGCGACGGCGTGATTCCAGAAGGAGCCTTGGTTCGGGTCGAACCCGGAGCTCGTCTGGATGACGACTTCGGCTCCGCGCCCACATCGTTCGTCGGATCCGACGCCACCCTCCTCGTAGAATCGGGCGAGAAGCTCATCCTGCGCATGCAGGACTGGATCTTCCATGACAACCGCGGTTCTGTCACCGTCTGGTGGGATGTCCTCTGGACCGAGCCCTGAAGTCCAGCCTCAGGCGAAGGGATCGAAAACTTCGTCCAGCTTGCGACCGGGAATGGTGGCTTTCATACCTGCAAGATCGGTCTTACCGTACTGATCGGCAAAGACTCCATTGCCCATGTAGATGAACCAGTGAGGCCCGTAGGCCAGGTTGGTCGACATCGGGTCAGCGCCGGGGGAGCGATTGGCATAGACCACCATCCCGGTCTTCAAGGTCCCATTGCCCATCATCGTGCCGAGATGATCGAGCGATTTCCACTGATGCGCCTTGGTCCCCTTGGCCGACCAGACATCCCGACCACCGGACCGGGTCGCCATGTGCCAGGCGAAGCGGAAACACTCGCGGGCCTTACCCGTGAAGGGATTGCCTCGGAAAGCATTCTCGAGCGAGGCCCGCAGCGAGGGACGGGCGCTCGTCGCGGCTGAAGAGAAGGAGACCACATCCGCCATCTGCGGCGCCTTGGCCGGCATCAGGCGGGGATTTCGCGTCGCAAGTGCCGCCCACGTATCGGGGCCCACGATCGCGTCCTGCACCAAACCCACGACTTTCTGGAAAAGTTTCACGGCTGCGGCGGTCGCGGGACCGAAAATCCCATCCACGTCCAGCTTGGCCCCCAGCACATTAAGCCGATTCTGCAGCGCACGAACGGTCGGTCCCGAAGAGCCTTCGAGAAGCACGGGCCTGACATCGCCAGGCTTGATCGAGTGGCTGACAGACGGCGAAGCTGCGGACTTGGCGACGGTCACGGCATTCTCCTTAGGCAGGGGAAGAGGTCGGGCTTCCCGAGGGAGGAAACGGGCTCAAGGGGCTTATCGCCCGTCGAGCCCGACAAGCTGATTAAGGACACCGCAGATTTACGGTAAAGATTCCCCAAGAAACTCGTGCCCCGTGGCCTCCAATCGGCCTCGCAAAACCAACCTGGCCGCTTCTCCAGCATCGCACCCCCAACTGCGTCGACCGAGGCGATGGGCCGCAACAAGGGTCGTTCCCGAGCCCGCAAAGGGGTCTACAACCCAGTCACCGGGGTTCGTGGTCATGGAAACCAGGCGCTCCAACAAGGCCAGCGGCTTCTGCGTGGGATACCCCGTGCTCTCCCGATAACGACGGCTGTTGCGAATCTCGGGAATATCGGTCCACACAGATCGCAGGAGGTGACCTGACAGGGTGAAGGCCACGTCATCCGGTCCCGGTGAGCGCCCGTGTCGGCGTACCCACTGGCGCACCAAGCGCGCATGGGTCGTCGCTTCGACGGCCAGTCGACCGAAGGTCACCCTCCCGCGATCATCCGCATGCCGCCGCCATCTCGCCTCCATCGCCGCGCTGGGAGCTTCGCTGCGAGGCGGATGGAAGACATGCCCCGCGCCCTTGGCCGCCCAGAGCAGCACATCGTGCTTGCGGGCCAACTGGCGATTCGCCTGTGCAAGCGCCCCCGCGCCATACGCCCAGATGATCTCGTTGAGCAGGCCGCCGGGAAAGACCTCCTCCAGGACAAACCGCGCGGCATGTGCCATCCGATGATCGAGTTGCAGCAGGACGGTTCCCTCTGGCAGCAACGCACGGTGAAGCAATCGCAATCTGACCTCAAGGCCCCGCAGCCAGCTGTCGGGGTCATGGTCCGGGTCTTCATAGGCCACGGCTGTTCCCATCCGAAACGTCCCCCCCGTGTGGTAGGGCGGATCGAGATAGGCAAAACGAAACCTGGCTTCGGGCAGCGAGGCCAGGAAGGGCAAGTTGTCTCCGAACCAGACCAGGTCGCGGTCAGGTTCCCCCAACTGAAGACGCGGCAAAGGAGGCAACGCCTCACCCTTGCCGCGCCAATGAAGCTCCAAAAGGGCCGCGCCCGCAAGGGCTCAGCGGGTCTTGTGGAACCAGGGCTCCATTTCGACCTTGCCCGGAGCACCCAGCGCCCCCCACGTGCCGAGGTAAACATACAGAAGACCAAGGCCGATGTGCTTCCAGCAATCGAACATGACCACATAATCTCCGACCATCGGATTGACGCCAAACAGCGCAGGCGAGTACCACGTGAAGACGCCGATGGCGATGACGCCTATGCTGCCCCACTTGTCCAGACTCGCGAAGATGCGGGCCGCCATCAGAAGGACCACCAAGGCACCCAAGGCAAGCGTGGCCTGGGCAAGGCCGGGATAAGTCTTCATCTCGAGTCCGCCCAGAATGATGCCGAGGACACCGGCGACAAGAGCGGCTGCGCAACCCCAGACCGCGCGATACGTTCCGGGTTCTTCTTCGACGTCAACGTGATGATGGGACATGGACTGGAAGGACCTCCGCAGGCAGAATGCCGATCGGCCCATAGTCTAGGACATTCTCCCGCCGGCCGCCAGCCTCCCCGCGTGCTACGATCCCCCCGTGAACCAGCCTCCGAGGACCCGCACGCGCACCCGCACCTTGCCTGCGGGTGCGCGTCCTGCCAGCGGGGGGCGGATGGGTCTTGTCCTCTATTGGGTCTTCTTGATCATCTGCTCCGGCGCCGCTTTCGCAGGTGGATTCCTTTTCACCTATGGCTACACGAGCGGCGTGGCGAAGCGGGACATCGCCCCCGGCCTGACGCCCCCGCCGATCATGAAGGAAACCCCCTATCCTGTCTGGACGCCTCCCCCCCCGCCGACCCCAAGTCCGACGCCTGACCCGCTCTTCGCCGTCGACCCCGATCCGACCGAAGCTCCCGCCGCGTCTGCGCCGACGCCGACCCCCAGGCCTTCTGCGCGTGTCACGGCCGCACCGGACGGGGACGATGCGGTGTTGAGCACGGGCACGACGACAACTCCGGCACCCACTCCTGAGGAGGTCTACCGGGTCTGGGTCGGCCAGTATGAGCAGCGCGAGGCTGCAGAGGACATGATCCTCGAACTGCAGGCCGCGGGAGTCCAAGCGGTCGTCGTGTCGGATGGTCGCTTCTACCGAGCCCAGATAGGGGCCTACACCAGCCGCGAGCGCGCCTTGGCCGTCGCCGAGGAAGTCAACCTCAAGGGGTATGGCGTGATCATCCGTCACTAGCCCCTGTGCTGGTGTAGCATGACCGTTGCCCCCGGCCCCTTCTGGAGCATCCCGATGAGCCCCAATGACCTCATGGACAAGGTGGTCTCCCTGGCCAAGCGCCGGGGGCTGGTCTTCCAGTCGTCCGAAATCTATGGTGGCCTCGCGTCGTGCTGGGACTACGGGGCCTATGGCGTGTTGCTCAAGAATGCCGTCAAGACGGCGTGGTTGCGAGCGGTCGTGCAGGAACGAGACGACATGGTGGGACAGGATGCCGCCATCCTGATGCGCCCCGAAGTCTGGGTGGCCTCGGGTCACGTGGCGACTTTCGCGGATCCTCTGGTCGACTGCCGGACGTGCAAGGCCCGCTTCCGTGCCGACAAGCTGGAGGACAGCCCGTGCCCGCAAAAGCCCAGCAAATGCGCGGGCCAGCATTCGACTTGTGACCTGACCGAGGCTCGCAGTTTCAACTTGATGTTCAAGACGTTCATGGGACCGGTCGAGGAATCCGCCGCCACGGTTTACCTGCGGCCCGAGACGGCTCAGGGCATCTTCGTCAACGCCAAGAACCACATGACGACCACCCGGCGCCGTCCACCCTTCGGGGTGGCCCAGATCGGCAAAGCCTTCCGCAACGAAATCACACCGGGCAACTTCACGTTCCGCACGCGGGAGTTCGAGCAGATGGAAATCGAGTACTTCTGCCCTCCCGACCAGTCCGACCGTCATTGGGAGGAATGGGTCGAGGCACGTTTCCAGTGGTATATCGACCTTGGAATGAACCCGGACCGACTGCGCAAGCGGGTGCAAGGCAGCGATGAGCTGGCCCATTACGCCAAGGCCACGGTCGACATCGAATACCTGTTTCCTTTCGGCTGGTCAGAGCTCGAGGGCATCGCACACCGCGGCGACTATGATCTGCGGCAGCATGCCGACCACAGCGGTCAGGACATGAGCTTCTTCGACGATACGACCCGTGAACACTGGATTCCGCATGTCGTAGAGCCTTCTGCGGGTGCAGACCGGGCCACCCTGGCCTTTCTGGTCGACGCCTACGACGAAGAGACCGATGACAAGGGTGAAACCCGGGTCGTCCTGCGGCTTCACCCGCGCCTGGCCCCTGTCAAGGTTGCCATCCTGCCTCTGTCGAAGAAACCCGAACTCATGGAGCCGGCCGAACGGATCGCCAAGGCCCTGCGCACCCGCTGGACCGTCGAAACCGATGGAACGGGCTCGATCGGCAAACGGTACCGGCGTCAGGACGAGATCGGCACCCCCTACTGCGTGACGGTGGACTTCGACAGCCTGAAGGACCATGCCGTGACTGTACGTGAGCGCGACTCCATGGCGCAGGTACGTCTGGATCTCGACCAGCTCGAAAGCTGGCTGGCTGAACGCCTTGAGCCTCCCGCACGGCCTCTCGCGGCATCCTGGGTCTTTCCCGCGGCCGTGGGCACCGAGGCCTGAGGCGAAGCGCCGTGCGTGTCCTCGGCATGGACGCCACCCGGGTCATGGGGATTCTGGCCTTGGGACTGGGGCTGCTCACCCTTCCCGTGAATCAGCCTGTGACCGATGCGGCACCGGCCAAGGGGGTGTTGCGCATCGGCTTCGTTCCCTCCGACAAGTTCGATGAGATGTTCCGCAAGGTGGGACCACTCGTCTCGGATCTGTCCAAGCGTATGGGCGTGCGTGTCGTGCCTTTCGTCGCTACCGACTACACCGGTGTCGTCGAGGCCATGGCCAACCGCAAGCTCGATGCGGCGTTCCTCGCCCCCATGGCCTATGTCTTCGCCGAACAGAAGGCCAAGGTCCGGCTGATGCTCAAGGCGGTGCGGCAAGGCCGTCATGAGTTCTATTCGGCCATCATCGTCCGCAAGGACAGTCCCATCAGGAACCTCACGGATCTCAAGGGAAAGACCTTCGCCTTCGGGGATCCGCTCAGCGTGGCCGGCACGGTCTTTCCCTCGGCCCTGCTGCGAAGCCGGGGCATCGACCCCGCCTCGGACTTGCGGCGATTGCCCGGCGGTGGCCACGACGCTACGGTGCTCGCGGTCTTGCATGGCAAAGCCGATGCCGGTGCGGTGTTCTGCAACGATCCTGATGGCAAGGAAGGCGCGTGGACCGTCCTCCTGAAACGTCCGGAAGACCGACAAGCCTTTCGCACGTTGGCTGTTTCCAAGGCCATCCCTAACGACGTGGTCTGCACCCGCCGCGATCTCGATCCCAAACTTGCCCGGAGGCTCAAGGGGGCCTTCCTCGCCCTGGGCAAAACGGCTGCCGGCCGCAAACTTTTCAAGGAAATCTACAATATCGACGCCTTTGTCGAGGCGAGACCTTCCGACTACGATGGCGTGCGGGAGGCCCTTGCCGCCATGAATCGACGGCCATGACACGACAGCCGACCAGCATACTCCTGCCGCAAGATCTCGACTTGCTAAGGGTCTCGGGACTTCACAAGGCCTACCCGGGAGGCCAGGAAGTCCTCAAGGGGGTCGACCTCAGCTTCAGGCCAGGAGAGTTCGTGGCGATCCTTGGCCTTTCGGGGGCAGGCAAGAGTACCTTCCTGCGATGCATCAACCGGCTCGTCGAGCCCACCTCCGGTCGCATCCTGGTACCGGGCAAGGTCGTCGATCGGCCTGACGAGGCCATCATCGATATCACGCGAATCGGCCGCAGAGACCTTCAGCGCTGGCGGCGAAGGGTGGGCATGGTCTTCCAGCAGTTCAATCTCGCCAAACGACTCACGGTACTCGAGAACGTGCTGTCGGGCAGCCTCGGCTACGCCGACCCTCTGCTGAGCTCGCTCAGGATGTTCAGTGAACAGGAACGGGCGCGAGCCCTGCGCAATCTGGATCGCGTGGGTCTTTTGCCGCTGGCTTATCAGCGCGCCGATGCCATTTCCGGCGGCCAGCAGCAAAGAGTGGCCATCGCGCGCGCATTGATGCAATGTCCGGCGTTGATCCTCGGCGATGAGCCCGTGGCTTCACTGGATCCCAAGCTCTCGTTGTCCATTCTCGAGCTGATGCGCACGATCTGCCGCGAAGACGGGATTACGGTGCTGGTGTGCTTGCACGTGCTGGATCTGGCCCGGAGGTTCGCGGATCGCGTCGTAGGATTCGCCGGAGGCCAGGTGGTTTTCGACGGAGGACCTGATCGACTTGACGAAGCCTCCATTCGTCGCATCTACCAGGCGAGAACCGAGGAACTGCGGGGATTCACCGCATGAGAGGCGCAACGGACCAGTATCTGGACCTGCCGCGCCCACCCCGGGCACGTGCGCGCAAGGCCCTCGTCGTGGCCGCGGTCCTGGCGGTGCTGGCCTGGGCGTTCCTGGGAACCCAGTTCAACCCGGCCGAACTCGTCGCCGGCCTCCCCAAGATGGGGGACATGGCCAAGCAGAGCTGGCCACCTGACTGGGGTCGGCTCTTCGATCCGGCCGATTACCACCTGCCAGAAGAGCTCACCTGGCAGCAAACCCTGTTACCGATGCCCCTGTCCGACGAGCAACGCGACATTCGTGAGGCCTGGTGGGCCAATACGTGGCCCCAGACCATTCTTGGCGGCACCATCCAGACCATCCAGATGGCGATCGCAGGTACGGCGCTGGCAGCGCTGTTCAGTTTTCCACTCGGATTTCTGGCAGCCCGCAACACCTCGCCTCATCCCTCCGTCTACTACGGGGTGAAAGTCGTGGTGAATATCCTGCGCAGCATTCCGGACTTTGCCGTAGGGCTGGTTCTCATCTCCGCCATCGGGCTGGGCCCCTTCACGGGCGTATCGGCCTTGGCCTTCGCCACGACAACCGTCCTCGTCAAGCTTTTCAGCGAAGCCATTGAAAACATCGACCAAGGTGTCGTCGAGGCCATTCAAGCCACGGGAGCCAACCGCATGCAGGTCTACTCCTTCGCCGTGGTTCCGCAGGTCATGGCCGACTTCATCAGCTTCGTCATCTATCGCTTCGAGGCCAACATCCGTGCCGCAACGGTCCTTGGTCTCATCGGTGCCGGGGGTATCGGCTTGTTGATGAACGCAGACTTCCGGACTTTTCAGTATCCTCAGGCAGCGGTCTCTGTACTGGTCCTGATCGTGCTTGTCTTGATCGTGGACTTCGCAAGCGCCCGCTTGCGCCGGATGGTCCAATGAAACCGGGGCCAGGTCGCCTCGGTGCGGCCATGCTGCTGCCGGCCTTGGTCCTGTTTCCCCTTCTTGCCGTCGTCCTTGTGACCACGCTCTGGCCGCAACGCCCGCAAGAAGCGCTGTTCGTACCCATCGAGGCACTGGGAGTAGGCCTTCCGGCCCTGCTTCTTGCCGGCCGTGGCAGCATTCACGAAAGACTTCGTTCATCCGGCTGGACCCGGACTCAGGGGCCAGCCATCGTTGGTGCAAGCTGCGGGATGCTCGGCTTGGCCATCCTCATGACCTACGGTCAACTTCTCTGGACCAAGGTGACAGGCCTGACCATGCCCCCCGGCCTCGTGGATCTCATGACGCTCACGGGCCCTGGGCCCAAGTTGGCTTGGCTGACCGTCGGTGCCGTCATCCTGCCGGGAGTCTGCGAGGAGTTGGCCTTCCGGGGCGTACTCCAACGAGGTCTTCTGGGACTGGTACCCGGCAGCAGCCACCTGATTGCACTCCGGTTGCTGGGCGTTGCCGCACTCTTCGCGGCCTTCCATCAGGACCTCTACGGATTGCCCAGTTATCTGGTCCTGGGGACCTGGCTGGGCTGGGTCGCCTGGATCACCCGCTCCCTCTGGCCAGGTGCACTTGCGCATATGGCGAACAATTCGATGGCACTCGTGCAGGCCAACCTGCTTGAGGACTCCTGGTGGACCGCGCACGCCCTGGCCCTCGTCCCCTTCGGGGTCCTCACCTTCGCCACGGGAGCCTGGGTGCTGCTCAGGAGCGAACGGACGAGGCCGCCTGCTCCAGACCGAAAAGCTCCTGGATGACGCGGGCGTGATCCTGTCCACCGGCTTCCGCACGATGGCGTAGTCCGACGGTCGGTCCGTGAAGGAACTTTGTGCCGATGACCCGGGTAAGCTCAGCCACGGCCGACACCTGATCGGGAGTCAACGCGGCACCGTGACGCTCGAGAAAACGGCTCAGTTCGCCGTGGCGCACCGTCTCGAACTTATCTCTTAGTCCTGCAATGGTAGGGCCCACCTTCTGGACCTGCACCGACGCGTGATAGCGCTGCGCGGCCTCGAACACGATGGACTCGGCGGCAGGAAGCCAAGTGGCCCTGTCCGCACGGTTGCGCTCGGTCAACGAGGTCAGCGCATCGATGTCGAAAAGCGCAACACCCGGAAGGCTGGCCATCTCAGGGTCCAGGTTACGGGGAACAGACACATCGATGAGCAGGATGGGCCGACCCTCGCGCCGAGCCATGACCGGCAGCAAATCGGCGCGGTACAGCACGTGGTGTGGCGCACCGGTGCAGCAAAGCACGACATCGGCCTGTACCAACGCCTCTGCAAGGCTGGGGAACGGAACGACCTCGGCATCGAAGGGCTCGGCCAAGGCACGAGCAGACTCGGGAGTCCGGTTGGCAATCAGGATGCGACTGGGCCGCTCGGCCGCGAGCTGTCGCAAGGCCAGCTCACCGATCTTGCCGGTCCCCACCACCAGCACGGTTCTTCCTGCATATCCTCCGAGATGACCGTGCGCAAGTTCGACGGCTGCTGCTCCTACGCTCACGGCCCCCTGGGCGATGGCAGTCTCGCTGCGAACCCTGCGCCCGGCCTGGATGGCCGCCCGAAACAGGGCTTCCAGTGTGAGCCCCAGTGTGCCAAGCCTGCGCGCCCGAGCAGCGGCCTCACGAACCTGCCCCAAGATCTGCCCTTCGCCGAGGATCTGCGATTCGAGGCCGGAAGCCACCCTGACGAGGTGCAAGACCGCCTCATCGTCCCAACGGACCCTACATAGATCACGCACCTGAGTGGACGGCAGACCGCGGCTCCTGGCCAGCGCCTCGATCAGCCCCTCGCGCAAGAGCTCGGGGTCCTCCCCCACAGCGTAGACCTCGGTCCGGTTGCAGGTGGAGAGCAAGGCCACCTCGGAGGCCACTCCCTCCTCGTGCCATACCGACAGTGCCTCGAGCGCCTCGTGGGCGGAGAAGGCCAGCCGCTCACGAAGGGCGACCGGCGTGGTGTCGTGGCTCAGGCCAAGCAGAAGAAGGGGCATGTAGAAAATCTTGGGGCGGCCACGAGGCCGCTTGTTTGTCATTATAGGACGAATCCCGCCAACCCGGTGTCCGTAGGGAACCGCCATCCGGCTCGTCACGCCTCCATGGTATCCTCGAAGAGCCTGTCT
This sequence comes from Candidatus Sericytochromatia bacterium, assembly GCA_035285595.1. Taxonomy (GTDB): domain Bacteria; phylum Cyanobacteriota; class Sericytochromatia; order S15B-MN24; family VGJW01; genus VGJW01. The sequence goes on from JAYKGV010000040.1 coordinate 19,322, forward strand.
GCGCCCTTTCTTTTACTTTCCGGAACTCTTTGCAATGGCCGACGGCCTCACCCCGGACCCTACGATTTCCGCTCCGCCCCCCGAGCTCTCTCCCGAGCAAGCAGCGGAGGTGCGAGGCCCTGAGGCGTGGGACCGCTTTCGCAACAGCTTCGTAGCCTTCTGGGCCAGCGTACGCCTCGCCGTGGTCCTCATCATGGCCATCGCCATCGCTTCGACGATTGGCACCATCGTGCCCCAGGGCGGCCCCGAGGATGTGCTGGCCCTCGAGGAAATGTCACTCAGGACAAGGGAGTTCCTGATCTCGATTCAGGCCTACAACGTCTACTATTCGGCGTGGTACCTGACCTTGTTGGGTTTGTTTTTCCTCAATCTGGCCGTCTGCACCTACGTTCGCGTTTGGCCCCGCCTGAAGTTCGCCCTGTCCCGACCCCGAGACTTGCCACTGCCGGCTCGCGATCACATGCCTGATCAGGTCCGCTTCGACACCTCATCGGCCGACCAGATCGCCGAGCTGCTTCGTCGCAAGGGTTACAGGGTCTTTCCTGCCCGCGAGGGCTACGTTGCCGATCGACACAGAATGTTCCGGTTTGCCGCCATGGTGGTGCATCTCGGATTGTTCATGATCCTGATCGGCGGCATCACGGCGGGGCTGACGGGATACAAGCACAGCTTCCCGCTCCTGCCGGGTGAGTCCATGCCAGCCCGAAAGGCGTGGGAAGACGCCCGGACACGGGGCAGGCTGACGCCGCTGCCCGACGACTTCAAGATCCGTCTCGACAAGTTCTGGACCACCCGCTACCCCAACGGGACCGTCAAGCAGTTCTATTCGACCCTGTCGGTGGTGGAAGGCGACAAGCCGGTCCTGACCCGGACCATCAAGGTCAACGAGCCGCTGGAATACAAGGGCACCACTTATTACCAGTCGTTCTACGGCATCGGAGCCGAGCGGCTGACGGTCGCGCGCGGCATCGAATCGCGCGTCATCCTCGCAAACCAGGCCTCCTCCCTCAAGCTGCAAGGATTCATCACCCAGCGCTTCGAACTGGGAGGTCGGCAGGTCTTCGGCTACCATACGGGCAAGGGGGACCATTTCGAAGTCCTTACTTTCCCGATGCTGGGTTACGTGGGGGACATGGCCCCGGGACAACCGCTGCTGGCCGGCCCCCACAAGGTCGAAGTCAAACGTGTCATGGCCCGACCGGGAGTGGCCTCCGTCCGGTTGACGGTGGCAGGCAAGCCCTTGGTCGTTCCGGTGGAGTCGGCCAGTCGCTTCAAGATGCAGGGCTATATCACCCGCCAACTTGTCTTCGGCGACCGAAAGGTCTTCCTTTTCGTCCCTGGACCCGACCTACCCATCCAGGTCGTGGATCTGGATTCGATCGCGTCCCTTGGAGATGTCGCGCCTGGAAAATCTCGCCAATTCGGCGGAGTGACCGTGCGATTCGGGGGAACCGTCCCGGATCCTGCGGGAGGCGGCCCCATCGCCACCGAGCTGGTGATTGACGGACAAACTCAGGTCTTGCGGATGGTCGAGCTGGAGAAGACCGGCTTCAGGGTCGAGGGGGCCGCCTCCGATCCGGTCGAGATCGGAGGGCGCGAAGTCGTCCTGATGCAGGCGTCCGAGCCTCCAGGTTCTCCGCTGTGGATCATGGATGCGCGGGAGGGCACGGCCCTCGCGGTGATGCGTCCCGGTGAGAAGTCCCGACTGGGCATCACGCAGGTTCGCTGGGAAGGCCCTGTCTGGTTCTCTGGCCTACAGACCAAGACAGACCCGGGGCTGCCGGTCATCTATGCCGGGTTCCTCATCGTCGTCGTGGGCACGCTCATGGGCCTGTTCAATCATGAGCAACTCTGGATCACCGCACAAGAACAGGGCTGCCGTCTGGGCGCCAAGGTCAATCGTGGAAGGCATACCTTCCGTCGTCACCTTGGACGTCTGTTCCACCCTCTCGGCGGCACCCTGCTCGAACCGGCTCCCGTCGGGAAAGGAACCCCTGCATGAACAGCAACGAGTTCTCCTCGCTGGACCAGGTCGCTGTCGGCCTCGTGGACCCACAGCACTGGATGGTGATTCTGGACGGCCGGCTGGTGCTGGCCACGCTGGTGCTGTCCGCCCTGGCCACGCTCGCCTACATCCTGCGCTGGACAACCGGCAAGGAAGCTCCCGGTCGCCTCGGGCAGGGTTTGTTGGGCTTGGCCACTCTCACGGCCTTGGGGCAGTTGGTGGACCGATATGTCTACATGGTGCGCATCGATCCCCACTACTGGCCGCTATCCAACCTCTTCGAGTCGGTCATGTTCGTGGTCTTCGCCATCCTTGCCCTTCACCTCGTGATTGACCGCATCTACAAGGCACCGGGCTTCGGTCTCGCCTCCTCGGGCCTGGTCACGCTTATCATCTCGTTGGCCTCGCTCCTGCCCCCGCGCCTGCGTGACGCCTCGCCGCTGGTCCCTTCGCTGCAGAGCTACTGGATCAAAATCCACGTGACGCTCATGCTGATCAGCTACGCTGCCTTCGCCTTGTCTTTCGTGGCGGCCGTGCTCTATCTGTTCTTCCATTATCGTGCACGCTGGTTCCAGCCTCGCTCGGTGGGGGCGATGGCGGCCGCCGGTACTCCTGGCGACACCCCGCTCATGGAGCTGCTGGACGAGCTGACGTACCGGCTGATCATGCTTGGCTTTCCTATCCTCGCCATCGGCATCATCACGGGCGGCCTCTGGGCGAATCATGCCTGGGGCACCTACTGGAGCTGGGACCCCAAGGAAACGTGGGCTCTCATCACCTGGCTGGTCTATGCCGCCTACCTGCATGCACGGATGTCACGCGACTGGCAAGGGGCCAAAGCCGCCTGGTTCGCGGTGGCCGGCTTCGTGTCCGTCCTCATCACCTACCTGGGCGTGAACTACCTGGCGACGGGGCTACACACCTACGGCAAACTGTTCTGAGACCGGCCGCAAAGTCGCTCCTGAACGGCCCTCCGGCAACCCTCGGGTAGCTTGCCCGGCTGGGCTCGTGCGGGCTATACTGCCCGGCATGCGTGCTCCCGATCACCATTCAGATTCCGATATTTTCTGGGCGTTCCGGCTCCTGGATACTGCGGTCGAACGCGAAGACATCTCTGCAGGCGCCCTTGCCGAGGCCTTGCGCGAGCGTGGCCTCTGGCCGGGCATGATGCCGAAGCGCCAGTTTCGACTGCACCCGGGTGCCGTCGCCGTGCTTGCCGCCACGGTGGCTTGGCCTGTCGCCGCCATTGCCGAGGAACACAAGGGAACGCCAGCCGATGGGCACACCGCCGCGACCCGTTCTGCCGATACAAGTGCACCGGCCATCAACCTGAGTGTCTCGGATGCCTCTTCAAGCCGTCCGATTGCGGGCGTGCGCGTCCTCGACGCCTCGGGCAAGCTGGTCGGGACCACGGGTTCGGATGGACGGCTGGCGGTACCGATGGGTCGCCTTGCAGCCGATGAGCTCAAGTTGGAAGCCCAGGGCTACAAGGCGGCGACCAAGCGACGCTTGGCCAAAGTCAAGCCCGGGACCACCGTCTTCATCGGGCTGGTCCAGGAACCTCGGCATGAGGGCGAGCACGTCCCTGAGGCGGCAAAATCCCACGAGCACAAGGCGAGCGAGGCTCCTCCAGCCACCGCCCTCAAGGTCCACTTCCCCTCTCCCACCCCAGCTGCCCGAAAGGTTGCGCGCCGGCCCAAGGCCGCAACCCACGAGGTCGTGGACCAAAAGGCCATCGTGACCCGGACGCATGCAGCGACCATCCCGCACGATGCCGGAACCTCCGAGGCCCCGCACGCAGTCCATGTCACCGAAGCCCCCGTCGCGGCAGAAAACCACGGGTCCGAGACCGCGCCGCAAGCGCCTCCCGCAGGTCGGGAGACCCGGACGGCACACCCAGGCACGACCACCGCCCACCCCGCCCAAGGCGACCGTATTACCGTGCGTGCCGGGGACACCCTGTGGGGTCTTGCCGCCCGCCATCTCGGCCGCGGCACCTCCTGGCGCGCCATCTGGCAGGCCAATCGCGATGCGCTGCCAAGTCCGCACAAGCTGCGCATAGGCCAGGTGCTTTACCTCTCGGCCACGTCGGGCCATAAGTCCACGGGGATAAGGGTCCGACGGGGTGACAGTCTCTGGAAACTCTCCAAGCGCCACCTCGGAGCCGGGCACCGCTGGAAGGTCCTCTATCGCGCCAATCGTGACCGCATTGCCCATCCTGCGAAGATTTATCCTGGTCAGCGGCTCGTCCTGCCCTGACCTCTGGAAACTGCCTCTCAGTCCTGGGTCCTGGGCGCGTCCTCGACCGTTGGCAGCGTGAAGCTCGGATCCAAGAGGGTGAACTTTCGCTGTCGGCAAATGGGTACCCACTCGCAGCCGACACACACCTGTTCCATCAAGTCCGCATGTTCGCCGTGCACGCGTGCCAATCCGGCGGCGAGGTCAATCCGGTCCCCTTCGAGCCAGCCCATCGCCTTCAACATCCGTCGATCGCGGCCCGAAGTCGACTCGTGGAAACGGCAACTGGTGACCTCATCCGGATGCCGAAGATGCGGACAGGCGCCGCAGACGGCATCGGCATGGGCCGTCACACGGATCTCTGGCATCCCCCCTTCGCGGATGCGCTGCCACACACGGGTCATCTCACGGACGAAGCCTGCCGAATAGCCCTTGCCGGCGAAGGTGGCCACACACATCACATGATGAGCCCTGAGTTCAGGCAGAGGTTCTCCGTGGGTCATACCGCCTCCCACCACGCCATGGCCCCCCGTGCTTGCAAGTCAGGAACGTGAAGAACGCCAGGAAGCAGAGGATACAGGAGGACGGCCGCGCCCCCCGTCAGAATCACGGGAACACCCGCGGCGAGGTCGCTCGCAAGACCGCGGATCAAACCTGCATGTCCCCCGACCACCCCCTTCAAGATGGCTCCCTCCGTGGTGAGGGCAGGTCCGGGTGGGGGTAGTGCCGGTGGAACGATCGGCAGTCTTGCTCCTCTCGCAGCCAATGCCTCAAGCGTCGCACCGACGCCCAAGGTGATGGCACCGCCCGCAAGCACGCCTTCAGCATCGACCAGAGTGAAGGTGGTGGCTGTCCCGGCATCCACCACCAGGACCGGCCCCCCGTAGATTCGCCACGCCCCCCAGGCATTGGCGATCCTATCGGTCCCCAGCGTCGAGGGCTCGACATAGCGCGTGGGCATGGGCGCCTCTGCGGCACGCAGCCATCGTAGATGGGCCAAACAAGGCAACTCTTCCACGGCAGGCACGACCGACACCCCGAAGGTCAGGGTAACTTTCGGCGGCTGCGCCAGTCCCGACAGGAGGTCTCCGGTCGCGTGACGGGCGGTGACCACGGGCACCCCGTCCACGACACGACACCAGCGGACGTGGCTGTTGCCCACCAGACAGAAGCCCTCCGCCTGCTCAGGAGGCGTCATCTTCTCCCGCCTCTGAGAGGCCCGCGGCAAGGGCGGCAAGTGTCTGGGCCGAAACCTGATAATGGGTGTTGCAGAAGTGGCAACGCACCTCGGCACGACCGTCTTCCTCGATCATGGACGAAAGTTCGGCCTGCCCCAGAGAAGCCAATGCCCGATGCACACGATCTTCGGAGCACTGGCAATGGAAGCGCACATCCTGACGGGAGACCAAGGATGCATTGAAGCCCTCAAGCGCAGCAAGTGCGATCTCATAGGGGTCCTCGCAAGCGCGCGCCAACTGGCTGAAACTCGGCATCCCCTTGATGTTCTGCTCGAGACGCCAAGCGATCTCATCACCCGCGCCGGGCAACAGCTGGACCAGCAAGCCCCCTGCCAGGTCGACCTCGCCTTGTCCGCCAATCTGGGTCCCCAGGGAGAGAGCGGCGGGAATCTGTTCGGAGTGGGCGAGGTAATGCGTGAAGTCGTCGCCCAGTTCCCCCGACACAAGCTCGACCACCCCGGTGTAGGTCGCCTCTCCCGAGTCATGCGTGACATAGAGGAAACCGTCACGGCCGACGGCGTGGCCCACATCGAGGCGGCCCTGTTCCGTCAGGGGAAGGTCGAGATCAGGATGGGCCACGTAACCCCGGACAGAGCCATCGTGGCCCGCGTCGACCAAGATACCGCCCAAGGGGCCTTTGCCGACCACCCGAATGGTCAACCGGCCACGATCCTTCATCAGGGCGGCAGACAACAGCAATCCGCCGGCGAGGGCCCGACCCAGAGCCACCGAAGCCAAGGGGGAGGTCTGGTGGCGACGATGTGCCTCGTCGACGACCCCCGTGCACCTTACGACCAAAACACGGATGCGCTCGTCCGCCGCCGTCACCTTCACGAGGACGTCAGGCGAAACGGGAGCCGCATCAAGGACCATGACGGACATTGTAGCAAAGGAAGGCAGACAGAAGCCTGGGCGGGGTAGGATAGGGACCATGCGTGAGGTCCTGGACTGGTGCCTCGACCTGTGTGCGGCACATGGTGTCACCTACGGCGATGCCCGATTCGTCCGGACCTTTTCGGAGGCCGTGAATGTCGTCAACGGCGACATCACCCGTCTGTCCTCGGAAGAGTCCGTCGGCCTGGGGGTCCGCGTCCTTGTGGGGAGCTCGTGGGGGTTCGCCGCGACGTCGGACCTGGGTCGCATCCACGTACAGGCGGCCACGGCCAGGGCCATCGCCATCGCTCGCGCAGGGCACCGCCCGGGTCAACCCGACCTCCTTCTTGGCCGCCCGGTACGCACCCGGGGCAGCTGGCAGACACCCGTCCTCGTCGATCCTTTCACCGTCCCGCTCGAAGACAAGATTGCCCTGCTTCTGGGCGCCGATGCCGCCATGGCTGCCGTGGCCGGGATTCGGACCCGTCAGGCGATGATGGCGTTGGATCGACATCACAAGATATTTGCCAATACCGAAGGGGCGCTGGTGGAACAGAACCTGACCGAAGTCGCCGCGGCACTCGAGGCTCGGGCAGCCGTGGCCGGCCAGTCCGCAGCCCGCTCCTATCCCGATGCTCGAGGACACCATGGCTTCACGGGTGGATACGAGTATGTTCTTGGCCTGAACCTTGTCTCCCATGCCCCGCTCGTGGCCGAGGAGGCCGTGCAGTTGTGCACGGCACCCCCGTGTCCGACGACCCGGACCACCCTTGTGCTCGATGGATCCCAGATGGCCATCCAACTGCATGAATCCCTTGGCCACGCGGTCGAGCATGACCGAGTCCTCGGACACGAGGTTTCCTTCGCAGGGGGCAGTTTCGTGCGCCCTGACGACCTCGGGCGGCTGGACCTCGGCAGCCCGTTGCTGCACGTCTGGTCAGACGCTACCACCCCAGGTGGACTCGGAACCTACGGCTTCGATGACGAGGGTGTCCCGGCAGGCCGCATGCCCTTGTTCGAGGAAGGCAGACTGACGGGACTCCTCTCCAACCGGGAAACCGCCGCAAGCCGAGGCGTGGCCCCTGCGGGCGTGGCTCGAGCCTCGAGCTGGCAACGGATCCCGCTGATTCGAATGGCCAATGTCCATCTGGAGCCTGGACATCACCCCACGTTGGACGCCCTCATCGCCGACGTCGACGAGGGCATTTACATGGCCACCAACAGGTCGTGGTCCATCGATGAACGGCGCGAGGCCTTTCACTTCGGCACCGAGATCGCGTGGGAGATTCGCAAGGGCAAGTTGGGGCGGATGCTTTCCGTCCCTTCCTACAAGGGGCGGACACAAGAATTCTGGGCCCGGCTCGAGGCCCTGGGTGGTCCTGCGACGTGGGGACTGTGGTCCGTGCCGCATTGCGGAAAAGGTCAGCCTTCCCAGTTTGCCCGGGTCAGCCACGGTACCCCGGCCGCAAGATTCGGGGACGTGCAGGTGGGCGTGTGACCCCTGCAGCTGCCATCATCTCCTGGGAAGAAGACGCACTGCGCGGGCTTGCCCAGGAGGCGCTGGCCCTGTGCGAGGCGGACGAAGCCGAGGTCGTTCTGCAGGGCACGGATCAACACTTGGCAAGGTTCAGTGCCGGGACACTCCACCAGCACACCGCCGAACAAACCCTCGAGCTGCGTATCAGAGCCATCAGGAACGACCGTGTGGGAGTGGCCACCACGACCGATCTCAGCCGAGGAGGTCTTGAGCGTGTCAGCCATCGCGCGGTAGCTCTGGCTGCGCGTCAGGCGCCCGATCCGCACTTTCCAGGCCTGCCCGGGCCCTGCGATTTCGTGCGTATCCCCGAAGCTCACCACGAAGCCACGGCATCTCGGACCCCACAAGAGCGCGAGGCGACCGTCCGAACCCTCGTGCAAGCCGCGCAGACCCTGGGCGGCACGGCTTCCGGTCATCACGCCACCTCACGGCATGTCCTTGCCGTGGCCAACACCCGATGCCTCTGGGGTTGGCACGCGGGAACCCGGGCCGAATGGTCGGTGGTGGCCCAGCAAGGGGAAGCGACCGGCTATGCCGCACGGCTATCCCCCGACGTCATGACGGTGGACCCCGCAGGCCTTGCCAAAGAGGCCATGGCAAGAGCGATCCCTCCCCTCGAGCTCCCCGCCACCCTCAAAGGTACCCATCGCGTCATGCTGGAGCCCTATGCCGTGGCGGACTGGTTGACGATGCTGGCCTACATGGGCTTCGGGGCCACGTCCGTGGCCCAGGGCACCTCCTTCCTGTGTGAGGCAGGTGAGACCTCCCTCACCTCACCGATACTGGACCTATGGGACAACCCGTTGGATCCTCTGATGCCCGCTCGCCCCTTTGATGCCGAGGGAACACCCAAGCAACCTCTGGCCCTGCTGAAGAACGGCGTGGGCCAGAATTGCGTCCACGATCGCAGATCGGCCCGACAAGCGGGTCGTAGCTCGACGGGCCATGCCTTGCCGCCGCCCAATCCCTATGGCGCCTTCCCGGCTCATCTGGACCTAGGACCGGGAGATCGCAGCCGACAGGAACTGCTCGACCTGCTGGGCGACGGCCTGCTCATCACCAGGTTTCACTACATCAGCGTCCTCGACCCCCGTCAGGCACGTTTGACGGGCCTGACACGCGACGGTGTCCTGCAAGTCAGGCAAGGCAAGATCGTCGGTGCGTGCCGAAACGCACGTTATACGGGGAGCATCCTCGAGGCGCTGCGCGGAGTGGTGGGAGTCGGGAAGGATGCCATCCTGATGCCCAGCATACTGGGTAGCGTGCGCTGTCCTGCCGTCGTGCTCGAAGCCCTTGCCCTGGAGCCGTGAGGGCCCGAGGCCAAGACTTCACAACCGACGCCGAAGGCCGCTGTCGAGGTCCACATCCCAGTCGCTCTGGCGGATCTGTCGTTCACCGTGCTCGACGAAGGCGAGGCGGTACTGGATGCGACGCTTGACCGGCCGGAATCCCACCACTTCGGCCGAGACAGGTTCGAAACCTTCCTCTTCGAGGTCCTCGAGAGCCATCGTGGCGGTGAGCAACACCCCCTTGTCCGCCGTCGCGGGATCGAAGGCAGAGAGGACCCCGCCTTCCGGGTCGCGAGTTTGCCGGGAGCCTTCGATGGCCAGCAGGTAACCATCAGGCGTCCAGGAGAGCCGCTTCCACACGTAATGAGGGGCCGAGAGAGGCACGAGCATCCTTCGCGCGGCCTTGCGTTCGTAGACGGTCACGGCATTGGGCCGATCGGCCAGTGAAGCATCGAGTACGGCCACATAGCGGCGATCCGGGGAGATACGGATCTCGCCACCGGCCGCCACCCGCGCAGACAAGGTCGACACCGGATCACCGGCGGAGGCGGGGAGCAGATCCGGGATCCACAATCGCTCCCCGGCGCGAGGAGTCGCCCCCTGGATGGAGGGATTGCGACGCATCAATTCCGCCAAGGGAACCCCGCTGGCGCGTGCCACGGCGTACAGCGTGTCATGGGGCTGCAACACATAAGCAAAGGCGGGCCCCCTGCCCGGGCGCTCATGGCCCTGGGCCGAGGGAGCACGAAGCTTGCGCGCCGACAGTCGGCCGCTGTCGATCAGCATCAGGTGTGCGGTCGCCACGGGTGGCCTCCAGTCCGGAGAAGGGAACATCATAGCTATCGAACGGCCCGGAGAGCGCCTGACGCCCCTTGGTGATAAGTTATGCTTAAGGTTGGAAGAATCTCGGTTAAACCGGAGAGGACAAGCCGCCATGATGACGCTCTACCAATTCGAGAGCTGCCCCTACTGCCAGATGGTCCGGCAGCGGATGAGTGACCTGCTCTTGACCTATGTTTGCGTCAACATCCCTAAAGACCGTAGCCGGAGACAGCAGGTGATCGAGGTTTCAGGGCAACCGACCGTCCCCGTTCTGGTGGACGGGGACGTGGTGTTGTCTGATGAAGAAGACATCCTGCGCCATCTGGACGAGAAGTACGCTGGCAAAGCCTGACGACCGACAGAAAGCCTCGCTGTTCGCGGTCCCGCTGACAGGCGAAGTCTTCAGGACACGACCATGGCTTCCTTGAGAACTTCGGCCTTGGCCTTGCCACACCAAGCCTCGACCAAAGCCAAGGCGAATGCCATGGCCGTTCCGGGGCCACGGCTGGTGACAAAGTGACCATCCTTCACCACAGCTTCTTCGAGATAAGTCGTGCCGGCCATGGCCTCGCGGACTCCCGGCCACGACGTGACCGAACGGTCCTGCAGCAGCCCCAGTCCCTGCAAGACCGTAGGAGCGGCACAGATGGCTGCCGTCCATGCCCCAGAGGCCGCGTGGCGTTGCAGCAACTCACCAAGCAATGGGCTCTCGGCCATCCTGTGCGTGCCCGAACCACCAGGAAGGACCACCGCATCGAACCGCTCGTCCGCCACCTCGTCAAGAAGGCGCCCCGCCAGAACGGGCAGCCCATGCGCCCCGACGACCGGATCGGGCGACAGGCCAGCCGTAACGACTTCCGACCCTGCACGGCGCAGGACGTCGAGCACCGTGATGGCCTCGATTTCCTCGAACCCCGTGAAGAGGGGCAATAGGACACGCATCGACACCTCCTGCCGGCACGTGCCGACCACGGCGCATGATGCGCCGGCAAGTCCAGAGGCACAACCCGTGGACCGGCGGCTGCTATGCTGGGGTGTCATCCCCTACGCTTGACCATGTCGCAACGTTCCTTCCGATTCAAACCCATGAGGCTTGCGCACCATGGGCGTATTTGAGCGACTGGTCGACCGGGGACTTGTCCCCGCCGACCTCTTGGCAGGCCAGTTTCGAGGCCGCGTCTTGACCTTGGCGCGCCAACTGCGCGAGGGTGGTTTGACCGGCATCGCCCGTAGGTCGGATGAACATCTGGCACAAGTGGCAGAAGGCCCGCTCGTGGCGGCAAAGCCCGGAGTCCTCCATCCCGAGGGCCCTTTGCCGCCGGCATTCTTCGCACATCTGCTCGGCCCGGCGATGCTGACGGGCCCCTGGTTCGCCGATGGCGACGACCTACGTCCGGCGACGGCAGAACAAACGGCGCTGGAGTTCATCGTGACCCGCGCAGGCCTCGTCGACGGGGACCGCGTCCTCGATCTCGGAGGGGGACTGGGTGCCGTCGCACTGCATGCGGCGGCACGCTTCCGGGAATGTCTTGTCGTCACCCGTTGCGCGAATGCGCACCTTGCGGCGCACGTGACCCGACAAGCCAAGCAACGCGGCCTGCTCAACCTGCAGGTGGTGGTCTCACCCTTGTCCAAGTTCCGGCCGGAAGAACGCTTCGATCGCATCCTGGCCATCGAAGGGACGCAGCGCTGGCTCGATCACCGACGCCTCCTGCAACGCTTCGAGACCTGGCTTGAGCCGGGCGGAAGCCTTTTGCTGCAGTTGCCCACCCATGCGGATGTGCCTCACGTCCTGCCACTTCCGCCTCTGGATTGGCTAGGAGAGCACATGGTGCCTACGTGGCACCTCACCACGCTCGAAGTTTTGGCCCAGCACCTCGAGGGACTGAGGCTGCAATCCTGGTGGCACCTGCCTGGAACCTACTTCGCGAGGACCCTGCAGGCGCATCTCGAACACCTGAACAACCGCCAGGTCGCAATCGACGAACAGCTGCGCAAGGCCTTCGGACC
>JAYKGV010000041.1:0-19242 GCA_035285595.1 Candidatus Sericytochromatia bacterium
AACAGCCGTGTCTCGCGAACAGCAGATCGCGGCCATCCGGGCAAGCTTCGAGACGCTTGAGGGTTCCAGCCGCAAGCTGACGTCCGGAGGGTCTTCCGCCATCAACAATGCCCCATCCTCCATGAGGACCGCGGCGAGCAACAGCTTGAACAATGCCTCGCCACTGAACAATGCGTCTCCCTTGAACAACGCCTCGCCGCGCCGCATTCTCGCGGCCGACGTCCCCCAGCGTGTCCTGCAGTCGATGCAGGAGTGGGTTCTGGATGCAAGTGCCAGCCAGCGGGTGCTGTGGGATGACCAGACGAGGCAGGTCACCGGCCTCAAGGGTGACGACTGGGACATCGGTATAAGCGTGCAGGGCGGCGGTACGAACGCTCGCAGCGTGAAGGCCAACCTTGGCACCATGCCGGACAAGTCCACGCTCACGATGGGTGTGGGAGTGGAGGCCACGAAGTGGACCCGCCACAACCTGAGTGGTGAGAAGACCCTCACGGATGGCAGTACGGAATCGGCCGTTCCCTTTGAGCTGCTCTACAACGAGTTGCCCGAGCTGGACACGATCGAGAAGCTGTCCTTCGAAATGGCCACCACGCTCGGCGGAGACCCCGACAAGAGTGCAAGCTTGGCCTTGGCCCTCGACCAATTCAAGGTTGGCCAGGGGATGTTGGCCTCGTTTGGCTTGCCCACCTTGGTCGACGATCAGGAGCCTTCTTCTGAGGAAGCCGAAGTCACAGAACCTTCGCCAAGTTCCGATCCCACCCCCGACTCCACTCCCCTCCGACTGCCCCATCGCCTGACTCTCGAAAGCAAGGCAGCGGACACGTCGATGAACGTGGCGTTCACCTTGGCCTCCGACACGACGGACACCCTTGACCTCGGGATGAAGGGCTCGGTCCTCTTCAGGACGCGAGATGGCGAAACCCTTTCGTGGTTGGTAGACAACGTCATTCACGTCGACACCGAAGTCAACACGAACAATCGCTTCACGGCGCAGTGGACCCTACCCTCCAAGAGCATCCGCTTCACCGGTACGGGCACGATGGCGGCTGATGGCAGTTTCGTGGTCGAGGGGCGCTACGTGTCCACGGTGGACGGTGCAGAGCTGGCCACCGTCACGTACGACTCGAGCAAGAAGGACAGCCAGGGTGGATTTCTCTCGCCCGAAGTGCTTTTCCCCTCTGAGAACAGCAGCCTGACCCTCAATCCGGAAGACTTCATCGACTTGGAGACCTCCTCGGAGGACGCCGCCGACTGAGACGTCCCGCCGGACACGCAGACGCTACGGGGCGATAGACACAGCCATCGCCCAGTAGCATGTGACTCCGGATTCAGATCTTGGGAACCACCGCGACCCGCAGTCCACCCATCTTGACGTAGCTGTAAGGCATCAGGAAGTAACCACCAGCAGCCCAGTCGCTGCCCCAGGAGTTGCGGACAATCACCACTTGCTTCTTGTCGTCGTAGCCGACGGCGAGCACGGCGTGGCCCCCCATGAACTTGTCGTTGCCGGTGGGTATGGGCATCAGGCCGTCCCTGCCCGTCTTGCCGATGCTCTCGAAGACCAGCATGCCGAGCAGCACGGGCATGCCCTTCTCAAGGCTCTTCCGCACAGCCGAGAGCTTGGTCGCGACGCTGAAACCGGTGACGACGCGCTTCTTCTTTGCTGCCGCCACGAGGTCCGAACCTGGCTTGCGGGTCAGGAACTCCTGCCTGAGCTTGGCGTCTTCCTGACCTTTGGCATCAAGATAAGGGAACGAGACTTCATCCACGGTACCCAAGTTGTCGAGCATCTTGGTGGCCAGCTCCATGGGGGCACCCGAATCCTCGTTGCGCATGCCCATCGCTGCACGCGTCTGATACCACGTGTAAGCGGGCGACTGCGGGCTCCGGTTGCCCCGCTTGTAGAGCAGGAATTCCTGCAGCCCCTTCACGGTGGCAAAGGCCGTACAGCTGCCGAACTGCCCCTGATTGGCAACGGGACTGCAGCTCCGACGCATGTCCACGGACGCCGGACGTCCGTCCAACGCCTCGAAACCCACCAGGGAAGCGCCTTCTTCACCATCGAAAGACACACCCTTGGCACCTTTGAGATCGGCACCCAGACCAAATCGGAAGCCTGAGCGGCGCCGCGCATCCAAGAGCGAGGCCTCATCGACCTCGGCAGCCCGAGCCATCATCTCGGGCGAGCCGAACGCAAGCTGATGCGCCGGCAGGGTCGCGGGGGCTCCGCATCCTGCGAGCAGGGCCAAGGCCAGAAGGCCGGGGAACAGCTGACGGGCTCGGGTGTACATATCCACGTCATCGCGCGGATAGGGCGAAGGGATTCTTATTTACCGGTTAACTCGATCCTAAGGATGAGCCAAGTCGCTGACGGCCGGCTTCGGCCCAGTCATCCCACAGACCGAGCCAGGCGGCGAGGATGGCCGGTCCCAGGAAGAGACCCAGCAGCCCGAACAGCGCAAGCCCTCCCAGAATCGCGAAGAAAGTCTGCAAGTAGGGCAGGCGGGTGGCGTTCGAAATGACCAAGGGTCGAACGAAGTTATCGACGGTGCTGACCAACAGGAAGCCCCACGCCAGAAGCACGATACCCTGCAGCAAGCTGCCGGTCAGGATGAGCGCGAGGGAGGTAGGGATCCACACCAGCGTAGCCCCGAAGGGCAACATGGCCATGACCGCCGTGGCCACGCCCAGCAAGGCAGGAGCCTTGAGACCCACCAGGCTGTAGCCGAGCGCCGCCACGAGGCCCTGAGAGACGGCCGCGCCGATGACGCCGGCGAAAACGGCCCTGAGCGCATCACGCATCGGCTGGGCGAGGCGCACGGCCCGCTCGCCCAGCAAGTGGGTCGCGACCGCCCGGGCCTCTCGGGTATAGCGCTCGCCGTTCCGGAAGATGAAGAACAGCGTGAACAGCGCCAACCCACCCTCGAGGAAGCCCCGGAAGACGCCGGCAAGAATCAAGGAACCAGGCTTGAGCAAGGGCATGAGAATTTCTCGACCGAGAAATCCACCGCGTCGAATCGCCTCCTGGAGGTCTCTGTAGCCTTCTGCCACACCAGGTACCTGAGCCACCACGGCCGGCAGGGCTGGCGGAGATTGCCAATGGCGCATGAAAGCGTCGTACGTGGGACCGACTTCGCGCGCGAGCGATGAAACGATGATGCCTGCGGGCAACAGCAGCACGGCAGCCACCACGGTCACGGTCAAAAGGGCAGCCACGTTCACCCGTCCCCCGAGAGCCGCACGCAAGCGGCTGTAGAGGGGCCAACTGATGGCGGCGAGAACGAAGGCCCAGACGATAGCCTCCCAGAACGGCCGAAGGATCCATCCCGTCAACATGATCAGGGCACCCAGCACCAAGGGCCACGCCAGGGTCGGCGGCAGCAGACCGTCGCCGAAGGGCCTGAGACCGGTCGTCGGCGTAGACGGGCGGGGGAGCGGCGGAGACTCGTCGCCTGCAGATTCGGAAGAAGTCGTCATGCGGTTCGACCCATCGTACCCCGCAGAACGTCAAGGCACTCCGGCCAAGCCTCGCAACGCTTGCGCCACGGCGTCGGGAGTCTGCCACGGCAGGGCATGTCCCGCATCTGGCACCAGCCTCCGGGATGCGAGGCCAGAGGTGCGCTGCACATAGGTCTCGTCCTCGGCCCCGATCAACAGCAGGGATGGCACCTGCACTTCTCCTTGCACCTGCGTCCCACGATGGTCGGCCCATGCCAGCAGCAACCGGTCCAAAGCACCACCGGCACAGCGCCTCCGCCAAAGCTCGGCCTCGGCCCGCTCGCGCCCCGCCAAAAGTGGCTGGGCATCCCAGGCCGCGAGCACTTCAGGCAATGGGCCCGCCTTGAGCCTACGGGCCCACTGCTCGAGCCACGCCTGTCGCACGGCTGGGTCCTGCGCCGCGGCAGTTCGGCCCGGTGCGCAAGATACTCCGAGGACTCCTCGGACATGCTGCAGCAACCCGAGCGCCAGTTGCCATGCCACCCGCCCTCCCATCGAGTAGCCGGCCAGCAGCCACCGCTCTCCCGTGCTTACGCGGGAGGCTGCCGAGACAGAAAGACCGCAAGCCGTCGCGAGATCTTCCAGAAAGGCGCCGGGTCCCGCTTCGTCACCGGGCAACCAGGTCGTCCCGCCGCTTCCGGGCAGATCCGCAGCCCATACGTCCCACGCCTCGGGAACCCGATCGACGGTGCCACGCCACATGCCACCCGGCCAACTGAAGCCGGGAAACAACAGCAACCGGATCGTCCCAGGATCGCCCGGGCGTCGCCATAGGGTCAACTGCCCCCCGGAAGCCCGCGGCAAGGCCTCGGGCAGAAAGAGGCTCAGCCCCTAGCCCCCGAGCAGTTTCGTGACGACATTTCGGAGACCATCTCCAAATAGCCCCTGGAACATGCTGTTGCCCAGCATGTAACCCAGCGTGGTGGCAGCAAAGCCGATGGCGATGAAAGGCAAGCCTGCCGTGATGCCGAAGCTGGCAGCCACGGCCAGCGCGCCCCCCGAAGCGATGGCGCCGAGTCCGCCTCCGACGAATCCACCCGCCGTATCGGCCACGACGGCCCCTATGGTCTCGGGCAATCCCTGCCGTCCCGTCAACATCATGTAGCCGTTCTGCACGGTGGAGAGGACTCCGGCGAAGACGCTGGAGACCTTGGCCGCCTTGAACGCGCCTTGGGCAATCTGCTTGAAGCCTGACTTGATGAGTTCCCAGTTCCATGGCTTGGCAGCCTTGGCCGCATCGCCCACCGCCTTGGCCGCTTGACCGGCATTCCCCGCAGACTTGGCCGCACGTCCTGCATCGCTGGCCGCCTGCGCGGCCCGACCGGCATCACCCGCGGCGCGCCCCGCCTGCCCGGCCGAACCACCTGCGCCACGAACCGCCCCCTGGGAAGCTCCACGTGCCGCAGCACCCGCGCCAGCACCCGCGCCAGCGCCCGCCCCTCCGGACGCACCGGCTGCCGCACCGTTTGCTCCGCCCGCCAGGCCCGAGCCGGGCACACCCGCCGCCGCGGCTCCGGAGCCCTGCGGCGGCTTGATCCACCGGGCGCGAAGCACCTCAACGTCCTGAACCTTCTGGAAACCGAGCGGCGTGCGGACGGTTCGCGACTGGGTCACGATCTTTCGGGCCAGATCCCTCGGCAAGGAAGCCGCCGCATCGAGTCCCCCTTGCACGGGCATCGCGGCACCGGCCATGCCGCCAGACGCCGCCCCTGCCGCGGACCGCGCGGCCTCCCTCGCCACAGACCGTGCAGCTCCGCCCGCGGCTCCCCGGACGGCCGTCGCCGCTCCGCCCGATGCCGCGGCCCGCGACGCTTCTGCCGCCCGTTCCGCCACCTGGGACAGGGGCTGGGCCTTGCTCCCCAGAGAACCCACGCCCTTCGCGACATTCTGCCAGCCTTCGATGACCTCAGCCGGGGTGAACACGTCACGGGCGTGCTGCATCAGCCGCTCGCCCGCCGGCCCCTTGGCGAACTCACCGGCCCGCCTGCCGGCGCTACCGGCAAGATCCTTGACTTTCGCCCACGTCCCGTGGGCGAAGTTCGAAAGGCCTTGGCTGTCCATCTTCTGATCTCTATCCCCGGGAGGCAGGGGTGATCGGTTAATATGGTCTCAAACCTGCGTTAAACCTGAACCTGAAGCCGGTTTGCCGGACCCGGGAAACCCGTGATAGCATCGCATCTGGCAGGCTTTGCGGCCGCAAGCCCGGCCAGCCCGCCCTGCTTGGTCCCGTCCCGAGGAGCGCCCTCTTGTCCGTCCCGGAAGTCCAGCGTTACCACTCGCTCATCAACGAGGCTGCGCTGCCTCCGTCCGAGCTGTCTTCCTTCCTGGACCGCATCCGCGACGCCCGGGTGACCTTTGGAGAGAGAGTCAGCTGCCACTACTTCCGGCCGCAGATGTTGACGCCGGCCCAGTACGAGCAGATTCGGGACGTCGTCCGCCATATCTGGTCGGCCCTCGAGAAGCTGGCTCCGGTCATCGCCGAGCGAACGGACCTGCAGGACCGCCTCGGCCTCACGGCTCGCGAGCGCGAGCTTGCCGCCATCGACCCCGGCTATCGCAGGGTGAGTCCCATGGCGCGCTTTGACAGCTTCCTCGTGGGTGACAAGTTGAGCTTCGTCGAGCTCAATGCCGAATGCCCAGCCGGACCGGCCTACACCGAGGTCCTCGCGGGCGTCTTCCTCGACTGGCCGCTCATGCGCCGCTTTCAGGACGACTTCGATGTCCGGCCGTTCGAGACACGCCGACGCTTGCGAGAGACGCTGTTGGCCACGTGGGCCGAATGGGGCGGCAAGGGCAAGCCCGTCATCGCCATCGTGGACTGGAGCGACGTCCCCACCTATTCCGAGTTTGAGTTGTGTCAGGAGTACTTCAGGTCCGAAGGCCTCGAGACCCACATCGCCGACCCCCGCGAGTTGACCTATGACGGGGAGCGTCTGCGAACCAAGGACGGAGTCGCCATCGATCTGGTCTATCGGCGGGTACTCACCAACGAGTTCATCGAGAAGTTCGATGAAGTCCAGCCGATGCTCGATGCCTACCGGGATCACAAGGTTTGTGTCGTCAACCCCTTCCGCAGCAAGTACCTGCACAAGAAAGCCATCTTCGCGCTCCTGACGGCGGAAGACCTCCGTCATCTCTTCACGACCGACGAACAGCAAGCCATTCGTGCACACATCCCCTGGTCGAGAATCTTGACCGACGTCCGCACGGAACATGAGGGCGAGGCGATCGACCTCATTCCCTGGGCCAAATCCCGGCGCGAAACCTTGGTGCTGAAGCCCAACGACGAGTACGGCGGCAAGGGCATCCACATCGGATGGACGATGGATCAGGCCGCTTGGGAGCAGGCGGTCGACGAGGCGGTGGATCAGGACTATCTGGTGCAGCAAGCGGTAGAGGTCGCCTACATGGACTTCCCGACCTGGACCGGGGAGGGCATGACTTTTCAGCGCCAGCTCGTCGACCTCGACCCGTATGTCTTCGAGGGCGAGGTCGAAGGCATCCTGACCCGCCTTTCCGCTTCGGCCCTCGCCAACGTCACGGCGGGCGCCGGCATCGTGCCTACCTTCGTCGTCGCACCCCGAGGCTAAGAGACATGTTCGAGCAGTTCACGCTGGGCGTCGAAGAGGAATACCAGATCGTCGATCCCACGACGCGGGAGCTGCGCAGCCACATCTCGGTGATGATGGACGAAGGCAGCACCCTTCTGGGCGAGCACGTCAAGCAGGAGATGCATCAGTCCGTCATCGAAGTCGGTACGGGCATCTGCAAGAATGTGGCGGAGGCCCGGGCGGACGTGCTCAAGTTGCGCCGTATCGTGTCCGATCTGGCCCGCAAGAACGGCCTCGGCATCGCCGCGGCGGCCACCCATCCGCTCAGTGACTGGGCACAGCAGGATATCACCGAGGCACCCCGCTACCATGCCCTCGTCGAGGACCTGCAGGACATCGCCCGTGGGAACTTGATCTTCGGCCTGCACGTGCACGTGGGGATCGAAAACAACGATCAGGCGATTGAGCTGTTCAACCAGGCCCGTTATTTCCTGCCCCACATCCTCGCACTGTCTTGCAGTTCCCCCTTCTGGGTCGGCCGCAACACAGGTCTCAAGAGCTACCGTTGCTCGGTATTCAAGCGCTTTCCGCGCACGGGCATTCCCGATGCCTTCGATTCCTACAGCTCTTTCGACCGTTACGTGAAGACACTGATCGAAACCGAATGCATCGACAACGGCAAGAAGATCTGGTGGGACCTGCGGCCGCACCCGTTTTTCAGCACCATCGAGTTTCGCGTCTGCGACATCCCGACCAGCGTCGACACGACCCTTGCCATCACGGCCCTTATCCAGGCTCTCGTCGTGAAGCTCTACACGCTGCGCACGCAAAATATGCAGTTTCGCGAGTATCCTCGAGCGCTCATCGAGGAAAATAAGTGGCGGGCCAGCCGTTATGGCATCGACGGCAAGATGATCGACTTTGGCAAGAACAAGGAAGTTCACACGAAGGATCTGATCCACGAACTCATCCTGTTCGTGGACGACGTGCTCGATCCGCTCGGGTCCAGAGCCGAGGTGGAGCACATCTACCATATACTTGATCACGGGACGGATGCGGATCGCCAGCTCGAGGTCTACAAGGATTCTGGTGGCGACATCAAGGCGGTCGTGGACCACATCCTCGCTCAGACCATGGTGGGCGTGCCGGAGCGGATGGAGTCGCCGCTGCATTGAAGACCCGTCTCGACCTCGTCCTTTTCGACGAGGACCTCAGGCCAGGCGCCGCCAATGCGGTCCGGACCTGCCTGAAGGTACGCGAGGGCGAGAAGGTCACCCTCATCGCCGATCATGCCACCTTGACGGTAGCAGCATGCCTTTACGACGAATTGAAGGCCGTGGGCGCGGAAGTGTCAGACTTCGTGGTCGAAGACTACGCGCCCCGCCCTATGGGTCATATGCCTCGAGAGATTCTGGAAAGCGTCGCCCACAGCGCTGCGACGCTTTATGCCGTCAAGCCCCAACCGGGTGAAGTCCCGTCTCGCGCTCAAGTCATCAACCTCGCAACCCGCAAGAAGGTGCGCTACGGCCACATGGTGGGCATCACCGAGCAGATCATGCGAATGGGCATGCGCGCGGATTTCGATCGCATCAACCGTATGTCGCTGGGCCTGCGACAGATGTTGTCCCAGACCCGCATCATCCGGGTGACCTCACCTGCAGGAACCGACCTCGAAGTCGAACACGATCCCTTGAAGTACACGTGGATCAAGACGTCCGGTCTGATTTCACGTGATGCCTGGGGCAACCTTCCGGGCGGAGAGATCTTCACGCACCCCGATCTCGTCCGCGGCGTATGGGTGTGCGACGGCCCGGCGGGGGACTACTTCAGCGGCAAGTACGGCGATCTCGAGGCCACGCCGCTCAAGGTCGAAATTGCGAATTCACGTATCCGCAAGGCCACCTGCGACATGGAAGGCCTCGCGCAGGAATTCTGGGACTATGTCAACGACGCCCCCAATGCCAACCGCATTGGCGAGGTTGCCGTGGGCACCAACATCGGCGTGACCGAGTTCACCGGCAACCTGCTCCAGGACGAGAAGATTCCCGGTTTCCACATCGCCTTCGGCGAACCCTGCGGGGTGCTGACCGGTGCCGACTGGTCCAGCCCCGCCCATATCGATCTCCTGGCGCGAGGGTGCAACATCTGGCTGGACGGCCAGTGCATCATGGCCAACGGGGTCTTCCTGATCGACGACTGAGCAGCCCCCCGGGGCACGGAGGATACATGGCAAAGCAGAAGAAGACGGTGGCGCTGCTGGTGGGTTGGGAAGAGACGTTTCCCAAGGCCTTCCTCGAAGCCGTGAACCGCAAGGGCAATGGCGAAGTCGAAGCCGTGCTCGCCAAGGTCGGCGTGACCAAGATGAGCGACGAGAAGACCTACGACGTCATCGTCGATCGCATCTCCCACGAGATTCATATGTACAAGCCGTGGCTCAAGAACCAGGCCCTGAAGGGCGCTTACGTCATCAATGATCCGTTCTGGTGGCTAGCCGACGACAAGTTCTTCGACAATGCGCTGGTGGAGCAGCTCGGCGTGGCCGTGCCCAAGACGGTGGTGCTTCCCTCCTTCACGCCGAACCCCAACACCTCGGAGAAGAGCCATCGCAACATGATGCTCATGGACTGGGAGGAGATCTTCAATTACGTAGGCTTCCCTTGCTTCCTCAAGCCCTATGACGGCGGCGGCTGGAAGCACGTCTACAAGTGCAGGACTCCCCAGGATGTCTTCGAGAACTACGCCAAGAGCGGTCAGCTGGTGATGGTCCTTCAGGAAGGCATCGAGTTCGAGAGCTACTGCCGCTGCCTGTGTATCGGCAAGGACACCATCATCCCCATCAAGTACGATCCGGGCGCCAAGGAGCGGACGGGCTTCGGGGCCTACGTCCAGTCCGAAGAGTTCGAGAAGGGACCTCTGGCCGAGCGCATTCTCCGCGACGCCCGCTTGATCAACCACGCGCTGGGCTATGACATGAATTCGGTCGAGTTTGCCATCCGGGACGGCATCCCCTACGCCATCGACTTCATGAATCCAGCACCCGACATGGACTTCTACTCCTTGACCGAGCCCTACTTCAAGAAGGTCGTGGATGCCTTCAGCGACTATGTCATCGACCTGGCCAAGTCGGGGGCCGATCCCAACACCCGGCATTATCCCTGGCGCGAGTTGCTGAAGACCGGAGGCAAACTGCCTGAAGTCAAGTCCGCCGTGACGACCAAGACGCGCAAGGCTGCGGCCCCCAAGGCCAAGACCGCTGCCGCTGCGACCAAGTAAGCCCTTCCAGTGCGCGCCCCTCGCAGGCCAACAGGCAGGCGGGGGGCGCAGTCTTCAGGGCCTCTCGGAGAATAGGCGTGGGGTTGCCCTTGATTTGGGGAGGACCTAAAGAATACCTGCGCGTAAGGGAATGAGTGATTCATACCGACCCTAGGGAAAGTCATGGACCTCAACTCGAACTTCAACAGCCCCGGCTTTCCAGAGTTCCTCTCGGACGCACCGTCACCTGCACTCGTGCAGTCATTCGCGCAGGCCCCCGGGGTTGCGCCTTGGCTGGCTGCCGCAGCACCGCTGGCTCTGTCCATCGGTTCCAGCGTCGCGTCCTCGCAAGTATGGCCCAGAGTCTTCGCATCGGCGGATGGAACATCAAACTGGCCAGCCGCCACGACCCTCGGCGCCATCACGGATACGCTGGCCTTCGGGTCGGGGCACTTTCTCGCGGGTGACGTGCCGCGAAGTATCGGCATGGCCCTTGGTGGTATGGCTGTCAGGCAGTTGGCATGGGCAGGCTTCACTTCGAGCATCGCCCATTCGTGGACCGGAGCTGGCACCAAGCAGCCGTGGGATGATGCCCTGTTGCTGGGATCACTTGGTCTCTTGGGCCTCGTCTACATCGGCATTCCCGTTGATGCCTGGCAAACTGCCGCTGCTGCCCGCTGACCGCCGCACCCGCAGGTGAGCCCTCGCTTCTGGCTCTCGCCCCGCCCGGATTGAGAGCGGCCAAGGTCGGCAGATCGTCAAGGCGCAGGCAGGGTGGACGGCGAAGCATCGGACGACAGCGCCGCATGGATGCCTGCTTCCCGGGCCTCTGCTGTACGATGCCACGCCTCCTACGCGCTGTAGGCAGCCGGAATCAGGTACAGAGGCGCCACGACCTCGGCAGGCTGATGGGCGACCTGAGCATAACCGGCTGCAGTCCAGAGCGCAGCCTGGAGCCATGCCCTGAGAAGTGCGTGCTCGAGGGGTCGATAGGCGACCGGGGAGATCATCCACCCGGGGGTCGCGGCCAGAAGGGGCCAGGCGAACGCACCCGTCGGCATCGTCGCAAGCGAGAGATAGGTGCAGGCCGTCGTGTGAAGGGAGCCCACAAGGGCATCTTCGGTAACCTTGGAGATGGCAGTCTCCAGCATCACTCGTCTCCCCTCGAAGTGAGCGCCCCCACCCCCAACGGCTGAGGCCCGAAGTGCTCCGGCAGCGGCAACTCCCTCCACGTTGCTTCACGGAACTCGCCGGAAGACAACCCCACGGCAGCTCCTTCGGCATCCGCATCGTGGTCCCGCTCGACCGTCGCCAAGGCTGGCGAGGCCGAGAGGGAAGGACTCGTCAGGGCCAGCACGACCGTTATGTCCCACCCGCTGAGCCGCACGCGTCGCACTTTGAAACCGGACTGCAAACATAATTTCCCAACCATCGTTTCATGTGTCGGACGATGAAGGCAGGTAGCGGTGGTGCAGACCGGATCTCGCCCTCCAACGCCCCGGTGGCCGCAGGCTTCCTTGTCGGAGCCTTTCCACTGCGGGTACGTTATTTCGATGAGGACGAGTTCTCATTGTGAGTCACCCTCGAGACTTCACCTTGAGAAAACTCGCCGCCTTCTTGGCTCTGGGCCTGTTGGGCGGGACCACGACTGGACTGTTAGCCTGTTCCGGGCCCCGGCCGGTTCCACAGACGATCAAGGCCCTGTTGCAAGGCTTGACGGGTGGGACCATGAATCCCTTCGCAGCGCTCAGCCCCAGCCCGTCCACCCTCCCCGACGGGGGGGCGATCGGTCGCTCAAGGATTTCAGGAATCCTTCGCGACGCAGGTGGTCAAGTAGTGCCCGGTGCCCAGGTCAGGGTCTTTCGGGAACTGACCCTGGCCGAGGCTTTGGTCGCCAATGGCGCCGGTGGTCTGGGCGGCGGAGGGGCGGTTTTGCGCCGTACCCAGTCCCCGGCGACAGAGGCCGTGGCGGACGCGAATGGGCGTTACGAGTTGGAGGTACCGGCAGAAGGCAACTTGGTGCTGCTGGCCCGGGCCGAGCGAGGCCAAGGCGTCCTGATGGCTCACCGGGGAGGTTGGAATGCCCGGACGGCCGCCACGGCTCTGAGGGATCTGCGCATGAAGCCACCCGGACGTCTGGCTGGTCGTGTCGAGGTGGATCTTCCTGAGGCCGACTTGCTTGGACTCGACGTGTTCGTGCCCGGTAGCGACTTTGTGGCCAGAACCGACGCCTCAGGCAGTTACGAGTTTTCGCAGATGCCTGAAGGCACCTACGTGGTGGTGGCCCGGCATCCGGAGTTCGGGCGTGTGGGCCTGGAAGGCGTGACGGTGATGAGTGGCGAGACCGCACGGGCCCGTACTCTGGTCCTGCGACCTGAGCGGCCCGTCGTCGGGGAAATCGCAGGGAATTGGTACCCGGGCGAAGTCATCCGGATCAAGGGTCAAGGTTTCCGGCTCGCGGAAGGCAAGACACCGCAGGTCTTTCTTGACGGCCTGTTGCTGCCGTTGATTGGACAGGGGACTGACAGCCTCGACGTCCGGGTTCCATCGTCCTGGACCGACGGGCAGCTTCTGGTGAGTGTCGATGGCAGAGCCAGCGAGCCCGTGCGCGCCCCGCTGGTGCAGTGGAAGTTCGGGACCTTGCCGTCGCACGCCGCAGGGGGCCAGCGCCTCCAGCTGTCATTCGAGGGCCCGGCCTCCTTGCTGCGAAAGACCTCGCCCACGTTCAGGCTGGGAGATGTCATGCTGCCCGTGGACGTGTCGGAGGATAGTCGCCATCTCGCCATTCCCATGCCTCCTGCGTGGGTCGAACAGAGTGAATGGCGTCTGTCGACTCCTGATGGCCAAGTCGCCACGGGCACCGTTCCTGTCCGCCTCGTCAAGTTGATGGTCCTCGGCTACACGGCACGCGGCATGCTGGCTCACGGTCCTGCGGAGCAGCTGCTCAAGCCCATACTTGAAACGACGTGCACCCACGGCGAGGAGGTCATCTCCACCACCGGGACCGCGAGTTTTACGGCTGCCGCGCAGGACACCTATGGCAACTGGCTCTTGAACCCTCCGGGAATCACGTGGCGCGTGGAGGATGCGCAAGTCCCCGGAACGCTCAAGGCATCAGTCTCCGTGGATGCCAAGGGCACGCTCGAAGCCCGAAACGCCGACCCTGGATACGTCACGGTCCGTGCGGTCCTTGGTGACCTGTCGGGAAGCGATGACGAACTTGCCTTTGAAACTTGTCTTCCCCAGATCAACATGCTTCCCCCCGAGGTCGACTTGGTTCCCCCGGTCCTCAAGCTGCCTCCCCTGCGCTTGGCCAGAACCGCTGCGGCAGACGCTGAAGCTGCCGCACCAACCACCGAGGAGGCCCGAGGAGAGAGCGCCCTGCCCACGGGTTATATCATCTACTCGCGCCCCACGGGTCTCCACCAGATCCTGCTGCCGGAGCGCGTGGGTGAAGACGGATGGTTCCTGACCCGCCACCTCGAGCCGCCGCTGCCAGATTCGGCAGCGCCTTAGAGCATGTATGGCGGCATCGCGAGTTGGCTGGGCCGGAGCACCACGGCACCGGTGACCTTCGAGGGTACGGCCAGTTACCCGCTTGCCGGAATCGGACCGCAAGTGGAAACCTATCGGCTGCTGCCGCGATTCCGGGTCCAGTTCCTGGGTGAAGGCTGGCCCATGGCCGTAGACCAAGGCACGTCAACCAACTGGAAGGCCCCTTTCCCCATCAGCCTTTCGGACGCTGCGGGCCGTGTCTGGACCCTGCCACAGGTACAGGCGACGCGTTATCGCAACACCTCTCGTGGCGTCGATCAGCCGAGACATACCTGGGTCCTTCCGGCTGGAACGTATGTCCTGAGCGTCACGGGAGGTTCAGGCACGGCCACCCAGCCTGTGGACATCGGCCCCTCCGGGCGCCTGGAATGGAACGAGTTTACCGTTCGCGTCCCTTGGCCAGGGTGAACCGAAGATCTACCGACCGGCATCAGGCCAACGAACGCTTTGTCTTCAACGAAACTTCCCCGTTAAATAACCGCACCTTAAACGATCTCGAAGACCCGTGACCCGATAGTGGGATATGTTCGCCGGGCAACGGCGCCCCGGACTCGGGTCTTGGCATGTACATACATGCTGTATATTAAGAGAGTGTTTCGACCGACCATGCCGCGCTTCCGACATCTGACCACGGCCATCGCCTGCGTGACCGCCCTTGCGGCGTCCCTTGCAGGCTGCGGCACGACCGGAAGTCCCACCACCAACCCCAACTCGTTCCGCGAGCAGCCTTTTGCCACGCCCCTCCCCTTACCGATGCCGGGGTTTCCGGGCGTGGGCAACGCTGACTCCCAAGGAGCAGCCCAGCACTGGGCACGGACGGTAAGCGCAGCCCACAGTCAGGTCGCGGCCTATACTGCCCAGATGACCTACCTGCAGATCGCGAACACCAAGACGGTTCGCGGGGTCTACGATCTTCGCGGCAAGCGGCCCCGTCTCCTGCGCATCCAGATCGTTCAAGGCGAAGGTCAGGGGACAAAACTCTCCTGGAGTGGCGGCAAAACCATCAGGGTCCGCGCTGCTGGTCTCTTGAGCGCCATTCCCCTCGATCTGCCCTTGACCGATCCCCGCATCATTTCACCGCGCGGCTATACGCTCGATCAGACGGACATACCTGGACTCCTGTCCCTGCTCAACCATCCCGCAGCCCAGATACAGTTCATGGGTGAGCAGGGCAACCTGGCGCTGTTGCGTATCACGGGTCCGCACCTCTTGAGTGGCATCCGGGACATGACAGCGCGCATCGACATGCGGACCGGCTTTGCGTCCTCGGTCGAGATGTCGGATGGCCGACAGGTAGTCTTTCGCATCGAGCTGCTGAATTTCCGACCGGTACCGGACGTCTCGGTCGACATCTAGACCTCTTGTCTTGGCGGTGGGACGGCAAGGGGCGAAGTCTGGCAGGTCTTGTCAGGGAATTCAAACCCTGCAGACATCAAGAGAACATTAAGATAAGATGTTTTCCATGTCCCGATTCCCGACTCTCTTCCTCGTTGCCAGCCTGGTCTTCGCCCCGTTGTCCGGCTGCGCCGTCGCCCCATCTGGCCGCACGGCCACCGGGTCCAGAGGCTCGATGGCGACGACGCTGGCTCAGCCGCGACTGCCGCAGGTTGGCCGTCAACTGGTGCGCACCCAGGGTGACGCAAGAGTCCTGCTGACCTGGGATGACCAGCGTCTGTTGTTGCCGTCCCTGCAACTTGAAGAACCCGCCACAGAAGAATTGGCCTCGGCCCTGCTGCTGGTGGCAGCCGACATGCTGGTCGCTGGCGCGCGTGCGTGGCTGGTGTATGCCGTGACCCACCGCGGAGACAACTTTGACCGGGAGACCTGTGCCCGCCTCGTCGTGACCGCGATGGTCGCCGCAGCACTATCGGCCGTGCCAGTCGTGGGAAGCATCTTGAGCAACCTGCTGCTGCCCGTGGTCCTCGCCTGGATCGCGCGGTCGGGCAAGTGGCCATGGCAAGTCGACATGAAGGGACTGCTCTCGGCCGGCGCCGACCTGCATCAACTTGTCGTGAAGGCCCTGCTCAAAGCGCGCACGGCAGCTTTCCCGTCACCTGTCCCGGCATGAAACCCACGATTCATCACTACCGGACCCTTTGGCTCTCGGATGTCCACCTGGGCACCCGGGCGTGTCGGGACGAGGCCTTCAAGGCCTTCCTGAAGACCCATCACGCCGACACGATCTATCTCGTCGGTGACATCATCGACGCGTGGATGCTCAAGGACAACTGGTATTGGCCGACGCGACACAGCGACATCCTGCGCCTTCTCGTCAAGAAAGCGAAGAAATGCCGCATGGTCTATGTGCCCGGCAACCACGACGGTTTGCTGAGGCCCTTCGTGCCGCTCGAGATCGGTGCCATCGAGCTACGTTTCGAGGCGGAGCATGTGACGGCGGATGGCCGCAAATTGCTGGTCATGCACGGAGACCTCTTTGACGGAGCCATGTCGCGTGGCAAAGTCCTCACGACTCTGGGGACGTGGTTCTACGACGCCCTCATCGAAGTCAACGGCTGGCTGCACCGCTGGAACACCCGGCTCGGTCGGCCCCACTTCTCATTGGCCCAGTTCCTCAAGGATCACAGCAAGGATGCCAGAGAATTGATTGCCAAGTTCCGCACCCTCTCCCTGCAACACGCTCGCAAGCGCGGCTATGACGGCATCGTGACCGGCCACATCCACCACGGTGAGATTCTGGAGGAGGATGGGATCCTCTACGCCAACTCAGGCGACTGGGTCGACGACTGCACAGCCCTCGCCGAGACGTGGAGCGGCGAACTGTTGCTGCTGCGCCAGTCCTCGCCCAAGGAGCTCACCCTTCTGGGCTCTACGTGACCTCGGCCTCGCCTTTCCTTCACGGTGGGGCGGACGGCTGCAAGGCCGGCTGGATCCTTGCCGGCCGCACGGCAGAAGGCGAAATCGGGCTGGAGGTCCACGATACCCTTCCCTCCGTGCTGGCAAGGGTCCAGGGGGTACTGGCCCTCGACATGCCGATCGGCTTACCGGAGGCCCCCCCGCGCGCGTGTGACACGGCCGCAAGAAAGCTGCTTGGCCCTCGCAGGAGCAGCGTCTTTGCCGCACCGCTACGCGACATGCTCGAGGCAAAGACCTATGAAGACGCCTGCGCCATGGGCCGCGAACGCTCGGGCCGCGGGCTGTCCCTTCAGACATGGAACCTGATGCCCAAGGTTCGTGACGTGGATCAGGCCCTTGATGACGAGACGCGTCATAGGGTCATCGAAGTGCATCCTGAGGTGTGCTTCCAGGGGATGAACGACATGACGCCCCTGCCGTACGCCAAAAAATCCGTGGAAGGTCACGCCTTCCGCAAGGACCTGCTGCGTCGCCATCTAGGGCTGTGGCCCGAGGATGTACGCCTACCTGGGGCCGCGCGGGATGACGTGCTCGATGCCCTTGCCGCCATGTGGACCGCATGCAGGCACACGGAAGGTCTCGCACAGGAAGTAGGGCCAGCCGGGCAGCACGACCGCCGAGGCCTCGAGATGCAGATTCGTTGGTGAGCCCGCCGGGGCTCACCAACAGTTGGGCGAGACCTGAACCACAAGGGATGAGGGCCAGCCAGTGACCCCGTCCCCAAGCCAGGGGCGCTCAGCGATCCACCAGCTCCGAGTCGACGATGTGGTAAACCGGTTGGTTGACCTCCGAGCGAGGGCTGCGGGGGTAGTATTGACCCTCCACCTTCCACGTCCTGGTACGGGTGAGGAACCAGCGATTCCATGTCGACTTGTTGGCCGTCATGGTGAAGCGGTGGCAGAGCGTGGGCTCGAAGCCAAAATGGGTGATGTACCGGGGGGTCATGTCCACGTTCATGTCCTTGAGCTTGGACCAGCCATCCTTGGCCATCAGCCTCTCGAGGCTCTGCTGAGCGTTGGCTGCGTCAGAGCTCGAGCGAGGTGTCGCCTTGGCCTTGGCGGAGGCTGTCGTGCTTCCCGCGGAAACCGCCGGGAGGACCGTCGGCTGTGCCTCGCACGCCATCAGCAGGAGCCCTGTCGCTGCCATCGACAAGCCAAGGCGCACCTTTGACCCACGTTGCATATGCCCAACCTTCTTTGTCCTGGGGGAAATCCTGAAAAGGCGGTTGTCTGCCGTTAAAAAGGCGTAAGAGATGACGGAGTAACCAAGAGCAGGGCAACATGACATGAAGGCAGCCCTACCTCGGGACAGCTCCCCAAAGACGGAGCCCTCGCCGGCCTCACGGCCCGGCGAGGCACGGCAGGATCTCAGAACCCCTGGACCATCCCCAGCGTGACCGTGTCCTGCACGGGCGAGCGTGCCCCACCCACACCGGGGTACAGTGCGCCTGCCGCCTCGTCATGTCGTGCCTCAAGACGCCACAGCCAATCGCGATGGGCCCGCCACGAAGCCGTTGCCGTCACGGACCGAACCCAGGGAACGGACCAGAAAATGACGCCAGGAAGGAGTGTGTCGGCGGCAAGGGCTTCTTCACGAAAGCCATCCAGACGCAAGGACAGATCCCACCGGTCGGTCGGCGTGACCTTGAGCGCGACGGCCGCCGCCTGCCACTGGGCCAGCCCGGTATTCCCGCGCTCGGACCCCACGTCGACATGACCTTGCATGGCCCACGTGCGATCCAGCTGCCATGTCGCGTGGGCATCGAGCAGATGGCGCCATGGCCGACCTTCCGGGGCACCGAGGGGGCGCTCCTGACTGGCGGCCCAGAGCAAGGAGCCCTCGAGACCCTCGCGCGGGCGCCAGGCCCACTGGAGCATGGGAGAAAGACCGGGTACGCCGTCGGTCGCGGCATTCCAGCCGTTGGTCAACCAGAAGACCACGTCGTGGCCGGCGGTCAGCTGCCATGTCGTCCGCATGCCCGTGTGGTAGTAGGGCAGGGCGTAGAACAAGTTGGACCTGGACCAGTTCCAGTTGCCGCGGACCGGCACGGTCTCGGGGCCGAGCGGTGAAAGGAACAGCCCCGCCTCTACCGCCCAGCGCGGCGCCACGTGTCCCCCTGCCCACGCTTCGAGCAGATGCCGCCACAGCGTGGCATCGGACGCTCCTTCCCCTGCCCCTGCCCGCCACATCGGTTCGGACCCATAATATGAGGCCGGCAAAAGACCGGTCTGCAGCGCGAGCCGACCCCGTAGCGTCCCGCGCTCCCACGGCAGATCGAGCACGGCATTGGCCACACTGAAGCCCGTCCGACCATCCATCACGCGGTAGCCGTTCACCAGGCCATCGGGCGAGGTGAGGTTGGTCGAGGCCTGTACCTCGATCCACCCGGAAGGTGCCACAGGAGGGGTGTAGGGCAGGTCGGTCATCACAAGGGATCGTACCGGTCCCACCCGGGGGGATGGCGAGAGGACAAGCGGGTCAACTCGGCCGAAGTTGTCCGGTCAGAAAGGTG
>JAYKGV010000042.1:0-69638 GCA_035285595.1 Candidatus Sericytochromatia bacterium
GGCGGGGCCGGGCACTTCCAGCCACTGGGTGGCGCCCAGGTTAACGTCCAGCGGATGGACGGTGACATTGGTCAGCATGCAGGTACCGGCGCTACCGGCGGTCAGCGCATGGGACGTGGCGCGCACCATGGTCAGGTTGTTGGGCGCCACCACGGTCAGGGCCAGCGAGGCCGAGCCGGTACCGGTGGTCAAAGTCACAGTGGCGGCGCCGCCGACGGCCGGCGCCCGCCAGCGGAAGGTGGCGCCGTTGGTCGGCCCCACAGCCGTGCCGACGCTCTGGGTCCAATCGCCGGCGGCGCTGCCGGTAAAGCGCACGATCTCACCCACACCCACGCGCAGACGCGTGTTGGGCGCGCCGCTGGGCGCCGCTTTTTCCGTGGCGCTGGTAATGGTTGGCGGAGGAGGCGTGCCACCGCCACCGCCACCACCGCCGCCGCCGCCGCCGGCACCCGAGGTCAATCCCACGGCCGATGTGGCGAATATTTCGGCTGCTGCAGCCTCCGCGAGCCGTCCGGCCTACGAAGGCAAGGCCCTTTTCGCAACCGGCAAGTCCGACCCCCGCGGTGGCACGCAGGAACTGGACAAGACCCTGAACCAGTTCGCCTCGGACTTCAAGCAACTTTCTCCTGACCAGCAGAAAGCGCTGCTGGCCGATCCCAACTTCCGCATCGATGTGACGGGATATGCTTCGAACAGCGGGATCAAAACCAGCTATGACAACCAAGGGCTGTCCGCGGCTCGGGGGAGCGAAACGGCAGCTCACGTGAAGTCCTTTCTGGCCAAGCAGGGCATTGATGTGCCAGACCGGGCCATCACCAGCAAGGGTGCCGGTACGCCCAGCAGCTCCACCAAGCCGCTCGACAACAACGACCAGACGGATCGGTCGGCCAAGGTCGAAATCTTCATGCCCAAGGTCGTAGCCGGCGGTAAGCCCTCTCAGGCTCCCGTACAACCTCAGTCTCCCGCCGCACCGCAGACCCCCGTCCAGTCGGCTGCGGTGCCCCAGTCCGGAGCACCCGCTGCGTCAGGCGGAGCACCCGCTGCGTCGGGCACCGGTGGTGGCAACGGTCTTCAGGATTTTGTCGGTGGACTGAATGCCTTGGCAGAGTTTGCCAACGCGTTGAGCGGAGTCTGGAGCGCCCTTCGAGGCGGTGGTGAAGCCCCGGCCGAGTCTTCTGCCGAACCGCAACCTGCTCCCGCCCCGCGGCCCGCCCCCGCTCCAGCGCCCGTGATCATTCCCGTACCGCGAGCTCAAGAAGAGCCTGAAGAGGAACCCAAGGTCGTCCCGGCGCCCAAGCCTGCAGCATCGGCCGCCCCCCCCGCACCGGTCGTGCCGGTCGTGCCGGAGGCAGATCAAGGCTTCACGGCACCCGCGGCTGGGGCCGGTACAGAGATCTCCCCGTGGGGTGGGGTGGGCGCAGGCAGCTGAATCCGGCTCGCGCGTCGTTGTCCCGGGCCACTCCAGCCGGCATGTTCGCCGGCCAGGGTGGCCCGCGTCAATGAGCGTTAGTGTATGGCTGCTCTGGGAACATGATGAAGGTGACTCGTCGACCTCAACGCCGACTCCCGGCTGGCTTCACGATGATCGAACTGCTCGTGGTGATCGTCATCATCGGGCTGCTTGCGGCCGTGGCCATTCCCAACTTTG
Source organism: Candidatus Sericytochromatia bacterium (assembly GCA_035285595.1). GTDB lineage: Bacteria > Cyanobacteriota > Sericytochromatia > S15B-MN24 > VGJW01 > VGJW01. The sequence goes on from JAYKGV010000042.1 coordinate 1,649, forward strand.
CCGGAGCGCAGGACAAATCCCGCAACGCCAATGTGCAGGCCAACCTCCACATCGTTGAACAGGCCATCGAGATCTGGGGCGCGGACATCAGCCACAATTATCCTGCCCGTACCGATACGGCCGTGGAAGGTCACGCCCTCTTGGGTACCGGAGACAACTATCTTTCCGCCGACAAGTACCCTCCGACGCCATGGGAGACTCAGCAGGCCGCCAATGTCTCCCTGCCGTTCGACAATGTGCCCAATAATCACGTCTACAGCGTCCAGGGCATTCGCAACAATCCCGACTCCACGGCCAGTTATGGTGCCATCTGCTATAGCAACACAACCACCCAAGGCCAATATCAATTGGGAGCCACGGGCAAGAAGGGCAATAATCCCATGAGGGTGCTGACGCTCAAGAACTTCTGACCTCTGCCGATCGGTAAATAGGGGTGCGTGGACGATCACGCGAGGCCAGGAAGGCCAGACCCCGTGGCACGGAGGTCTTGGTCGTGAAGCTCGAACCCGTGGCGTTCGATCGTGGAGAGTGGGCCGTTCCGCTCAGGACCTCCCGCACGTCGGTTCCGCCTCGTCGGCAGACGACCGTTGCGGCCTCCCCCTCGCCCTCCCTCGACACCCCCCGCAAGGTCCAGAGTCATACCGAACGAATCTTGCAGGACATCCTTCGGAGAATCGGGGGCGATCCCGCATCCTTGGAACGGCTTAGGAGCCTCGCCGCCACAAGATTCGAACGCCTTCCCGACGAAGACGGCCCAGTCGTGGCCGCGCTGACCCAGGCCAGAGTCGAGGGTGCTCTCGCGATGATGACACGCCGTGCGGCGGAAGGCTCCCTCGACCTGACGGCCTGACCACCCACCAAAACCTCGGGCCCCTGCCGGCTGGCAAGGGCCCGATGAACTTTCGACGGGTCTCAGCGACCGGCGATCGGCTGTACCCGAACCTGCTGGTTGGGCTCGGCATAGCTCACGAGGGGCGAGCGACGAACTTCTTCAAGCTTCGCGAGCACATCGGCTCCATCGACAATCTCGAACACATGGACGCCGATCCCTTCGATGACGCGTCGGCTGCGCAAACGATGGGCGACGCGAAACTGCTCGACGGAGGCCAGCGACACCCGAGAGGCAAACTTCACCAGGATCTCGCCCGTCCCGATCTGCGGCTGGTAGAGCGAATTGGAAGCCAAGCGAACGCCGGTCTTCGGGGACATCTGGACAGGTGCGTTCTGACCGCAGCCCGCAAGTAGAAGCGACAACGTGGCGATGGCCACGGAGAGATGACGAAACATGGGATACCTCGGATATATGTAAAAGGGCACGCATGGCCCTAAACATGAATTTAATAAATAACCACCTCTCCCGTCAAGCAGGCCATCCCTTGTCCCGACTGCTCTCCAGCCGCTTTTGCTCCTCTGTGGGCGTGCGCACGATCACAGCTTTCAGCGTGCTGCTTTGCGCACTGCTCGTGGCAGGTTGCCGCAACCCCTGGTACCTGATCGCACAACCGGCGCGGCTCTGGGTGGCCGTGCCCTCTCAACGTCGACTCTTCGAACTCGATCGAGAAGGCTTGCGGACCACGCTGGGACAGGTGTTCCTGGAAGCCAGCCCGGCTCGCCTTGCCTGGAGTCCGATGATGCGCCAAGTCGTCGCCCTGATGCCCGAGGCGCGATCGGCGGCCATCATCGACCCGGGTCTGCTGCGAGTCGTACAGACGGTCGGCGTCGGCGGCACCCCCGTCGACGTGGGCGTGCCGGAAGGAGCGAGCAGCGCCCACGTGCTGCTCGCCGACGACCGCGCCGTGGCCGTCATCGATCTGCGCACAGGACGCGTTCGCAGGGTGGCTCTCTCCCCGACGGGAGGAAAACCTGCGGTCTTGGCTTGTCCGCGCAACGGCCAGGATGAATCGTGGATTCTCGCCGAGGACGGACGCATCGAGGTGGTCCGGGACGGTATGCTGCAGCAACCGGGAGTCCCCATTCCGGGAATCCAACGCCCCGTCAGGATGGTTCCCGATCGCCAGATCGGAGTGGCAGTCCTAGATGCCGCCCGCTCGACACTCGTACGATTGAATGCAGCCCGCGGTGACGCCGCCACTTCCGTAGGCATAGGCAGCGTCACCGGGGGCGGGCTGCCTGCGGATCTCGCGATAGCACCTGATGGCAAGGTAGGAATCACCTTCCCCGACGCAGGGCGTCTCGTCGTCATGGAGCCGGATGGCCGCAGCCAAGCCTATGTGAGCGGAGCGAGCGGAGCCAGAGCCTTGGTGGCCGACGCCCGCGGCTTCCACGTGGCCCACGAGGGCCCCAATCAGGTCTTTTCCCTGACGTGGAGCGGCACCACGCTTCTGGCGGCACGCTGGGTGGACACCCTGCCGGGACCGCCCGTGGCGCTGGCCACGCTCGACTGAGCCTCTTCAGCGCCCCCTTGACGGCGCCTTCGGGCCCGCCACGACCACGACCATCCGAGCAGGTACCAGCCAAGTGCGGGCCACTCGCTCGATCGTTGCGGCATCAAGGCGCTGCAGGCCGGATCTGACGCTGGCACCCTCGTCTTCACCGAGACCTCGACGCCACCAGGTGGCACGAGCGACGGCCGCCTGGGCTGCCTGCTGGTCCCGCAAGGCCAAACCACCGGCCACCCGGGCTTCTGCACGTTTCAGGGATGGCGCAGACAATCCTCGTCCGGCCGCAGTACGCCACCTGCCGACCAGTTCCTGCACCGCCTCGTCGACGGCCTCCGGTCGGGTCGCAACCGTCAACATGCCCAACCCGCCCCGCTCGAGCAGCAGGGCTTGGCCGCCCGTACTGTAGGCCAAGGGCTTGCGATAGACCAGATCGACGAAACTGTCGAAAGCAAGACCGCCGACAAGCACCCGTAAGGCCAAGGAGTCCGGGTGCCCTGCAGGTGGCATGGGGAACCCGACCGCCACGTGCACCTGCTGCCGCTCCATCGGCACGTGCAGGGTACGGCGCTTGACCAATGCAGGAGCCAAAGGTGCAGCCGGAACCGGCGGCGGTACGATGGAGACCACGCTTCCCGAGGCTTCCTCCTCGGATGGCCGCCACGAGGCAAACCCCGCGAGCAAGGGTTTGAGCTCGGCCCAGGAGCGAGCGTCCACCAAGGACAGCACGCCGGCTTCCGGTCGCACCCGGCGAAGATGGAGCTGCTTCAAGCGACTGGGCGTCAGCAAGGGCAAGGCCTCGACAAGCCCGGTGACCGGCCGCCCGTAGCCTGCTTTGCCCCACACCGTCTCCGCCAGGGCCTGCCCCGCCTGAATCGCCGGATCCTCTCGCTCACGCTCCTGACGCGCGCGCAGCCGCTCCCGAGCCCGATTCACTCCCGCATCATCGAGCAAAGGACGACTCAAGAGCTCAAGGGCAACGTCCAGGGCCGCAGGCAGATCTTCCCGCAGAACGGAGGCGCTCAACCCAAGAGCTTCTCGATCGACCCCCACGGACCACGCGTTGCCAAGCCGACGAAAGGCTGCGGCCAAAGCCTGCTGATCGCGCTTCTGCGTGCCTTCCTGCAAGGCTTCGGACAACAAGGCCATCGCACCGGGTGCATCCTCGGGATCCTCCGCCGCACCTCCCCGGACCTGCAGGGCCAAGCCGGAAATGCCGGCCGCCGGCCGATGCTCGTGCAACACCACGAGCCCGTTGGGCAGCACATGCCGCTGGATCGTCACGGATCCCTCGACCTTGTCGCCCGATGGCGCCACTGTCCGTGGGGTCGGATGGGTCCAGGGACGAGCTTCGGCCCACAAGGATGCAGCCGACGCCTCAGTTGTCGCCCCCTCGGACAGAGCAGCCAACTCCTTCGCGGTACCCGCCCACGCCTCGACCTCGGAACCGTCGGTCACGACACCCGGCGGAACTGTGAGGACCACCGTCATGTTGTCGGTTCGCAGATAGCGCCGGGCCACCCTCCGCACATCCTCGGATGTCACGGCCGCAAGCCCGGCCTCCTCACCCAACGTCGCCTCCAGGTCCCCCAGCACGGCGGCCTCACCCAGCCAGCGCGCGACACCCAACGGTGTCTCCCGCATCATCCTGGCCTCCCGGATCCTCGCCTCACGGATCGACGCCACCTCGACCGCCGAGGGAGCCTCGTCTCTTACAACCCTGACCACACGCACCAGATCCGTCTCGAGGGCACCTGCTGCCGTCACAGACTTCGGTCGAGCGGAGCACCACAGCACGCCATGCTCTTCGAGCAGTTGCAGACCCGCCTGCACTGACGTGGCGCCGCTCCGCTCTCCTGCCACCGCCGCCTGCCAGAGACGGGACGCTCCATCTCCCCCCAGCAGGCGCGCCAGGATCTCGAGTGCCCAGCGATCCGGATGTCGGCGTCCGGGCACCACGAAGGCCAGGTCGAGGCTGGGATGAGGCACCTCCTTCACCTGCCGCAGGCGCTGCAGGCCCCTGAACGCCCAAGTGGCGTTGCCCGCGACTCTCGCCGACGGCTCAGCGGAACCCGACGCCGGGGCGCCAAACTGTCGGGCCGCTTCCGTCATCACCTGCTCGTGGGTAATGGCTCCGGCCACGGCCAACACCATGTGGTCCGGTCGGTACCAACGGCGATGATGAGCCACGAAATCATCGCGCTGCAATCCTCTCAAGTGGACGAAGTCACCGATGACCGGACGGGCATAGGGATGCCGCCCGAAAGCCAACCCCCAGGTCGCCATCCACGCGGCCGTCTCGGGCCTGTCGACCATGCGCGAGATCTCTTCTCCGACCACCTTGCGCTCCTTGGCGATGCCCTCCTCTGGAAAAGTCGGGTTGCGCAAGGAATCTGCCAAGGCATCGAAGGCCGAGGCGAAGGCCGTCGCAGGCACCACGGCATGGTAAGTCGTACGGTCGTAGAACGTATCGGCCCCATGCAGACCGCCCGTCGCAAAGATCTCGAGGCGGTCCTCGAGCTCGCCTCTCCGCGTCGTGCCGCGGGACAGCAAATGCTCCAGATCGTGGCTGATTCCCGCCTGGAGCGGATCCTCATGCCTGCTTCCCACGTGCACCCAAGCGCTGATGGCCACGGCTTCCTGACCGGACATCGGCAGGGTGATCACGGTCAGTCCGCCGGGAAGGCGTGAAACGGACGGGTCAATCTGGCGAGGTCGTCCGGAGGACATGGTGCCGAGGCCTGGCTTGCTGTCCTTCGCCGAAGCGTCCTGCATGATTCCCCCCAGGCCGATGCATGTCCCGAGAAGCGGAACCAGAACGATCCGGCTCAGGCCGAATCGACTCACGTCCCTGCGGCCCCGGCCCGACGCAACCGAGCATACTCGGGATCCATGTGCACGTTGGACCCGTAGGCACCGGTCTTGCCCGAGTATTTGGTGTAGGTCTTGCGGTCATAGGGCAAGCCGGTCGGGCGTCCCTCGAAGAAACAGAGCTGGGCAATGCGGACGCCCGGATACAGGGCGATCGGCACCCGGCTGATGTTGTTCAGCTCAAAAGTGATGCTGCCGGAAAACCCGGGATCGACGAAACCTGCGGTCGCGTGGATGAGCAACCCCAGGCGGCCCCAGCTCGACCGCCCCTCCACCCGGACGGAGATGTCCTCGGGGATACGGACGAACTCGAGACTGGCCCCGAGGGCGAACTCCCCAGGATGCAGGATGAAGGCCTTGCCCGGCTCGATCTCGTAGGACCGTACCGGCACAGGCGCATCGGCCATCGTCCGGGCAGGATCGAGATGGGTGAGATTGGCCACGTCGACCACCTTGAAATCGGTCCCGAGCCGGATGTCGAGCGACGTGGGGCCAAACTGCTCGCGTGGCGCCACGATCGGTGTGACGACGATGCGCCTCTGCGGATCCGGCGAGGTGAGACGTTCGAGAAGATCCCGCTCGTTGAGAATCACCGATCGCCCTCCTCGGCTTGCTCCTGCAGCAACCGATGAAGTGCCGCCGTTTCAAGCGACTTGCGCACGAGAGCCAAGAAGGCATCGGCTTCCACCGCCAGGTGAGTCAAGGGATCCGGAGCTCGCAGGGCCTCTTCGGTCCACATCGGCCGCAGGGTCAAAAAGGCGAGCCAAGCACCGGATAGGACGTCCCAAGGCGAAACAGGCTCCTCCCGCAGCCCCTCGAGTACACCATAAAGCGCACTGCGGCCGTCGGCCCCTGCCTCGTCGAGCGCACGCGAGGCCTCCCGGACGTCTTCCAACGGAGCAGCGGGCAAGGCTGAAGCCAGGAGTCCATGGCACAAGCGCCCCGCGACTCCACGCACCGCGGGGCCAACCTGCAGTTGCGTCGCAGGCAGAAGGACCCCGACACCATCCCGTGCGGCCCGCAAGCCCTTCGCCAGTTCGAGCAGCCCCAGCCACGTCTCGCCCGGTACCTTGGCCGCCGGAGCTCCTGCCGCGGCCAAGGCTGCTGGCCAAGCCATGGGCAATCCGACTTCCCCGACCGGCAGGGGCACGAATCCGTCGGGATCCACCTCGGCGGGACGAGGCGCCAGCGCGGCAGGAGGCCAGTCCCCCCATCGAACGTCGAGCAAGCTCGCAAAGGCTCCGGGCACGACACCCGCGCCCAGCCGCAGCAGCGAGGATTCAAGATCAGCCAACAAGCCCGCGGCAGCGGACAAATCCGCGGTCGCCCACGGCTGCCGGGCGTCTGAACCGGCAAAAGCCGCACTCCAGTCGGCCCTGATCACAGCCGACAAGTCTGGCAACCTGTCCATGAGCATCCTGCGACGCACATCACGCCCGACGTCCCCCGCCGCCACGCCGAGACGCCAGAGTCCGGCGCGCAACCAAACCTGCCAACCGGCCTCCCAAGTGGCCGGAAGGACCGGAAGGCCCGAGTGGTCTATCATGGTGGTTCCGATGGTAGCACGAGGGAGTAGTTGACATGGGCTGCCGCCTGTCCTTCGTGGTCGCAAGTCTCGCCACGGGCCTGCTTCTTGGTGGCTGCGGACTGCAAGACGTACTGGCCATCAGCAATCAGCTGCCCCGGGATGCCTCGGGAAGCATAGAGCCCTTGAAGCTCCTGCCCTCGTTCCCCGTGGCCTTTTCGGTCCAACTCGGAGACACGAAGGCAACCTTCGGGGACCTGGTCTACCAGAAGTCGCTGGCCACTGGTCCCGAGGCGGCGAAATGGTCGACGGACTCCCAGGATGTCCCCACCTACGCCACCGAGATCGCGACCTTCGGTCCCGTGGCGCTGGGCGAGGCCTTGAAGCAGGACTTCGCGATCCCGCTCGCATTGGACTTGCCGGCAGCCCCCCTCGATCTTCCGGATCTCGACACGAAGGTCCCGGCCCCCAGTCCGATCCGGTTGGCCGATACCGGGGTAGGCAGCATCACGGTACCAGGGTCGGGATTGTTGACGGCCGGTCCGGATCTTGCGCTCGCAGATGCGATCTCCGTTCCGGCGCTCGCCGCCCTCACCCTCCCGGCCCTGCCCTTCGGTCCGAGCCCCGAAACCAATGTTCCGGTGGACCTGCCCCCGGAAATCGTCAGGATTCGCCTGCAAGCAGGCTCTGGACTGGCCATCCCGGTCGAGAACCGGACCATCACCGCCTCGACGGTACGCTTGGTCTTGCGCGACAAGACCGGAACCTTGGAGCAAGTGAGCCAGGCGCTCGCCCCCAATGCGGAAGCGACGATCAGCCTGTCACTCGCCGGGGACCTTGTCCCCCCGGTCTCGCTCGGCGTTTCCGTGACCGGGGAGATTCCGGCGGGCACGGCCGTAGGCACTGTGGACCTCCAGAACGGCCAGTTCGCGGTGGGTACGACGACGGTCACCCTGAGACCGGAAGAAATCGACGTCAACCTACCCGCCATGGGCCCCTCTGCGGCCGGTTCGACCCGGTTTCCAACTCCCGATGCTCTGAAGAGCCCCATCAGGAAGACCATCGACGTGGCCAGTCAGATGCCGGCCGATGCCGGCATCCAGAGCCTCGAAGCCGTCGAACTCGCCTCAGGTTCGATGTCTCTCACGATGGCCAACGATCTGGATGCAGATTTGAATGTAGACCTGTCCTTCGAGGGCCTGGAGGGACTGACCGGGGCGACAGCCACCGTCGATCGCGGCGACGTTCCCCCCTTCACCGTGCTGTCCGGGGGTGGCCTGCGGTTAGGAATCAATGCCCGCCAAACCGTCACTTGGCGTCTCGACCTTTCGGGTTCCACGATGCGCCCGAGGGCAATGACGGACGAGCAGGGCCAAGAGATACGCGGCATTGCGGTCTCGGCCTCGGTCAACCTGCTGGCCACGCAATCGGATCGGTCCCACCTGCAGGGCGTGACCCGCATTCCGGCGACGCTTCGGGCCAGTCAGGAAGCCTCAGGCCGAGTCACTCTGTCCCCCCTCGGTATTTCGGCCCTCCAGGCCGTGATCGACCGAACCGAAGGGGCAGGGGGCGGATCTCCCGTCCCCGTGCCAGCTGATTTTCTCGACTATGGCATCCTGCCCGGTCGCTTCGCGCTCAAGGTGCGCCTGGACAACGCCAGCGGCTTGGCAGGCAGCTTCCTGCCCGGCATCGAAGCCAGCCTGTCGGCCTCGGCCTCGGTGGCGGGATGCCAAGCGCTCTTTGGCGGAACCGGTTGTCCGTCCACCGCAAGCGTGACGGTCCTTGGTGCCGGGGCGGAGAGCTTCGACGGCACCTTCCTCGCCGGCTCGGCCGCAGCCACGCGGTCGACCACTCTCGAGCTCAACGAACGAAACAGCAATCTCCTGGATCTGATCGCGCTCGGTCTGACCGAGCTGCGCCTGAGTCCGCGACTAAGGGTCGGCGAAGGCCGATCGGTGCGCCTGACGCGGGAAGACCAAATGGGCGGTGCCATCTCTTTCGAGTTGCCGCTGGCCCTGCGCTTCGAGGACTTTGGGCCAGCCCGCGCGAAGAAAGGCCCCCCGGCCTCCACCAGCCCCCTCGACGTGGCGGCGGGACTTGGGCCCGCCGAGGTCGAGCGCCTGCGCAAGCACCTCCGCCGCGTAGCCCTCGAGCTGCGTATCGACAACGGCTGGGGCCTGCCCCTGGACCTTCAGCTCGACTTCCTTAAGGCAGATGAGAGCGTGGGCTTCACGAGAACTCTGCGCCTCGGCACGCCCGATGGCAGCACGGCCCTTTCCATGTTGGACCTGGGCCCCGAAGAAATCCCGGTCCTGCCGGACATCCGCCAATTGCGCATCCAGGCCTTGTCCTCGGGAAGCAACGGCGCCGTGCTTGCCATCCGCAACACCGCGGAACTGCGTTTGCGGGTGACGGCACATCTTGGTGTGCTGTTCTCACCCACCTTGCTGCAGACCGAGGGGGCCACGCCGTGACCCGCCGACATGTCATCGTGCGGGGCCTCCTGAGCCTGTTCATCCTGCCTATGGTTGCGAATCCTGCCCACGCCATGGGCAGCAGCACCGCGCGCGCCATGGGGATGGGGGGCGCACAGTCCGCCTTGGCCGATGAAGCAGACCAAGGTCTCTGGAACCCGGCACTGCTCGCCCTGCCCCGTCGTGCTCCGGGACAAGCACTGCTGGTGAGCACCCACCTCGGAGCTGGCGTGGGCAATACCTTCGCCTCATTCGACACACTCCGCAACATCCTTCCGGGACCCGACGGCCAACCGCGTGAATTCACCGATGCCGAATGGGCGCGCCTCGCTGGCGAGATTCCCGAGCAGGGACTCGGGGTCATCGGGGACGGCGGTGTGCGACTGGCCATTGCGAGCCCCTTCCTTCATACGGGCGTGGCCGTGACACTGGACAGCAGCATCCGCAATATCGGGGTACCCAAGGGTCTGGTCGAGCTGCTGCTGCGGGGCAATGCCAATGCCTCCACGGTACCTCTGGCCGGTCTGCAAGGTGCGGGTGCCTATGGCCTCGCCAGCGTGGCCCTATCCCATGCCATTCCCCTGCCATTGGGTCTGGGCAAGGCTTCTTCGCTCGGCATCACGGCCCGATACATCCCAGCAGGAGTTTTTGCCACGGTGACAGAAGCCTCGGGGTCCGCGCTGACCCTAGATGCCGAAGGCCGGCTTTCGGCCGACGCGCACCTGCGGTACGAGGGCATGCTGGCTCCTGCCTTCCAACCTCCGGCCCAAGGTACCAACTTGCTCTTCGATGTCGGATTTGCCAACCGTTGGAACGACAATCTGACGTGGAGCCTGATGGCCGCGAACCTCGGTGGACTGCGATGGGGACCATGGTCCGATCGTACGGTCGACTTGGTCCTCCCCCCCACGACGCTGGGGCTTGACCTGAGTGGGGGCACCCCCAAGGCCCCTGACTTCTCGAACGTGACGCGCAATGGCACGGGAGCGCGGGAAGGAACGATGGCCGAGGTCTCGCTCCCGATGCTCTTGCGTGCCGGCCTCGCGTGGGAAGGTGATCTGGGCCTTAGGGGACGCTTGTCGGATGTGCTACAGGAGCCCCGCTCGCCCTTCAGCATGGCTCTGGATGTGTCACAGGGCACGGCCGACGGATTCGGGATCTCGCGTTCCCCGCAACTGGCTCTCGGCTTCGAAGGCCGTCCACTTGGCCGCTGGCTTGCCCTGCGCACCGGTTTCCGCGCGGGAGGTCCCTATCCCACCGCCGGGCTCGGTCTAGGACTTGACCTTAGGTTCTTCCGGCTGGACCTCGCCTCGGGAACGCTGGGTGGCTTGTTTGGGGGCGCCAAGGGTTCCTATTTTTGGCTCAGCTCCTCGCTGGTCCTGTAACCGTTTCCCACTCTCTTCCGTCATCCTTCCGACCTCGGCCAACGAACGCAGTCCTCGGGCAATGCCTTCGGCCACCTTCGCCTGGTGATCCTCATCCAGTAGACGTGCAGACTCTTCGGGGTGTGACAGGAATCCCATTTCCACGAGGACCCCTGGCAAAGCCGGACCTTTGAGCACCATCAGCTTGCCTTGACGCACCCCGCGGTCCGAACGCCCCGTCGTCCTGACCAAGGCCTCATGGACCTGCCGAGCCAAGGCTGCACCTGATTCGTGGCGGAACCAAGTCTCGATGCCTTGCGCCTCGCGCAGGGAACTGGAGTTGCAGTGAATACTGACCAACGCCGAAGCACCCAAACTCTCCGCGAAGGTAGCCCGGTCTCCCAGACGCACCGCGGCATCCGTGGTCCGGGTTGGCACCACGTGAAATCCGGCATGTTCGAGCAACGGTCGCAAGCGGTTGGCCACGTCCAGAGTGACCTGGCTCTCCGTCACGCCATCGGGGCCCTTCGCTCCAGGGTCCGCCCCGCCGTGTCCGGGGTCAAGCACGATGACCGGGCGCCCGGGAACGGGAAGCTTGCGACGCCTGAACCGCAGCTGCAAACCCCGACCATCGTTGATGCGAGTTTCAACCACGTCGTAGTGCCCGGGATCGAGATCCATCGTCAGAAACCAGGAATGGGCATCGCGAGCCAAGGTCAGACGCCGCATCACTCCTCGGGGCCGCGGAGGAGGAGCCGGAATCTTAGCCCGGGGAAAGCGGAGGACCCAGCGAGCGGACTGAGGCTGGACCTCCGGCCAAACCGTCAGTCCACGTGCCGCCAAAACTTCGAAGATCGTTTCCTGGCGATGCTTGCGCAAAGAGAAGCGTTCGATCCGTTGGACCTCGCGCGGCCAGGGAATCTGCGCCACGACGTCAGGCTCTCCTTCGTCCTCTGTTCCGTGACGGACAACCTCCCATCTGGCAGAGGCCGGCGAACTCCGTGGCGAGGGGTGGGTGATGCGAGCCGCACGGGTGCGGGGCCCCGCCAAAACGACCGCGCGCCGCAAATTCTCCGGGACGGGAGGACCCTGCACCATCGTCGGCAGGAAAGGCCCCAAGGGTACGGCACCCTTGGCCCGCAGGGAGGATGCAGCCGCACGAGGTAGGGGCGGCAGAAGCTCCTTCGGGATTTCCGCAGCCACGGCGGCGCGCGCCGCGGGGAGGGGGCGCACAGGGGAAACCACGGAACGAACAGGCGGGGGGGGAGCGGACGGTGGCGGAGTTCTTCCGGCCCCCGCCCGCCGAGCATCAGGTTTCCACAAGGGCAGCAACGGTCCCCATGTCGGGACGGGCACGGCCTTGCTTACCTGCGATGGGGCCGCATTCCGAAGCGGGGGCGGCGACGGCTGAACGACAGACGACCGGACCGCCACGGGCGCTTCGTCGGCCCGGATGCCTCGGAACACCAGCTTGGAACCGTGTTCTTCGACGACGCAACCCCCTTCAATCCCGATAGGCCAGACGAAGCGCCAGCGCTGCAGGGCGGGCTCCCAGCCGCTGCGCAGCAGGGTGCGGCCCGAGGCATCCTTCCAGACGCGGGTCATGAAATATGCCAAAGGGGGCGTGAGCCCCGTCAAATCGAGAACCTCGCGGTCCGGATTGGTCAATCGAAAACGCCGGCGTACGCCCGCCGTCACCCCCTCGACGACAAGCTCGTCTTGCCTTTCAAGCACCACGGGACCGGGACGCTCGCCTTGCGAGACCCGTGGCAGGGCAGCCACGGCAGGAGATGACGTCAGTCCGACCAGAAGGACGACGCCCGGCCACCAGCGCCACCTCATGGCAGCGCCCGACATCACAGGCACAGCTCAAGCTTGCCGTCAGCCTGGCTGGCTGTATGTGGCAGACGCCACCTGGTTAAGCGACATGGTGCAAGGGTAGGTGACCGGGAGGGGAACCTGACATGCTCAACCACGCGAAACTTCAGGCACTTCCGGCCTTCCGGGGACTATCGGCAGCGGACCTGGACGCGCTCTTCTCATTGGCCGAGCGGTTGACGGTCAAGGCAGGACAACCGGTCATGAAGGCCGGAGAGCCTGCCGATGCCTTCTTCATGCTGGTGGAAGGACGCCTGGAAGTAAGGGTAGGAACGATGTCCGTCGCCACCCTGTCACCCGGCCAACTGGTCGGAGAGATGCCGCTGATCCAGCATGACACCCATCGCAGGGCGGATGTGACGGCGGTCTCCGACGCCAAACTTTACCGCTTCGCCTACGATCGTTACACGAAGCTGGCTGAAACCGATCTGGCCCTCGGTCGAACCTTCCGCAGCAACTTGGGCAAGGTCGTGGCCACCAGATCCTGGGCCACGAACAACCTTCCCCGGGGAACAAACCAGCTCAAGCCCGATACCCCTCGGGCGGCCCACGAAACCAAGGCCGAAGGAAGGTCCGCAGCTCCGCAACATGCGAAGCCAAGCGGCATCTCGGAAGAACGCTTGGCCCGCCTTGAGCGCCTGAAACGCCATCCCGTCTTCGCCGGCCTCTCTGATGAACAGCGCACGGCCCTCGAGGCGACAGGACGGGTCGTTCCCTTGACCGAAGGGCTCGAGTTGTTCAGAACAGGCGAACCCGCCACCAGCTTTCTGCTGATACTGGAGGGACAGCTCGAGGTTTCGATCGAACAAAATGGTCGCCCCTTCCCCCTCGCTCGTCTGGGGCCCGACCAGATCGTGGGTGAGACTGCTCTCATCCATTCCAAGCCGGTACGCAAGGCCACGGTGTCCGCGACAGCACCCAGCAAGGTCCTGGTGTTCCTGCTGGAAGACTACGAGCGCCTTGTGGCGGGACAGCCTGCCATTGGTCAACGCCTGCGACAAAACATCGGCAGGGTGGCAGCGTCCCGTTCCTGGAGCATGCAATAGGCCCTTCGGGTCTGCCTCGGAAGGCCAGACTGACGGGACAAGTGCCCTTGGCGCTGAATCTAGCTGCGCCCCCTGCCCGCCTTGCGCAACTGCCCTGACCAATCGGAGCCGAGCGACTTCAGGAAGCGATGCACATCCAACACCTCGTCCTCGGTGATCGGCTGCATCGAGGCAAACCGCTCCTCTTCGCGAGCGTCGGTGAACACGGCCTTGGCCCGTGACAGGGGTCGCGCCGGGACCGTCGTACGGGGACGAGTCACGGTCGCTTGACTGTCCGCAGGCTCGCGCAGGTCATATTCGACGCCGACAATGGCGACCCCGGCCGGCTGATCGCACGCCGTGCAATGCACCTTGACCACCCAGTAATCTCGCTCTTCACGGATCAGGTGCACCCCTTCCGGCTGGAAGGTCTCGCTGCAATGCGCACAGCGCAACTTGCGGAAATGGTCCTGCACCACGGCGAAGTTCTTCATGGATGACCTCGTCCGGAGGCTCACCAGAGCCTCCCGGCATTATGCTACATACCCCCGTGCTACATTTTCCTATCGAAGTGATGTCAGCCGGAAATCCGCGTGGTCGGACGCTCGAAGGCCATCAGGATACGGTTGCCCGACTCGTGCGGCAGCGCAATTTCCTTTAGCGAGGCCAACACGAGTCCTGCCTCCCTCATCGTGTCTTTCGCGCGCTCCAGTTCTTCAGGCCCACGCGGTCCCTTCGAGACGATGAGGCGCCCACCCGGTGCGACGCGCGGTCCGCACCAGCGCAACAGAAGAGAGAGGTCCTTGACGGCTCGGGCAACCACCAGACGGTAGGTCTCCCCCTCGAGGCAACGATCGTCTTCGACTCTGCCCCAGACAGCCAGCGCCCGTTCCGACAGGCCCAGGGGCTCCAGAAACCCCTGCACGGCCTCGACTTTCTTACGGGTGGCATCCAGCAACACCCCACGCCAGCCCTCCAACACCAACAACATGGGAATGCCGGGCAAGCCACCGCCCGTGCCCACGTCGAGCAGCGTACCGGGACCCTGACGCCACGAGTCCGGAACCAACGCCCAAAAAGCCAGCGCATCGAGGGCATGCTTGCGCAGAAATTCCTCAGGTCCTTCGAGGCGCGTCAGGTTCAGCCGTGTGTTGGCCTCCTCGAGAAGCATCCGGTAACGCGCCAGAAGTCGCCGTCGGCCGTCATCCAGCCCCAGACCCTCGCGCGTCAGCCAGGCCTCTTCCTCAGGCCCCCAAGGCAAATCGTTCACTGCAAGAGAAAGGCGCCGGGATCGACTTGGTTCAGGCGCACCTGTTCGATCGTCAGCTGATAGGTAAGCTGATTGCCCTCGTAGCACTCGCGGCTGTAGGGCATGCCTGTGCCCAAGTCCACGGCGTAGCGTTCGTGGGTCACCCGGGGAAGCGTCATGCGGCTGCGGAGCTCGATAAGCCCCAGGTTGCGCCCGGCCGCATTGGCTTGCCCCAGGTACTGGATCTGAGCCTGAGGATCCAGCAGCACCTGCATCATCCGAGGCAGTGCCGTATCGGTCATGCTGTCGCCACGAGCCGTACGGGTACGCTCGTCCGTCTCCGGCAGCGTCGTATTGACCCAGAAACCTGCGAACTTCGTCCGCACCTGAACCTGACCACTGCCGTCAACAATCATTTTCGTGCCCACCGTGCTGGCTTCCGTGGACTCCAGTACCTTGTACGCCGACTTGCCCGGCTTCTGAAACCACGTATCCAGCGAATAGCGGGAAGACTTGCCGTTCTGGATGTTGCGAATATAGGTCCGCAGGTTGGCCTTGATGAAGGTGATGCCTTGGTAGGTCTGTCCGATGCGCTGCCGAAGTTCTGCCGCTTGCCGGGCACCATCCACCGGACCTTGACCCGGTTGCTGGGGCATCGGCTGCAACAGCGGAGCCACCGGCGACTTCGTCATCACGGGCGAGGCAGTCTGACGACCACATCCCGCCAGCGCCGCAGCGGAAACGGCAGCGGCCAGGACCGAAATCCGGGAGAAGTCGCGGAGAACCAGAGCGTTCATGGAATGATTGTCGCCCGGAGTGTACGCGGATTTCTTAAGTCCGGGGAAAAAAATCCTGAATTTCCGTCCACAACCGTACCAAACAAAATGGGCTCTCTACGTATCGAAGGCCCTGAAAGTGGGCGATCACGGGCTCGAACCGTGGACCTCACGGATGTGAACCGTGCGCTCTGACCAACTGAGCTAATCGCCCCGGAACTTCAGTTTCTACTCCGTCCGGCCCCGGCGTCAAGAGTCAGACGAGATTCCAGGCTTCAGCGGGAGGCCTCGATGGCGAGGCCGACATAGTTCTGGCCACCCACGAGGGGCATATCCTTCATGGTGGTCTCATGCCAGTGCTTCAGGAACTTTCGCTCGGAAAGCGTCTGATTGGGGCCATCGATCGAATCGTGGTAGACGATGGTTCCCTGGGCCTCATTGTAGCCCACCACGACGACGTAATGCGGGACCTCGAACTGCAGCATGCAGATCACGGGTTTTCCCGAGTCGACCGCAGTCTTGAGATAGTTGACCGAACCCTTCTTGTAGGCCTTGACTGAGAGCCCCTTCTTCTTCAGGTAATCGACAATGGTGCCTTGATTGGTTGCCAGATTAAAGAAGTTGGATTCATTGACGACCTGTTGGTACGCGGGCGCAGTATCTCCCAGCCAGTAGTGCAGGACACTCGACATGGCCGCCTGGGCGCACGTGTTGTCCGGCGAGCCATCCCGCGTGACGGCGGCCTGATGGAACCACGGCACGTCCTTCACCGTACGGGTTCCATCGGCGAAGTCCTGGATCGCCTGGACGCCTGCGACAGTACGAACGTCGCGGACCATCGTACTGTAGGGAATCCGCGAACCCCGGAGATTGTCGACGGGATTGCCCTTGGCATCGACGGCCACGCCAGAGACATTCATGCCCGTGAGACTCGCGCCGGTCCCGCAGCCATTCAGCGCCGCAGCACCGATGATGCCGATGAGAGAAGCTGCAACGAGTTTCCCCTGAATTCGCAGGGCTTCGAGCACCTGATTCTGCTTGACGAGCCCCGCTTCGACCAGGATTTCGCCAATCTGGCGCCTTGACAGGCGCTGCTCGGCCAAGGCCTGCTCCAGCTGGCCGCGGGTAATGACCCGGGAGGCCACGAGAACCTCGCCAAGCACGAAGCGAACCGCCTTGGCCCCGTGCCGGGAGTGATCCTCCTGCCAGGTCAGGACAGCCTCAAGTTCGGTATCAGAAATCAATCCCAACCGGACCAAGACTTCGCCCAGTCGTTCGTTCGTCCGCTCCTGCTCGGCCAAAGCCTGTTCAAGCTGAGGCTTGCTGACTCTGCGCGCCTTGAGCAGCAGGTCACCCAGCTTGTAGCGGATGGCCACCCCTTGTTCAGCCGGAGTGAGATCGCCGACACCCTGATAAGCCAGGACGGCGTGAAGCTCCATTTCAGACAAGATGCCCAGACGCACCAGGACTTCGCCCAGGCGCTCATTGGTGGAACGCTGTTCGTCCAAGGCACGATCAAGGTCCCCGGCCGTGATGAACTGGCCAGAGACGAGGACTTCGCCCAGCAGGCGACGATCGGCGGTCATGACGGCACTCATGGGGAATCGGGACCTCCGGCGGGCAACGTTGGCAATGTGGTAGTGGCCTCCCCGGGGAGGGCCTTCCACTCGAGACGCACAAGCGCCTGCTGGCTGGTCATGCGATCCATACCCAACAGGAGCGAAAGCGGCGCGGCAGCCCCCCCGCACCAGGCGGGGGCCTCGAGCTCGGATGGAGAACTGGCTGCTCGACCCAGATCCGCCCATCGCCCGGCGGACCATCGAGCCAGACCGATGGCGGCAGGCGCCAAATCACCCGCCGCAGTCGCATAGGCAAGGGCCAAGCTGTCACTGGCACCCTGAGTTAGGGCAGGAGACCAGGCCGGCCCAGCCAACGGCACGCGTACCGGCGACGACCATCCCCCTTGATCGAGCACGGTGGCGGTCAAGGCCTTGCGCTGATGCCCAAGCACCAGAAGCCGCTCACCCACGGCCGCGACAGCGGGATCCCCGTGCTGCGCCAACACCATCTTGCCTCGAGGAAACGTCAGTCCATCTCCGGAAGTCGAGACCGTCACGCCCTCCGGTCCCTGCCACGCCAGGACCCACTTGTCGCCAAACCGGGCCACGGCCGGAGCACGATGAGGGCCGGGGCCGAGTTCGAGGCGTACGGGCTCGCTCCAGCGTCCCTCGCGCAGAGAAGTCCGGTACAGAGCATACTGCGCGAGCCAACGATTGGAGGAGAAGACGCACTCAAGGCCCTGGGCCGAGGCAAAGAGGACAGGCTCGACATCCGTAAGGGCCCCTGCGGTGGCCGGGCGGAAGGGTGCCCAGGTCCGACCGTCTGTGCTGGACGACCAGTAGAGATGGCGCTGGCCAGGACGATCCGACGCCACCATCGCGACGTGACTGCCGTCCTCGCGACGGAGCCAGGAGGCCTCACCGACGGGCGCACCCACGAGCCGCTGAAACTGGCCACCGAAGGCCACCTGCAAGTCAGGCGTGGCGGGAAGCGCTGGACCGGCTCCCGTTACCGCCCCCGACGCCACGCCGCATCCCGGGACTCCCAGGAGTACGGCGACAAGCAAGGCACCACGAGACGGACCATGCGTCACGTCGCGCCCACCCATGCGGCGAAGGCCTGGGATAGGGTAGTTTGCGAACCGTGGCTTCACGTTTGGAGACCTGCTCTCCTTATCGGGGGAGAAGTCTCGGGACTTGCTAAAGAACGGGTCAAGAGAAGATGAAGGAACCTACCCTCGCCTCCATGAAGGAGGCCGGTATCATCGATGCGCTTGCTCGTCATCTGGATGGAACCGGCATGCCCCAAGGATGGACCGGTATCGGGGACGATGCCGCCGTCACGGCCGTGCCGGCCGGTGAACGCACGCTCACCACCGTGGACGTGCTGGTCGAGGATGTCCATTTCCGACGCGCCAGCAGTTCGGCGGCGGACATCGCTTGGAAGGCAATGGCCGTGAACGTGTCGGACATCAGGGCCATGGGTGGAAAGCCCCTCTGGGCCGTGCTAGGCCTGTCCCTCCCGTCCGACCTCGAGGCCGGCTGGTGCGAGGCATTCGCCGCTGGCCTCGGGACGGCGAGCCGCCACTTCGGGTTGCCCGTCGTCGGCGGGGACACGACCCGCAGTCCGGGCCCCATCGTGGTCTCCTTGACCCTGGTCGGCAGCACTTCCCGCCCCATGCTGCGCAGTACCGCACGTCCCGGTGACCGCATCGTCGCCTCCGGTGCCTTCGGCTGGGCAGCCGCGGGCCTCTGGTGCCTGGAGCATCCCGAGTCCCGGATCCCGGAAGCCCTGCGGCGAAGGGCCGAGAGCGCCCAGCGCCGGCCAGAGCCCGCGACGCTTCCGCCCTTCATGGTCGACCTGCCCCACTTGGCCCTGATGGATGATTCGGATGGCCTCTCGGCCTCCCTCGTCACGCTTGCGGAAGCTTCGGGCGTGGCGCTCGTGGCCCGTGACGAAGCCTTGGACGGAGACCGGGATCTGGAGACCCTGGCCGCCCATGCCGGGGTGCCGGTACGGACCTGGCAGCTCGGGGGCGGCGAGGACTACGGACTCGTGGCCTGTGTGCCACCGGGCAGCAGCCTGCCGCCCGGCTGGCGGGACCTTGGGCAGGTCGAGGCAGGTAGAGGGGCATGGCTGGCCTCCGCGGAGGGACGGCGCCGCCTCAGGTTCCGGGGCTGGGACCACTTCCCGACGGATCACCCGCGGCCGCGTCATTCCGGGGACCGGGACCGAAGCGCACCCTGAGAAGACACTCCCCGGAAGCATTCAGCTGCTCCCCCACGACGTAGAGCTCCAGCTGACGCAGGACAGCCTCGAGGGTAAGGGCCCGATCGGAAAAGGTCCGGCGCATGAGTACCTCGTCGTTGCGGTGGACCTCAGCCTCGATCATGGGGTCATCGTGAGCCGCCCTGCACATGCCCGCCATGTCCGAGGCGCACAGGGAGCGCGTGTTATGATGACCATCCGGACGGCTTGCCCGCGCCACGTCTTGTCCCTGGATCCGCTGCAGTGTCCTCCACCCTGTACCTCATCGTATCCGCAGGTTCCTTGTTGGGAGCCGCGGCCGCAGTGGTATGGGGACAAGCCAAGGTGAACGACGCGCGTACCCGGCTGGTCCTGATGCAGCAGGAAGCCGAAAACAAGTTGTCGCTGGCCCGTCGGGACCACGAAGCGATGCTGCAGCGTCAAGATGCTGCCCTCGAGGCTGCCC
Source organism: Candidatus Sericytochromatia bacterium (assembly GCA_035285595.1). Lineage (GTDB taxonomy): Bacteria > Cyanobacteriota > Sericytochromatia > S15B-MN24 > VGJW01 > VGJW01. The sequence goes on from JAYKGV010000042.1 coordinate 21,483, forward strand.
GCGCCCAAGCGAGGCTTGAAGCTCGAGACGAAGCCGAGCACGTGGCGCAGGCGGATCGTGAGGTCCTGAATCGGGACTGGCAGGCGCTGCGTGAGGAAAGGGCCCGCGTGGAACACCGCGAGCGTGATCTCGCGGACCGGGAAGTTGCCCTGAGTCGCCTGCATGGACAAGTCGAGGAACGCCTCGCGGAAGTGGCCGGTCTCTCACGGGAACATGCGCGCGAACAATTGCTCGCACGCTTGGAGGAAAGTCTGCAGAGGGAACGCGCCGAACGGATTGCCCGAGCCGAACAGGACCTGAAAGACCAAATGGCGACCAAGGCACGCGACATCGTCACGACCGCCATCCAGCGCACCGCGGTCGACCACTGCATCGAGCGGACCGTTTCGGTCGTGCCTCTGCCCTCAGAGGACATCAAAGGGCGCATCATCGGCAGGGAAGGTCGCAACATCCGGGCCATCGAACATGCCACCGGCATCGACCTGATCATCGACGACACTCCCGAAGCCATCGTGCTGTCTTCCTTCGACCCGGTACGCCGCGAGGTCGCCCGCCTCGCGCTGGAACGCATGATTGCCGATGGCCGATTCCATCCCAGTCGGATCGAGGAACAGGTCGCCAAGGCCCGGGAAGAGGTCGAGGAAGGCATGCGGACAGAGGGGGAGAAAGCTCTCGTCGATTTGGGAATCGTGGGGGTCCACCCCGAGTTGGTTCGCACCCTCGGTCGCTTGCGGTATCGCACGAGCTACGGTCAGAACGTGCTCGCCCACGCTCGCGAGGTCGCTCACGTCGCCGCAGCCCTTGCGGCCGAGGTGGGCGCCGACGTTGAAACGACCAAACGAGCCGGCTTGTTCCATGACCTGGGCAAAGCCATATCGCATGAACAGGAAGGGGCCCACGCATTGCTCGGGGCAGACCTTGCCGCCCGTCATGGCGAGACGGAGGCCGTCGTCCATGCCATCCGGGCGCACCACCACGACGTGGATCCCCGTTCGGTAGAAGCCGTGCTCGTCCAAGTCGCAGACGCGGTGTCTGCGGCTCGTCCCGGGGCGCGGCGCGAGAACGTCGACATTTACCTCAAGCGCATGGAAGGCCTCGAAGCCATCGCCCGTTCCTTCGAAGGGGTCGAGAAGGTGTTCGCCGTCCAGGCGGGCCGCGAGGTGCGCGTCGTCGTCGCCCCGGACCAGGTGGACGATGTGCTGGCGGCCCGCCTGGCGCGTGACATCGCGCGAAGAATCGAAGACGAGCTTCAGTATCCCGGACAGATCAAGGTGATCGTCATCCGGGAGACCCGCAGTACCGAGCATGCCCGCTGAATCCGTCGGTGTCCTGATCCTGGGGGATGTGGTCGGCAGCCCCGGCATTGCCGCGGCGGCCGCAGGCATTCGGCGTGTCAAGGCCGATTGGCCCGTCGACTTGGTCGTGGCCAATGGCGAGAACGCCGATCGAGGATTCGGCCTGACGACCCGCAGCTACCACGCACTCAAGGACGCGGGCGTCGATCTCATCACGCTGGGCAACCACGCCTGGGACAAGCGAGAGATCTTCGAGTTCGTCGACCATTGCGAGGATCTGGTCCGCCCGGCCAACTATCCGCCCGGAACGCCGGGAAGAACCCGAACCCTGGCCACCGTGCGCGGCGTCAGGCTGGGTTTGTTCCAGCTTCAGGGCCGGGCCTTCATGGGACTTTCCGACTGTCCCTTCCGGGCTGCGGATCGGGAAATTGCAGCGCTCGAAGACGAGGATGCCGACCTCATTCTCGTGGACGTCCACGCGGAAGCCTCGGCCGAGAAGCAAGCTCTGGCAAGGCACATGGATGGTCGCGTGACCGCCGTGACAGGAAGCCACACCCACGTCCAGACGGCCGACGAGCGTATCTTTCCATCGGGAACAGGGTACATGGGCGATGTTGGCATGACCGGTCCCTGGGACTCCGTGGTGGGCATGCGGCCCGAGCAGTCGCTGCGGCGAATGCGAGAGCAACTGCCCGTGAAGTTCGAGGTAGCGGACGGGCCGACTGTCTTCTGTGCCGCTTGGCTCCAGTTGGATCCGGCGTCCGGCAGGACACTGCGGATTGAACGCATCCAGCATCGCTGAACACATCGCACGAACAGGATCCTCCGGTGGACGTCAACGTCTTCAAGGTTTCGGCGAAGTCGAACCCCTCCTCGGTCGCCGGTGCCCTCGCGGGCGCCCTGCGGGAGCGTGGCCGGGCCGAGATGCAAGCCATCGGTGCCGGCGCCATCAACCAGGCCGTCAAGGCCATCGCCATCGCCCGCGGGTACGTGGCGCCCGCAGGCATGGACCTGGTATGCATCCCCGGTTTCATCGACATCACGATCGAAGGCGAAGAACGCACCGCCATCAAATTCCTGATCGAGCCCCGCTAGCTCCCGGCCGTCGAGTGGCCGATCGTTGACCGGGGCCCGGCCGATCGGCATTCTTCCGAACAGATCCCCCTTCCCTTCCCCACACCCCCCGCGAGGAACTCCCCGATGGAACTGGTGATCAAAGGCAAGAACATCGTCATCACCGACGCCCTGAAGGACTATGCCCGCGAAAAGCTCGGCAGGGTGACGCACTTCATGGAGGATATCCGTCAGGCCCATGTCGAGCTGACAGTCATCCGCAATCCGTCGGTGGCCGAGAACCAAATCGTCGAGGTGACCCTCCACGCCAATGGGGCGTTGATCCGCGGGGAGGAGGCTTCCACCGACATGTACGCTTCGATCGATCTCGTCTCCGACAAGATTGCCCGCCAGCTCAAGCGACACAAGCAGCGGCTCGAAGACCGTCGCCACGCAAGGACGAAGACCGTGGCGGTGGTGGCGGAAGAATCTGCCGTCGAGCCGATGGAAGTCGACGAGGCGCCCCAGATTGTCAGGGTTCGTGACGCCGTGGCCACGGATCTGACGCCGGATGATGCCGCCTATCAGCTCGATTTGTCCGGCAAGGACTTCCTGGCCTTCCACAACCGGCAAACCGGACGCTTCGCCGTCATCTATCATCGCCGAGACGGCAACTACGGCCTCATCGAGCCCGATCAGCATCCCCAGCCGTGACGGGGCGGGGTCCCGTCCTGCAGGAAGGCCAGCCCGTCCACGTGCAGTGGGGGCATCTCCTCCTCAAAGGGCATGTCCAATCCGTTGGCTCGGAGCACGTGACCCTCGCCTTTCAGGTGCCGTTCGAGGACCCAGGGGTGCTGGTGACGACTTGGCCATCGGGTCAGACGACCGTGATCGAGTCCTCGTGGTTCCATGCCCGCCAGCGCCTCGAGATCCGCCTTCCTGCGCCTGAGGGTTTGCAGGACTCGTGGCGACCGGGTACCGCGCCCTTGCCGTCCGGGGACAAGAGAGGCACGGTGCGACTCGACTTGCAGCTTCCCGTAGTCCTGCGGCTCGACCGTGCCGTAGCCAGAGGGCATACTTTGAATATGTCGGGCGGTGGCATGTTGGTCCATAGTCCAGTTGCTCTCCCGGTCGGGAAGGACCTGAAAGTCAGCCTGCAGCTGCGTGACGGCTCCCTTGAAGAGCTTGTTCGTGTGTTGCGGAAGGTGGGACACCAGACCTTCGCCCTTCGGTTCCTGGGCGAACCCGCTTCCGGAACTCGCCGCATGAGGCGCATCATGGCACACATGCGTCCTTCCACCCCCGGAACTCGTCACTCGTGGAATCTCAAACGCCCCTGACCTCTGCTGCCGAGCCCGAAGAGGGCCGTCCCCCGTTGGCCGCCGTCACTCCCGCCGTCGCCGGCCCCCACGCCAGCGTGCCGCGACGCGCCCCCGGGGAGATGACCCCTGTCGAGCACCTCGAGGAGCTTCGCTTTCGTCTTTTCAAGGCCGTCCTGGCCTTGTTGGCGGGATTCCTCGTCTGCTTCGGCCTTCACGAACAGCTGATTCCAATCCTGCTCGCTCCGGTCGAGGAACCGCTCGGGGGCCTTGGTCGACTCATCACGACGCGTCCAGCCGAATACTTCCTCGCCACCTTGCACGTGGCTGCCCTGGGGGGATTGACTTTGGCCCTGCCGGTCATCCTCTACCAGATCCTGGCCTTCGTGAAGCCGGGTCTGCGGCCGGTAGAACAGCGCCACGTGGTCCCGTTGGCGATCGGCGCCGCCGTGCTTTTCGCCTTGGGGCTCGCCTTCTCCTATATCGTCCTTTTGCCCATCGGCTTCAGATTCCTCGTGGCCTTCACCCCGGCGAGCATCACGCCCATGCTCACGGTGGCCGCCGTGCTGGACTTCTGTGTCCTGTTTCTGTTTGCGACAGGAGTGGTTTTCGAGTTGCCTGTCGTGCTGGTGGCCTTGGGCCTGGCGGGCGTCCTGACCTGGCGCCAACTGGCCGCATTCCGCCGACCTGCCATTCTCGGGGCCTTCATCCTGGGGGCCGTGCTGTCGCCTTCGCCGGATGTACTGTCCCAAGTCATCCTGGCCGTGGTACTGCTCCTGCTGTACGAAGCCAGCCTGGCCCTGATGCGGTTCTTGAGGCCCTGACTCAGGCCGATCCGGGGCCCCCACCGGGTGGCTGCCGAAGACTTTGGGTCGCACTTCGCACCAGCCGTCCCAGCCCCTGCCCCAGCGCCTGTCCGAGCCCTCCCGTGCCGGGCCGGGGGGCTTCGGGTGGCGTGACCTGCGGCACCGGAAGGTCCTCGGGAACCGACAGGGCACCCGTCCCACCCGACAACCGGATACGCGGCGCGGGAAACAGCTCGCACAAGAAGGGGTCCGCCTCGAAAGCCGCGTGCAGCACACTTACGGGGTGCAAGATGCCGCGCAAACTCTCGATACGAAGGTCACGCAGAGCCGCCGGCCCCTCCTCAGGGAGCCGCACCATCGCCGCATTGAGATTACGGGCGAATTCTTCAACGGCCTGACGCGCGCCCTCCATCTGCAAGCCCGCCATCTCCATCCGGCGCCTAAGATCGGCCTTGGGTGCCGCATGCTGGACCAATCCTTGCAGATATTGCCGCTCCGCTTCGCCATACGGGGCAAGAAGGGCCTCCCGATCGGTATCCGGTCGCAGCAGGGCCAGGACCAACCGCAGGGCTTCGAGCGGTCGGGAGTAGTCTTCGAGGAGGCGACGCCCAAGGGCCAGAAGCACTGACATCTCTCCGGCACGTTCCACCGCGCCTCTGTCCCAGCCTTGGGGCTGAGCGGGAGCGACGACCCCTGGAGAGACCCGCAAAGCATCCCCGCTCGTCAGCGGCTGGGTCACGGGACCGCGCGGCTTGCTGGCTTGCCCGGGCGGCAAGCTCCCCGTTCCTCTCCATTGGTCTGTCATCGAATTTCCTCCGATACCGGGCGTCCTACCCGGTTCCGACCCTCGTGCTTGGCTCGATAAAGGGCTTCATCCGCCACCCGGACCATCGACTCGACCGTCAACCCATGGTGACCGAAGGAGGCATGTCCCAAACTGGCGGTGACCCTGCGGTCCGGCAGGAAGTCCCTGTCGCTGAAGGCGTGTTGCTCGAAGCGGCGACGCAGTTTCTCGGCCAGGGCGTGGGCACCCTCCGGACCCGTCTCAGGCAACAGAACGGCGAACTCTTCCCCGCCATAACGCGCCACGAGGTCGACCTTCCGCACGCTTTCACGAATCAGGGACGCCACCTCACGAAGGATTTGGTCGCCCGCCAGATGGCCCAGACGATCATTGACGAGCTTGAAGTGATCGATGTCCAGAAGCACCAGGCTGAAATCACGTTTGTATCGGACCGCCTTGGCCAGCTCCTGATCGAACACCTCGACGAAATGCCTGCGGTTGAAGACGCCCGTGAGGGGATCCGTGATGGACCGCTCGTGTGCTCGCCGCCACTGCTCCGCATTGAACACCGCAGAGGCCGCATGGGCCACCAAGGTCTCGGCCATGTCCCGACCGGTCGGCAAGAGGTCACGTTCCGTAGCAACCACGACCAGCCCCAGCATCGTCTGCTGCATCCGCATGGGAAACAGCAGGACCTGTCCCGCATCTTCGAAGCCCGTGCCCTCGAGAGCTTCCGGCTCCAAGCGCAACGAAGGCGGATAGCCCGAGCGATCGAGGAAATACAGCCACGACTCGGGCGGCAGGGAACCCGGCGGACTCGAACCCGCCACGAGGTGCCAGCCATCCCCTTGAGACAAATAACAATCCACCCACTCCGCAGGTTGCATGAAGCGAGGAAGCAAGCGGACACATGCCTCGCAGGCCCGGGTGGCGTCGAGCGTTCGACCGACCTCGCGCGTGGCGCGTGTGAGGTCGTGTAGGCGATGGATGAGTTCGGTAGCCTTGCGTGCTTCTTCGCGTGCCCGCACGTGCAGCCGCCATGTCAACAGGGCGCCGGAGGCCGCCTGAGCCAGCTCAGCCAACTCTGCAAGCTCGGTTGGCGTAAAGAGCCTCGGAGAGCGGCTGCCCACGACGAGAACGCCCAGATCATCCATAGGCGTCAACAGCGGCGCCGCCATGGCCGACGCCAGATTCTGATGCCCCAGGCCAAGGCGCTCGCCCTCGGAAGCCGCAAGATTCGGAATGGCCACGGGACGTCCCTCCCAGAGAGCCTGCGCCAGGCAGCCGGCCGCATCCGCCGGCAACGGCGCACGATGGGCGTGGGTTGCCGCAAGAGCCGTGGCCATGCCGGCCTGTCCGGGTCGATGAACCCCGAGCTCCTCGGCCAGATGAAAGCTGTCTGCCTCCAGTTGGTACAGGGCCACCACCTCGGCTCCAAGAGCCCTGGCCACAGTGGCACATACGACTTCAGCCAGAAGAGAAAGATCCTCAGACTGGTGGATATTTGCTGCAAGCTGACGCAAAGCTTGAATCTGCCGCCCCACTTCGCCAAGCCCCTCGTCCGCCCGGGAAAGGCGATGACGGGCCACGACGAGCGACAATCCGGTACCCAACGCCTCGACCACGTCGGCCGACACCGGCTGTCCCCGTGTAAGAAAGCGTGCCGTGAGGGGTGGGGACGGCGTCAGTTCCGAAACCACCCACGCCTCACCCGCCGAAGCATCGGGGCCGGGCATCAGCCCTCCCAGTGCCGCCACGGTAAGGTGAGCTTCGAGTTCGGGACGTGTGGCCGCAGCGCGCCACGGCAGAGCCGGATCCTCGCGGACCAGCAATGCGGCATCGCCATCGGCGGCTTCTTCCCGCCACGTGGCGAGGACCCTGCGCATGTAATCCTGCAGGCCATCGGCCTCGCGCCACAGGGGCAACAAGGCCGCGGTGCAACTCTCGCCGGGAATAGCCCTCACCGGGTCCACCCAAGGCGCACCAAGGACTCGATCGCACGCCAGGTCTCGACCACGCCCGGACCGTCCTTGGCCACGGCCAGGACAGCAGGAGGCCGCACGTCCTCCAGGCAAGCGACCACGACCTCGAGGGGGACGGCATCATGCACGTCGGCATGGTTGACCTGCAAAACCAGCGGCATGGCCTCCGGCTTGTATCCGAACGCGACAAGATGCCCTCTCAATTCCAGCCAAGCCGCTCGATTGGCTTCCTGGCGCGCGGCGGAGGCATCTGCCACGAACACCACGCCATCGATGTCGGACAGCAGGTTTCGGCGTGTACTGGAAAAGACGGCATGTCCGGGGATCGTTGCCGCCTCGAAACGAACGGCCCAGCCCGTCTCAGGCTCACCAAGGATGGGAAGACGCCAATAACGCAAGCTCCGCTCGGCATCTGGAGAAGCCTCGACTACGGCGCCCCTGCGGTCCATCGGCAACGCATCGTGCAACGCCCGGAGGTTCGCGGCCTTGCCTGCCCCGGCCGGACCGAAATACGCGACCTTGGCCCGGATCTCGCGCCTGCCGTAGTGCAACACGGCCACGCAGGCGCCCCTTAAAGATCGCCGAAGAGACCGTCGAGGGCCGACGCGTCGGGAAGAGACTCGGTCGAAGACCCCTGACGAGCTTGGACCAAGGCCTCACCCAGTGTCTGCTCGATGGGCAGCAAGGTCGCCTCCAGCTCCTCGACCGGCACCTCGGCGGCCGCCTGAACAATGAGAAAGTCGCCGGAGGTGAGGCAGAAGCAAAGCGTCCGGGTCTCGCTGCCCGGCAAGACAAAAGTCTGGGGGGCGCTCTCACCCGTCATCCGGGCCAGCTCGGAGAGTGTTCTGAAGGAGGCGGCGACCAAGGCTGCAACTCCAGGATCGCCCATGCGCCCCTCTCCGGCATGGGCCAACGTAAGGCCACTGGCATCCAGCACGGCGCAGCCCAGGATGCCCGGCTCACCCGAGAGTCCTTCGACCTCGTGGGTCATCAAATCACCCAAATCCTCGGTGATGACGAGGCGGGTCAGGACATGGCGTTCAGTCACGGGCAATTACCATCCTGCCTTCCCATACCCCATCCGGGTCAAGATCACAAGCCCGTCGACGCTTTACGTTCCGGCCTGCCCGGCTTTAGCATGTTCCTAAGGGTCGCTGGCCCGGAGGGAAAGCTGTGGATGGGGCAACGTTGACCGTCTACACCGTATCGGACGCCTCGGGAGAGACGGCCGAGCTCGTGGCACGTGCGGCCGCCCTGCAGTTCAAGGGCCACCCCATCAAGCTGGTGCGCCTGCCCCGGGCCCGGACACCGGAACAGATTTCCGGCATGTTGACGCTGGCGACCCAGACCCGATGTGTCATGGCTTACACCATCGTGGACGTCCGCCTGCGCGAAACCCTCCAGGCGGAGGCCAAGCGCAAAGGGATTCCAACGGTCGACATCCTGGGGTCCCTGATCAACGTCCTGGGCCTGATTCTCGGTGCCGAGCCCCACTTCGAGTCCGGTCTGCTTCACCAGAAGGACGAGGCCTACTTCAGCCGGATGGAAGCCATCGAGTTCGCCATCCACTACGACGACGGCAAGGACCCCAGGGGGTTGGCCCTCGCGGACCTCGTGTTGGTGGGCGTCAGCCGCACGTCCAAGACCCCCACCAGCATGTACCTGGCCCAGGTTCGCGGCCTGAAGACCAGCAATGTCCCCCTGGTCCTCGGTGTCCAGCCTCCGCGCGAACTCTTCGCACTTCCTGCCGGGCGCGTGATCGGCTTGACGCTCAACCCTTCCACCCTGCTGGACATCCGGACCCAGCGCCTCCAGAACCTCGGGTTGACGGGCTCGACCTCTTACGCCAGCGCTCGGCATATCGCGGACGAACTGGATTATGCCGAGGCCATCTTCCGCAAGCTGCGCTGTCCCGTCGTGGACGTGACACACAAGGCCATCGAAGAGACGGCGGCCGAAATCCTCGAACTGACCCAACGCAAGGAAACCTTCGTCTAGACCTGTGGGGCCGCAAAGATGCGGCTCTCCCCCCCCGACCCCCGTTCGAAGACGAACGGTCGAACCCTGAGGAGACCACGATGTCCATCGCCACCGACACCCGTCGGGTCGTCCTGTTCCGCGACGGCCAAGGCCTTTCCCGCGACCTGCTAGGCGGCAAGGGAGCAGGCTTGGCAGACATGGCTGCCAAGGGCCTTCCGGTGCCCCCCGGCTTCACCATCACCACCACCGTATGCCTCGAATTTCTTGCAAGCGGCGACAAGAAGCTGACAGGGCTCGAAGCCGAAATCCGCCACGCCATGGCTTACATCGAGGAAACGACCGGAAAGACTTTCGGTGCCCCGGGCAATCCCCTGCTTGTCAGCGTCCGCAGCGGTGCCAAGTTTTCGATGCCCGGCATGATGGACACCATTCTCAACCTGGGACTGAACCGCGAGACCGTGGCGGGGGTCATCGCCCAGACGGGCAACGAGCGTTTCGCCTGGGATGCCTACCGGCGCTTCGTCGGCATGTTCAGCAGCGTGGTTCTGGGACTACGCCTGGGCAACTTCGAGGTCCTGTTGGAGCAGTACAAGCACAAGGTCGGCGTCAGGCAGGACACCGAACTTGATGCGGCCACCCTCAGGGACGTGACAGGGGCCTATCTTGCGCTGGTCGAGCGGGAGCTGGGCATTCCCTTCCCCGAGGACCCATGGCAGCAACTCAAGATGGCCATCGAGGCGGTGTTTCGCAGCTGGAACAGCGATCGTGCCGTCACCTATCGACGCCATGAGGGGATTCCGGACGACCTCGGCACGGCCGTCAACGTGCAAGCCATGGTCTTCGGGAACATGGGTGAGGACTCGGCGACGGGTGTCTGCTTCACACGCAATCCCAACACGGGTGAGCCGCGCCTCTTCGGCGAGTTTCTGACCAACGCCCAGGGGGAAGACGTCGTCGCGGGCCTCCGAACCCCGCGCCCCATGGACGAGCTTGATACCGCCATCCCCGAGGCTGCGGCCCAGCTGCGGGAAGTGGCTCGCATGCTGGAAACCCACTATCGCGACATGCAGGATCTGGAGTTCACGATCGAACGCGGCCGACTCTACATGCTGCAGACGCGGAACGGGAAACGTACCGGCGCCGCCGCGGCCCGAATCGCCCACGACATGTACCGTGAGGGGCTCATCACGCCCCGCGAGGCCGTTCGCAGACTACAGCCCGGTCACGTGGTGCAGATGCTCCTGCCCCGCCTGGACCCCTCCTTCACTCCGGAGGTGCTCGCCACCGGCCTCGCGGCCTCGCCGGGAACCGTCGGAGGTCAGGTGGTCTTCGATCCCGACGAGGCGGTGGCATGGGCCGAAGCCGGCAAGGACGTGCTCCTGGTGCGGCCTGAAACCTGCCCCGATGACATCCACGGCATGATCTCGGCCAAGGGGGTGTTGACCAGCCGGGGCGGCAACACCAGCCACGCAGCGGTGGTCGCGCGGGGAATGGGCAAGCCATGCGTCGTGGGCTGTGAGTCCCTGATCGTGGATCTCGGCGCGGGCACACTCTCTACTCCTGACGGCACCGTGTTTCGCAAAGGGGACCTGCTGTCCATCAATGGCGAAACGGGCGAGGTCCTGCGAGGTCTGGTGCCCACTCTGGCGCCCGAACCTTCAGGGGAGTTCCACCAAATCATGCAGTGGGCGGACGAGATTCGCAGGCTGGGGGTGCGCGCCAACGCCGACACGCCCGAAGACGCGCTCCGCGCACGGTCCTTCGGGGCAGAAGGCATCGGCCTGTGCCGGTCGGAGCATATGTTCTTCGCGCCCGATCGTCTCCCCGTCGTACAGCAGATGATCCTCGGGACCACGGAAAAGGAACGTCAGGCCGCGCTCGCCATCCTCGAGGGCTTCCAACGCCAGGACTTCGTGGGCATCTTCCGCGCGATGCAGGGACATCCCGTCACGATTCGCCTTCTGGACCCCCCGCTGCATGAGTTCCTGCCCCACGTCGACAAGCTGCGCGAGGAAATTGCCGCGATGCGGGCCGCGGCCGCCCCTGCCCAGGACCTTCGCGACAAGCAGCGCATGCTGCGACAGATCGAAGGGATGCACGAAGTGAACCCGATGATGGGTCTCAGGGGTTGCCGCCTCGGCATCACCCGACCGGACATTACCGCGATGCAGGTGCGGGCCATTCTGGATGCGGCGTGCGATGTCCTGGCAGAAGGCCTGCGCTGCATGCCCGAAATCATGGTGCCCCTGGTGGGGCATCCTGCCGAACTAAAGACAGCCAAAGCACAACTCGAGGAGGTCGCGGCAACGGTCAGGGAGCGCAGAGGCATGAACGTGCCCGTGCTCTTCGGAACGATGATCGAGGTCCCCAGAGCTGCCCTGGTGGCCTCGAGCCTGGCCGAGGATGCCGAATTCTTCAGTTTTGGGACCAACGATCTGACGCAAATGACCTGGGGCTTTTCTCGTGACGATGCAGAACGTGGTTTCCTGTTCCACTATCTGGATCACAAGTTGCTCCCGGCCAATCCCTTCCAGGTGCTCGATACCGAGGGGGTGGGGCAGCTCATGCGACTGGCGATGCAGGGCGGCAAGGCGACCCGCGCACAACTCAAGACGGGTATTTGCGGCGAACATGGGGGAGAGCCTGCCTCGATCGCCTTCGCACACGGCCTTGGCCTCGACTACGTGAGCTGCTCCCCTTATCGCGTGCCCATCGCCAGACTGGCAGCCGCGCATGCGGTCATCGAAGCGGAGGGCACGGCTGCCCCGCAGACCTGATCAACTTTGAGAAGGGATTTGCCTCGCGGAGGCAAGTCCCTTCCTGCCTTGTCACTACTTGGAGGTCGGCGGCTTCGGAATCAGCTTGGCAGAAGGCGTGAGGGAAGCTGAGGCAGAGGGTAGGGGCTCGACCTCCGGATCGACCCCGAGGCTTTCGGTTGCCTCGATATAGCGCCGCACCGTCTTGGGACCCTCGAGCTCAGAGAGGCTCTTCTGAACATGCTTCAGGCCCAGAACCGCATCCTCGTTGGTCGGATCCAGCTCGATGGCCCGCTCGAAGAATCCGTAAGCCTGCGCATACTTGCCATCGTCCGTCAGCTGCTTGCCCTTGGCAAAGAGCTCCTTGGCACCCTGAAGGCGAGCCTCGTCCCGCAAGGGCGGTGCTTCCTTTCCCTCAGGGCGCAGCTTGATGGCCTCATCCAGCAGCTCCACGGCACCCGAGCTGTTGCCCTCGGCAATCAATCCCTTTGCGCCTTCAACCAGTTCGAGATAGCGGCGCTCGGCCACCCTTACTGGATCATTGGCTGCGGCCTCCTGCGCAGCCCGGTCCTCGGATTCCAACCGACCGACCTCGCGCAACTTGGCCATCGCGAAGGTACTGCCGGTCCGCCGCTTCAGACGCTCATAGGCTGTCCTCGCTTCATCCCATTGCCTCGTGGCGGTGTAGATGAGTCCCTTCGCGCCAAGGACAGCATCCTGCAATTCGGCGGAACCACCCAGCTGCAAGAAACGATCCAGCTGAGCCTTGGCCCGCACTCCGTCCCGATCATTCACCACCAGTGCAATCGCGAGCAGCAGGTTGGCCACGGGGTCTTCGGGTTCATCCTTGATCATCTTCTGATAGAGCGCAGCTGGCTCGAGCTTCTGGAAATTCTGGTAGATGACGTTACGACGGTTCTCCGCCGCCACCTTCCGATCAAGGGCATCGGCCGCCTCGGAGACCTGGGGCGGGAACGTCCGCTGGTAACACTCCGCCAACAGGGCCCAACCCCGGGGCTCATTGGGGAATTTCCGGGTGTAGTCGGTCAGAATATCGATGGCCCGACCGAAATCCTCCCGTTGCAGCTGTTGCCGGGCCTCCGTCAACTGACCCGCCCACGCGGGCCCTACAGCCGCCAAGCTCAGGCCTACCGCCGTAAGGGTGGACCACACCATCCTGCTCACGTGACGCATCTTCGGGCACCTCCGGCATCCCCAAGAAAAAGGACGCCTCTCGCCATGCACGGGTTCCGTACCCCCCTCTCCGGAACCTCACACCCGGCACCGGCTCAAGGGCGTTCCGTCGGCGGCAACAGGAGCCCTACGTCCGTCCCACCGCCCGACTCGCCTCCCATATGTTCCAGCTCTTGCCGCGCCTGTTCGGCCAAGGCCTCGACTTCTTCGGGAGTGGCCATCGGACCTGCCCCCAGCCACTGCGGTGCGTTCGGGGCAACCGGAGCAGGAGCCGTCGGCAAACGAGGAGGAAGACCAGGACGACGGCGCCCCTTGTAGAGCAAGGCGATGATTTTGGCGACCGCCTGGAAGAGTTCGGCCGGTATGTCCTGATCCACCTTTACCTGACCATAGAGCGTACGAGCCACGTCGACGTCCTCGACCACCAGGATGAAGTTCTCCTGAGCTATCCTGCGAATCTCAAGGGCCGCACGGTCCTGCCCCTTCGCCACGACACGGGGAGTCTTGATCCCTTGCGAGGGCTTGTAGGCCAAGGCCACGGCGAGATGCGTCGGATTGGTAATGACCACGTCGGCCATCTCGACATTGCCGCGCATGGCGCTCATAGCCATTTCCATCTGCTTCTGGCGCTGTCGGGCCTTGACGAGCGGGTCTCCTTCCAGCTTTTTGTACTCCTCCTTGATTTCCTTGTGGCTCATGCGCAAGGACTTCTCGTACTGCCAGCGTTGCAGGAAGTAGTCCAGGACCGCGATCAGGACCATCGCGAGGGCCACCTTCTTGCCGATGGCCTCGATCATCTGGCCGGCAAAGCCAAGGGCGCCTGCCGGCGCCATCTCCGTGGACCGGATGATGACACCCAGGGCATCGCGCACGGAGGCGTAAATCACCCAGCCGATGACCAGGATCTTGACGAAGGCCTTGGCGACCTCGATGACCTGCTTCATCGAGAAGATCTTCTTGAAGCCCTGGATGGGATTGAGCTTCTTCAGACCTTCCTCCAGGGAAAGCGGCTTGGTCGTGAAAAGAACGCCCACCTGCAGCAGGTTGGCCAGCCAGGTCATCAGGAACGCGATCGCCGCAATCGGGGCCGCGCACATGAACACCACGATCAAGCCCTTGCCCACGAGGCGCATGGCGAGATTGAAGTCAAGCCCGGCATGCGAGGGAACCGCCTCTATGGTTTCCAGCACGTAGCCATAGAGGGTGCGATACCAATAGCCTCCAAGACCGCCCAGACTGTAGGCAACCGCAAACAGCAGCGCCGCGATGATCACGTCCTGGCTCTTGAGAACCTGGCCTCGCTGACGGGCCTCCTGACGCTTGTGGTCGGTGGCGGGCTCGGTCTTCTCCTCGCCCATGGCCCCCCCCTTTGCGGGCGCCGCAGCACGTGATGCCGGTCACCCGAGCCGGATTGTAGCAGCCTTTAGATTCAAGAAAACGGTGTTTAGGCCGAATCAGAGGTCAGGGAAGGGCCGGAATGACAGGTCCACCCAGGAGCGTAGCCATGACCCTCGATGAACAACTCGTGACCTTCCTGGATCACCTCCGCAGCGAGCGGGGTCTCTCGGAGCACACGGTTTCCGCCTACCACGGGGACCTGATCCAACTGCGTGACTTTCTCGCCGAACTGGGCACCCAGGACATCTCCCGGGTCCATCGGCTGACCCTCACGAGCTTCGTTCGGCATTTGCGTGAGAAGCAGCTGGCACCGAGCAGCATCGCCCGCAAGCTTGCGGCTCTCAAGACTTTCTTCCAATGGCTGATGCGGGAGGGAGAGGTCGAGCGAGATCCCAGCGCCGACCTCGAACGGCCCAAGTTGCCGCGTGAGCTGCCGCGCGTGCTGGATCGGCGAGAAGTCGTGAGCTTGATCGAAGGCCAGCGCGATCTCCGTGACCGCGCGATTCTCGAGTTGCTTTACGCCGGTGGGCTCAGGGTCACGGAGCTCATCTCGCTGAACCTGGCCGACGTCAATCTCGGCTCGGGCATGTTGCGCTGCATGGGCAAGGGCTCCCGGGAGCGGGTCGTCCCGCTCTCGCAGACGGCGATTCAAGCCCTCGAGGCCTACCTGGCAAGAATCAGGATGCGCATGCGGGTACGTCAGACCGAACAGGCCTTGTTCCTGAACTACGCCGGCCGCAGACTGACGCGGCAAGCCATCTGGGTCGTCGTGAAGGATGCCGCGCGGCAAGCAGGTATCGAAAGCGAGGTCACCCCACACACCTTGCGGCACAGCTTCGCCACGCACCTGCTCGAAAATGGCGCGGACCTGCGGTCCGTGCAGGAAATGCTGGGACACGCGGACATCTCGACGACCCAGCTGTATACGCATGTCAGCCGCAGTCATCTGAAGGGGGCTTATGCTGCAGCCCGCCGCGCGGCCTTGTCCTGAAGACTTCTCAGGCTCCTCGCCTGAAGCCCGGGGTCGCGCGGGATCCCGTACCCGCACGCCGGCACTCGGCCTCGGCCAAATCCTCGAGCAGTCGCTGATCGATGAGGGTTCCTCTTAGCGTGGCACGCAAGACGGCCTTCCGGCTGGCCTGCAGGACATGACCACCCCTGAGGGGGTACTTTCGAGCCAGACCTGCCCAATCGATGTCGGGTGCAAGCGGAAGGTCGGGATGCCTGAGATGCAGCCGCCAGAGAGCCTCAACTTCCTCGGGGCCGGGATTCCGGAAGACCAACTCGAACATGACCCGCCGACGAACCGCCTCATCAAGAATATCTGCACGATTGGTCGCCATGAGCACCAGTCCTTCGTGAGCCTCGATCAGCAACAGCAACTGGTTGACCAGTCGATCGTCGTGGCGCTGTAGTGCGTGTCCGCCACGCGCGGCGAGCATGGCATCGACTTCATCCAGGAAGAGCACCGCTCCTGCCTCACGTGCTTCGACGAACAGCGCCTCGACCTGCTTCTCGCTTTCACCCACGTACTTGTCGAGCAATTGACCCGGGGTCCGGCTGACCAACGGTCGGCCTAGATGATGGGCAAGGGCGGCGGCCAACAGGGTCTTGCCCGTCCCGGGCGGGCCTGAAAAGAGGGCGACGACAGCCTTGCCCCACGATGCGGGACCGACCTCGAGGGCGGCCAACCGCGCAGCACCCTCGCGTGCGGCGAAGCACAGCTCCTCGACCTGTTCCCGCAGAGTCGGGGGAAGGACCAGATCTTCGAGAGCTGGTCCCCGGACAGGCATCGACGAACGGACGCCCAAACGACGCCTTCGGGGCCTGTCCGAGGCCCGAGCGAACGATGGCGGGTCCGCAGCTGGCTCGGCCTGCAGTCCCTTTCGGGAAGTGTTCCCCGGAGCAGGACCACTGCCGGCATGCAGGGTGACGGCGTGGGGCAACAGCGGAAGATGCACAAGCTGGCCTGGTGGCGACACAAACACGAGAGGCACGCCCCTGCGGCGTGCTTCGACCTGAAAACCGAGAACTGCAGGGTTCACGCTGACTCCGCCCTCGAGACCGGCGACGAGTTCCACCACGAGAGATGCGTCGTGGAACCAGGAGATAAAGACCGCATGGGCAATCTCGTGGGTTGGAAAGTCGTTGATTTGCACAGCGGCGACGGGGCGCCCCCGCAAGCATCGTCCGAGACAGCCGAACGCAACGTCCCGTGGTATCCCCCGCAGATGCAGGACCGGTGGAACGGACCACGGAGCTTCCAGAGCCCGAGCCATCGGTCCGGCAAGACGCCCGAGCCCACGTCCCCTCGCCCCGGGCCATAGCAACTCCAGCCCCGCGGGCCTGACCCCGGCGAGCCAAGGGAGAACGGCTGGAGCCAAGCTGATCCTGCGCCTTTCGCGCCACAAGACCCCGGAGGAGGAAAGCGGATGGGTCGACTCCAAGAGAGCAACCTCCCGACCCGTCGGTATCCTGCCCTCGTCCAGCCAGGCCGCGACGTGATGCTCTTGTAGCCGTCGGCCACGAGAACCCGGCGCGAGCTCGGCAAGGCAACCCTCCCTGTCTTCGAGCCACTCCCAGGCGACCAGCAATTCCAGAAGCCGAGCCCCGTCAGGGCTGAGGCCCAAGCGTCGTCCCAAGGCGACAAGAGCCTCGAAGGGCACCTCGACTTCGCGAAGGCGCTCGATCTCGGCCTCGACCACACGCAACTCCACCCGCAGCCGGTCCCGTTCCTCTTCCCGTCGGAAACCCACGTCACAAGCCAGTTGTTCCTGCAGACCACGCAACCCGCGCCGTAACCCGACACTGCGGATCTCGAGCCTCATCCGGCGGACGAAGTCTTCCGGAGAGGGTGCGCGAAGATCATGCGCAATAACGCGAGACGTACGTCGGGACAAGGGCAATGGACTCCATGAACTCGAGGAGGGTCCTATCATCCTGCATCCCCAGCCAGGGTCTTGAACTCCGGATTATCCGGATTCCGTCGAGGCCATCAGACCAAAAGTCCGTATCTTCGGGCCAACAACCTAAGGTGACTGCCAAGTCCTAGTCGAATCCGGACGGTCTCCTCGGCCGCAGGGTGCGAGCCCCCGGGCAAATCGGGCACCCAGACTCCCTCGCCTTTCTCGACCAGCCATCGGATGGCACGGAAAGGTGAAAGGGATTCCCCGAGGAAGGCCCGAGCACCCGGCGGCCACGCGAAGCCGGGCAGGTCTTGAGGGCCGAGTTCTACATGGCCCTCAGGCGGTTGCCAGAGCTTGAGAAAGGCCTCATCGACCAGATAGACCCACCGACAAGGAGCCAACGAAGTCATATCCATGTCAGGCTGGCCTTCGATGGGGCGGACCGAACGGATCCGATCCACGCGAAACTCCCGCCGGGTATCACCGCCTCGACGCGGTGCCGGTTTCAGGCCTTCGGGATCCGAAGTCGGAGGCTCAGGCACGTACGCGAGGACGCACAAGGCCCCGTCCACATTGGTCAGGCGTGCCGCCACCACCTTGTACCAGACAGAACGTTCTCCCCGCGTGGGCGAACGGTATTCGAAACGGAAGCAGTATCGGGCGGCCAGAAGGGTGGTGAGGGTTTCCAGGACTCGGGGATCCGTCGCCCTGACGTGCCGGGGGGCATGAGGATGCCAGACCTCGGCCACGCGAAGCCGCGACCTCACTCTTGAGGGTACGCGTTCCAGCAACGCCCTCAGCGGCTGTTGCAGGACCTCGGAGGTCGGCCCTGCCATCTCGATCACCTGCTTCACGCCGCGGGCCTCAGCCATCGTCATGAAGAGCGGAATGGCATCCATCCGCAATCGATAGGGCGAACGTCCGCCACTGCCCGGCCGTTCGAGCCATCCCGCCTGCTCGAGGTGCTGCAGATCGTCGGCCAGAGCGGAGTCCCCGATCGGAAAGCCGACCTTCTCGAGCTCACGCTTGAGCTGGGCCCGCGGCAGAGGCTTGGCAAGCAGGATGGAAACCATCGCGAGCCAGCGCCCCATCCGGCGCGTCGCCAAGGGATCGCCTTCCTTGCGCCCTCTGATCGGGCTCATGCCCCCTCCAGAAAAGCAGAGACCCGCTCGAGGACCACACCCTCCCGCAAGATACGCCGATGTCCGAGGCCTTCGAGCAGCAACAGTTCAGCCTCAGGCCAAGCTGCGGCCAAGCGAGGGGCATCCTCCCAGGGGACATCCGGATCGGCCGTGCCGTGGACCACCAGACCCGGCACCTCCAGATGGGGAGCAAGTCGTTCCAGATCCAGCAAAGTCTGCGGCTGTCCGACCATGGATTCGACCAACGCCACGAACCGCTCCCTGACAAGTTCATTCAACTCCATCAGGTCCATGAATCGCTGCAGGACTTCCGAGGCACGCAAAGGCGCGGCGAGACTCACGATGCGCTCGACTCGCAAACCGAGAGAACGGGCATACAAGACGGAGGACGCCCCCATGGAATGTCCGATGACGGCGTGGAAAGGGCCGTGGACCGCATCCACGGCAAGCAAGGCATCTGCAAATGCCCAGGGATGGGCAAGTCGGCCCGCAGAGCGTCCATGGGCCGGTCCGTCGAGCGACAAAACCTCGAAGCCGCGTCCCTGCAAGTGACCGGCGAGGGACACGAAGTGGCTGGCCCGCCCCTCCCAGCCATGCAGACAAAGCACCTTGGGCCCTTCCGCCGGCCACCTCAAGCCGTGCAAGCCGGGAAGAAAACGCTCCGACAGGGCCGAATCGAGTCCTGCAAGTTCCCATTCCCGTTCCGGCAATCTCCTGGGCACGAGGAAACCTCGCCGAGCGATTCTCGCCGCAAGGCCCGGCCAACGACCGCCGAGCAGTCGGTTCGCCCTGCGGGCAATCGTGAGTCCCGGCGGAACCCACCGTACGGGAAGAGAGGTGGGGGTGGTGGGAGTCGAACCCACATGCCTTGCGGCGTCCGATTTTGAGTCGGATGCGTCTGCCATTCCGCCACACCCCCGAGACCCCCCTATGATACCCTGACTTTGGCATCTTGCCGGCCGACCGGGTCGCCCGCCCCCTGGAAACGCCGAACGTAATCTCTAAAATGGGCTCACGAAGCCGAAGCAACGAGGACACATGACGGGCATCATTCTGGCTGCGGCAACGCTCGGAGGCGGTTGCTTCTGGTGTCTTGAAGCCATCTACCGTGAACTGCGGGGGGTCCGGAAAGTAGTCTCCGGTTACGCGGGGGGTAAGTCCCCGAGTCCCTCCTACAAGGAAGTGTGCTCAGGGAAGACGGGCCACGCCGAGGTCGTCCGGATTGAATACGATCCCGCAGAGATCGGTTACCGTGACCTTTTGGAAGTCTTCTTCACGATTCATGATCCGACGACTCTGAACAGGCAAGGCGCCGATGTCGGCACGCAGTACAGGTCGATCATCCTGACCCACGACGCCACACAGGATCGTGTCGCACGGGAGGTCATGGCTGCCATCCGGGCCGCACGCATCTGGAAGGAGCCACTCGTGACGGAAATCAAGCCCCTCGACAAGTTCCATCCTGCCGAAGACCACCACCAGAATTACTTGGCGAACAATCCTTCCCAGCCCTATTGTTCGCTTGTCATCGCCCCCAAGGTGGCCAAGTTCCGCAAGCAGTACATGCAAAAGCTCAAGCACACCTCCAAGGGAACGCCTTAAGCCTTTTTTCATTCAAAATCTACCGGAACACAATCCGTATAGAGCAGGCCGCTCGTCGAGGCGCCGACAAGATCCCATGCCCCGACCTCTTGTCCGTGACCTGTCACGCTTCCTTGCGCAGCCTCCGCCCGGCGGGCGACCGAAGCCGCGAGGCCCCGGCGCCTATTTTCCTGCGCCGTCTCGCTCCTGGTATCAGCCTGTCATCTCGTCGGATTGGCGCCAGACCGTACGGGACGCAGATGTGCGGGTCACCTCGCAGGCAGGGGGAAAGCTGAAGTTCGGCGGAGGCATCGAGTTCTCCCGGACCTTGGTCGAACGGGCGCTCAACCAGTGGGTCAGAAACCAGCCTGGCTTGAGCTCCAGTCAGGTGAACCTGTCGCCCGACGGTCGAACGGTCACGCTCTCAGGTCCCTACAGATTGCTGGGCGGCGGGGTGCGAATCCCCTTCAGCCTCACGGGACGTCCGGAGGTTCAGGGCTCCAGCCTGCGCCTGACCATTGAACAGTTTCGCCACCCGGGACCGGGGTTCGTAGGGAAGACCATCTTGCAGCACACCGCTCGGGAGGCCAGGAAACAGGGCCATCCCGTGGTCTGGGACAACGCGACGAAATCCTTCGAGATCTCCCTGCAGGAGCTGCTGCCCGGTGTGACATTGGAAGGCAATCCGGAAGTCCAATCGGACGGCGGGGACCGGTTGGTGCTCAGGACCCCGGGTTCGAATCCCTCGGTACAGGGCGATGGAAGGGCCCAGGTGCGCATCGGGGCCGCAACGGTAAGCGAGTTGCTGGCCAAGCATCTGGGCCGGCACATGACCCTCGAACGCCTTGTCCCGGGTACCGGTGCGTGGCGCCTGGAGGGCACCCTGATGCCGGGGCTGGGCGAACTGGTCGGCAACCTGCTGCCTGGCGTCCGGGGCGCCCGGGTCCCGCTGGGCATGACTCTACGCACCAAGGGAAGCCAGGTCCTGATTGTTCCGGACTTGCCAGTCAAAGCACTTTGGCAAGCCTTGAGCGACAGCCTCCGACTCCAGGGCCTGCCTACGAAGATCGTCAAGGAAGGGATCGCAGTTCCGCTGGCGTCTCTCGCCCCTCCTCGCTTGCCACTGTCGCGATTGGATCTCGCCCGTGACGAAGTGGTGGCGGAAGTGCCCCTTGCTGGCCTGGCTTAACAAAATCAAAACAAGAACCAAACAAAAAGTTCATTAACACATCGCCAGCGTGCTATGGTCTCTTCGTCACACTGCTAATTTTCCGGAGAGTCTTTGCCATGACAGCCCTGCGCGTTCTGTTGCCCCTCACGCTTGCCCTGTCGGCGTGTGGCGCTCCTGCCACCTTGCGCGGCAGCCAAGTGGCCACGCTTCGTGCCAAGCAGCAGGCTCCGTCGTTCCAGAAGGAGGTTGCACCCTTGCTCAAATCCAACTGCGCCTCCTGTCACAATGCCGGACGTCTCTTCGCCCCGCTGCCGATGTTCGAAAAGGACGGCACGCCCCGCACCGAGGCCATCCGCTCCAACATCGATCGCATCGTGGGAGCCATCGAAAGCGGCAGGATGCCGCCTCGCCGCCCCGGATCCGTCACACCTGACCAGATTGCCCTGCTCAAGGCTTGGGCCGCGGCCGGCACCCCGATCGACTGACCCCGGACCGCTACATCGTCGGGCCCCGCATCAGGCCGATCTGCCGCAAACGTTCCTTCAGGTAGGCGTCGGCCGTGGTCGGGGCCCACTTAGGTGGATGTTCGGCCGAAACGAAGGCATCGAGGACCGAAAGGTCGCACGCGCTGTAAGGGTGGACGAAGAAGGGCATCGAATAGCGAGCCCCGGTATGACCGTCGTTCGGATTGACCACCCGGTGGGTCGTGGCGGGAATCCTGCCGTTGGTCACCCGTTGCAACATGTCTCCCGAATCCACCACGATCTGGCCCTCGAGAGCATCGATGGCCATCCACTGGCCTTCCCGGGTCAGCAATTCCAGACCCGAGGCCGTTGCCTCGCACAACAGCGTGATGATGTTGATGTCCTCGTGCGCCGCGGCACGAACGGCCCCCGGAGGAACTTCCCCTGTCACGGGCGGGTAGTGGATGGCGCGTACGATCGAGTTGCCGTCCACCACCATGTCCGCGAAGGTGCGTGACGGCAAATCGAAGTACTCGGCGAGGGCCTCGAGCAGGGAGGCCACGCAGGCATCGAGCTGTCCGTAAAGGGCCTTCATGGCCGCCTCCAGTCCGGGTACCTCGCGCGGCCAGACATTGCCAGGGTAATGCCCCTCGTACGGATGACCGGACGGAAGCTCCCGTCCGACGTGCCAGAACTCCTTCAGGTCCGCGACCGGATGGTCCTTGGCGTGTTCGCGTCCGTACGGCGTATAGCCTCGCTGTCCACCCTCGACACCGGCATATGCAACTTTGACGGGTTCGGGCAATGCGAAAAAATCCTTGAACAGGGCATAAGCCTCGCGGATCAAGGACTGGTCAACCCCATGGCCGTCGAGCGTCACGAACCCGAAGGTTTCAAGCCCGTGACCCAACGTCTGTACAAAAGCGGATCGCCGGTCGGTGTCTCCGCTGCGGAAGTCTTCCAGACGGATGACGGGAATGTTGGAAGCGACGGCGGTCATGCGGCATGTCTCCCACGGGGGCCGAGGTCGGGCAGATTGTACCCCGCTTGTCCCCGCCCGTCCCCTGGCAGACTGAGAGGACCACAAAGGTCGTGACGCAGGCACCGGGACGAACCGCCCTTCGTGGCCCACGATGACGAACATGCCTCGCCTCTCGGCCGTCCTCGGGGTGTTGGTGCCAAGCCTCGCCGGATGCAACACCAGCACCCTTGCCACCGGACCGGCGCCGGCGGCGCCCCCTGCTGCGCTCGAGGCGCCGTCGGCCTTCTCCAGGAGGCTGGCGCCACGGCCCGGGATCCTCGACACGACCATCCCCTTCGATGCAGGCGAGCCCCCGTACCTTCATGTGCTGCCCCCGCGAAGCGTGACACCCCTGTTGCTTTCGCAGGTAGGTCCGGGTGTGGAACACCCTGTAGCCGGAGCGGCCGGAGAACCCTATGTCTTTTTCAGTCGAAGGGGTTCCATCCTCGCATGGGATGCCCTTCGCTCCCTCGTGGTTCTGGTGGACGGACTTCCTGGACGAACTTTGCTTTCCCGCCCCTCGGTCAACGCCGATGGCAGCGCGATGCTGTGGCACGATCCCGCGACGCTCTACCTCTGGCAGCGCATACCGAAGCCACGCGAAGGCCGTTGGGAGCTCAGGGGGAGCAGCCGCCGCATCCCGATGGCCGGACGCTGGGCAACCCCGCTCGGCGGCCTGGCCGAGGCCTGGGGGAATGACAAGCTCGACCGTGCCCTGCTGCGCTCCGGCAACGGCAGGGTGGCCCTGCTCGACCTTTCACGGCGTGTGCTTCTGACCCTACGTACGGATGCGCTCGGTCCCGTACGATCGTGCAGCATCTCTCCCTCGGGGAAACTCCTGCTGCTCGCCACGGACCAGAACTTGTGGGTATTCGAGCCTGACCGCCAGGCCATCGCCGGACTGCCCGAAACCAACAGGGCCCTGGGTCAGGCGACTTTGCGGGAAGCCACATGGATCACCGATGAGGGCTTCCTTGCGACGGGACGCCGTTCGGCGCAGGACAGGCGCTTTCTCCTGGTTAGGTGGCCTTCAGAGCGCCTGCTGGGGGCTTTTGCCTTCAATGATGTGATTCTCCCTACATTTCGTTAGAAGCGACCTCTCCAAGGGCACGTGAATAAATATGAACCAACTTTCATTCGTTCGTATGCACGCCGCGGTTCTTGGTGCCGTCTGTCTGGCCAGCGCGTGTGCGGCACCTGCCGCACACGTCGCGTCCGTGGCCCCGGCCGCACGGGTGGCGGGCGTGGATCGCATCATGGCAGAAGGAGCGGGTCAGGCCAGTCTGGACGTGGCCTTGAGCGTGCCCGCCCGAAGGTCCACGCAAGGCTTGGCCTCGGATCTGGGGATCGGCCAGGTGGTGGTAGGACTCTTCGACTATGGAAGTGCCGCCAACGACGTGGCGAGGCTGGGGATATTGACCCAAGGCGGATATCAGAACGCAGCTGGCTCTGTTCGCCTCGATACCTCGAATGCCCCTTGGTTCGGGTCGGCTTACACAAGGTCATTGCCTACATTGGTAGGGACCCCGAAAGCCGGTTACAACTCGACTCGTGTGCTCGCCGACACCCTGACGGACGTTGACCAGCCCTGGCTGGATTTGTCGGGTGCAAATGCTGCGCGCCTCGAACCCCGGCGCTACCTGATCCGCGACTTTGATGATGGCGAATCTATTTTGACGGCCCAAGCCAACAACACTGCCATCTCGTTGCGCTTCGGCAACCTGGCCCAGGACGATGGCTCAGGCCTTCACAGCTACCTGGCCTTCGCCGTCGCGTGGGATGCGAACCCGAATCGGGCGGATAGAAAAGTGCTGGGATACGTGGACGTCCTCGTCCCCGGTCCTTTGAAGACAGGGCAAAATGTGGGTCTCCCCCTTGTCCTGAACGAGGGGGTCTTTACCGACAACTTGGGCGTCGGCTTCACGCTCGACCCAGTGGTGCCCACCGTGGGAGACGACGCGCCGTAAGTTCCTTGACAGCGTCACTTGCGGTGAAAGAACAGAGTAACGAGCGGAGTTTCTGGGCCTCAGGTGACCCTCGACTTTGGCAATTGGCGTTTCTGGGTACCTTGTTGCTCATCGGCGTCTGGATGCGAGACTTCACCTTGGATCTCTCTCAGGTGCTGTTGTGCCTCGGGACGGCCATCGGGGTCCAGGCTTGGCTCGGGAAGGGCCGCCATCTCTTCAGCGGGGCCATTACCGGCCTTGGCCTATGCCTGCTGGTGCGCGCGGACAACCTCTGGGTGCATCCCCTTTGCGCCGCCCTGGCCCTCGGCGCGAAATTCCTGATTCGCTGGAATGACAAGGCGCTGTTCAATCCTGCCAACTTCGGTGTTCTCGCGGCCATGGCCGTGCTTCCGGGGGCGTGGACCTCTCCCGGCCAATGGGGACATTCATGGGTTCTGGGGATCGGTATCCTCGCACTGGGTATGGCGGTCGCCGGCAGGGCCGGGAGACTGGATGGTTCCATGGCCTTCATGGCCAGTTGGTTGGCCCTCTGCGCCGGCCGAGTCGGATGGCTGGGCCAACCTCCGGACGTGCTGCAGCACCAGCTCGCCTCAGGTTCTCTCATCCTCTTCACCTTCTTCATGATTTCTGATCCGCGCACGACACCGGACCACCCTCGCGGCCGGATGTTGCACGCGGCGGCAGTCGCCTTGGTCGCCTTCATCTGGCAATTCGGCTTCTATCGTCCGCACGGCCCCATCGTCGCCCTGGCGCTTTGCGTACCGCTCGTCCCCCTGCTGGATGCCTGGCTGCAGGCGCCCCGCTTCACCTGGCCCGGGGAGCAGCGTCTTCTCGTCCAAGGAGACCCGCGCGATGTCCCAGACCTCCGCCCCGCATAAACGCCGAATGCTACACAGGGTCGGGCTTGCAGGTTTCCTGGGGATGGGCCTGCTTCTGGCCACCCCCGAGGCCCGGGCGTTCTGTGGCTTCTATGTGGCCAAGGCAGATGCCTCGCTCTACAACGAGACCTCCCGGGTGGTGATGGTGCGGGACGGCAACCGCACGGTCATCGGCATGCTCAGCGACTACAAGGGGCCGCTCAAGGAGTTCGCGATGGTCGTCCCCGTGCCGACGATCTTGGGTCGCGACCAGATCCATGTCGCGGAGCGCGCGGTATTCGATCATCTGGATGCTTTCACGGCTCCTCGCCTCGTCGAGTACTTCGATGAGGACCCTTGCGCCATTCGTCGCCGCTCGCTGGAGGACCGGATGGTCTCGGCCCCAGCCGCGGCGGGGTCCAAAAGGTCAGGGTTGCGTGCCCGAAAGCTGGGCGTGACCATCGAAGCTCAATACACGGTCGGCGAATACGACATCTTGATCCTGTCGGCCAAGGAGTCGGGCGGACTTGAAACGTGGTTGCGGCAGAACGGCTATCGCGTTCCGGCCAAGGCTCGCAAGGCTCTGGCCCCCTACATCCGGACCGGCCACAAGTTCTTCGTGGCCAAGGTGAATCTGGGCGAACAGGCCAGGACTGGCCTGCAGCACCTGCGTCCCCTGCAATTCGCCTTCGAGAGTCCGAAGTTCATGTTGCCCATCCGCCTCGGCATGGCCAATGCCCAAGGCCCCCAGGACATGCTGGTCTATGCCATCACCCGCAAGGGAAGGGTCGAAACCACCAACTACCGGTCCGTGAAGCTCCCCACGGGCAAGCAGATTCCCGTCCACCTCAAGAATGACTTCAAGGCCTTCTACAAGGCGATGTTCGAGACCGCCTGGAAACGTGAAGACCGGCGCGCGGTCTTCACCGAACACTTCTGGGACATGGGCTGGTGCGACCCTTGCGCGGCCGATCCCTTGTCGCCCGATCAGCTGCGTCAGCTCGGGGTATGGTGGCTGGATGCTCCCGGCGAGGCACCGCCCCCTGGCGTGCCCAGCGGAAGGCGGCGGGCCGCACCTTGGTCGGGTGGTGCCGTTGATGCGGTCGTGACCCGGCTGCATGTCCGTTACACGGCGAAAACCTTTCCCGAGGATCTGGTCTTCCAGGAAACCAAGGATCGCGAAAATTTTCAGGTCCGCTTCGTCCTGCAGCACCCGTGGCGCGGGTCGTCGGAATGTACCGAAGCTGGCAGTTACCGTGAAGCATTACGCAAGCGACAAGAAGAGGAAGTCCGCACGGCGGCCAACCTCACGGGCTGGCCGGTCGAGCGCCTGCGTCGCGGCGCCGGGATGGGACCGGCACCTGCGCCTACGCCGTGGTGGAAAAATCTCTGGTCCAGGTGAGCATGGCTCGACTTCCTCTGCAGGCCTCCCTGTTTGCTCGTGACCTGCCGGGTGAAAGCTGCGGCTCCTACGAGCCTCGCCAGGTCCGAGACGTCGTATGGACGGAGTGCCCGACGGAGCCTGCCCCTCGACCCAGCCTGCTGGCGTGGTCAGAGGCCCTGGCCCAGGACTTCGGCCTGACGTGGCCTGACGACGTGGCAGTCGCCCAACTGGCAGGGCATGTCCAGACGGGACAACCGCAACCTTGGGCCTCTCGCTACGGTGGCCACCAATTCGGAACCTGGGCTGGACAACTCGGTGATGGTAGGGCCCATGTGATGGGTAGCCTGGTGGATCTGAACGGACAGCTCCACGACGTCCAGCTCAAAGGTGCAGGACGGACGCCCTTCTCCCGCCACGCGGATGGCCGGGCCGCCTTGCGTTCTTCGCTGCGCGAGCACGTTTGCAGCGAAGCCATGGCGGCACTTGGGCTACCTACGACCCGTTCCCTGGCCCTCGTCGCCACGGGCGAGCCCGTGGTCCGGGACATGTTCTACGACGGTCGGCCCCACCCTGAACCGGGTGCCATCGTGGCCCGGGTGGCTCCCAGCTTCATTCGCTTCGGGCACTTCCAAATCCTGGCAGCCCACGGCGAGCTCGAACTGCTGGGGGCTCTCGCCCGGCACGTGGTGACCCGGTTCTATCCTGAGCTGGGCCCACCTGGCCCCGAGGCGTGGACCGCCATGTTCACCGAAGTCTGTCGACGCACCGCCCGGATGATCGTCGGCTGGATGCACCTCGGATTCGTTCACGGCGTCATGAACACCGACAACATGAGCATCCTCGGCCTGACCCTCGACTACGGGCCCTTCGGCTGGCTATCATCCTACGATCCGGACTTCACGCCCAACACCACGGATTTCGGGGGACGGCGCTACCGCTTTGCACACCAGCCGCTCGTGGCCCAGTGGAATCTGGCCCGCCTGGCGGAAGCCCTGCTCCCGCTCGGGCTTGACCCCAGAGACCTTCAGGCGGGACTTGAAATCTATCAGGACACCTATGCCCAGCTGGACAGGGAGGGGATGGCCATCAAGCTCGGCTTGTCCGAACACCGAGGCCCCGAGGACGATGCCCTGATCGCCCGGATGTGGTCGATGTTGCACCAGACGGGTACAGACCGGACGATTTTCCACCGACACTTGGCCTTGGTCGTGCCTTCGGACCCCAATCCCTTGCGTCACTTGACCCAAGCTCTTCCCGACGTGGCTGACGCCTCCGCGCGACGGGCCATGGCAGACTGGCTGGGCCAGTGGCAGGCGCGCATCGCGACCGAGAGCGTGCCCCCGTCGATGCGGGCTGACCGCATGAATGGCGTGAACCCGGTGGTCATTCCTCGCAATCATCTGCTGCTCGAAGCCATCCGGGCCACCGAGGCGGGGGAGGAGGAACCCCTGGAACGCCTGCTGACCTCGCTGCAGAGACCCTACGAAGACCTGCCGATGCACGCCCCCTACGCCGGACGCCCACCTGAGTGGGCCGATGTCACTCCGGGATGTGCCACCCTGTCCTGCAGTTCCTGAGCGCCCATGAGCATCAAGAGATCTTGAGCGCTCCTTAACCCTGTCTTGTGGTCAGCACCCTCACGCCAGGACCGACCACCCCCGATAACTCCTCCATGGCCCCCTCTGGGCGCCAGAATCGGGAGTATGTTCTTGTCTTTCTTTTCTGCCGTCACTCAAGCGCTCACGCAGGCACCGCCCCAGGATCCTCCGTCAGACCGGTCGAGACCCGGCCACGGTCTGTTCACCCTGAGGCCCGACGTGCTGCGTCTCGGACGCGGCCCCCAGGGTCTGACTCCTCTGCGGAGCCAAGTGTTGCAGGTCCAGCGAGACTTGGATCGGGATCAACGGACGATCAAGGCCGCCATGGCCGAATGGCTTTCCACCGCCGATGCGGGGCTGGCAGGACAAGCGATGGACGACCCGAGCATGAGCCGCCTGCTGATGGCTCTCGACCTGCTCGAGCAAGTCAGAGGCGACATGCAAGGGACTCTGACGGCCCTTCGCCATGCCGAGGCAGGTGTCCCGATGCCTGATGGCCGCAGTGCCCTTGGAGCGGCCCACGGCAGGGTCGAGGCAGCATTGGAAAGAACCACGTTGGCCAAAGCTGAGATGGCGGCAGTTCAGAAAGACCTCCAGGACAGCACCCACGGCAGACCGACTCCCGCCAAGCAAAGAGCCTCCTTGCATGTATCGCGAGCCGTCATGGGACTGGCAGGCATCGAAGACCGACTCGTACGCATGTCGGACGGATTGGCTGCGGTCATCGGTTTCTGAAGCCGGGCCCTCGCTCAGCCCCCGAAGCCCCGGACCAGATCGGCGTCTGGCTCTGCGAGGCTGCAACTGCCGATGGAAAACGGAAACCGCCGAACCTGGCACTCGAGCGTCTCCTGGTCCAGTGACCACTCGGACCACTGCAGGCCGTCCTCGAGTACGAACCCGAAACCGTGCCCCTTGGCGTGCGGATCGTCCCAGCTCGCTCCGAGGCAGACCGCAAGCGCCTCGTCCGGAAAAACGTCAGGACCGAGAGCCTGACGAAAACGCAGGCCAGCGGCCAGGGACAAGAAGCCCAGATCGTTGCTCCAGCAGGCCTCGCGAACCGGATGATGCAAACCGGCCGTCGCCTTGAAGGCCAATCCGTGACGCGCCACCGCTCCCACGACCTCCACCAGAGCCGGAATCGTCACGGCCGAGGGCCCCGCTCCGCGCACCTTGAGAACCGGACGAGGCTCGGGGAAAGAACTCAGAGCTGCCGCCAACTCCGCCGCGCCGAGCCGCCACTCCTCCGGAGTCCATTCCGGCTCCACGACGAGTCGAGTTCCTTCCTTGGAGAGCGCCAAGGCCAGCTCGGCCAGGGTGCCGGCCAAGCCCGCCGCCCAGCCCGGACCGAGACGCAAACGGACTTCCAGACTGAGGACCCTCTGCCGGTCACCCTTTTCCTGTAAACACCCCAGGGTCTCCTCGAGGCGGCGAGGCATCACGCAGGCCATACCCACATCCATCGCTTCGCCAAGGACGGCCCAACGGAACGAACGATCGGGTCCGAAACCCGCCGCAACCAGCTCCTCCTGCGTCAAGGTCCCCAATTGATCCCGCGTGAGGACGAGATCGGCCGCCACCAACCAGGGACGCGCCAATGTGGAAGGAAAGGAGGCCGAGGTCCGCATGGCATCCTGAATGGGCAAGGAAGCCGGAGGAAACGTTCCCGCGTAGTCAAAGAGGCCTTCGACCAAGGCGCGCAGGCCGCGCGGGCCATCGACGCTCACGCCGGAGTCCCCGCGGCGCGGCGACAAGGCGCAGGCACCACGCGCTGATCGATACGCCCGCACAAGGAGCTCCCATCCGGGAGGAGCACCTCCAGCTCGATCCGATCGCCGTCCTTCATGAAGGGAGTGGTCACGGTGCCTGTGCGGATCTTTTCGAGCATGCGCTTCTCCGCAAGGCAGCTGGAGCCCACGGATTCGTCGGCATTCGACACCGTCCCGCTACCCAGGATGGTTCCGGCACTCAGGTCCCGCGTCGCCGCAGCATGGGCAATGAGCTCGGAGAAGGAGAAGAACATCTCGCCGGCGTCGGGGCGGCCGTACGGCTCGCCGTTGAGCCAGGAATGCAGCCGAAGATGCAGACGGCCATCCCGCCATGCCTCTCCGGCTTCGTCCGGCGTGACTGCGAAGGGCGCGAACGACGAGGCCGGCTTGCCGTGAAAGAATCCGAAGCCGGTCGCGAGTTCACGAGGGATGAGATTTCGCAGGCTCACGTCGTTCATGACCATCAGGAGGCGGATGGCCTTGGCCGCATCGGCCGCAGGCGTGCCCATCGCCACCGGTCCGAGGACGACCGCCACTTCGCCCTCGAAATCAAGTCCATCGGCAGGATCGCGCAAGGGAATGTCGGCCCGGGGTCCCAGCAGCGTATCGCTGATGCCTTGATACATCAGCGGTACGGTCCGCAGATCATCGGGTGGCTCGGCGCCGCGCGCCTTGCGCACGAGCAGGACGTGCTGGATGAAGGCACTACCGTCCAGCCACGCCCACGTACGGGGCAAGGGAGCAAGAAACGTGGCCCGAGCCAGATCGACAGGGTCAAGGACCTCATGTGCCTCAAGCGCACGGGCAGCGGCGCGCAAGACCGTCTCGACCTCATCCCAGCGCTCCATGGCATCCCGCATGGTGGGCACGCCAGGCACCTGCACACCCCGCAGATGATCGCGGGACACGACGACGAGGGTGCCGTCGGGAGTGCCTGCATGGTCGTTGGCAAGAGTGGCGAGTTTCATGCCCCAAGTCTACCGCGCAAGAAACCTCTTACGGACCGCAGAGAAAATGGCATCAAGGGTATGTGAAATAAAACAAAGGTCCCACGGCCCCCGGTCACAACCGGAGAAACCCTGTCATCACCTTCGGAGGCTCCTTCCAGATGTCGGACATGAATATCAACCGCCCCGTCAATCCGGGCATGACCTCAGTTCCGTCTTTCGGCACGGTCCGCACGGACGAGCAGGACAAGCGCGAAGCTCCGACGTTCCCCGGCTCGGACGCGGTAGTGGACCTGAACAGCGTGCCCAGCTCGCCGCGGCAAGTGGAAAGCCCTTCTGGCAACGTCCCCGATCTGGCGACCACTCCCTCGCAGCCGGTAAGCTACACGGACACCGTCGTTCAGCTCGACAGCCCGCCGTCCTCGCTCAAGCCGATCGATCACTCGCCCAAGATCGTCGCGGTGACCGGGCCGTCCGCGACCAGCGCCGTGGCCTATGCGGAGCCTGAGAACGTGACGAAGCGCGAGCGGACCATCGAGGTCGGCGGTGCGGGCATGGGCAATGCGAAGAAATATTCGATGCTGGAAAGCGAAGCGCTGGCGGTCTACACCTTGATCCGCGACAACGGGGGCAGTCTCAAGCCCGAAAAGCTCAAGGAGTTGCTCAAGAGCGAGTACGGCATCGATGCCGACATCACCCGCATCGATGGCCGCATCGCCCTGGTCAACCGCGCAACGGGCAATGCCATCGCAGTCGACACCGAAGGCAATGGCGCTCTGGGCCTCGAGGACTTGCAGTTCAAGGATGCTTTGCTCAAGGCCGGCATCGACCCCGATTTCAAGCCCGACATGAACGCCTACAAGCTGGCGATGGACGTCATCACCAAGGCCATGGACAAGGCACGCGCCGAATCGGCCGAAGCCGACGCGATGCGGGCACAGGGCGCGAAGAAACCCGGCACCAAACTCGTCAATCCAGTAGCTTCGATTGATATGGCAGGCATGTCCCTTAAGGGTATGCCGACGGCGCCGACCCCGATGCCTGAAGTCGTGTCCGTGGGGACGGAAGCAAGTGGCTACTCAGGCGATCTGTCGCCTGACGACGTGGTCGGCAAGGTCCAGAAGTTCCAGGAGTTGCTGGCCGAGGAAAAACAGCTGCAGCAGTTCCTGCTGGATCAAAAGATTGGTGGGTCCTGCGAGTGTGTCGCCGAACAGATCAAGCAGCATGACGATGCCATTGCCCGCATCCGGCAGATCCGCCAGGAAGGCATCGTGCCGATCGTGGGTGAACTGGCAGCCTACCTGCGTAAGGACACGCCCGCTGCAGCCTAGGCGGAGACGACACCATGAACACGACTCCCAAAGTCCTTTTGGCCTTCCCGCCACAGTGGTCGACCCAGAACCCGCATTTCGCCCTTCGGGGCATTGCGGGTCACCTGCGGCGAAACGGTGTGACGGCACTGGTCCGTGACCTGAACATCGAGTATTTCGACCGGATCTTCCAGCCGGAATATCTGAGCCAGCTGCGCAACCAGTTGCATCTGATGCGGGAGTACCTGGGAACCGAGGCCCGCCTGCGGGAGATTCTGGGCGGCGGTGATCGTCAGGTCATGATCGATCTGCAGCGGGCCCGGGCCATCGAAGTGTTCATGGAGGAGAAGGGTGATCTGCTGGAGGCCTTGGCCCGACAGATTCCTGACGCCGTGGAAACCTTGCGGGATCCACGGCGTTTCTACAACCCGGACCTGCTCATCGATGCACTGGAGACGCTGGATCTGGCTTGTCAGGCCGTGTCCCTGCCCTATCACCCGGCACGTCTGGCGCTCAATTACTTCGAACAGCCGGATTGTCTGTTCACGGTCGAAAACATGGTGGTCCACACCGAGGACGACGCCAACAACATGTTCGCGGCCTTCTATGACACGGTCATTCCTTCGATGTTGGCCGAGGAGCCCGACATCATCGGCATCTCGATCAACGCCTTCTCCCAAGTGGTACCGGGTCTGACCTTGGCAAGAAAACTACGCAAGGCAGCAGGGCCGGACTTGCACATCACCATCGGGGGCAATTTCTTCGAGCGGGTGAAGGACACTCTGGCAAAGCGTCCTAGGTTTTTCGAAAAGTTCGCGGACAGCATCGCGATCGGCGAGGGTGAGCAAACGATGCTGTTGCTGGCCCGGGCCGTACATGAGGGATTGGATCTGGATGAGGTCCCCAACCTCCTGCATTGGAAGGCGGGGGAAGAGGTCCGGGTTTCCCCCGTTCGGCCTGTACCGAAAATGGACGCCATCGGCGTCCAGGATCTCGAAGGTCTACCGCTCGACAAGTACCTCAGCCCAGAGCTGGTCCTGACGATTCAGGCGGGCAAGGGTTGCTACTGGGGTCTGTGTTCCTTCTGTGACAGCTTCTGGGGGGTTACGGAAGATGAGAAGTCGCTGGACCGGCTCGTCGCGGAAATCAGACACCTCAAGGACAACTACGGCATTCGCCATTTTCAGCTGATCGACGAGGCCATCCGGCCGGGGATGATGAGGGCGATGGCCCAGCGATTCATCGACGAGAAGCTGGATATCACCTGGTTCTCGAACGGACGCCTCGAGAATGGCTTCACGCCCGAGCTCATGCAACTGCTCTACGACTCTGGCTTGAGACTCGTGCTGTGGGGCGTCGAGACGGGCTCCCCCAGGATCCACGAGCTCATCAAGAAGGGCGTGGCCTTCGAGCGACGCTTGCCGATTCTCAAAGGCTCGGCCGATGCCGGCATCTGGAACTTCGCCTACATCTTCTTCGGGTTCCCTACCGAGACTCGCGAGGAAGCACAGTCCACCATCGATCTCATTTGCGACAACACCGACATCATTCATGCCTATGGACGTTCAGTCTTCACATTGGGCAGACACTCGGCGCTGTACCGCGAGGCCGAAAAGCAGGGCATCCTCGAGGTCCACGAGTCTTTCGAAGAACTCTCGGCCAATGCGCACTACACCATTCGCACGAACGAAGGCATGCAAGACCAGGAACTGGCCGAGATGATGTCGAAGTGCACGACTTCTTGTGAACAAGCCTATGGCCGCGGCCTATGGTTCTACCTCAGGTATCGCGAGTTCATGCACCTCTACGTTCAGAAGTTTGGTGTGAAATGGGTTAGCGATCGCAAGATCGGGACCCATGAACGTCCCGAACGTCAGTACTACTGATTGTCCCCGTAAGCCTTCGACTTCCTTTGGAGATTCTCCGTGGCCATTGCAACCCCGTCTTCCATCGTCATCGAACCCGCCGAGGAGCTGATCGCGACAGCCAAGGCCCAGATCGTCCGGGCTCGTCACTACCGCACCGGTCGGGTCGATCGCTTCGGCAAAGTGGTGGGCATCGACGAATACCCTGAAGGCAAGGTGCCCCACGAGCATCAGACCCACCACCTGGACAGCATGGGACGTCCGGTGTTCTTCGAAAAGTTCGAGCGAACCTTCACCAAACCAAGCTTCAGGATCTACCGGTTTGACGAGGGGGAGTTCAGGGTGCGCGACTGCATCTGGATCGACCGGTACGGCCGGATCGACAACCATCATCGGTATGCCTACGACGACTCAACCAGCCTGCTGATCTGGCGCGCCGAGTATGACCAGAATGGGCTGTTGTTCTACTCGATTGACTCGACCTATGACGACCAAGGCCAGAATACGGCTGAGATCTGGAAGGACAACGAAGGCCAGATCATCAAGACCCTGCAGTACACCTACGACAAGGCGGGTGAAATCGCCGTACAAGCCGAGCTGGGTCCCGAGGGCAATCTGGTCGGCGAACTGCGGTTCACCTATGACAAGGAAGGCAGGGTCACGGAACGTGCGTGGCACCGCGCCGGCTCCAAGGAAAGGACCAGCAGGCAGAGGTACACGTGGAACAAGCAAGGCTGGCTCACGAAGGTTGAACTTCGGGGTGCCAAGGACAAACTCTCTGCCTCTCAGGAGTTCCAGTACGACGATGTGGGCAATGTCATCCGTGAACGATGGCTGGATGCCCAAGGTGGCGTCTACAAGGATCTGCGCTTCTGAAGCGTGGCACGCCCTTGCCACGGAACCCATCCGCGGCGAGGGCGCCGGATCGGACGATCGGCTGACCAAGTCGGTCGTATCGTGTTAAAGTTGTGAAACGTCGCTGCTTGAAGTCCGGTGAGATTCCGGCGCTGTCCCGCAACGGTATGGGCCCTGTGGCCTGAGCCCGACCGGCATCGACACCTGTCCCCCCGCACGGTCTCTCCTCGAGGCAAGGAATCCGCGCATCCATGCTTTCGGCTGTCCCGCCGGAGCTGCCCGACCTTGGCGAAGTCACGGTCGCAGCTCACCGCCCCCGCCCCGAAGATCGGACGCAGGCTGTCACACGCCTGACCGCCGAAGACTTGCGTCGATCGGGAGCCAGAACCCTCGGCGAGTTGCTCTCACGCCAAGCCGGCTTGGCCATCCGCAGCTACGGTGAACCCGGCGCACTGGCCACCGCCTCGTGGCGCGGGGTGGGAGCCGAAGGCGTGCTTGTCGTCCGCGATGGCGTAAGACTCAACGACCCGAGGCTTGGCCAAGTCGACCTCGGCAGCCTGCTCCTGGAAGGGCTCGAAGAGGTCGAGATCCGTGCGGGAGGCGGGTCGGGGCCCTATGGCGCCGATGCCACGGGTGGCGTCATCCTGCTGACCTCGTCCCGGCGGCCTGTCCGACGAGCCACTCTCGGAGCCGGCAGTCTGGGTGAGCAATCCTACGGGATCACACTGGCAAATGCCGATGAACAAGGAAGATTCTCTCTCTCCGTCAGGCAACTGCGCGCCGACAATGCCTACGCCTTCAGTCGAAACGGTCAACCCGCCGGCAACCGGGTGAATGCCGCCACCGAGCAACTGCAAGGCACCCTGGATCTGGAGCGACGCCTCGATGGCGGGCGCCTGCTGTTCCAATGGGTCGGAGGAAGTTTCGGCAAAGGACTTCCCGGCGATATCCATCAGCCCACTCCCCGTGCGATCCAGGCGGATGCGCGCTGGCTGGGCGCGCTGACGTGGGACACGCGCGACGAACGTGGACTCGGGCAGGAATGGCAAATTTCGCGTCAGGGCACGCGAACCGTGCTCGCCGATCCGGACCGAGTTTTCGGGCCTAAGCAGGAGCAAACGGGCTTTCAGAGCACCGAGGCCCGGTTCCGTCATCAGGCTGCCCTG
The DNA here is from genome assembly GCA_035285595.1 of Candidatus Sericytochromatia bacterium. Classification (GTDB taxonomy): domain Bacteria; phylum Cyanobacteriota; class Sericytochromatia; order S15B-MN24; family VGJW01; genus VGJW01. The sequence continues at coordinate 58,050 of JAYKGV010000042.1, forward strand.
GGGGACCATATTCTAGATGGTGGTTTGACCACCTCATGGCATCAGGCCGAGCGTCTTTCCGACCGCTGGCAGCAAGCCCTGTTTCTCGAGGATATCTGGCAGCCCATTCGAGGCCTGACAGGTGTGGCATCCCTGCGGTACGAGCAGTTCGGGGTCCAGGGGGATCAGGGCGGGCTCTCTCCGCGCCTCGGCCTCTCTTGGGAGGCCCTTCCCGGTGCCACGCTGCGCTGGCGCAGTGGACAGACCTTCCGGGCCCCGACCCTGAACGATCTCTACTGGCCCAGAAGTCGTGACGCAGCCGGAAACCCGCTGCTCAAGCCCGAGCGAAACTGGCAGGACGAAATCGGCCTGGACTGGAAGCCGGGGGATAGCTTCTCGGGACAAGCCACCCTTTTCCGACGGGACGGCACGGATACCATTGCCTGGCAGCCGGGAGCGGGGGGGCAATGGCGCCCTGACAACATCGGCAGGACCCTCGGCCAAGGCATCGAAGCCAAGCTCTCGTGGCGCCCCGTTCCTGAGTGGACGCTGTCGCTGCACGAGACATGGACGCGCACGATCGACGGGCGGACGACCGGGGCCACAGCCGGTCGGGAACTTCCCTTCCGTCCGGACCATGTGGCCGGTGGTGCCCTGACGTGGCAACCTGCCGAAGCCCTTGCGGCAACGTTCCGGGTTGACCATCAGGGACGTCGGTTTTCCACCGCCAGCGAAACCGGGCGCTTGGACCCCGCGACGGTCATGGGCCTGCAGTTGGCATGGAAGACAGAGCAACACGGCATCCTCTCACTGACGGCCGATGACCTGGCCGACAGTCGTCCCGTCTACCAACCCGGTTATCCGACGCCGGGACGGACGGCACAACTGACCTGGGCAAGTGATTTCTGACCCCCCGAACCACAAGAAAGGCAGCCTCCTTGACCAAGTCACCTCACGTCTTTGTCGCCCTGTCTCTCGGCCTTGCCGGCTGCCAGACCCTCGCGACAAACGCCCTGAATCCGCAGGCCAGTCCGTCCCCGACGCCTTCGGCCACTGCCACGCCGTCGGTTGCTGCCACACCCGCCCCCGGGGCAACCGAGGCACCGGAGGTACGGTTCTGGGAAACCACGGGTTCAGCCACCGCGTCCTTCCTCGTGATGCACGGACTCGGTCAGACCGTGGAGCGCGTCGATCCCGCGACAGGCAAACTCACGAGGCTCTTCGAGACAGGAAAGTGGCCGAACCAGCTCGTACGCATCGGCAGTTCACTCATGACGGTTGAGTCCAACGAAGCCAAGCTTGCGGTGGGTCCCTTCAGTGCCCCCGCCATCGAGCGGCGCATCAGCCTCGAACTGGGCAGCAACCCGATGGAGGTCATCGAAGCCGGCTCTGACGAGGTGCTTGTCAGCTCCGTCATGGTCAAAAAGGCCTTCCTCGTTCGCCTGAGCGACGGGACGACCCTCAAGACCCTGGACCTTCCCGGCGGGCATCAAACCCAGGGCGCCATGGCCCGGCTCGACAACCGCATCTATATGGCGGCTGCCGACACCAGCTATGAGAGCACTCCACCCTACGCCGCCACCACAACGTGGTCTGGCATCCAGGTCTATGACATCGACCAGAAAGCCTTTGTCGCGCCCATTTCCCTCGAGACCACCGTCACTCCATGGGCTATCGCCACCTTGCCCAGCAAGCGCCTCGCCGTCGGCACGGTCTCGGGCGGCCTGATCGTGGACCCGAAGGAAGCCATGGTCACGGCCACCCTCGATGCAGGAGCCCGCTTCGCCTCCATCGCCGTCGACGGTGACGGCAAGGGCTGGGCTGGACTCGGGGCCTCGGTCGATGGCAAGAGCCTCGGCAGCGGCCTCGTCCGCTTCGATCCGACCTCGGGCCAAATCCTGACGGACTCGCGCAAGGACTGGAGCGCCAGCCCGGGCGACACCTCGGCCTCACGGTTGGTGGTCAAGGGCAAATATGCCTGGGTGCCCAACTTCGGCGAAGACAAGGTAACCGTCATGGATCTGGCCAGCGCCAGCGTCGTCAGCCGCACCGACGTGGGGGATGGTCCTCAGGCCCTCGTGCTGGAAGACTGACGCCGACAGGCAAAGGGGCGGGCCCGGATGGACCCGCCCCTTCTTCCTGCGTCGCTACTTCTGCGCGAACCAGACGTCCTCGGTCATCTGCCGCTCGCCATTGCGAACCATGCTGGAGCGGTCGAGAGTCTCGCCACGAGCATTGGTCTCGGCATGGTTCTGGACCGACAACTCCGTGATGCCCAGCTCGGCCATGGTCTTGAGCTCGCCCTCGTCAATCCGGGCGTCGCCGTCCGCATCAACCCAGGTCTTGAGACCCTCGAGCTCCTTGCCTGTCAGGCGGCCATCCCCATCCACATCATGGCTACGCATCTTGTCATAGCCGCTGCCATACTTGCCACCTTCGTCACCGAAGAGGCGCTTGCCGTCGATCTCGCCATCGCCAGCCGCCGCTGCCGTAGCCCCGCCATCGCGGTCATCAACCACCAAACCATCCTGGCCCGACATCCATTCGATCTCGTCCTTGTCACCATCTCCGTCGATGTCGAACATGACCGTCTTGCCAACTTGGCCGTCGATGCGTTCCTTGGCGGTCGACACGCCCGTGGTGCCAATCTTGCCATCGCCATCCAGATCAAGCGCGACCGGAGAAGCCGTCTTTTGAGCGGCGCCATAGGCAGAACGTGCGGCTTCCATGTCCCCGTTCTGGTAGGCCTTGATCGCATCACGCAGCAGACCACCGCCGATGGGTCCCGTGCCTTGCGTGGGGTCGACGTTACGACCGATACCGTTCCAGTCCCCGAAGGACGCCTGCAGGTCGGCCATCATCTCCGGCGGCACCGTGTTGGACTTACCGCTCAGGAAGTCATCGACCTTCTCCTGCTTCGCACAGAAATCGCAGATGGCCTTCACGGCCTTGCCCGCCTCGGCCAGGTCGGGCGGATTCTGCCTGAGCGCGAAGAGCAACCGCTCGATCATCTGCCGCAACTCGAGAGGGAACACATTCTTCAGGGCCTCGTCCTGCGAGACCTTGCCCGAGAGAACGTTGCCGACGATGCCCTGAACATCGACTCCGGCGACTTGCTTGGGCAACTCCGGAAACATTGCTCCCACATCATCCACGAGCTTCGGAGCCGGGAAGTCGGGCAATGCCGGGTCCAGAGAAACTTGCGACACTTGGCCCTGTGGGACGAATGAAGCCTCATCATTGAAGGCCGCCAACACTCCCTGAGCGGCGGCATTATCCATGCCAAAGCCCTGCACCGATACGATACCCGCCTGACTCGAGGCCGGTGTTGCCGTTGGCGCGGCGGCGGCTTTCACGGTCTGTCCCAGCGACTGGATGGCCATGCGTGGAACTCCTTTCCTGATTTGTTATGCACGAAATTCGTCCCGGAAGAGCAAAATTTCACACAAGCCAAACGCAGTCCAAGGCCATCCTCAAAACCGGCCCCGGGAAGGCGTCGATCAGCGCCAGGAAACCAAACGTTCCAACGTGTGACGATGGCGTACCCCCCCCTCCTCCGCAGGACGTCCAACAGCCACGAGCGCAGGTATGCGGACATGCCCGGGCAAGCCGAGCAGCGTACGGACCCGCTCGGGATCAAAGCCCTGCATCGGCGAGGTACCCAGTCCCATGGACGCGGCAAGAAGCAACAGGTAGCCCAATACGATGCCACCCTGCGTTGTCCCGAAGGCCTCGAGCTCCTGAGGATCCAGACCGCCATAAGCCTCCTGGACCTTGGCCACGAAGGCGGCCCGCTTCTCTGCGTCGGTTTCGGGAGAGACCAACTCATCCGCATGAGCCAGCACATCCTGCATGTCCGTGTACAGCACGATGACCGCAGGTGCGGCACCTACCTGCGGCTGGCCGTAGGCAGCCTCCTGCAGGCGGGCTTTGAGATCCGGTTCCTGAACCACGACAAACCGCCAAGGCTGCACGTTGTAGGCCGAAGGCGCCTGGGCAGCGGCCGATAGCAGAGCCTCGAGTTCTGCGCGAGACAAAGCGCCTTGCACATAACGTCGGATCGAAACCCGTCCGTGGGCAGCCTCCTGGGCCGTCAGAGCCGTTTGTTCCGATGTGACCATGTGCGCACTCTCCGTAGATGTAACAGGACAACAAGTTCCACGGATCCTGACGAGGCGTCAAGGCTTTCCAGCCAGGAGGCCGGTCACCCGGTCAGGGAGGTCATCTGTCCAAGAAGGTCCCCTGTCGCGTGCGCTGACCATGCCCCTGCGTCATCTTTCATGCCCGTGCCCGCGTGCTGCCGGGAGAGCTCGTCACGCCTGCCCTTACACCCCGTAACCCCTCACCTCTTTGCCTTCGCTCCAAGACAAGGCAAGCTCCCCCCGGCGCGGGGCAGAGGCCCTGCTTAGGGAACAACCCTGGGAGCAGTCAAGGAGATCCGAAGACGGACTCACACGACCAAGGCCAGGCCAGGGCCCGGTGCAGTCGCCCCTGAACGTACCCCGTTCAGGGCATCTGGCGGGGATCCCATCCCGTAACCGCTCCCTCCTCGAGGCCATCCAGCCGTTCCATGAGATCGGGCCCCAGCGTCCAACCGAAGAGCTGGGCATTTTCCGCCATGCGCTCCGCCGAGACTGTCTTGGGCAGCACGACCAGACCGTGCTCGAGGCCCCAGCGCAACAGGACCTGGGCCGGGCTACGATCAACGGCACGTGATACTTCGAGCAAAACGGGGTGGTCCATCCGGCGAGCTTTGACCAACGGACTGTAAGCCTCGACGATGACCCCTTGCTTCTGACACCACGACCGCACCTCACGCTGCTGCAAGAAGGGATGGACTTCGATCTGATTAACGGCGGGGGGTTCGTTGGCGTGCACCGTCAGTTCCTCGAGGTGGTGCACCATGTAGTTGCTGACCCCGATGGCACGTACCATCCCATCCTCTCGGCAACGCTCGAGCGCCCGCCAGGTCTCCCTGCGCAAACCCGCCACCGGCCAATGGACCAACATCAAGTCGAGCGGCCCGAGTCCCAAGCGCTCCAGACTGCCCTCCACGGCGCGCAGGGTCGCATCATAGCCGTGATCGTCGTTCCACACCTTGCTGGTCACGAAGACGTCGCCTCTCGGCAAGGCCAAGGAGCGCACAGCCTCCCCCACCTCCCGCTCGTTCCCGTAGATCCTGGCGGTATCCACGTGTCGATAACCCTGCCGCAGCGCTTCTTGCACCACAGCCACTCCAGCGAGGCCTTCAGGAACCCGGTATACACCGAGGCCCACCCAAGGAAGGCGGCCACCGGTCGGCAAAGACACGCAAGATGCAAGGCTGTCGGGCAGAGGGTGTGTCATGCCCCCATCATGACAGGCCTCAGGCTCCCATGAGCTGCTGCCACAAACGTCTGATCCGCTCGGTAAACGGCGGATGGGTCGTGGCGACATCCGCTTGCCCCCGCGCCCAACGTTCCGCGAGGAAACGCTGGTTCAGCTCAATCGCGGCCTCGGGCCGAAATCCCGCTCGAGTCGCAAGATCAAGGCCCACGGCATCCGCTTGATTCTCGAAGGCCCTGCTGATGGCCTCGGTCATCCGCTGGAACATCCCGATGACTTGGCTGCCGCCCGGAATACGCGACAGGAGGGAGGCGAGCCTGCCCTTCTCCTGATTGAGGGCCATCATGCCCGAACCATCACGATTGCGGTCATGCGCGATCTCATGGGCCATCACGAAGGCCAGCTCATCCTCAGACTTCATCTTGGCCAGCATCCCGCGGGTGATGGCCACGACCCCTCCACCAAGCGAGTACGCATTGGCGGTAGGGTCATCGAGCACCACGGCCCTGATGGCCTTGCCCCCCGCAGCGGCAGCCAGTCGATCCACGACCGCCTGAACCCGACCCTGGACGGCCGGATCACGCACCACCCCCGAGTTGCCGTAGCGTGCCGCAGTCTCGGCAATCGTTTGCTGGAGCAACTGGCGTGACGCCTGCTGCTCCACCTGGACGGGAACTTGGCGCCGTCCGCCCAGGAAAACCTGCTGGAACCGTTGCCAGACGCTCTGGATCAGGCCCTGTACCTGCGTGGCGGCTCGTCCGACGGCCTCCCGCACGCGCCCGACCACGCCCGGCGCCGCAACGCCGGCATAGGCCTGAGGACGGACCGCCGAGGAGAGCTGCAGTCGATCCGTGGACGCGGAGCGTGGCGCTTCCAGCTTTTCGGTACCGGACGACAAGGGAACCGATCCGGACCGCAGGTCAGCCGTCTGACCCAGCGGACGCGTCTTGACGTTCATCAGGAATCCCCCTGGTGGACTATCGCCAGCACACACCTCTCTCGCTCGGAGTTTCAAGCAAAATTCACAATCGGGCTAACATGAGGCATGGCTTCACTTTATCCGTGGCTCAAGGCCCTCCACGTCATTTCGGTCATCGCGTGGATGGCTGGCCTGTTGTACCTGTTCCGGCTCTTCGTGTACCACGGCACCGAGACCGAAGCTGTCGTCAGGACCCGGCTGGTGGAGTGGGAGCGCAGGCTGTTCACCTACATCTCGACACCTGCGATGGTCGCCACGCTGGTCTTCGGGTCCGGAATGGTGGCGGTTCAGCCCGGTCTGCTGCGACAGCCGTGGTTCCACGGCAAGCTCGTCCTCGTCCTCCTGCTGATCGGCGTGCACCACGTCGCCCTTCCGCTGCGTCGGCGGTTGGCCGCCAACGCAGCCGTGCCCTCGGACACCCGGCTACGCATCCTGAACGAGGTCCCCACGCTGCTGATGATCGGCATCGTGCTGCTCGTCATCCTGAAGCCCTTCTGACGGATTCCGGGCTCACCCGAGATCGTCGACGTCCTCCGCCAAGGGATCGAGATCCTCCCTTTGCGCATAGACCGCAGGCTGGACCAGGACTGGACGGCAGGTCGCCAGCCAGCTTTCGAGGCCGGCCACATCCACCAGCGCCTCCGCACGAACCTCCTCGGCCAACTCCCTGGGCAGGAAGGGCTCGAAACGCGCACCAGGCAAAGGACCGAGCGCCTGCAGCACGGCGGACTTCTCGGATGACGTCAACCCACGCTCGGCCCAGTCGGCCACCACAGCCGTGACGTCCTCGGCTGAAAGCCTTACCCCACGACGCCCCGAACGCAACGTCACACGATCCCAACGCACCCTCGCCTTGGCCCCCATCGCATCGGCCAAGGCCAAGCCCAGGACGCGGTTACGGCGGTCTCCGGCCATCGTCCGCAACTCGACGAAGCCTCGCGCCTTCCATATGGGAAAGGCACCGGACCGCAAGCCTCGCAAGGAAGCTTCCGCACGCAGCTCTGCCAGCAAGCCGCGCTCGGGTGCATCCAGCCACTCCGGCATCTCGGCCTCGGTCAGCAAGCGCCGCATCTCTTCGGCCACCGCTCCAGCCATCGCGACCGTACCGGCCTGACGCCACCGGGGAGCCCTGCCCCCTGCCCCCGAAGCTTCGCCTTCGACCAGGACCCTACGACGACGTTCATCCACCCGCACGGCCCGCCACGCCTTGCCAGCCAGCACGAAGCCGCCCTCTGCCGCGGCCTTGCGCAGGAACGAGGCATCCATGGCTCCGATGACTCGCCCCCCTGCCATCACTTGCCACTGCTCTTCGCCCTCGGCAAAGACCGAACACAAACTGCTGTAGTGAGCTTGGCCGAAACGCTGCTCCGCCTCGAATCCAAGCTGAACCTGATGCCGTACCCGCTCGATCAGGCCTTGGAGCGCCAGGTGCTCCAACAAGGCTTCGAACTCCTGCTCACGGACCCCCCGGAAGGCCACGCATCGGACCAGCTCCCGGTAGAGTTCGGCGACGGGCAGACGTCGCGCCGCAAGGACCCGCACGAGGATCTGGTGCACCAACACGGGCCAGGCGCGCTCCGGCAAGGCCACGGGCTCGACCCATCGCCGCAGAGCCAGCGAGGTCAAGGCCAGAGCCCTAAGGAAAGATTCGCGATCGTCGGTCAGAACCACCATCAGGCCGGGAGTCCCGCGTCGCCCCGCCCGTCCCATCCGCTGCAGGTAGGACGCCACGCTGACCGGAGCATCCAGTTGCAGCACGGCTTCGACATCACCCACGTCCACACCCATTTCCATGGTGCTCGTGCACACGAGACAACTCTCGGGCGCCCGCACGACCTCACGTTCGACCTCTTCCCGAAGCCCCCTGTCCACGCTGGCATGGTGGATGACGGCCGGAATCCCTTCCGCCACGAGTGCGGGCACCAGCGCCTCGGCGAGGCGGCGTGCGTCCGTGAAGAACATCGCCTTGCGCCCCTTCAGGTGCGGGACCGCCGCCGCGGCTACGGTCGCCACATCCGCATCTTCCAGATGCCTCAACAGAAAGCGCCGCTGGATACCCGATCGCGGCGGGTTGACCACCGTCCGCTCGCCGGCATCCGACCCGCAGAGCCAATCGAGGAAGGCCTCGGGATTGCCGAGCGTGGCCGAAAGCGCGATGCGTTGGACGGGGTGCATGCTTGCGGCGGCGACGCGTTCGAGCAAGGCCGCCAGATGCACACCACGGTCCGTCCCGGCGAATGCGTGGGCCTCATCGATCACCACGGCCCGGACCTGCGCGAAGACCCCCGACCTCCCCCCCATGAAGAGCGCCTCGAGACTTTCGGGCGTGGTCAGCAGGATGTCGGCCGGCTCGCGCACGAAACCGGCGCGCTGTCCGGCGGCGACATCACCGTGCCAGCGAAAGACCGTCCGGTCCGCCATGGCGGCATACCGGGCCAGCCGGGGCTCCACGTTGTTGATGAGCGCCTTGAGCGGAGACACATACACGACCGACAGGGGAACGGCCGACAGCTCCAGCAGTCGGGAAAGCAGGGGAAAGAAGGCCGCTTCGGTCTTGCCCCCGGCCGTGGGGGCGATGACCAGCGTATGCTGCCCCGACACGATCGGGGGCACCGCCAGCTTCTGAGCCGGCCGCAGGTCCGGCCAACCCAGCCGATCGGCGATCCGCCGCCGCATTTGCGGATGCAGCAGATCCGTCTCCCGGCCGGGTAACTCCGGCGGGCCGGATTCAGAAATCAAGCAGGTGGGCCTCCTGCTCCTCGACGGCCTGGATGGCGGCCACGGTCTTGTCTGTAGGAGCGAAGTCTCGGCGAGGGTCGTAAGCGGTATCCTGCTCGCACAGATCCAGAAGATCGACGAGGGTCTTCAGGAAGCCCCGAGGAAACGTCGGCGCTGCCTTGCCGAAACGCGTGGACAGATGGTCGGCGAAATCTCCCAGAAACACGTCGTCGAGCCGATGCTGCGGTTCCCACGCATAGGCCCGGCCGTGAAGATCACGAACCTTGATCGAGACCTCGACCAACCGCTCCTTCGAGAATCCGTCGAGGCGCAGGATGGCTCCGCGGACCTCCTGCACGGAGCCGTCGACGATGCCGGGATGGCGAGGGCGAATCCGATCATGCAGGGCCTGATAGCTGGGGATGCCCTTTTGCTCGTCGGCGAACAAATCTTCGGTCCCGGCGAAAAGCGCATAGACATGAGGCAAATCACCCATGGCCGAGCGATCGAGAAACATCTTGACGTTCTCGTAGGCGGCCTGGCGCAGGTCGGCCCGGTTAAGCCCCCGGACCAACTCCGTCTCGTCGAAGATGATGACGAGACCCTTGTATCCCATCGACAACAACAAACCGTTCATGGCGCGCAGGAAGGCGAAGGCATTGGCCCGTCCCACGCCGCCTTTCACATGCAGACGGCTCTTGAGTTCCTGAGGGATATTCTGCTCGCCCTTGAGCCAGCCGAGGGCCGCATCGGCCGTCACCCCATCCTCGCGCTGCACGGCAGCATAATAGCCACGGAAAGCGTTGGCAAAGCTGCTGTCGAACACGCTGACCTGCGCCAACGCTTTCTGGATCCTGCGCTCGACGTGACCCGCGATGGCCACCCGATCCTCATCCTTCAGGGGATCCAGACCATGCTCGGTCTGTACCTCGTCTTCAAGACCATAGAGCCACTGCTGCACGAGCGTGTCGAAGGCCGGGGTGCCCGGGAGTTCGCGCGTGCGCATCCCGGCCATGATCTGCTGATAGACCGTCTCGAGCTTGTGCAGGGCCACATTGCGCCCCAGATCCACGACCGACACGACCATGCCCTGAGCCCACGCGGCCTCGCGCACCATGCTGCAGAGAAAGGTCTTGCCTGAACCGTAGTCCCCCGAGAGGAACTTCACCCCGGCGCCTCCCTGCGCGACGTATTCGAGATCACGACGCAACTGTTCCATCTCGCGCCTGCGCCCCACCACGATGCGATCCACGCCCCGCTGGGGAACGAGGCCGAGCTTCAAGGCCCGCATGATCCCCTCGGACAGGAAGCGCTCCTCACGGGTGGGAACGGCATGATCGGCCAAGGTGGCCTGCGGACTGACGTCGACTTGCATCAGACATTCTCCTGCAGCTTGATGAGCACGAAAGGCTCGCTTTGGCCGAAACGATCGGCGAGACGGACGAATTTGCGGGCATCGCGCCCCTTGCGGGCTTCCCAGTCGAGTTGATGGAACAGCCTCCCGAAGGCTTCCTCGGGCTCGGCGGGACGACAACTCCATCCGGCCGCGCGCGCCACAGCGGGTACGACCCTGAGCAGCGCACGGATTTCGATGAATTCGTCTTCCGGGCGAAGGGCTGCGCAAAGCACCCTCGCCGCACGGAAACACGCCAGCCAAGCCCTGTCGGACAAGCCCGCGCCTGAAGGTGCTGCGAAAGCTGAGGCCCCCGTCACGGCTGTTCCTCCAAATCGAGAAGCGACCAGGAGAGTGCATAGGTGCCGTCCCGCTCACCGATAAATGAGGCCTGCCCAAAGGTGAGCGCCCGTGCGGTCTCCGCGATGACCGCACGAATCATCCCGGCCGGCAACGAGGCCGAACGCAATGCTGCCAGCAAATCCGCCTCGGTCGCGGGCCCCTCCAGCAGACGGGACAGGACCACCTTGCCTCGAGGATTCAATCGCGCCAGCAGCCGTCGAGCCAGTTCCTCGCGACCGGGCGGGCGCAGCCGGGCGAGAGCCCGGGCGGCAAGCGGGTGCTCGGGCAACTCGGCCAGGATACCCTCGAAAATCCTGCGTGCCTCGGCTTGACGCCCGGCCATGGCAAGGGCCATTGCATAGCCCTCGCGCCATCGTATCGGCCCCCGATCGGCATCCGCCTCGGAGAAGGCCGCGAGTGCCTCGGCGTGACGTCCCAGTGACACCAGCAGCAAGCCCAGCTCGGCCTGGGCCCTGGCCGGTTCGGCATCGAAGGCCATGCCGACGCGAATCAGGTCGACGGCGGCTTCGGCACGCCCCAGAGCCGCCATGGCACTCGCCTGCAGGTAGTACACCGCGGCCTCGTGGACGCCAACAGCCAACATGTCTGCGGCCAACACCTCAGCGGTCGCGGCATGCCCTTCCGCGAGCACGCCGCGAATGAGGGCGACCGCGCGGGAAGGAAGGCCAGCGGTACAAAGGACCCGGGTCAGGGGAAGCAGGCGCTCCGCCTGTCCACCCGAGGCCCTGAGCAAGACGGGCAAGGCCTCGTCGTAGCGGCCCTCCCGCAAGGCCTGCGCAGCCTCGGTCCAAGGGGTGATCATGAGCTTCTATCGTGACCGAACAGGCGTTCC
>JAYKGV010000043.1:0-103118 GCA_035285595.1 Candidatus Sericytochromatia bacterium
GGGGGGTGAGGTAGGAGAGGATTCGGTCTTCGTGCTTGCCGTGGGGGTATGCCTACAGGCGTACCCCATATCCCATCCGTGAGGTTCCTTGTGTCATTTCTTCCGCTTGCTCTCGACGTTGCCAGTCCTCATCCCGCCTATGTTGCCAGTGCTTCCCTGCCGGCAGTTGTGGGGGCGGGCCCGAATCCCTGGCTGGCGGCGGCCCTTCCCGGACTGAGCCTGCTGGCGTTGGGTGTTGTAGCGGGGATCGCAGGCAGCGGCCTTCCCGATCCCCTCAGGATACCGTTGCAGATTGGCATGGCAGTCAGCGCACCCATGGCACTGTTGACCGGACACATCTATGCAGGGGATCCGGGACGAGGCCTCAGAACACTCTTCCTGACGGGAGGGCTTGCTGGCGCAGGATTCCTCGGAATGGTCGGGGGTGCAAGCTGGGGCGCGGCGGGCGGCACTCCTCTGCTCTTCAACGGCGGAGTCCTGGCCCTCGTCTCCGCTCCGGGCTTGTTGCTTTATGACGCCTACCAGACAGCCGTGGACAGGAGGCAGGAGCTACTCGATCTGGGGGCGACGAGCCCGGGCGGGAAGCCTTAGCACTGGCCATCTGCGCCTTACGATGACGGGGGGCGACTGGGTGTTTCTCGAACCCAGAAGGGACGATAGGCTGTCAGGTTGCCGAATGACCCTGCTCATCCTCCGAGGTTTCCCGCCTGCTGGACGATGCGGGTGAGGCCATCCTGACCATCAGAGAGCCTTCCCGCTGACGGAAGATCTGGTCCACGAATACCCCCTCGAGTCCTGGCGGGCCGGCAAGCCGTCCTGGAGTAAGGTCAGCTTCGGGCGTCTCGACGCCAGGGCCAAGGAGCAACCGATGATGCTCGTGGCCTGAGCGGCGGTGGCATCCCCGGAGAGAATCGCGGAAGTTACCCAGCAGCCGGGGACTCGACCTCGCCGGGGTGGGGCCAGAACTCGTGGTCACATTGGGGCCAGAGCAAGTTGTCATGTTCACCTGGGCTTCCTCAAGGATGGCGCCCCGGTAAAAAATCCCACGGCGCCCCCCGAGTCGGGTGGGCGCCGCAGTACAACGGCTGAATGGCCTACTTCTTCTTGCCACCCGCAGTCGCAGGAACCTTCTTGGGGGCCTTGCCCGCCTCGACGCGCTCCTTCAGGGTCTTGCCGGCGGTCCACACGGGGCTGCGCTTGGCAGAGATCTTGAGAGCTTCGCCCGTGCGGGGGTTGCGGCCCTCGCGTGCGGCCCGCTCGCGCACCTGGAACGTGCCAAAGCCGACGAGAGTGATCTTGCCGCTCTCGACGAGCTGCTCGCTGATGACGTCGATGATGGCATTGAGGCACTCGCCAGCCTGCTTCTGGTTCAGGTCGGTCCGAGCGCTCACCTGCTTGATGAGTTCTTCCTTGTTCATCCCACGTATCCTTCCGACGTAGGGCCGACGGGGTGGTGCGAATTAGCGTTTGATGAGGCTGAAATCGGCTTGCCACGCCAGCTTTGGGGGTACCAATGCCCGGATTATAGGGAGGCCCCCTCCCCTTGGCAAGTGTTTGCACTTCTTTTCTTCACAATTCTCTTGCGCTCACCACGCGGGTTTCAGCGTTCGGGTGTGGTCGTTACTGACTCCGGGGACTTTACAAAGCCAGGAGGCGCGCCCTGACTGGAGCGAGGTCTCACTCCAAGGTCAATTCACGGAGTTTCGCAATATTCGGAGAAGTCGGGAGTCCCCAAAAACGAGACGGACAACCCGGCGGGTTGCCCGTCAGCAGTCCTTCCCAATCAGGTCGCGGCGCGCTGCAAGGGCTGGGACAGGACGGTGCGAAGCTGCTTTTCGGCCTTCTTGAGGCGACGACATACTTCCATCTGGGAAATGCCCAGTCGCCGCGAAAGCTCGGCTTGCGTAAGGTCTTGGAAGTAGCGCATCTCGAGCAGTTCACGCTGGGCCACCGGCAGCCGGCCCATGGCCTCGGTCAGGACGAGGCGCTCGTCGGTCACTTCGCGGGCTTCGCCTGTAAACCGCGGATCCGAAAGACTCTCGAGCAAGGACCGCTGTTCATCGTCGTCTCCGTCGTTTCCGTCCTGATCAAGCCAGAGTACGGTGACCCGGCGGTCATAGACCTTTACTTCGTCCACGAGTTCGGGTGAGACGTCGAGCGCCTTCGCCAACTCGTGGTTCAGGGGCTCGCGGCCGTACTCCTGGGTCAGCTTGGCCGTGACCTGAGAGAGTCTGTAGGACAACTCCTGAAGGACGCGAGGTCCCCGGAGCAAACTCTGGCGATCGCGTAAGTAGTGTCTGATGTGCCCTGTTATGAAATGGACCGCGTACGTCTTGAACTCGGTGTTGTGTCCGGTCTCGTAGCGTTCGATGGCTTCCAGCAGCCCGATGCTGCCGACCTGGACGAGATCCTCGACCGGATCCGTACTGCGTCGGGCGAGGCCCCTCGCAATCTTTCGAACCAGCGGGAGGAACTGGTTGACGAGCTTTTCCTTCTCTGCGGGCGAAGCGCCCTTGAAGGCTTTCTCCATGACAGACATGATCCCCCTCGCTCCGAGGTTCCAAGAAGTTTGCCAGCTTGATTCGTGGGATTATCGCCGGGCAGTTGTGGAGCCTTGTCTGATTTGATGAAGATTTGATGGGCGACCGGCTCCGTTGCCTACGATGCCAGCCTACCACTCGGGCGTGCTTCCCGTCACGATGAGACCTCCGACTCGTCTGTGCGGTTTGTCACGTTCCCTGGGTTCGCGTGGGTACGCGGATTCAGAAATGGCCGATTCGTCCAGCCGAGGCGGGTGGCGGTGGCCCTGTCGCACATCCGGCTCTCGGGGTAAAAAGCTCCTCGGGAGGCTTCAGCTTGTTGCGTCAATTGATTGTCCTTGCGTTCTGCGTTGCGCTATTTGCTGCCGGGATGCCTGTTCAGGCTCAGACGGCGGAGAGAACTCCGCCGGCTCCGGTACTGTCGGCTCGTTCCGCCATCGTGGTGGATGCGGAGGGTCACATCCTTTATCAGCGAGATGCCGAGAAGCCCTTGCCCAACGCCAGCACGACCAAGGTGCTCACGGCCTTGACGGTCCTTGATGCCGTGCCGCTTGAAGACATTGTCACGATAAGTGCGCTTGCGGCTCGTATGCCGGCTTCCCGTCTCGGGGTGCGCGCAGGGGAGCGTTACACGGTTCTCGAGTTGCTTTACGCCATGTTGTTGATGTCGGCGAACGATGCGTCGGTGGCGCTTGCGGAGCACGTGGGCGGAAGTCAGGAGCGCTTTGCCCAGATGATGAATCAGAAGGCACGCTCCCTTGGTGCCACGGGCACGCATTTCGTGACGCCCAATGGCTTGCACGCCGCAGGTCACCTGACCACCGCCCGGGATCTGGCGTTGATGTTCCGCGTCGCCATGGCGCATCCGGTTTTCGTGGCCATTGCCCAGACCCCTTCGGTCGATCTGGCCTGGCCGGGGCAGCACGAGCCTCATCACGTGAAGAACACCAATCGCCTGCTCGATGCTTACGGCACGCCCGTGCTGGGCAAGACAGGCTTCACCAACGCGGCTGGCCGGTGCTACGTGGGGGCTGCTCAGGACTCCATGCTTACCGTGGTGATGCTTGGTAGTCGTAATCTTTGGCGGGATGCCCGAAGGCTTTTCGATTGGGGATTCCAGACCCGAGGGATTCGCCCTCCCGGTCGACCGCAGGGCTGAATCCAGACCGGACTTACGAACGGGCGAACACGTCGCGGAGGGCCGGGACGTCGCGAAAGGCCTCGCTCAAGTTGACGAGCGGGACCAGAGTTCCTTGAACCTTGCCGATGTTGAAGCTGCCGAGGCATTCGGCAAGCTCCGGAGCCGGGACGTCCGCGAGGTCTTCGAGTTGTTCTTCAGCCTGCCGGACCGTTTGGCATGCGTTTTGGAACTGTTGTACGGCGATGGTGAGGCGCCTATGAAGCTCGGGGTTCTCCTTCACGGCGGAGGCGATGGCTTCTGCTCGGCGCGCATCTTCGGGCGACATACCCGCGGGATGGCTCTGTCGGGCTGTAGCCGAGGCGGCGACCTGGCCGGGCTTCTTCAATCCGGAAGGACGAAGGGGATTCTTGCCGGGACCCGGCGGAAGCTTCGAGGGGCGCGATGTGCGGGAACTCGGAGGGGGGTCCTGACCAGAAGGGGAACTGGCTGTCCTCGTCATTGCGTGGGTGACGACGGCCATACGTGCGGTCAGGCTGTCCAGTGCGATGCGGCAGGCACGCAGCTGTCGAAGGTGGCTCGCGAGTACCCGAGGCGCTTCGTCCGGTGAGACCGTCGAGGCTCTGCGAGGCGAGTTAAGCGGGCCCGTGCCACCCCTGACAAAGGCATCGGCATAACCCGGCTCATCGCCGAAGTGAACCGGGCGGAGGGGCTTGCCCTGCCCGAACATCATCTCGTCCTGACCGCTCATGCCACCGCCCGGAACCCGAGCCGGGTGTCTGATTCCCGGCACTGATCACCTGCTTTTGACTTACCCTCGCGACGGGAGAAGCATCAGGCTTGGCAACCACCCATATGTCTTGTCTTTTCATTAAGAGCATGGTGGAATTTCCTCGGACCTGACAAGGTCTGGTCGTTACGTGAAGCATATCGTCACCTTCTCTGGGCCCGTCATCATGTGCCTGGTCGTTGGCTTGTTGTTGGATCGTAAGCTGGATACCTTGCCTTGGTTCACGTTGGGGGGTGTCGTCCTCGGCTTCGTTTCGGGGTTCGTGGCGATGCTCAGGCTCCTCGGGGAGCCCCCCGCGGGTGGTTGATGCGATGGATCCGGATCGTTCTTGGCTGGTCTTGGCGTCTTCCGTCGTCGGTCTTGGTGTCGTGGTGGTGGGTGCGCTGTTCCTCTTTGGTCCGGCTTCTTGGGGTCGGGGCGCCGGGGTCGGGTTCCTCATCAGCCTCGTTTACCTCTCGATGTTGCGGCGGCACGTCAGGGCCTTTGTTCACGGGCAGCTGGGTCGCTCGGTGTCCCGGCTGGATCGTCTGATTCTCCGGACAGGCATGGTCGGTCGCTATGGGGTCGTGGGCGTCGGTTTCGCCGCCGTGGCTCGGTCCCATCCCGAGGTCGACCTGCGGTCTTCCATCTTGGCGTTTTTCTCGTTCCGTCTGGTGCTGGGTGTCCACGAGGTGGTGGTCGCGCTCAAGGCGCGGCGTGCCCCCCGTCCCCCGGCCCTGGAGCGGGAAGAGGGCGATGAACGGTTCCTGAGTCGCGAGAGGTGGAGCTTTGGCCGCAGAAAAGGCTGGCGTGAAGGTCGGTGAGCACATCTACCTCGTCCTGAGGGACGGCGTGGATCGCCTTCCGAATGGGTTTGCCCCGCAGACCTTCGGGGAGTTTGCCGAGTGGCAGGCATCAAAGGGAGTGGACCTGAAGTGGTTCGAGGTGGTTCATCTCGATACCGTCCTGTATTCCTGGGCCGTGATGCTGCTGCTGCTCTTCGCTGGTCAGGCGTTGGCCAGGAGTCTCCGGACGGCACCTGACGCTCGTCAAACCGTCGTCGAGGAGCTGGTGGGCTTTGCCCGCGGCATCGTGCGCAACTTCATCGGCCAGGACGTCGGCCCGTACCTTTGGTACATCGGCTCTATATTCATGTTCATTCTCACGTCCAACTGGCTCGGCATCCTGCCCTGGAAGTTTCTGCATTTTGGTCCTTTGGAGAGCCTGCACCTGCCCCACTACGAAGCCCCCACAGGTGACTACAACACGACGGTCGGCTTGGCCTTGCTCAGTTTCGTGGCTTACTTCGCTTTCGGCATTGCCGCCAAGGGGCTTGGTTATTTCAAGCATTACGTGACTCCCAAGGCCTGGTTGATGCCTTTTGTCATCATCGAGGACATCTCGCGTCCCCTCTCGCTGTCCCTGCGACTGTTCGGTAACGTCACCGCAGGCCACGTCGTCATCGCGGTTCTGCTGATGCTGGCGCCGTGGTTGGTACCCCTTCCGCTCATGGGCCTGGAACTGTTCCTTGGCTCCGTCCAGGCGTTCATTTTCGCCGCTTTGTCAGCGTCCTACATCGGCGCAGCCGTCGCCGAACACCACTAGTCGTCCCCCCCCAGGGGGGGGCGGCGCGACTTCGTCCCCCCATCACCCCACAGGAGCATCCCCACCCATGGATACCTCGATCGTTTACGCCGCCTCCGCTCTCGGTGCCGGCTTGGCCATCGGTCTTGCGGCCATTGGCCCCGGCATCGGTCAGGGCAACGTGTCCGCCGCCACTGTCGAAGGCATCGCCCGTCAGCCGGAAGCCCAGGGTAGCTTGCAGGGCGTCATGTTCATCGCCTTGGCCATCATGGAAGCGCTGGGCCTCTACGGGCTCGTCGTCGCCATCATCCTGCTCTTCGCCAACCCGCTGACCAAGGGTGCCGACAGCAAGGCGGCCCTGGTGACCCCTCCCGCCCAGACCCAGGCGGCAGGTGTTGCCGAGACCGCCGGTAACTAGTCCACGGCTTTGCCCCTCCCCTGCTCCTGCGGAGATCTCATCACGTGCTCGACATCAACTTGACGCTGATCCTTCAGATGGTCAGCTTCTTGGTGTTCGCCGCTTTGTTCGACCGGGTCTTCTTCCGGCCGGTTCTGCGGCACATGGAGCAGCGCGAGCGTCACTTGCAGGAGCGGAGGGAGGAAGTCGAGCGCCTCAACGAGGAAACCCGGCGCCTGTCCGCCGAGCGTGAGCAGAGGATTCTGGCCGCGCAGCGAGAGGCTCAACAGTTGGTGGATCGGGCGGTTGCCGAGGCTCGTTCCGAGAGGGCGGGTGTCTTGGCAGCCGCCAATCAGGAAGCCATTCGCTCCCTGGAAGAAGCGAGGGAAGCCTTGGTCCGCGAGCGGGACGCCGCCCTTGGCCAAGTCGAGGGCGAAGTGGCTCGTCTGGCCGATGTGATTGTGGGCCGCCTCCTCGTCGAGGATCGGACCAGGGAGGGTGCCCGCGTATGATGCTGTCCAGTCTGCTGCCGGTTCTCTCGGGGGGCGGTCATGAGGGCTCTTGGTTGTCCTCAGGTGAACTCTGGGCGCTGATCAACTTCGTACTCCTCGTCGTCCTGATTGTTCGCTTCGGGGGCCAGCCCATCAAGGCCGCCATCGAAGCCCGTCGTACCAAGGTCGCGGAGGAGGTGTCCGCGGTGGAGGGCGGATGGCGTGCCGCGGAAGCGGCCCTCGAGGCCTGTCGCGCGGAAGGAGCCGCCGTGGCTGCCCGCATCGAAGGCATTGGCGCGGGTGCCCGGTCCATGGCCGATGGTCTTGTCTCCGAGATCCTTGCCGAGGCTCGCGCCGAGGCCGCAAGGGTCAAGGCCGCCGCGGCGGGTGAGGCGGACAGGATTCGCCGCTCCCACGCGGACGAGGTTCGGCGCCGGATCGTCGAGGGGGCGCTGGCACGTGCCGAGTCCTCACTGGCGTCCCGACTCGGCCCGGAGCAGCAGGTCCGTCTGTTTGATGATTTTGCGGCCAAGGTCGCCGAGGTGAAGCCATGAGCCAGGTCGTCGCCAACCGTTATGCCGAAGCTCTCTTCCGTCTCGCGCGGGACAAAGGGCTGCTTTCACAGGTCGATCGTGACCTGTCCGCCGTCCATCAGGCCGTGTCCGAGAACCAGGATCTCCGGAGCCTGTTGGAGCATCCCTTGGTAGCCAAGGCTGACAAGAGCGAAATGGTCCGTCGTCTATTCTCTGGCCGGATCGAGCCCTTGACCCTGAACTTCCTGCAGCTGCTGCAGGATCGAGGTCGCGGTTCGGTGCTTGCCGAGGTCTCCTCCCGTTTTCGCCGGCTCCTGGCCAAGCATGAGCGCCGCACCACGGCCAAGCTTCAGGTCGCCCACCATCCCGGGGACGAAGCAGTCGAGCGTTTGCGTGCCGAGCTTGAAGGCGCCTGGGCGGTGAAGGTTGATCTCGAGGTGGCCGTCGAGCCCTCTCTCTTGGCGGGGGCCCGGTTGCGCGTAGACGACCAAGTCCTCGACGGCAGTCTCCGTGCACGCCTGGATGGCCTCCGCCAGCAGCTGCTCCGTCCCTGATTCAGTTATTCGACCGTCTTCCCACACCCCGAGGAGTGATTCCCAATATGTTGAGCATCCGCCCCGACGAGATCGCGTCGGTCATTCAGGAGCAGATCGAGAAGTACGCCACGACACTCGAGGCGAAGACGACGGGCACCGTATTGGAAGTCGGCGATGGCATCGCCCGCATCCATGGCTTGCAGAAGGCAATGGCCGGCGAGCTTCTGACCTTCTCCTCCGGTGTCGAGGGCTTGGTCTTTGACTTGGTCGAGGACCATGTCGGCGCGGTCATCCTCGGTGACACGAAGCAGGTCAAGGAGGGTGACAAGGTCGAGACGACCGGTCGGATCGCGTCCGTCGGTGTGGGCCCCGGCATGCTCGGCAGGGTCGTGAACGCGCTGGGTCAGCCGATTGATGGCAAGGGGCCAATCGAAACCGTGGCCACCACTCCCATTGAGCGCAAGGCTCCTGGCATCGTGGCCCGCAAGCCGGTTCACGAGCCCGTGCAGACCGGCATCATGTCGGTCGATGGCATGATTCCCGTCGGCCGCGGCCAGCGTGAGTTGATCATCGGCGACCGCCAGACGGGCAAGACAGCCATCGCGGTTGACACGATCATCAACCAGAAGGGCAAGGACATGGTCTGCGTCTATGTGGCGGTCGGTCAGAAGACCTCCACGGTGGCGCGTGTCATCAAGGCCTTCGAGGATGCCGGTGCGATGGACTACACCGTGGTGGTGGTCGCCCAGGCCGACGAAGTGGCACCGATGCAGTACCTCGCTCCCCTCACGGGTACCGCCATTGGCGAGTACTTCATGGGTAATGGTCAGCACGTGCTCTGCGTCTACGACGACTTGACCAAGCAAGCTTGGGCCTATCGCGAGATGTCCCTGCTGCTTCGTCGTCCCCCCGGTCGTGAGGCCTACCCCGGCGACGTCTTCTATCTCCATAGCCGTCTCCTGGAGCGGGCGGCCAAGCTGTCCGATGCCAATGGGGCCGGTTCTCTGACCGCACTGCCGATCATCGAGACTCAGGCAGGCGATGTCTCGGCCTACATTCCGACCAACGTCATCTCGATCACCGACGGTCAGATCTTCCTTGAGACAGATCTGTTCAACTCCGGAATCCGGCCAGCCATCAACGCGGGTATTTCCGTATCTCGCGTCGGAGGGGCTGCCCAGACCAAGGCCATGAAGAAGGTGGCCGGCAAGTTGCGGCTCGAGCTCGCCCAGTATCGCGAGCTTGCGGCCTTCGCGCAGTTTGCTTCCGACCTGGACAAGAGTACTCAGGCTCAGCTGGCCCGAGGTCAGCGACTGACCGAGCTGCTCAAGCAGCCGCAGTATGCTCCCTTGTCCGTGGGACAGCAGGTGGTCTTGATCTACGCAGCTACCAGCGGCCTGATGGACGATGTCGCCGTCTCCGAAATCACCCGCTTCAAGGCGGAGCTCCTGGTGTGGCTCAAGACCCAGCAGGCTGACTTGGTGGAGGGGATCACGGCTCGGGGTACCTTCGAAGAGTCCGATATGGCTGCGGTGACCGAGGCGGTCAATCGCTTCAAGTCGTCCACCTTTGTGGCGGCCAAGGTCTAAGGGGGTTTCCGATGCCCCTGAATACCAAGGAGATCCGTCGCCGGATCAAGAGCGTCCAATCGACGCAGAAGATCACCAAGGCGATGGAAATGGTGGCCGCCGCCAAGGTGCGGCGGGCGCAGGACCGGGTTCTGGCCAGTCGTCCCTATGCAGAGCGCATGGGGGCGATGTATGGCGCGGTCGTCCGTGGTCTGCCTCTGGGGGAGGTCCGTCACCCCTTGCTGGAGTCTCGTCCGGTCCGCAGCGTGCTGCTGATTCTGCTGACGAGTGACAAGGGTCTTTGCGGGGGCTACAACGCCAACGTGATCCGGTTCCTGGTTCATCGGGTCCGCGACCTCAAGGCCAAGGGCATCGAGTCCAAGATCCTCGTCGTCGGGACGAAAGGCGTGAATTTCTTCAAGCACGCGAGTTTCAGCGTCGTGGGTCGCCTTCAGAACCTCCCCCAGGTCCCGACCTTTACAGAGGCCTCGGTCCTGATTGAGGAGGCCCAGAAGCTGTTCGAGGCGGGCGAGGTCGATGCGGTGGAGCTGGTGCATACCAAGTTCCACAGCATGGTTCGCTACGAGCCCGTGGCCCTGTCGCTCCTGCCCGCGGCCCCCGAGGATGCTCCTGCTTCCACGGGCGTCTCTGCATCCATGGTTTTCGAGCCGGATGCCGAAGGCATGCTGTCTGAAGTTCTTCCCGCCTATCTGAAGACCATGGCTTACCAGTCCTTGCTGGATGCCGCGGCTTCCGAGTTGGCCAACAGGATGATGGCCATGGGTGCAGCTTCCAAGAACGCCGGCGAGATGATCAGTCACCTTACGCTCGTTTACAACAAGGCCCGCCAGGCCGGCATCACCCAGGAGATTCTGGAAGTGGTCGGCGGGGCCGAGGCCCTGAAAGGATAAGAGGTTCAAGCCATGACCCAAGCTGTTGCAGCAACACTCCGGGAAGGGGCGATCACTCAGGTCCGCGGACCTGTTGTGGACGTCTTCTTCGCGGAAGGCCATCTTCCTGCCATCTACAACGCTCTCGAGATTCGCTTTACCCGCGAAGGGAAGGACGTTCGTCTCGTCTGCGAAGTTCAGCAGCACCTCGGTGACGGGCGTGTGCGGGCGGTCGCCATGGACTCTACCGATGGCCTCGTCCGCGGCATGGCGGTTGCCGACACCGGTGCCCCGATCTCGGTGCCGGTGGGCGACTTGACCAAGGGCCGAATCTTCAACGTCATCGGCGAGCCCGTCGATGAGAAGCCCGAGCCTGAAGGTGCGCCACGCTGGCCCATCCATCGTCCCGCGCCCAAGCTGACCGACATGAATGTCACTCCCGAAATCTTCGAGACCGGCATCAAAGTCGTCGACCTTCTGGCTCCTTATGCCAAGGGCGGTAAGGTCGGTCTGTTCGGTGGTGCGGGTGTCGGCAAGACCGTCATCATCATGGAGCTCATCCATAACATCGCCCGGCACCACGGCGGGGTCTCTGTCTTCGGTGGCGTGGGAGAGCGGACCCGCGAGGGGAATGACCTCTTTCTCGAAATGACGGAGTCTGGCGTCATCAACTCCACCGCATTGGTTTACGGTCAGATGAATGAGCCGCCCGGCGCCCGCATGCGGGTTGGCCTGTCTGCACTGACGATGGCTGAGTACTTCCGCGACGAGCAGAAGCAGGATGTGTTGCTGTTCATCGACAACATCTTCCGCTTCACCCAAGCGGGATCGGAAGTGTCGGCGTTGCTCGGCCGCATGCCCTCTGCCGTCGGTTACCAGCCGACTCTGGCCACCGAGATGGGCGCTTTGCAGGAGCGCATCACCTCAACCAAGGATGGTTCGATCACCTCTGTCCAAGCGGTGTATGTTCCGGCCGATGATCTCACGGATCCTGCGCCTGCCACCGCATTCCTTCATCTTGACGCCACCACGGTGCTTTCCCGCCAGATCGCCGAGTTGGGCATCTATCCCGCCGTCGATCCCCTGGCCTCTACCTCGCGGTCGCTGGACCCGAACATCGTCGGCGAAGAGCATTACAAGGTGGCTCGGGAAGTTCAGCGGGTGCTTCAGCGCTATCGTGAGCTCCAGGACATCATCGCCATCCTCGGGATGGAAGAGCTTTCCGCCGAGGACAAGCAGGTGGTCACGCGGGCCCGGAAGCTGCAGAAGTTCTTGTCCCAGCCCTTCTTCGTGGCCGAGGTCTTCACGGGTTCGCCCGGCAAGTATGTCAAGCTGGCCGATACCATCCGCGGCTTCCGCGAGGTCGTCGAAGGCAAGCACGACGATATTCCGGAGCAGTGCTTCTATATGGCCGGTGGCATCGATGAGGTCATCGAGCGGGCCGAGAAGCTCAAGGCCGAAGGCAAGTAGGGGGTAGGAGCGATGCCTATCACCCTGGACGTGATCACCCCTGAGCGCAAGGTTCTCTCCGAGGTGGTCGACTTCGTGAAGGCCCGTGCCCATGAAGGGGAGCTCGGTGTGCTCCCCGGGCACGCGCCCTTGTTCACGTCCCTGCGCAGCGATCTGGTCGTGGCGCGCAAGGGACAGGAGGAGATCGTGCTGGCGGTGATGGGCGGATTTCTCGAGGTGTCTCCCACCGGCGTGACTGTGCTCTCCCCTGCGGCGGAGCGCGCCGACGAGATTGACAGCTTGCGGGCCGAGGAAGCCCGCAAGCGTGCCCAGATCGAGATTGATCGTACGCGAACCACCGAAGGCGAGGCGGCCTTGTCTCGTGCGCTTGTCCGTCTGAAGGCCGTTCAGCTGTTGGGTGGGCGTCGCATCAAAGGCATGCGCCCACCGGTCTGACTCCGGGTCTCTAGGCAAGGTATGGGGTCTCCCCCGGACCCATGGTTCGGGGGAGACCTTGTTTCAGAGATACTCCGGCCTCCGGATCCCAGCGATACCCGTGACCTGCTCGCGTCGTGATGGCGTGGCGAGCCGCGCCGAGCTTTGCTCGCAGTCGTCTCACGTGGGTGCGGATGATGTCTGGATGCCCTTCCCCAGGCGTATAGCAGAGGGCGCCGCTGAGCAGCTCATGGACCCTGACGTGCTGTCCAGGCCTCCGGGCCAAGTAGCTCAGGATGGAGGCCTCGGAGGGGGTCAGGTGAATAGGACGATCCAACACGTGAATCCAGGGGCAGGGCTGTACCTGATCCGGCAGTACGTTTCGGGGCCGTAGTCTCTGGGCCCGACGCCCGAGTCCCTCGAGCCTCGCAAGGAGTTCACGCTCCTCGAAGGGTGGAGCGAGGACCTCCGAGCATCCGGTGGCCCAAGCAAGATGGCGGACGGTGGAACTTTGGTGGTCTAGCGTCACCAGGACGGGCCCTTGGGGCAAAGCGCCGCTCCTGATCCTGGCGGCAAGGTGGCTGCTGGCCTCCATGGCGTCCCCTGGGAGATGGACGTGGCCAACTGTGGGCCGATGCGTATCCGGCCTGAGGCGTCCGAGTTCCTTCCAGTCCGTGACCGGAAGGTAGGCCCAGCCGAGGCGCCGGGCCGCCTGCGACAACGTGTGCCGTAGATGCTGCGCTGCTCCGATGCTCCAAAGTTCCATCCGCATCTCCTCCGTGCATGCTCCCCACGAGGGGATGTTGCCTCGGCAAGAGGGTGGGGGCCATCACGATGGCCGGGACATCTCGTCAGGATTGCCCAACGATTCGTGGCGTGGGTCGGGGACCTAGTTCATATCCAGCCCTGAAAAAGGAGGTCCTTGATGAAGCGCACCCGTTCCGGCCGCGAGGTGCTTCTGGCTTTGTCCGATCCGTCCCTGGAGCATCTGCTGCTCGCCATGTGGACCGACGTCCAGTTTCCCTTTCGTCCCGTGCGGAGTCGTGCGGAGCTGGAGGGTTTGCTACCGCGCGGGCACTTCGGGGGTATTGTGCTGGACCTCGACCTGTGGAGTCATCCCCCGGTTGAGCGCTGGTCCTCAACCACCGAAGGCGGTCTGGCCGGTCGCCCCGTACTCCTCGTTGTGCCGTCGGAGGCTCGGGAGCGCCGGGCCGCCCTGCTGGCGGCGGGAGCGTCGGACGTGCTGTCTCATCCCGTGGAGGTCGTGGAGCTCTATTTGCGCCTCCAGGCCCGTCTGCGCCAGATCGCTCCCGGTCCTCGACCTGAGGGCATCATTCGTCTGGGCCCTTGGGTCCTGGATTTTGATCGGTCCGAGTGGCGTGATGGCGACCGTGTCATTCACCTTACGCCGCTCGAACAAGCCTTGATGGGCTGCTTGCTCGAGACCCCCGGGCGTGTCGTGCCCATGGAGAGACTGCTCGCGGAGGGGCTTGGCCACGCGGCCGGCCAAGGCAGCCCCGAGGCGGTGCGTAATCACGTTCGCAATCTTCGCCGCAAGCTGGAGCGTCATCCCAGGCAACCAGAGATGCTGCGCAACATTCCTGGCGTGGGCTATATGCTCCAGCTGCCTGTGGACCAAACCCTGCACCAAAGTTTTACCTGATTCATGTCGGGCATTTACCCTTTCGGCTCCTCGTTCCCCGGACAACTCCCTTGTCAGTCGCATCGGTCTTCGAGGTCCCCCCATGACGATGGTACCTGCCGTATCCCCTTGGTCCTCCGCCGGTGTGGTGCCCACGCCGCCCGTGCTTGCTCCCGCTCCGCAGCCCCAGCCGCAGCCGCAGCCCCTTCCGGCCCCGATACAGGACCAGTACGTGCCAGGCGCCGGGCCTGTCGCCGGGATGCAGCAGCCCGTGCCTGCCGCGGCACCCATGGACCCGGCTGCTCGTCCGGGTGCCCACACGTTGAATGTCATCGGTGCAGTGGTGCCCGTGCGAATGGTTCCCGAAATGATGAACCGTGCAGCGGCATCAGCCGTGGCCCGGTCGGCCGACGCCGGACTAATGCTCAAGGCCTCGGTCGAGGGGATCAAGGGTCTCAAGCCTACCTTTGGGGCGGCATTGGGCCAAGCTCTCAATCCATTGAACCTGTTCCGCAGCCTCAAGCTGGGCGCTCTCATTAGTTTCCCGCTCGCATTCGTGCAGAATTTCATCGACATGCGAAAGGGCCAGCTCACCACCAACCAGATGCTGGCGGGCACGGTGGCGGACGGCATTGGCTACACGGTGGCCGGTTCCCTCGGGACGGCGATTGGTGGCTTGGTGGGCTCCGTGGTGCCAGTGGCCGGCACCCTCGTGGGGATGCTGGTCGGAGGCGCCATCGGAATTCTGGGTAGCGAGCTTTACGACAAGGCTTTCAAGCCCGATTTCCGCAAGACAGTCGAAGCCAAGATGTTCCAGGGATGACGCCCGGGCTTGTCCGGGGCTTCTTCATCGGTTGCCGTAGCCGGGTCGCTGCTCAGCGGCTCGGTTCCGGATCCATCCGGCGTCCTTTGGTGTTGAAGTCTCTGACAGGAAGTCCGCCCCAAGCCAGATCGGTCGGGGAGACAAAGCGCGGCGAGGTGGTTTGTCGCGTGCCGACGGTATCGGTGGCCATGCTCATCACGGCGGCCATCGGATTGGGCCTGAGCTTTGGCAAGACGGAACGAATCAGAGTACTCGCCAGATCCAGTGGCCCTTTGCCTGACAGGACACTTCCGACCAAGGGTCTAAGGGTCTCATTCGGACGGAGAGGATTTGCAGCGTCAAGGGCCGCGTGAACGGCCTTCATCCCGACGTTGAGAGATGGCGCAGTGGCCAAGGGGAGGCGCATGCCCGCCCCCTCGCGGGAGGTCCACGCCAAAAACGTGAGCTCGCTGCAATAAAAAGCCTTCTCTCCGCCGTTACCGTGGTCGTGGTTCGTGAAAGCAAAGTCATAAGGACGCCCGAGTTGGCGTTCCGCATATGCAATGGCTTTTTGAACGGCTGCTTCTCGTTGGGCAGCAGGCAGAGCATCCGCCGGCCGCAACACCCGGAAAGCGATATGCCGCACGGCATAATCCACCATCCGGGACCTACGCACTCGGTTGCCTGTGGGGTCGTTCTTGGCTCCGGTGACGCCGATGGCCTCGATGAACTCGGGCTGAGGCCCGTCTTTCACCACCAACAAGGCATGATTGTAGGGGCCGCCCGTCATGCCGGTCACGGGATCCTGGGGCAGGAACTCGGCGGTAAGGACGATGTCTCCGCGGCGCAGGTTTTTGGCCAGCTCCTGTAGCTCGGGAGTTCCAGCCAGTGTTCGCGCACCTTTCAGCATCAGGGCTGGGTCCGTCCAACTCATCGAGCGTGCAGGGGCTCCGGGGCGCATGGCCAGAGCTTCCGCTGCCGCCCGGCTGTTGCCTTTGGCCTTGACATACTCAGGTGGCAGCCAACCTGCAGCCAGCAAGGCCTGCTCTTCCGCTTGCCGCGCAGGAGCTGACAAGGTCCTCACGTCCACGCTGCCAGAAAGCTCTCGGCGCTTCTCGGCCCGAGGCGGGGGGGCCAAGGCGTGCCGAGCAGGCTGAGACGGCGCCGACGTCCCGTGGGACCGGACCTTCTGTCGCAGGCTGGGGCTACTCATCGTCCTTGGATCTTATGCCCTGAGAATGGGAAAGGCTTGCGCGGCTCAGGTCCCGAAGGCCAGGCCACTCCGGCCGCCCTGATCATGACGAGGCGCACAAAGACTTGCCAGGTGACCCGTCATGTGCGGCGACGTTACGGGGGCGTCGGAAGCAGCCCGTCTCTGTCACGAAGTCCTCGCTTGCGTTGGGGCGCCAGGGGGCTCGTGCCTCGCTACGATGTGTCTCTGTCGCTCATCCGTTGCTGCCCCCCGACCCCGCACCTCTCCTTTGCCTGGCCTGCCTTCCAACAAGGAATCCCCCGGGGACGAGACGTCCTCGGGGGATTCTACCTGCGCCTTGGTTACGGATGCAGCTGTGTCGCGAAGGCTGTGACAACCAGCAGGGCCACGATGTTCAGGATCTTGATCATCGGGTTGAGGGCAGGGCCTGCAGTGTCCTTGAAGGGATCCCCCACAGTGTCGCCCACGACGGCCGCTTTGTGGGCGTCTGAGCCCTTGCCCCCGAAGGAGCCAAGCTCGATGTACTTCTTGGCGTTATCCCAGGCACCGCCACCCGTGGCCATCATCAGGGCCATCAGCATGCCCGTGAGGATGGCGCCTGACAACATGCCGGCCAGCAGCTTGATACCCACGAAAGCCGCGACGACCGGGGCCAGCACCGCGATGGCACCGGGAAGAAGCATCTCGCGGATGGCGGCACGGGTCACGAGGTCGACGGCCTTGCCGTAGTCCGGCTTCTGCGTGCGGTCCATGATGCCGGGCATCTCGCGGAACTGCCGCCGCACTTCGACGATGACGGCCTGTGCAGCCTTGCCGACGGCATTCATGAACATCGACGACGCGAGGAAGGGCAGCATGCCGCCCAGGAACAGACCCATGATGATCATGGGATCTTGCAGCGTGTATTCGATGCCCTTCAGGTTCTCGAAGCCATCGACCTTCTTCGTGAAGGTGATGAAGAGCGCCAGTGCGCCCAAGCCGGCGGATCCGATGGCGTAGCCCTTGGTGACGGCCTTCGTCGTGTTGCCCACGGCATCGAGCTTGTCCGTGATCTCGCGAACGTTGCCGGGAAGTTCGCTCATCTCGGCGATACCGCCGGCATTGTCGGTAATGGGGCCGTAAGAGTCGATCGCGACCACCATGCCGGCTGTGGACAGCATGCCGACCGCGGCGACGGCGATGCCGTAGGCACCCATGATAAGGGTGCTCACGCCCTCACCGGCGAGGCCCTGGGTCGTGAAGAACGAGCCGGCAATGCCCGCGACGATGATGACGATGGGTACAGCGGTGGACTCCATGCCCACGGCGAGACCCGAGATGATGTTGGTCGCAGGACCGGTCTGCGAAGCCTCGGCGATGACCTTGACCGGCCGGAAGTTGGTCGAGGTGTAGTACTCGGTGATGAGCGTGATGAGCACCATGACGGCAAGACCGATCGATCCCGCCCAGAAGAACGGCATGGCGTTGTCGCCCATCACCTTCCCGACGAGGTAGTAGAACAGCGCGACCGACACCCCGGTGGTCGCGAAAAGTCCCTTGTAGAGAGCCCCCATGATGTTCTCGCTCGGGCTGAGCCGTACGAAGAAGGAGCCTACGATCGAAGCAATGATCGCCGCGGCACCGAGCGCGAGGGGCAGCAGCACGCCTTGCGCGGTCCCCGGGAAGGCGAATTGACCCAGCAACATGCCTGCGATCATCGTGACGACGTAGGTTTCGAAGAGGTCGGCGCCCATGCCTGCACAGTCCCCGACGTTGTCACCCACGTTGTCGGCGATGGTGGCGGGGTTACGCGGGTCGTCCTCAGGAATGCCTGCCTCGACCTTGCCGACGAGGTCTCCGCCGACGTCGGCTGCCTTGGTGAAGATGCCACCGCCCACCCGGGCGAACAGCGAGATCAAGCTGGCGCCGAAGCCCATGCCTTCGAGCGCGAGGTTGAACAGTTCACGGTTGTGCTCGGCGCCCGTTGCGGCGGCATCTGCCGGGAACAGCCACATGAAGAACGCGGCCACGCCCAGGAGGCCGAGCCCGACGATGGCAAAGCCCGTGACGGCCCCTCCGCGGAACGCCACGTCAAGGGCCGGCGCGAGGCCTTTCTCTGCGGCCGCGGTGGTACGGACGTTGGCACGGACCGAGATGTTCATGCCGGCGTAACCCGCGAAACCGGAGAAGACCGCCCCGACGACGAAGCCCAGGGCCGGAACTGCTCCATGCATGGCATCGTCTGCCGTGCGGAAGAAGAAGAAGATGAGCACGGCCAGAACCAGCGATACGCCGGCGATGGTCGTGTACTGCCGATTGAGATAGGCCGCCGCGCCCTCTTGGATGGCGCCCGAGATCTCCTGCATCCGGGCATTCCCGGCCGGCTGCCTGAGCACCCAGCCCGTCAGGCCGCCGGCGACCACGAGGGCGGCAAGGGATGCTGCTATGGAGAACCACGTGATCAAGCTGAACAGCTGTTCGGGAGCCATGGGTTCGGGGACCTTCCTTGCTGGGAGGGCGTTGTGGTCCACGGGGGACCGTCGCCGCGACGTTGACCGTTGCCTCGGATGACCAAGGGCAGGATAAAAGACGACAAAGGGAGACTGAAAGGGTATGTTACGAAAGAATCGAGCAGGGGGTCAAGGTCGCCGGTTGGCGCGGCAGCCTTGTCACGTCCCCGAGAGGAGCCGTACGTGACCGAAGCATCCAAGAAGTCCCCCGGCTGGGATCGTCCCGTGACGTCCAAGGGCGAGCTCCCGTCCGGTTCACAGGCCGTTTCTCCCCCCAAGACCTGGACGTGCGGTCCGGGCAAGCCGGTCTTCAAGGACGGTGAGACCACTTACGACGTGATCATCCTCGACGAGGGTGAAGTCGAGGTGTTGGTGGGGGACGAGCGTGTGGCTGTCGTGAAGGGGCCCGGTGCCGTCCTGGGTGAGGTCGGAGCCTTGTTGCGCAAGCCGAGGTCTGCGACGGTCCGAGCGCTTACGCCGTGTTCCTTCACGGTCTACCGCAATTTCGAGTCGCTGATGGCCCATGAGCCGGCGATCCTGTTGCAGGTGGCCCGTACGCTGGCAGAGAGGCTCGCGGGGACCAACGAAAGAATCGACCGTGTGTTTACCCTCCTGCACAAGGCAAAAGTGGAAGAAGACATCGTCGAGGCTGTCGCCGAAACCATGCAAGGTGCTCGCGTCAAGGGTGAGGACCTGGTGCGGCGTGGCTTCTGGTCCAAGCTGGGCTTCTAGCGGCGGCTAAGGCCCGCGTGGCGCGCGTCGAGCGTGCGCGTACCCCATCGGGGAAAGTCGATGGCGAGGTCCATCTGTCCCCGGCGTTCGTGGATCTCGAGCACGATCCCTTCGCCGAACTTGGGATGCCAGACGCGATCACCCTTTCGAAAGTCAGGCAGGGCAAGATCAAGGTCCTGGCTCCAGACGATTTCCTCCTCGCGGATACGTTCTTCGGCCCTGCGAAATCTGGAGGGTCGACCCTCCTCGTGGTCCATGTTCGGATCTCTCTCGTCGACGTCCGACCAGCGAACGGATTCCTCACGGCGCTCCCAGGCACCGCGGGCCTGTACCGCGCGCCTGAGCCAACGGGACTCGGTGCGGGGCAGCAGGTCCCGTGGCATCTCGCCCACGAAGCGCGAGGGCAAGTTCCAGCGGGTTTGTCCCGACAGGCGCCTGCCTTCCGCATAGCTTAGGAACAGGCGGTCCTCCGCCCGTGTGATGCCGACGTAGCAGAGACGTCGCTCCTCTTCCATGGCCGTCCCGTCCTCGAGCGCGCGCTGGTGCGGAAAGATTCCTTCCTCCAGGCCAATCAGGAAGACCACCGGAAATTCCAACCCTTTGGCAGCGTGAACGGTCATCAGCGTGGCTCGGCTGCGGCTATCCTCCGCCTCGGGCCCGTCTTCCGCGCCGGCCAACGGTACGGTGGCGAGGAAGCCTTCGAGGTCCGTAGCCTCACCGTCCGCCTCCATGGCCGCTGCACGTGACACCAGTTCTTCGACGTTTTCGAGACGCATGACGGCCTCCTCATCGCCTTCCGAGGCCAGTTCGCTCGAAAGACCACTGCCCTCGAGAACCGAGCGGATGGCAAGGGAGGGCGGCAGGCCCTTGGTCGCAGCAGCCACCTGCTCCAAGGCCGTCAGATAATCCTGGACCTTGCGCCGCGCGGCGCCCTTCAGGTCATCAGGCAGTCCGCTGCCCAAGGCCGGCCAGAGCGCCATTCCCGATCTTGCGGCGTGTTGTTGCAGCTTTTCCATTGTGGCGGCACCCAAGCCACGCCGGGGTGCGCCGGCTGCGCGGACGAAGGCTGCGTCGTCGCGAGGGTTGACCACCAGGCGCAGCCAGGCGAGGGCATCCTTGACCTCCTTGCGGTCGAAGTAACGGATGCCGCCGACCAAACGGTAAGCGACACCCGCCCTCGTGAAGGCTTCCTCGAGGGCCCGCGACATCGCGTGCGTGCGGTAGAGGACGCAGACGTCATCTGGGTCGATGTGATCCTGTCGAAGGCGCGAAAGAATCCATTCGGCCTCGTCCGTCTCGTCGCTGGCGCAGTAGAGCTCGACCTTGGCTTGTCCTTCCCGGACGGGGCGGAGGGTCTTGGGGTACCGTTCCAGATTGTGGGCGATCAGGCTGTTGGCAAGTTCGAGGATCGCACTGCGAGAACGGTAGTTTTCTTCAAGGGTGATGCGAACGGCTTCGGGGTAATCTTGCTCGAACTGGAGCAGGATGCGGAAGTCCGCCGCCCTGAAGGAATAGATGCTTTGGTCCACGTCTCCCACGACCGTAAGGTTGCGGTGGCCTTCTGCCAGCAGCCGGATCAGTCGGTACTGTGCCTGATTCGTATCCTGATATTCATCGACCAGGATGTGTCGGAAGCGTTGCTGCCAGTAGGCAAGGACTTCTCTGCGTTCCTCCAGGAGGCGAACCGCAATGGCGAGCAGGTCGTCGAAGTCGAGCGCATTCTGCCGCCCGAGCGCGGCATCGTACCCTTCCCAGACTCTGGCAATGGCGTCTTCCAGACGATGCCGTGCCGTCTCGGCATAGGCCGCAGCACTGCGACCCATGGACTTGGCCCGCGAAATGGCTGACAGCGCTTGGCGCGGGGTCAGCAGGTCAGAGGAGATCCCGAGATCGTGGAGGACCTGGCGGATTACTTTTTCCTGGTCTGCGGTGTCGTAGATGCTGAAGCCCGGACCCCACGGGGCCGGGAGCTTGTCGCCTTCGGTGCGCAGCAGGCGGGCGCACAGGCCGTGGAAGGTGCCGACCCACATCGTAGGGAAGGCCCGGGCCGCTTCGTCGGCCGGGAGCTCGGGCCGCAGGCGTCGCCCGATGCGTTCGCGTAACTGGCGTGCGGCCTTGTTGGTGAAGGTGACGGCCATGATCTGCCACGGCTCGGCCAGCTCCTGTCCCAGGATCCAGGCGATCCGTTCGGTCAGGACGCGGGTCTTTCCGGCTCCGGCACCCGCAAGCACGAGCAGGGGACCGGCGGGGTGGGTCGCGGCACGCAGCTGCGAAGGGTTGAGGCCTTGGATCGACGACACGGGACCCCCATGCTAGCATGCGACACTCCTACGGCCTCCCCGCGACAACAGGTCCCGACCGCTCATGGACACATCCATCCAGGTTCCCGCCACCGTTGACGCCTTCATGGCCGAGCTCCAGACGATCCAGACGTCCGGTGCCAAGAAAATTGCCATTCTGGGCACAAGGCACATCTCGCTGACTCATCAGCAGCTGATCGAGATGCTGGCTTATGCCTTGGCTCTTACGGGAAACACCATCATCACGAGCGGGGCCGCCGGCACCAACTCTGCCGTCATCAAGGGCGTGCAGCGGGCCAACCCCGGCAACCTGCAGGTCATCCTGCCCCAGACCCTCGCGCAACAGTCTGCCGAGAGCCAAGAGCTGCTACAAGCCTTGCCGACGGTGCGCGAGCACGCCGAGCGCCGCCTGTTGACTCTTGCGCAGGCCTCGCAGATGTGTAACCAGGAAATCATCGATTCCTGTCAACAGCTCATCTGTTTCCTCTATCACAGCAGCACGACCCTGATGGATTCCGTGAAGTACGCCCAGGAAAAGCACAAGGTCGTCACCAGTTTCTATCTGGACTAGGCGGTCCTTTCCAGCCGGACGTCAGGATCTTTCGGGCTTGGTCGTCGCCGCGCCAGATCCAGCGTTTCCCAAGCTTCTCGGGTTTGCCGGGCAAGCTGTCCCAGCGGACGGGACCCCTCGCGGCCTCGAACCAGACGGGCCATTCCGACGGTGGTTCGTCGCAGAGCATGTCCCTTGTCAATAGCGCGGCCCAAGAGGCCAGCACGTGCGGAGGCGGCAGACGGCGCAGCAATCCTGGACCGACGTGTGCGAGCCTGTCGACGCGGGCCAAGTCCGAACCATTCCCCCGGTGTCTGAACCACGCGGTGGCCAAGGGGCCATCGAGTCGATGACGCCCGGGAGCCAGGGCGAACTTCCAGCCGGCGGTGCGATCCTCGCCCTGCATGGGGCGCTCCACGTTCACGTTCAGTCCGCCCAGTCCGTCCACAATCCTGGCCACAGCGGCCAAGGTCAGGACCAGATGGGCGTCAATCTCGAGGTGCCACAGTCGGCTCAGCAGTCTACGAGAGTCGCCTCCCCCCATGCGCCAGAGCAATCCGTTGACCTTGGTTTCGTGGGGTTCCAGCCAAGTGTCCCGAGGCACAGCCAGCACGTGGATGCCCCCTTCTGGCCGACGCCGCACCAGCAGCAGGGCGTCTGCGTGCCCCCGCAACTCCCGGGTGCCGGGGGGCCGGAGGTCATCTACGACGGCAACCAACAGGATTCTTTCCTTTGCCTGCCGAGGCTTGACCGCCAAGTCCCGGGACCCTGTGGAGGCCCGGCCGGCGACCAACCCCCAGAGTGCGCCCGTACACCATGCGGCCAGAATCACGCCAGCCGTATCGAGCGCCTCGAAGGTGCGGCCCATGGGGGGAGCATGACCCTGCGCTTCAGGGGGGCAAGGGCTGGTCGACCGTTAGGCCTGGACCTGGGTGGGGAACGATTTGAACATGCGCTCCCTCGTCCTGATGCCTGCAGGAAGCAAGGCTCGACGCTCGGCCGCTGGATTCACCCTGGTCGAGAATCTCGTTGCGGCTGCTGTGATGGGGGTCATCCTAAGCGCGATGGCCGAGTTGCTGATTGCCTTCTCCAACACGGGAGGCAAGACCATGGAGCGGCCCTTCGCCCAGAGTCTTTCGGATCGGGCCCTCGATCGCATCCTCTCTGACCTGGCCACGGAGAATTCTCTTGCCGCCATGGTGGACGGCCAGAGATATGACCGGGCTTACCGCCTCGCGCAGCGGAAGGCGCAGGTGACCCAATTTTTTCTTGATCTCTTTCCGGAAAATGGTCGACCCATCGAAGCCCCGAGTGGTCGGACGCTTGCAGCCATTCCCACCAAGGTGCTGGCCGATCAAGGGACAGTTTATGATCTCGACGCCCTTTATGGGCCATGGTTTCTCGAGACTCCCTTTTCGTCCGTGCGTCTTTACAGCGCGTCCGGTGAAGACTTGTCGGCCTTCTACACCACCCAGGCCGAGTTCCTGAACAGTTTGGCCGAGCCTCAGGGCATCCGCTATGTCGTTCGCCTTCAGTGTTTCGGTCTCTCAGATGCCGCCATGAGACTAATCGAAGTTGGAACCATCGATCCCACGGGTATCCCCGAGTCTGCGAACTTGGTACATGTGGGCGGCAGTGTCTCCGGCGAGTTGCCCGGTTCCGGCCTTGATACGAAAGCCTATGCTCTCCTGGCGGACTCGGCCATTGGCGACCCCAGAACTCCAGGGGGATTGGACACAGGGCGCCTTTTTGTCTACGACAAGCGGGCGGGCCGTCCGGCGACGGCCGGGGGCTTTCGCAGCGAGTATGTGGAATGCTTGACCCGAATTGTGGTGGCGCGCACCTACGATGCCAAGAAGTTTGCGGATGACTGGAAGTTCGTGTCGGGCGGCAAGCCAGACATCCCGCTCGCAAGCTCTTCGCTCATTGTCTCCGGGCGAGTGATGGGCCAATGAGGCTTCGTCGAGGGTTCACCCTCATCGAGCTGGTTTCGGGCATCGTGGTCTTCTCGATCGTGGTGGCGGTCTCTTTCGAGGTCACGCGGCGATGGGGCGGCTTCGCTTCGAGACTCGGTGCCCAGTCCTCCGCCATGGGACAATCGCGCTTCGCCACCATCCGGATTGCGGACGATGTGCGCCAAGCGCGTTATGTCTATCACCAGACCGTGGTGGAGGTGGACTCCAATCTCAAGTTATCCGGCATCTCGTTGGCCGACTGGCTGTCCGAGAGTTCCGGCCAGCAGATCGGGAAACTGTGGGGTGCGCCGTTGCGTGACGGTGCGTTGCGGGAGGGCCTGACCACCGACCGGTTGGTGATGTTGACAGGTGCGCTTGAGACCCCGGTTTTTGTGGGCTACTTCAGGACCAAGGGGCCTGCCAATCCCTTGGCGCCGACCAGTGCGGAGCGCCAAGCCAGCGGTCTGTGGAACCGGTTGGTTCGTCTTTCGATGGCGTGCTCCGGGACCTTGAACACCGCGACCGGCGAGATGTTTCGGATGGATGTCAACTACCTGGCTGCCGGTGCGCCTGCGATGCCCGTGGGCAAGGTCAGCTTCGGTGCGACGGCCAAGACCCTGTCAGGTGATCACTGGACGGGTTCTTCCACTGTGCCGGCCACCCTCAATTGTGGTGCGACCACGGCTCAAGTGCTGGCGACGGTCGTGCCCGGCGTGCCGGTGGGTGATGAACCCCGCTTTGCGCCGAAGGGCGTGACGAAGCTGTTTACTTTGCTTCAGGAACACCCGGCGGCTTATTCCAACCTGCTGAGTCCTTATGAGGTCCGCTGGAACTTCATGGCGGGTGATCCCAACCAGCCGTTGATGCCGGGCGGAAATCGCAAGAGAAGCGATGGCACTCCGACGGAAGGCGTGGTGATTGAAGGCTACGCTTTCGCCAGGAATGTGGCCTTGCCACAGGGAGGAGCCCTGTGATTCGCCAGCGAGGGGCCCGCGACGGGGCACGGGGCTTTGCCCTGGTGTTCTCTGTCGTCATCTCCGTGGTCATGATTGGCTTGGCGACGGCCGTCCTGCTTCGGGTCCTCACCGACCAGCGGGTCAATCGCAATGTGGCCCGCCAGCTGGCGTCCCGCGAGGATGCCGAGTTGGCCCTGCGGCTCGCCGAAAACGAGATCATGGGGGCCACGGATCGCGTGCTGGCCACGTTTTGGACCAATCAGGCCACCTTTTCCAGTCCGCCCCCGGCGGCCGGCCACTATTCTTCAGAGACGTCGTTTCGCTTCTCCGAGCTCGACATCAACGCGGCTTATCCCGGCCAGGACGACGCTTCTCAAGCCAAGCACAGGCCCTTGTTGCAGCTGACGCTGCTGGCAAATCCCCGGAACTGGCCGGTTTTTTGCGACTGGAGCAAATTCAGCGGATCCTGGAATGGGGAGGACGAGGAGCTGACCCGTTACTGGCGCTTGGTTCCACGTGATGACCAAGCCGATGTCGACTGGTATTCCGGCGCAGGGGTGACGTCTTTCCCTGTCATCATTGCTCCGCGAAAGGATCCCCAGACGGGAAATCTCTTTCCCAGCAGTGCTTACCTGACTACCGTCTCATTGCCTGGTGATCCCCGAAACGGTCAGAAGGCCGTCAAGCACAGCTTCTGGTACAACGAGCTGCTTCCCGTGACCTCGGGTGCGGCAGCCGTGCCGTTGCCAGCCACGCCACCTCCGGATCCGGCGGAGCCATATCTTCCCTCGGGCCCGCAGTGGGCCAACCTCTCGGCCGAATATCCCACCACGATGAACGTACTCGACACGCCGTTCTACAAGAAGCTCTACAAGATGCCCAGTGGCGTGCGGGTGGCCGTCTACTGCCGGCTGGATCTGCGAGATTACCTCACCGGCTCCGCAAGTCTCGATGTGTGGCAGCGTAGTTCGGATCGCATGTTGCGGTTCTTCCTCGCTGCCGTGACGGAGGGACGCGTCGACGGCAAGGGCGCCAACGCGTCCTTCAAGCCGCCTGAGATCTTCGTCAAATACATCTACCTGACCTCGGGCGGGGCGGAGCTTACGGCCCTCAACGTCACGGCCCAGGACATCATCGATGCTTACGGCAGTGGGGTACCGCAAGACCACAACACCTTCCCCGGAGTGCTCGACAACGTCGGCAGGACGGTGCCTGCGGGCGCCACCCTGTCCGGGGTGGTCCACCGTTCGGACGGCAATCTGGCCTACAAGTTCGAGGCGGCTCCGCCCACCGTCGCTCCCCGACTAAAACTTGAAAAGCTTCCGGACGGCACGGTCAAGGACGTCTGGGCGCCTGCGTCGGCCAGTTTCTTCTACATGTGGGAGGATGCCCGCACGGACAGGACCGATACATCGGAATCCACTATGCTCCAGAACTCTTTCCTCATCTGGCTCAGTTACGACCGCGAGGACCCGGCCGACAAAACCAAGTGGCGCTGGCGGCGTCTTCGTACCAAGGAGATTGCCGGATACGGACCCACTGAGTCCACGACGGCCACCGGATCGTGCAATGAGTGCTACTTCAAGTCGCCGGAGGCGTCGGACACGCTGTTGATGGACGCGCTGCACAGTAACGAGTCCTCGACCTCCGGCTTGCTCAACCCGGATGGCACCTTCGAGATCTGGCCCAAGGGCGTGGCCGCCGACGGGGCGGATGAGTGGAAGGGACCCGTGAGCGGACGCCGGTATTACTTCTCGACGGATCCCAGCCTGACGCGACGTGGCGAAGCTTTCGAGGCCACGGACTCCTTCCGCTGAGGTTCTGCCATCTTTCCGCTCAAGGACGACCTGCCTTCCGAACGCTTCCCGTTCGTCAATATCGGCCTCATCGTGCTGTCGCTCATGGCTTTCTTCTGGGAGGTTCGCCTAGGAGAGGCACTTGAGCCGGCACTCATCCGGCACGGTGTGGTGCCGAGGGACCTATGGCAGGGCTTGGCCGAGGGCCGTGCCAATGGACTCGGCGTTCTGGTCTCCGCGATCTTCCTTCACGGCGGATGGCTGCACTTGCTGGGAAACATGTGGTTCCTCTGGGTGTTCGGGGACAATGTCGAAGGTCGATTAGGACACGTCCGCTATCTGTTTTTCTATCTGGCGGCCGGTGCCTTGGCTTTTCTTGCTCAAGCTCTGCTCGAGCCGGGTTCCCGCTTGCCCATCGTGGGGGCTTCCGGGGCCATCGCGGGGGTGCTTGGCCTGTACATGGTCCTTTTCCCGGACGCGAGGGTCCGAACGCTGCTCTTGCTGGGCATTTTCGTGCTGTTTCCCAAGTTGCGTGCGTGGTGGTTTCTGGGTTGGTGGTTCGTGGTGCAGGCGTTCTCCGCGACGCTGGCCCAGCTTGCGGGTGCGTCCGCACATGCGGGAGGCGTGGCCTGGTGGGCGCATGTGGGCGGTTTTGTCGTCGGGTTGCTTGCCGTAAAGGTTTGGCCGGACATCCGCCGTGGACCGCGCGGGGGGCGGCGACGTCTCCAAAGGGCCGACTAGGGAGCCGGGAAGGGATCTTCGGCCGGGGGGTCTTCCTGGGCCGGAGGCTTCAAGTCCAGGTTGCGGCGTCCTGATCTGCCCTCGCCGTGATTTCCTCCATCGATGAGGATCTCCCAGGCATACAGGTCGGGCGCCGCTTCCTTGGCGAGAATTGCAGAGGGAACCTCGGTCCAGTTGCCCGAATGGAAGGCTGGCGGACGGCCTTCTCGATTGCCGTGGACGATCAGACGATAACGCTTGCCATGGCGATGGGTAGACCAGTGGAAGGGCAGCGGCAGTTCGGCGGAAACAGGATAGGACTGGCCGGTATCGGGATAGATGAGACCGTTGTAGGTCACCTCGATGTCCGGAACGGTCGAGGTGCCGCCGCTGCGGTGGCTGATGTCGGCGCTGGTCCAGGACGCCACCTCGCGTGAGGGTAGGGGAGCGCCATTGCCATCAGGAACCTCCTGTGCCAGATAGACGACCCGGTAGGTGCCTCCGGCCAGTCTGGGGAAGTGGTAGACACCGGTGTCGTCCGCCTGTGCGGTCAGGGCCTGACCATCGGTCCCTCTGGCATCTGACCAGGCATCTCCTTGCCGGATGAGCAGCGAGACGCGTTTCCCGGCTGCCGGCCGGTCCATGAAGGTCAGTCTGCCGCCGAGGGCGCCGGCAGGCACGGCGGGACCCGTCCCCGCACAGCCGACCAAGAGCCCGGCCCAAAGCAGCGTCCGTCCCGAAGCGATCCTGCGCCGGGTCAGAAGTCCACTCCGCTGTACACGGCATAGGCCCAGCCGTCGTACTTGTTGCCGAAGAGGATGTCCTGCTGCAGGCTTGCCTCGAGGACCAGATTGGGAAGGATCGGGTTGTCGAGGCCCAGCTGGATCGTCCAGCCGGCCTTGTCGCCCAGCAAGGATCCTTCGCCCGTCTTCTTGCCGGCAAGGGTGAAGGGAGTCGTGGTACCCAGAAGGATGGAGGGCACCCAGCCGTCGGTGGGTCGGAAGATGTAGGCGGAGGGTTGCAACTGCAGCGTGGTGTTGTTTTTCTCGGGACCTTGCTTCAGACCGGCTCCTGCCGCGAGCTCCATGCCCCAGAGATTGGCGATGCCCTGAGCCCCTGCGGCGGTGGTCATGTTCTGCATGACGCCCAGAGAGTTCACGCTGCCCCTGAGGCCGCCTTGCACTTGCAGGCCGAGTTGTTCGGACCCAAGATTGAGACTGGACGAGACCGCGAAGGCCCGAGCCTGGGACAGGGTGACAGCCCCTACGCTGTCGTGGTCGACATCGGCGATCAGATTGAAGTCTCCGGCACCGAAGTTCCATCCGAGGTAGGTCGCCAACAAGTAGGAATTGAACCCCGCGGCCAGGGCGAGCCCACCCATGTCGAGTTTGGCGCCGAATCCCTGGTCCCTACCCCCACGGGACACGTAGCCAGAGGGTTCCGCAAGGCCGGAGCCGATAAGGCCATCACCCCAATGACTGGCATAACCCTTGAGGTTCATCAGCGCCCCCAGGCCGAAGGAGCCGAAGCGGGTCGTCAGGGTCTGGTCTCCCTTGAGGCGGGTCGTGAAGGCCGCGGTCCCAGACAGGCGAAGATCCCCCGCCGGGGGCTTGGCTGCGCCGGCAATGGCCGGCGACACGCTGGTCTGGCGAGCGCCGTAGCCCCCCCCGATGCCGAAGGTCGCCGTCGTGATGTCGTTGACCTTGCCCGAGAATCCCACTCTCGTGGAACTGGTCCAATGGGGATACAGCTTGTCTTCGGGATCGTCGAGAATAACGCTGTCGACGTGGGCTGAAACCTTGTCGTTCGCTCCTAGGCGACCTTTGAGCTCCTTGAGTTGTCCCGTGAGGTCATCCTGTTGCTTTTGCATCTGATCCAGTCGCTGGCGCAAGGTATCCCGTTCGGCCAGCTCGGTCCTGAACTCTGCCGTCAGCTTGTCCAGCAAGGCGCGGTTGGCGTCTGTGAGGCGGTCCTCGCCCCGGCCCATCACCCGATCCATGACCAGGGCGAGTATGGCCGCCAGTTCGTAACGGGTCACGACCTTCTCGCCGCGGAAGGTGTTGTCGGGGAAGCTGCCCATGATGCGATAGCGTTCCATCAGCACCCTGATGGCACCGTAGGCCCAGTGGTTGGGAGGAACGTCTGTCAGATTGGCGGCCTTGGGGCCCTCTGCCGCCAGGACGGGCAACGGCGCAAGGACAAGGCCGGCCAGCAAGGAGGCCAGCACCATGCCCTGCGGCGCTCCGCGCCAACGGGCGGTCGGGAGGGGGCCTGTCGGGCGTGCATGGCGTCGGGGCATCGGCGAAGGAGGCTCCAGCAGGGGATGTGGCCCTTCATTGTACCCTCCGGGCTTGTTCGGCCACGGGATGGCTCCCCGTCGTCACCAGCGGTTAGGATTTTGTTATCAAGTAGAGTAGTGACATGATGTTGCGTGCGTTGCCAGCTTTGGTCTGCCTTCTAGGGTTGACCCTGGAGGGGTGCGGGGCCGCCCTGTCCGCCATACCCTTTCGTGGAGCACCTGCGGTCAGCTTTGCTGCGTCCGCCGCCGGAGTCCTGACCGCACTTTCCGGCTTGCCTGCTTGTGACCGCGCCGCGCAGGGGTGGGATGTCACGGCGCGGCTTGCTCGCATCGAGGGTGGCCCCGTGTCGCAGGGTTACATGTCAGGAGACTGGAATTACTTCTACGTGGCTTCCGGCCAAGCACGGGACATGCTGCGCGTTGAACGCAGCGATCGCTCCGTACGGTGGACGGTGCTCCGCCGGGAGCAAGGCTTGGACCCTCTCGGCACCCCTCCGCTCCTCGACAGTGATCGTGCCGTGGCCGTGGCCGCCCGCAAGGGCATGCCGACGGATCGGCTGGAGCGTCTTATCCTTGACCAGGACAACCCCCCGCGCCGGATGGTCTGGACCTTTGAGAGCAAGGCCGGCAGGTACCGCGTGGATGCAAGGACGGGACAGTTTCTGCCCTGAGGGCACGCTTGTCAGATCCTGAGGGTGCCCTGCCCCGCCGTCGTACGAACAGGCATGTGCCGGTCGAGAAAGCCTACGATGGCACGGGCCGCCCGGATTTCGTTGGCGACATGAGTGAACCCGTGTCCCTCGTCATCGAAAACGAGGTATTCCACGATGGCACCTCGTGATCGCAGGCGCTCCACGACCTGATCGGATTCGGCTTTCACGACCCGGGCGTCGTTGGCGCCTTGGATCACCAGCAAAGGGGCTCGGACCTTGTCCAGGAAATTGACGGGACTACGTTCATGTAGCAACTCCTGATCCTCGATCGGGTGGCCGACCATCTGGTGAAGATAAGGCTTCCACCAGGCGGGTGTGGTCTCGATGAAGGTGAAGAGATTGCTGATACCGAAAATGTCCACGATGGCTCCCCAGCGACCGGGCTCGCGGGTGGCCGCCGTCAGGGCCATGAACCCGCCGAAGGAACCGCCAACCACGGAAATGCGTTCCGGGTCGACAAGGTTGGTGGACAGCAGATGATCCGCTCCCGCCACGATGTCACGGAAGCTGGCGCCGCCCCAGTCGCGGCGATTCATGGCTTGGAAGGACTTGCCATAGCCGGTGCTGCCCCGGAAGTTGGGGGCAAGGACCACGTAGCCCGCTCCGGCGAAGACCTGAAACCAATGCTGGAAACTGGCGATGACCTGGGAATCCGGACCGCCATGCGGCCAGATGATGGCCGGATGGCCACCCTCGGGAGCCGGGCCGTGGGGCACGAAGACCCAGGAGGGAATCTCGAGACCGTCAAAAGAGCGATAGCGGACCTTCTCCGGCATCACCAAGTCCGCCGCGCTCAACCCGCCAATCTGCGAGAAAGTAATCTGTCGGCCGGGATGCCCCTCGGTCACCAAGTCGATCACGTGGATATCCCTGGGACGAATCGGGGATTCGTGACAAAACGCCAGGACCTTGCCATCTTTGGAGAATCTGAGCTCGCTGGCGACGCCGCGGGCATAGGCCGGCAGTTCGTGCCAGGTCGCGGATGAGGATTCGAACAGGACGGGTACGAAGCTGCCGTCCCGATTCTCGATGAAGGCCCACCAGCGTCCGTCCGGCGAGACCGCCAATTCCGCGACGTCGCGGTCGGGATCATGCGCCCAGCGGAACTCTCCCGTCACGGCATCCATCAGGCCGACGCCCATGAAGTCCCGTTCGCGGTCTGTCAGGAAGAGAAACGAAGACGAGTCGGGGATCCACACGGCGCTGTGGTTGCGGACCAAGCCCTCGTGCGGGGTGAGGATGCGCCCCTCGCCGGTGGCCACTTCGATGAGCAATAGGTCCTGGTTGGCATTCTGTTCGAAACGATAGGCCAGCAGCCAGCGCCCGCAGGGCGAGAAGTCGAGAGGAAGGTCCACGTGCGTGCTGCGCCAAAGGACACTTTCCGTACCGAGAGCCAAATCATGGAGCACGATGTCGAAGGACGCCGGGTGGCCGTGGTTCGTGGCATAGGCAAGTCGTTCGCCATCGGGGGAAAGGCCGCCGAGGTGCGTTTGTTCCTTGACCGGAGCATGAAGGCGCTCGGGAATGCCTCCGTCCCGTCCCACGCGGAAGATTTCGTAATCCTCATCGCCGTCGTGGTCCATCGATACAATCAACGACTCGCCGTCCGCGGTCCACAGGACCTGCTGTACGGCCTGGCCGCCGAAGGTCACCTGATGTGGCCAGCCCCCTGAAACGGGGACGGTCCAAACTTCCGGCGAACCCGTCAGATTGGTCAGGAAGGCCACGGTCTGGCCATCGGCGGACAAG
This sequence comes from Candidatus Sericytochromatia bacterium, assembly GCA_035285595.1. Lineage (GTDB taxonomy): Bacteria > Cyanobacteriota > Sericytochromatia > S15B-MN24 > VGJW01 > VGJW01. Next base: position 32,247 of record JAYKGV010000043.1, read on the forward strand.
GCCAACCCGCGTGTCTTGCGGATGGCGTAGAACTGCTCGATGGCGGGACGGCGTGCGATATCCATGGTTTTGGGCTTGCTTCGATTATGTACCACCGGACAAGCTCTCCATCCTTCTCCCGTCGTTCAGCTTCTCTTCATCGCAGATTTACCGGATTCGCGGCGCACGTCCGGATAACCCTCTTGTCTTCCCCCTTGGCTCACCCCCCCCGAGCGAGGTACCACAAATGGCGATCAACGGCCCGTCTTCCCCGGTTTCCCCCTTCGCCAACACGGACATGCACGGTGGCATGCGCGTGGCCGTTCCGGTCATCCAGTCCGCCAAGGCACTCGGGGCCGCCCGTGACGCCTTTCATCTTTCCCGCGCTGGAGCGGAGGCCACCCGAGCGATGATGCACGGTGGCGTCGAAGTCGCCGGAGGCATCTTCTCCGGCATCGGCAGCGCCATCAGCACGAGCCTACGGTCCCTGCCCGGCCTGCTCAAGAGCAACTTCGCCCTGGCCGGCCTGATGTCGGTATTTACCAACGCGCTTGATCTCTTCAGTGGACGCAGTTCTTTCACCAAGTTCATTGCCAACTCGGCAGGCGATACCGTCGCCTACACCGGTATCGGTGCGACTGCGACCATGGTGGGCGGTCTGGTCGGCAGTCTCGTTCCTGGTGTCGGGACGGTGCTGGGCATAGGGGTCGGCGCACTCTTCAGCTACTTTGCCGGCAAGTTCTACGAGAATCGTGTCCGTTCGGGCCTAAACAGCGCGATCCAAGGCCAGCTCGAGGGCCTTACCAATCAGGCCTCCGGACCGGTCGCCCCGACGCCGACGGCGCCGACACCGGCTCAGGTTTCTGCTGCATCGGTGCCTGCGCCTGCGGTCGCGGCGAATGCCGTGTCCGCCCAGCAGGCGGCGGCGCAGGATGCCATGATCCCCGTCGCAAGCTGAGCGTGTGGTCGTGGACGCCCCTCTGGCCCAGAGTCCGGTGCCGTGAGGGGCGCTCCGTGCTAGGATGGACATCCGGCCGTCCCTGAGCCCGTAGGGCGGCAACGACAAGGGAGAGTCCGGCATTGGCCAGGGTGGTCTTCGACAAGGTCGAGAAGCGCTACGGGGAGAACGTGGTCATCCGCGAGCTATCCCTAGCGGTCGAGGACAAGGAGTTCCTGGTATTGGTGGGCCCGTCGGGCTGCGGCAAGTCGACGGCCTTGCGGATGATTGCCGGGCTCGAGGAGATCACGGGCGGACAGTTGCGCATCGGCGAGACAGTGGTCAACGACGTGCATCCCAAGGCCAGGGACATCGCGATGGTTTTCCAGAACTATGCGCTGTACCCCCATATGACCGTTTTCGAGAACATGGCCTTCGCTCTCAAGCTGCGCAAACTTCCGGTATCGCTCATTGACGGCAAGGTTCGCGAGGCCGCCCGTTCTCTCGAGATCGAGCACCTTCTGGACCGCAAGCCCAAGGCGTTGTCCGGCGGGCAGCGGCAGCGGGTTGCGATTGGTCGTGCCATCGTGCGGGAGCCCAAGGTTTTCTTGATGGACGAGCCGCTGTCCAATCTCGATGCGAAGCTTCGGGTCTCGATGCGTGCCGAGATCAAGAAGCTCCACCAGAAGCTGGCTACGACTTTCGTATATGTCACGCATGACCAGACCGAGGCCATGACCTTGGGGGATCGCATCGCGGTGATGCGAGGAGGAGACCTGCAGCAGCATGGCTCGCCGCTCGAGGTCTATGAGCGGCCAGCAAATCTGTTCGTGGCCACCTTCATCGGGTCGCCGCAAATGAATCTTTTCGACGCTGCGCTGGATGTGGCGGGTGGGCGTGCCCGTGTCACCGCACCGGGTTTGGCCCTCGAGTTCGAGGCCATGCCGTACCACCGGCCCGGCAAGGTGGTCGTCGGTGTACGGCCGGAGCATCTGGAAGCGGGTGCCGAATCCGATCCTTGCCGGTTGGAGGCCGAGGTGGAAGTGGTCGAGACCCTCGGATCCGAGAGTTACGTCCATCTGCGTGCCGGCAGTTCCAGAGGGGCCATGCTGGCAAGGGTTCCGATCGAGGATACCCCGGCGGTCGGGGGCAGGACGGGGTTCTCGGTCCGACCTGCTCGCGTGCACCTCTTCGACCCGGTCTCCGAAAGGCGCTTGGGCTGAGATTCTCTCGCGGGCTGCACATGAGCCCGTGATCAGGCTTCTCAGTTGGCCACGGGGATCAGGTGACTGACATCCTGGCGTGAGGGGGATGTCGCGCCAGCCAGCGTCGTCTGCTGTGCCGTTCCAGGGACGACGCCCGCGGATGCGGCGGCCGCCGGTCGGGGGACGATGGCTTGCTCGGCCCGGGCTGCCACCGTCTGGGCGAGACCCCGCGCCGTGGGGCGGAGGAAGCGCTCATAGAGCCAAGACAAGCCCACGCCGATGGCCATGCCGGCCGCTGCGCCCATCGCCGTACCCAGGCCAGGCAGCACGCTTCCGAGCGCCCCACCCAGCCAGCTCGACGCTGTCGTGATGCCGGTATAGGCCGCCGTATCGACGGCTGCGCCCAGAAGAGCCTGACGCCCCGTGACCTTGCCCGCACGCCAATCGAGGAAGTTGGTCACGACGGCACCGATGCCTGCGAAAAGGGCTGTTCCGCCCAAGTTACCGCTCAGGCCTGCTCCGGCTCCGAGGCGAGTGCCCGATCCGCCCCAACCCAGCCCCGATCCGCCGGCCACGAGGCCACCCAGCAAGGGGGCGCCGCTGCGGACGGCCCAGCCGACACGATCGACACCCTGTCCGGGCGCCGGCACGGGCGCGGGGGGGCGTGGCGCCGGCGCAGGGTTCGGCACGGGAGTAGGCGCCGGTGCGGGCGTGGGCAAGGGAACAGGCGTGGGGTTGGCCTGGACGGGGGGAACGATGTGCTGCACGGGGGGCATGTAGGTCCGGCCGGGCAGCGCGGCTGCCGGAGGATTCACAGGCAGGACGGTTCCCGGTGTTCCAGGGGCGGGTGCAGGCCCCGGTCCCGGTGCGGGCAAAGGTGCCGGGGCAGGTCCCGGTGCGGGAGCGGGCAAGGGTGCCGGTACAGGCAGAGGTGCCGGCGTCGGATGGGCGGCGGCACTGGGCAGACGCAGGATCTGTCCGGGCACGAGCAAATTGGGGTCCTGCAGTCGGTCCCGGTTGGCCTCGTAGATTTCGCGCCACCTGCGGGCGTCGCCCAGGTGGGTTTCGGCGAGCCGCCAGAGGGTATCACCCCGACGAATCGTGACGGTTCCTTCCTGGCGGGGGGGGGCGGATGGCCGGGGAGACGCCGGAGGCGCGCTATCCACCGGCATGGCCGGTGCGGGGGGCGCGGAGACGGACGGACCCAGGTGACGTTCCACTCGGTTACGCAGATCCTGCCAGTCGAAGTTTGCGGAGGGATCGATCTTGCGTCCTTTGGGCAAGGCGACATCCTTGTGGCCCGTCACCCGCTCGTAGCTGATGCCGTGGGTCGTCATCAGCCAGGCCACGAGCCGTGCCACGGCCTCCATCTGCTCAGGGGGATAGGGATCCACATGATCTCCCTTGTTGACGATTTCGATGCCGATGGAGAAGTCATTGACATCCTCGCGACCCTGGAAGCGGCTGACCCCCGCATGCCACGCCCTATCGCCGTCCTTGACGCTGTGGACGATGCGCCCGTCTTTGTCGATTGTGTAATGTGCGGAGACCTTGCTGGCAGGGTTGTTCATCCACGCCACGTTGCTCTCCAGCGTACCGCCACCGGTGTGATGCAGGACGATCGTGTCGATGTCTCCGGAGCCACCGGGCCTGTTGTTCCGGTTGGGCGAAGGGATCCATTGCATCGCCGGCTTGATCGGTCCCCCGCCGGCCAGGACGCGTGCAGGCGTCCCGGGAAGAGCGTGCAGCCGGCGAACAGCAGTCATGGGCAACTCCGGAGCTTGAGGGTTGTCCATGTTGTCGGGCTCATGTAGGCCGATCCGGTAAATCACAGGAGAAGAATAGGGAAAGCCTTGGCCGTCCTTTGGAGAACGGTTGACGCAGGGGCCTTGGAAGGGGGATGGTGAGGTCATGACCGAGCGCATCCTGGTGCCGGCCGTCCTGTTGCATGTCCCCTATGTGAGAAGGGCGGGGGCGTGGCCGTTCGGCGAGCATCAGTTGCATCGTCTCGTGGGCGAGGTCCTGGTACCGCTGTTGCTGCTGCTGCGTCGGGCCTCGCCGGGCGTGCGACTGTCGTTGGCGGTGTCGCCTGTGCTGGTGGAACAGTTGGCGGATCGCGAGACCTTGCTGGGGGTGGGCCAAGCCGTGCGGCGACGCTGGGAGGCTTTCCGCGACATGCCTGCGGGCCTGCCCGAGGAAGGGCGTGCGGCGTGGCACTGGCAGCGGGACAGGGCTGGCGCTCTCGAAGAGGCTTGGTTCTCGGCCTTGGGGCAGCAGCCCCTCGTTGCCTTGGCAGCGTTGCAAAACGAAGGTCACGTCGAGCTCCTTGCGACTCCCGCGACGGCTGCCATCTTGCCGTTGGCGCCGCGTCCGTCGGCCGCACGGCTGCAACTGCTTCTCGCCCGCAGGGTTTTCGATGAGCGGTTCGGTGCAGCCCCGGAGGGTCTCTGGTCGCCGGGTGGGGCCTGGGCCACGGAAGCCGATCGAGGGTGGTCGCTCGAGGAGATCGCGCTCGAGGCCGGATTTGGCCATGTGCTCTGCAGTGCGCGGGGCTGGGTCGACGAAGCCGATGGCGTGGGCTCGCGCGAGCCCTTTGGCCCGGCTGAGGGGCCGCTTGGCCTCCGGCATCTCGCACCGCCTGACAGTTTCATGGCTGCATGTCTGGATCCTGTGACGGGCTTCCCTGGCGACGGGGCCTATCTGGGTGCGCGAGAGGCGATGCCCTCCTCGGTGGTTTCGACCGAACCCCTGCTGGCGCGTGGGGCTGCAGACGGAGCCGAGCTCGGCGCCTCCTTGGCACCTTATGTGCCTGAGCTGGCCTACTCGGTGGCCGAGCGGCATGCGACGTCTGCCCTTGGCCTCGCGGGACGGTTGCTCGATGCCGCGGTCGCTCGCCACGGCAGAAAGGCCTGTTTGCTCCTGCCGGTGGAGGCCGACCGATTCCTGTCGTGGCCCGAGGGTCTGTCATGGCTGGAACAGGTCCTCCGCCGCGCACCCGAAGCCGGACTCGAGTTGGGCTCCTCAGGCGAGGTGGCGGCTTGGGCCCCCGATCGCCGCTTGTCGGCCGTCCTGCCTTCCTCCTGGGACAGGACCGGAAGTCTCTCACCGTGGCAGCCTGCCAACTCCGGATGGTACTGGCAACAGGTGGGCCTCGTCGCGGACCACGCGGAGTCTCTCGTCACCCATCGCGGAGGGGACGGACGTCCCTTGATGTTGCGGGCCTTGGCCCAGGCTCAGCGTGAAGCCCTGCTGCTGGCATCCGGGGAATGGCCCCGGATGGTGGGTGTGGGCGGCGCGTCCGCGGACTATGCCGCGGCACGCATCAGGGACCATCTCGATCGTTTCCGCAGGCTGGCCGATATGGTCGATGCAGGAACTCCGGACGAGAGTTTGCTCGAGCGTTACGAAGGATTGGACAATGCCTTCGGGAGCCTGGATCCTACCTTGCTGCATGGCTTGCCCAGACTCTCGGCCTTGCAGGAAGACGACTGATTCACGAACCCCCGGCAATTCGCCATGCATCCTGCAAGGCGGGACTGCGTGCGGAAAGGGCAGGGAACAAGCCCCCGAAGCCTTCTCCCTCTGAGGCTGCGCGGCGTGCCTCGTCCGCCGACAGCGTGGTACGGGCCGCGGTCTCGAGACGGTCGATGTCGGCCACGGTCAGGCGGCTCGCGAGCTGGGGCCCGAGGCCACCGGTCCGGGCCAGCGCCCGCTCGCAGATCACGGAGCTGGCCTCGTCCAGAAGCTTGTCGCCCCCCCCTCGCATCAGGCCCGAGATCATCATCGGGCTGCCATCAGGCCGTTGGCCTTCCACGATCACGGCGATCGTCAGGCCTTCGTCAGGCCAAGTGATGGCACGTTGGCCGCTCGCGGCCACGGGACCGGACTGTCGGGTCAGTTCCTCACCGTAGGCGGTGACGACCCGTGCAGATTCATGGGGAAAGGGCTTGCCCCCCAGCACGGCTTCGAGAGTGGCTCTGAGGGTCTGGGCGGGCTGCAGCCAGCCCGGCAGTGCGCATGCTGTCCCGGATAGGGTCAAGAAGGCCCAGATGATGCCTTGTCGCATGGTGGCGAGGGCCCGATTCTCCGCCGGGATGCGCACGGCCATCATCAAGGCGTTGGCAACGGTCCCCGCAAGCGCGGTCCACCCCGCGCCCACCGCAAGCGGCGTCACGGCCATCTCGGCGGCCACCACCAGATAGTTCGGATGCTTGAGCCAGCGATAGGGTCCGCGACGCACTGGGCTGGCACCGGGCACGATGAGGATGCGGGTATTCCAGTACGGACCCAGTGAGCGGATGACCCAGATTCGGGCTCCTTGAAGTGCCAGCCACGCCAACAACCAGCCGGGATGCACCCCCGTCCCGTTGCGCAGGCCTTCCCACAGCATCGCGACCAGCCAGCCACCGTGAAGAAGAAAAAACCAGGGGTAGTGCTCCTTGCCGTGTTCCACCGCGCCTTGGGCGCGTGCCCAAGCTTCATGGCGTCGGGCCACGCGCAATTCAAGCAGCCGTTGGACCCCCACGAGCGCGATCAGGCCGAGGACGGCCGCGGGCCCTCCCCAGGCCGTCATGGACCGGGAACCTCGAGAAGCACATGGTCGATGGAGAAGCCGGGCCCCATCGCCGTGAGCGCCGCGAGACCGGGCGTCATTCCCTGGCGCAGCATGCGCTCGAGCACGAACAGGACCGTGGGAGCGCTCATGTTGCCATATTCGGCCAGCACCTCCCGCGCGGCGTTCAGGGCTCCCTCGGGCATGCCCAGGACCCCCTCGTAGGCTGCCAAGACCTTCGGGCCACCGGGATGGACCACGTGATGCGCGACTTCTTCGACGGTGGTACCGAGCGCCACACAGGCCGCTGCCAGGCTGTCAGGAACGTGCCGGGACACGAGGTTGGGGATGTCGCGGGCAAAACGTACACGCAGGCCCTCGGGCGCGAGGTCCCAGCCCATGATGTCGTCGCTGTCGGCCAGCAAGTGACTGGCGCTTCCGCGAACAAGCGGGCCGGGTCCTTCGGCGGACAGGACGGCTGCCGCCGCCCCATCCCCGAAGAGCGCCGTGGCCGTGAAGTTACTGCGCCGGGCATCTTCGCGGACGAACGTCAGCGAGCAGCACTCGATCACCACCAGCAGCACATGTCGCTTGCCGGCCCGCACGAGATCCGCCGCCCGGCCGAGTCCGGCGGCACCACCCGCGCAACCCAGGCCCCACACGGGTAAACGGGTCACGTGGCGCGGTAACCCCAAGGAGTCGATCCAGCGTGCATCGAGACTGGGGGTGCGCAGGCCGGTGGTCGTCACGAAGACGAGAGCGTCCAGGTCTCCAGGAGACAGGGCCGCGGCGGACAAGGCGGCGGTGATGACTTCGCGGCCCAACTGCTCGGCGGTCTCGATCCAGGCCGCGTTGCGGGTCGCGAAGTCATGGCCCTGTGCCAGCCACTCCGGGGGGCGGGCCAGATAGCGTCGGCGGATGCCCGAGTTGGGGAAGACCTTGGCGAGGCGGGGGACGGCGGCCAGCTCGGGGTACAGCTGGGCTGCCAGCTCCAAGGCTTCTGCCTGGCTGACCTCGTGGGGCGGCGTCGCCGTGACGAGCGCACGCAGATGCGGCCTCATGCGAGCGGCTCCGGCTGGCGGCAGGAGTTGCGGAACACAAAGCGCTCATAGGGCTTGCGCTCGTGGCTGCTCCAGTCGATGGTCGGACGCCGTGTCTCAGGCGGCAGGTAGCCGAGGCGGTAGATGGCCATCAACGCCAAGTCTTCGGGGACCTCCAGCAGGGCTTCCAGTTCTTGCCAGCAACTGGGGATTTCCATGGGAGTGCTGACGAACTGGATGCCCATGCCTAACTCTCCGACGGTCAGCCAGATATTTTCCATGGCCGCTCCCATCCCGAACAAGCTGTAGAAGCCGCTGAGCTGTCCTGGCACGTATTCCGACCGGTCGAGCATCACCCCCAGCAGGAGCGGGCTGCCGGCAACCAGCTTTTCGTTGTCCTTGCCCAGGCGTTCGGGCACCCCCAAGGTGCGCATGACCCTCAGGCCCGTCTCGCTGAAGACCTTGCTGATGAAGGGCCGCAAGGGTCCTGGGAGGTGGTCGATGTAGATGCCGTCCCGACGCGCGTCCATCTCTTCCCGCGAGAACCTGAAATAGCGCTTGTACCGTTCGAAGAACACGCCCTGTTCAATGAGACGGGTCATGCTTTCGCCCGCGATGCGGGCAATGTGTGCGATGGATCCGGGGTCGTCGATGAGGATGAAGCGCCACGGCTGGCTGTTGAAGTGACTGGGCGCCCGACTGGCGGCCTCGATGATGCGCCGTTGGTGCTCGGTAGACACCGGCTGGGGCAGAAACGGCCCGTTGGTCGTCCTGCGGCGGAGAATGGCTTCGTGGAGTTCCATGTCGCGACTCCATCATGCACCATTCCGGCAAGCGTGGGGTCGAGGCAGGCACAAGTTACTCTCCGGGCAAGTTTCTCCTGCCGGTGTGGCATAACGAGGTCATGGCCGATCCGCTTTCCCAGTTGCGTGGCGTGCCCGCCGGCCCCGTGCCGCTGGGGCCGGTGCCGACGCGTCCGGCTCATTCGCCGGGGGTGTCCGATCTACACGACGCGCGTCCGGACCGCGACCATATGTCGCTGTCGGGCTTGCACGCCGACGGCGAAGTCATCCGTACGCCTGCGGGGTCGGGCCGTCCTCGGGATCTTGAGGTGGCCTTCCGGGCAGCTCTCCGAGATTTTCTCCGCACAGGCCTGTCCTTTGCCAATGCCGAACAACAGTTGCTCAAGGCGGGGACACCCGCGGCGGAGGTCGCTCGCTACAAGGCCGAAGAAGCTTCGAGCTTCTATCGGATGAGCCGCGACACCTTCCTCAAGTCATCGGGGGCCCATGACGCGCTTTCTGCCCAGCGGGAGTCCTCGGGTACCAGAATCCTGGACCGACGGATAGCGAACCTGCGCCAGGAAGCCATGGGTGCGTTCCAAGGGGCGACCCGATCCCATGAACTGCTGGGCGGGCTGGATCCCATACGGCGGCGCGAGCTCGCCTCGATGGAGCAGTGGCTGCTGTCCCGAGGCTTTCCCAAGGACGAGTTGCTTCTAAAGCAGTAGCGTCTCGGTGTCGGGAACCTCCATCCGACCCGATACGCTCCAGCGTTCGCCCGGCTCGATTTGCACCTGCCAATGCGCGAGAAAAGCGCAGCCTTGGAACAGGCGCTCGATGCCCTGTGATCCCTGGGAGCGGGTTTCGATGGGGGTGACCCAGACCTGGGCGGGCGCAGACCAGTCCCACGCGAGTCGTCGTCCCGAGCGCGGGTCCGTCAGCAGCAGTTGGGCCGATCGGCTGAGGTCACCGCGGCGGGAAACTTCGAGGGTCGTGTCGCGGGCGCGCCAAGCCTGACCTGCGTCGGCCCCGGGCACCAACGCCAAGGTCGAGGAGTTGCCGTACCAAAGCGCCATGGGGCGGTCCCCGGGATTTTCAAGCGTGACCTCCAGCTCCAGACCCGTGCCTTCCGGCCGGAATCTGTAGACCTTGCGGATGATGAGCGGCCGAAAATCCTGACCGACCCAGACATGACCTTGGCGTTCGGTCGAGAGGGTCATCCCGTGGTCGGTGGGCTGCGTCGTCAGCTCGTAGGGCTCGAGGACGAAGTCACCTTGTTCGCCGTAGGTGGCCTCCGCCCACTGGTCGAGGGTGCTGTCCGGATGCAGCAGGTGATCCATGAAAGCTGCCCTGCGGTGCCAGTCGCGGGCCATCAGGCCGGACGGGCCTTCCTTGACCAGCAACAAGCCCTGGGCCGCATGATGGCCTGTGCCGTTGGCTTCCGCTGCGGCATCCCGTGCGCTGGCTTGGACCAAGGGGGCGTGATAGGCCTCGGGGTGGCGCGTCAAGGTGTCCAGGACATTGCGCGCCCAAGGCTTGAAATCCAGCTCGATCAAGGCTCCACCTTGCCAGCTCACCACCGCCGTTAGGTCCCGGGTCCGGATGATGGCTTCGTCTCTGCCGTCACGGTCCAGATCCATGGCGTCCGCCTCGATGAAGGACGTGTCTCCGTGTCTCAGGTCGTCCACCAGGCGGTCGGCTTCGATGAGTGCACGCCACCCTGCGTCGCGCAAATTGGAGAGATAGAGTCCACCAAAGACCCCGTGCCAGAGCGGTTCGTTGGCCTGGCCTCGCCAGAGCGCCTCACGAGCCACGGCGAGCCTGGGATCGTCCGCACGTTCCGGGCGGCGGCGCTCGGCTTCGAGGCGGCGCGAGATGTCCAGCATCCGCTTGTGCAGCATGTTGGCCTCGGGGTAGCGGGCGAGGAACCTGCGGATGAATCCCCCCCCGAGAAAGGGGGCGAGGTCGGGGCCGAGCGCAGCCAGGGCACGGGCGTGGGCCGGCTCCAGTTCGGGGGGGAGTGACCAGCCGGCCATTTCGCGGTAGCTCATGGCCGGAATGTAGACCTGTCCCCACGGCGAGAGAGAGTCGAGGTGACCCGTCGGCGTGTCGAGGCGGATCCAGTCCTGCTGATCGGCCAGCATCCCGAAGAACCGGTCCAGCCAGCCCTCCTCGTAGAGGCGCCCATGGGTGTCGGCCCACGCGCCGAAACGCGAGGCATCGTCGAAAAACACGGCGATTCGGCTGCCATCGGGCGTGGCGTGGTCGCGCAGGTATCTGATGACGTCTTCCGGTTCGGCGTTGGGGATCAGCAAACGCAGATCGGTATGCATCGGCAAGATGCGCAGGGCGGTGCCCGCATCCTCGGTGATCCAGTTTCCGAAGCGCTGGGGACCGCGCAGGCCGCCGGCGAGCAGGTGCTCGTCGTCGAGGACGGTCCACGTCAGGCCCGCCTGGCCGATGACATCCGCGAGGTGAGGCTCCCATGCCCGCTCCGTCAGCCACATGCCCCGCGGACGTTGCCCGAAGAGTTCGGTCAATCGGTCGGTGAGGGCCTTGATTTGGTCGCGACGATCAGCCTCGGGAATCAGCGCCAGGATGGGCTCATGGTAGGCACCGCCCACCACTTCCACCTGACCGCGGGCGACGAGCCCGCGCACGATGGCGAGAATTTCCGGGCGCTGGGCGGCGAAGCGGTCCAGGATAGAGCCACTGAAATGCAGCGCGACGGGTATCCGGGGATGGCGCTCGAGCGCGCGCAGGAAGGGGAGGTAGGCCCGGTCGCAGACTTCGGTCACGACGCGGTCGGGATTGCCGGCGGGCTGGTGCAGGTGCAGTCCGAAGGCAAACCGGATATGGGGCTGGTGGCCGAGAAGCATGCGCGTCCGTAGGGGGTGGGCCATGCTAGCACGGGCGGGCGGCAGGGCTGACGTAGGTGGGGGCGTTACGATTCTTCATTTGAGTGGCATGGGATCCGTTGGCACGGGAGAGCAGATGGAGGTGCAAATGATTAGGGACATTGGTTCCCGTAAACAGCGCACCGGTCCGCTGTCCTCGAAGGCCGGGTTCGTCAAGACTTCGGATCCGGGCGCTCCGGCGGCTGCACCGGTCGCGCCTTCTCCGGAGGCTGTGGCGGTGGCCAGCAGGATTACCACCACCACCCGTCTGTCTGGCGAGGCCATCCAACTCCAGGACCAACGCCGGCTCGAGCTGCTGGTGCAGGGTGTTCCGGGCGGGACCGAGGCCTTGCAGGGCTTGTATGACAAGGGTCTGCTCGATGCACGCGAGGGCGAGGGCCGCATCTTGCTGACCTATCTGCTGGAGCTTGCCGGGACGAACCGGGAGCTGGGTGGGCCTACAGGCGCAGAGTTTGCGGTGGGTGTCATGCGGGACCTGGCTGATCCGGACCACATCGGTCAGGGGCAGGGTACCTTCTCGTGTGCTGCGGCCACCGCCCAGGCCATCCTCGCGGCTCGTGACCCTGAAGAGTATGCCCGCTTGGTCACCCGGCTCGTCGTGGACGGTCAGGTCAGGACCGAGGGTGGTGATCTGTTGGTCGCCGACGGGTCGGGATTTGCTATGGATGAAGGACGCAGCCCCACCGAGGACCTGCTCCAGCAGACTTTCATGTCCTTCGTCAGCCCACCTCCCTCTCCGGGGGGAACAGGCGTCCTGGGCAAAATGGCCGAGGCCGTGGGGGATGTCCTGGGTCGGGGAGTCTTCGGGGTGGCCTCACGGGCCCGGCTCGGCTCACCCGAGGCTGGAGCGGGTGGTTTGACTCCCGATCAGTACAGCCGCCTGATGGCCGCGTTGACGGATGAGCGTTACCTGCCGATCGACTCGGCTGCGCTGTCACCGGCTTCGGTGCGGGCGTTGCTGCTCGAAACCCTTGATCGGGAAGGTGGCGTGCCGGTAGGTGTGGCCGTCCCGGATCCTGTGACCGGTGCGCCTTCCTTGCATGCCATTCAGGTCACGGGTGTCGCGGGTCAGATGGTCTCTTACCAGGATCCCGGGAGCGGGAGCGTCGGGACCATGACCCTTGCCGAGTTCGCGCAATCCATGAAGCTGATTGCCGTGTCCGCGGACATCATGGAACGGCTGTCCAAGAAGGGATTGCTTTCCACGGTCGGTGCGGCCGATGTGGCTTCGCGGCAGCAGACTCCTCCCGTGGTGGACCAGTTCCTGGAATCCAACCCTTCCGGCATGGTGATTCAGGGCCCCGTCGTCTAGTTCGGGGCGTCTCTCCGAAACTCCTGCCCCGAGCAGTCCCGCCGTGGCTGTCCGCCAGCTGCTATGTCCGGCTTTCGAGTACCTGCCACGACGAGACCAGTTCGAGCTTGTACGTCAGTTCATTCGAGCCGCCGGGGGGCTTGCCCTTGAGGTACAAGGATTGACCCAACCTCCCGATCCGCGTGGGTACTACCGTACGGGCCAGGCCGGGGTCTCGACCCCCCTGATAGATGAAGCGGATGAGTTGCCGGTCCGCGATGGCCTGCAGTAGGCCCTCGAAGCCCGGAGGCTCTTGCGTGACGGGCAGCAGATCGGGCTCGATCCGGGGTTGGGGCGTGGCCAGAAAGCGTAGCGGCGGGAATCGATCGCTCAGCGCTGCCAAAGTATGCAGTCCGGCGAGGTTCCGCAAGCTCAGGAAGATGTCCTTGAGCAGGGCCCCGTCGGCATCGGCTCGGTGCAGCGTGTCGCTGTCGAGGCCGAGGGCTTGTCCGACCGTGGCCAGCTTATGGTTGACGAGGTCAGGGAGCAGGCTTCGAGCCATGACGAGGGTGTCGAAGACGGGCGCCTTGGGCAGATCCAGCCCCAGCCGGGCCATGGGGGGACCCAGAAAATCCAGGTCAAAGGGCGCGTTGTGGGCCAGCATGGGGAAGAGTCCGTCGCCAAGCCACCGGCGGAAGGCCGGCAGGACTTCTTCGGGGCCTGGGGCAAGACGGACGTCTTCCGGGCGGATCCGGGTGAGCTCCTGGATCTTGGGAGGGATGTAGCCCCTGGGCGGCCGGACCAGCGTGTGAAAGGTGTCGCAGGCCTCACCCGAGGCCGTGAACCGCATCGCCGCGACTTCGATCAGGGCGTCTTGCGCAGGGCTCAGGCCCGTGGTCTCCACGTCGAAGACGATGAACTCCAGTTCCGTCGGCACGCGTCTTCTCCCCTTGCCTCCATCATGCCACGGGAAGTCCCGCGGTGTCCGGTTGTCCGAGGCATGGGGAGCGGCTCGTCCCAGGGCTCACACGACGATGACCCGAATCCCCACCGACCAGGTTGACCGGCAGGGGGTGAATGGGCTGCTCGGCCGGGCGGAGGAGGCGTCTTCGGTCTTGCCGGTTCCGCCAGCTCGGGTATCTGCGAGGGATGCTTGCGAGGGTTCGAGGACCAAGGTGGCGGCCGCTGACGCCGGTTGAGGTGACATGCGGCGTCGCTTGGGCGTACCGCCCCAGGGCGGAGATGTGGGCGTGCGTGCACGAGATGCTCGAACGCGTGGCGTCCTGAAGTCCGGCCCCAAGGTTCCGGCACCCGATTCACGGGTCGAAGGGCATCGTTGGGAGCGTACGTCCGCGTGGGACGGGCGCCTCCGCTCGTGGTGCGTTACCATGACCTCCATGACCACCGCAATCCCCGGAACCACGCCCCGGATCCTGGCCGCTGCCCGCAGGCAGCCGGTTGACCGGGCTCCGGTGTGGATGATGCGGCAGGCCGGGCGTTACCTGCCGGAGTACCGTGCAGTCCGAGAGAAAGCTGATTTCCTGACCATGTGCCGGACGCCCGAGTTGGCCGCCGAGGTCACAGTTCAGCCGGTGGACTTGCTAAATGTGGATGCGGCCATCCTGTTCTCGGACATTCTCGTTCCGCTCGAGGCCATGGGCTTCGAGGTGGCCTTCTTGGACAAGGGTCCGCGCATTGCCAACCCGGTGCGGAGCCTTGCGGATCTCGATCGCGTGCGGGTGGCCGAGGCGTCGGTAGACTTGCCGTTCGTCAAGCAAGCCGTTCGCGAGGTCTGTGATCGACTGCAAGGGAGAGTGCCGGTCATCGGCTTTGCCGGCGCTCCTTTCACGCTGGCCTGCTATGCCATCGACGGCGGCGGCAGCAAGGATTGGGCCCGGACGCGGCGCTTCCTCGCCGAGCAGCCGGCGGCTTTCGCCCAGTTGCTGGATCGTCTGGCGGATACCGTTGCCAGTTCGTTGGCGGACCAAGTGCGTGGCGGAGCCCGAATGGTGCAGGTCTTCGACTCGTGGGGAGGAATTCTCGATACGGCGACATGGACGACGGTGGCGTTGCCGCCCATCCGGAAGATCGTGCGGGCCTTGCAGGCACTGGGTGTGCCCGTGACGCTCTACGTGGGCATGAGTCCCCATCTGGTCGAGGCGATGGTAAGCTCGGGGGCTGACATGCTGTCCTTGGACTGGCGCTGTGATTTGCCCGCCACGATGGACCGATTTGGTGATCGGGTGGCGCTTCAGGGCAATGTCGACCCTTGCCTGCTTTACGCCCCGCCCGAGCGCATCCGCCAGCGCGTGCGTGCCCTGGCCGAGGGCGTGGCGGGTCGTCCCGGACACGTGTGGAATCTCGGCCACGGCTTGCTTCCTGACATCCCCGTGCCGCACGTCAGGGCCTTCGTCGAAGCGACCAGGGATCCGTTCGGCGGGGAGGCCGGCGCGTGAGTCCCCCAGCCTCCCCCTACCGGGTGCCGCGGGACTTGCTCGAACGCTACGCCCAGTCCGGTCCACGCTACACCAGCTATCCGACGGCTCCTGAGTGGTCTTCGGACTTCGGCCCCGACGGTGCCCGCGAGGCGCTGGCGCGCAATAGCGTGGAACGTGCGGGAGTGCCGCTGTCGTTGTACGTGCATATCCCGTTCTGCGAGAAGCTGTGTTTCTATTGCGGCTGCAACATCCAGCTCAACAAAGACCGGGAGCGGGTGAAGAGTTACCTGGATGCCGTGGAACGCGAGGTTGAGGCGGTGGCAGCCCAGGTCGATACCGCGCGTCCCGTGGTGCAACTGCACTGGGGTGGAGGGACCCCCACCCATCTGCTGCCCGAAGAGATTGAACGCCTGCATGGCATGCTCTTCCGGCATTTCCGGCTGGCCGAAGGTGCCGAGGTTTCCCTCGAGGTCCATCCCAACGTCACGACGTCCGCGCAAGTGGAGACTCTGGCCCGGCTGGGTTTCAACCGGATCAGCATGGGCGTGCAGGATTTCGATCCCGTGGTGCAGAAGGCGGTCAATCGCCTGCAGTCCTTCGAGCTGACCCGAGATTTGGTGGAGCTTTGTCGTGCGCAAGGTTTCATCAGCGTCAATCTGGATCTGATGTACGGCTTGCCGGAACAGACTTGGGACGGGTTCGTCCGAACACTGGACCAGGTGCTGACCATCGCCCCTGATCGATTGGCGCTATTCCACTACGCCCATCTGCCATCGGTCTTTTCCCACCAGCGCAACCTCAAGAACCTGCCGGATTCCGATCTCAAGCTGAGGCTCTTCGAGCGGGCCATCGATACTTTTGTGGCCGAGGGCATGACCTACATCGGCATGGATCACTTCGCCCGTCCGGACAATGAACTTTCCCGCGCCCGCGAGGACGGATCGCTCCGCCGAAACTTCATGGGCTACACCACGTGTGCCGACAGTGATCTGCTGTCCTTCGGCATGTCGGCCATCAGCGACCTCGAGGGTGCTTACTATCAGAACCAGCGCACCCTTTCCGACTACATGCAAGCCATGACGGCAGGGACCTCCCCGGCCGCCAAGGGCATGCATCTATCGGCGGATGACCGTTTGCGGCGCGATGTCATCAACACGATCATCGGGCACGGACGCTTGGACAAGGCCCGGATTGAGGCACGGCATGGCATTCGATTCCATGAGGCCTTTGCGCTGGAGTGGGAGGAGCTGGCGGTGCACGAGGCGGACGGCCTGGTCCGTCGCCGCGCGGAAGCTCTCGAGGTCACGCCGGTGGGTCAGATGTTGATCCGCAACATCTGCATGGTCTTCGATGCCTACCTGCGACGGGCCCCCGAGCGCGGCCGCATCTTTTCGAAGACGCTTTGATCCGTTAACCCGCGTCAATTGTTCTCCAAGCCTTCTTGAAGAGCTGCCAGCCTATGGGATCTGGCGTGGATAGTTCTCGTGAGGAGACCTGTCCATGAGCGTCAATGCCTCGCGTTCGTTAGGGACCCAGCCTCTGGGCAGTCAGGCTTTGCCTTCCGGACCCTCGAAGCAGGCAGGGGCCGTCTCCGGTGCAGAGGAGCCTGCTGTTCCCCAGGGCCAGGTGGACGCCTACAAGGGGTCAGGTCAGCTCGACGGGGTGCGACCGCCGGAGGTGACGGGTCAGAAGCTGGATCTGAACCTGGCGCGCGTGTTTCGCGGGAAGATTCAGGAACTCAAGAACATGTCGCCTGCGGAGCGGGCCAACCTCGCGACGGGAGCGGGTCTTGTCGCAGCCGGTGGCTTGGCGAAGTTGACGGGGAGCGAGAGGCTTTCCGAGATGGTGGAGGGTGTGGAGGCCTCCAAGGACGGCTTGGACAAGTTGCAGAAACTCTCGAATGTCCGGGCGGACTTCAAGGGCCAGCTGGTCGCCTGGCGTGAGGCCAAGGCCAACGGTCGTCCGCTGGAGATGCGGAGGTTTGAACCCAGGCCCCTCGATCGCATGGCGAAATTGGGTGCGGCCGTGGACGTGGCCAAGGGTGCCATGGCGGCGGTCAGCATCTCGAAGACCTTGACTGGAGTTGCGAAAGATCCTCACCTCCTCAAGGATCCTGCCGTGGTCAAGTCCTTGGGGCGAGATGCCATGGGAGTCCTCAACGCCGCCGGGGGAGTGGCCCGGTTGGCTGGCAAGTCAGGCCTCGCCGCCAAGCTCAATCCGGTTACCGGGATCGCATCCGGAGCCTTCGGGGTCGCCGGTGCTGCCACGGATATCGCCAAGCGGGGCCTCAACTGGAAGAACGGCACCGAGCTTGCCAGCCAAGCTCTCAACCTGGCGGGTAACGTTGCGATGGTCGTCCCCGGTGGCCAAGTGGTCGGTGCGGGCCTCAAGATGGCTTCATTGGGCGTGGATCTCATCCGCCATGGGGTGGCCAACCGCGAAAAGATTGCCGCAGGTGCGCGGGCGACCCTTCGCATGGGGGCTGACGCAGCCAGGACTGCCGCGCGGTTCTTCCGTGAACCGGGCAAGACCAGCCGTGAGGTGGCCCAAGCGGCGGCCCGTAACGTGGATCAGGCAGCCGATAGGGTTCGGGATGCCGTGGGCGACGGAGCACGGCAGGTCGGTAAGGCCTTTGGGGGCGTGAAGAAATTCCTCGGCTGGGGAAGTTGATCGACGCGGTACTCGGCTCCTGAAGGGAGGGTGCCTGCGGGAGCTCGCCCCTAAGGGTCAGGCGTTTCCATGCTGCGATCGCTGGGATTGGGTGGACAGCGGCGTCATTTCCGTCGTGACGTCGGCGGGCCATTCATCCGCCAGGATGCCCAGTCCCTCATCCAGCATCAGGGCTGCCGCCTCGGTCAGGACTTGTCCGATGGCGATGACGTCCTCCATCGTGTAGACGGCCTTGCGGGGCCAGCCCAGGACCTCGAGACAGGATTCGAGGATGGGCAGAGCCATCTCGTCCGGTACCCGTTGGGCGAGCATCTGCAGCAGGCTGGGTTCCGAGAGAGTGGCCCCGGCTGCGAAATCGGAAGTACCCACGTCTTCAGAGGCCCCATTGGACGAAGAAGCGCAACAGCCGGTGTCCACGGGCTTCCGAGGTCAGCAGGCTGCCGTCCGGAAGCATCGTCAGGTCGAAAGGCTGGTTGATGGCCATCAAGCGCGCGTCGTGATCGCTGCGGACGCCACCGGTCTCGGTGCCTGCCACGGTACGGATGATGCCATTCGTATCGATGCGGCGGATGAGATTGGCTGACCGCATGGTGACGTAGACCTGGCCTTCCTTGTCGACGGCCAGACCGAAGGGGCGGCCGAGATACGCCGACGTCGCCTCTCCGCCGTCACCGTAGTCCGGGTTCGTGCCGGCCGCAGGGCGGGTGCCTCCCCCGGCAAAGGTGGTCAGGGTCCCGTCCGGCGAGATGGCCCGAATGCGATCGTTGTCGGCCTCGCAGAACAACACGCGGCCGTCGGGATGAAGAGCAACCGCCTGGGGATAGCCGATGGGTGCGTTCAGGGCAGGTCTCGGATCGTCTCCGGCAAAGCCAGTGATGCCGTCCTTGCCTGCGATCGTGTGAACGTGGCCAGCTTGCATGGCGACGCCGTAGAACGTGCCGGTCCGGGCCGCCAGCACGCGAATACGGTGACGAACCGACGCGGTGGGTTCGCTTTCCCTGCCTTTCTCGGGCCATCCCCAGCTGTCCGAGAACACCAGATGGCCGTGGCGGTCGAAGGCCATCCCGCGCACGCCCGTCACGCGGGCTTCGAGAGCGGGCACTCCTTCGCCGCCGGCCTGGGCGGCCTCGTCACGTTCGAAGCCGTTGTCGCACTGTGAGGCCCCTTCGCGGCAATTCGGTTTTCCGACAATGGTATAGACGTTGCCCACTTCGTACATATCCCGGCCGAAGGTCAGCGCGGGCTTGAGGCAGATGGCACGGATCCGCATGTTGAAGACGTCGGCCACGTACAGGTTGCCATCCGGACCGAGTGTCAGCGTCCGCGGCCAATTGAAGTACGACGAGGTGGCCCGCGGGTTCGGGCCGGGGAAGCCTGGGCGACCGACATCGGCCACTGCGACCCCTCCTAGAATGCGGACCTTTCCACCCGGTGCGATATGACGGATGAGATGGCCGCCTTCTTCCGCCACATAGACATTGCCCTCGGCATCCGCCACGATCCCCTTGGGCACCGACAGGCCCGCCTGCAGTGCAGGGGTGCCGTCACGCACGGTGGAGTAGGGATCGCCTGTGCCGGCGAAGGTCACGCCGGCCACGATCCTGCGGTCGAGCATCTCCTTCCACGCTCCCCCCAGCCCGAAGAGGTCTTGGCCGATCGCCAGGGCGTATTGGCGGTTCATTTCGGGAATGTCCCCGATCCGCAGGCTGGGTACGGGCATGCGACCGGCTTCCAGGAGTTGCTCCGTGCGGCTGATGAGGTCCGGCACCCGGCCGAGGTCGAAGGAGGCGATGGAACTCTTGTCGCCCGGGGCTTGAGCGCGCAGGTACTCCGTGACGAGCGTGGTCGCCACCGACACATCGACTCTGTTGCCGCTGGGACCGGGCTTGGTGTAGCCCACGAGGCGACGGTCGCCCGGCAGCACCACGCTGACGATGACCGGCGTGTTCTGCGGGATGTTCCGCTCGATGATGTAACGCCCCACGTTGTCCGTCACCGAGGAGACGGGGCGATTGTTGTCGTCACGGAAGAAGTCGCCGCTGGGCGTCGTCAGGTAGACGACCTGACCGGGGAGGAACTCTTCGCCCGGACGGCGCAGGGCCAGGCTGGCCCGTCTGGCGAGGCCCGCGCTGCCGTTGGCGATGAGTCCGGCGCTGCCGTTGGCGATCAGCCCGGCACTGCCGTTGGCGATCAGCCCGGGTGGGCCTGAGACCTGTCCCTCGATGAAAGCAAGGCTTCTGGGCGCGATGGCGGCATTGGTGACCTGGCCGCCAGGGCTCGTCGCCCTTAGTTCGCTGCAGCCTACCGCCATGGCAGCAAGCACCAGCAACAAGCTACCTGCGGCCAGGGGGCGGGCGTTCATAATTGGGATATACCCACAACCGCCCCCCGTCTTGTCTCCGGCGTTTTCGGCGATGGGATCGCGTCAGACGAGGGCAGGCGCCGGAGAAGGAGAGGGCAGGCCCTCCTGGCCAGCCTGGACCAAGGTGCGGACATGACCCAGGACTTCCTCGAGGGGCAGAGTGGTGACGGCGGTGTCCGTACGGGCTTTGAATTCGACCTTGCCTTCCGCGAGGGCCTTGCCCACGGTGATGCGGAAAGGGAAGCCGATGAGATCGGCGTCCTTGAATTTGACGCCTGCTCGCTCGTCGCGGTCATCGAGTACGGCTTCGAGGCCCAGGGCCGCGGCATCTGCGTAGAGCTGCTCGGCTGCGGACAGGACTGCCTCGTCCTTGGGGTTGGCCGGGATGATGACGAGGTGATATGGGGCGATGGCGACAGGCCAGGCGATCCCGTTGGCGTCGTGGCAAGCCTCGGCGGCCGCCTGGGCGGTGCGGGTCACGCCAATGCCGTAGCACCCCATGACAAAGGGCTCCTCGGCACCTTCGGCCGTGGTGAAGGTGGCACCCATGGCCTTGGAGTACTTGGTGCCGAGCTTGAAGGTGTTGCCGACCTCGATGCCCTTGGTGGCGTGCAACGTGCCACCCGGTGTGCGGGGACAAGGCATGCCGGCCTCGGCCTGCACCAGGTCCGCGAAGGACTCTGGCCGGCATGCGTCCGACCACGAGGCGTGGAGGTAATGCCTGTCCTTCTCTCCGGCACCCGTCGAAAAGTCACGCATGGTCTCCACCGAACGGTCGCCGACGAGCAGGACACCCTTGGGTAGATCGAAGGGTCCCACGAAGCCCGGCACCACGCCCGTGTGGGCGAATACATCCTCGTCGCTGGCCGTGCGCAGCTCGTGGCAGCCGAGGTGGTTCTGCAGCTTGACGAGGTTGAGCTTGAGATCGCCACGCAGCAAGGCCACGACCGCTTGCTGTCTGGGCTTGCCTTCAGGGCCGTCGAACCACGTGGCCAACGTGACGACGGTCTTGACGATTTGGTCCACGGGGATGCTCAGCATGGCGGCTTGCTCGGCCACTGTGCGGATACCGGGTGTATGGACTTTTTCGCGAGAAGCATCGGTGGGGGTGTAGGACGCAGGCGGCACTCGGGTTTCGGCTCGCTCGACATTGGCTGCATAGTCGCAGGCGTCGCTGTAGAGGATGTCGCATTCGCCCCCGGGGGTGTCGACGATGACCATGAACTCGTGCGCGGCCGACCCGCCGATGGCTCCGACGTCGGACTCGACGGCCCGCGTCGCCAGGCCGCAACGGGCGAAGATTCGGGTGTAGGTGCGGCATATGACGTCGTACTCACGCTCGAGATCGGCGGTGTCGACATGGAAACTGTAGGCATCTTTCATCAGAAACTCGCGGCCTCGCAGCAGCCCGAAGCGCGGTCGGATCTCGTCCCGGAACTTGGTCTGGATCTGGTAGAGGTTCAGCGGCAGCTGGCGGTAGCTGCGGACCTCTTCGCGGGCGATCGCCGTGACGACTTCCTCGTGGGTGGGGCCCAGCAACTCGTCACGGTCGTGGCGGTTCTTCAGGCGGAACATCTCCTTGCCGTAGGCCCCCCACCGGCCCGACTGCTGCCAGAGGTCCGCCGGGCACAGAATGGGCATGCGAACTTCTTGCGCACCTGCCCGGTCCATCTCCTCGCGGACGATCTGCGCCACCTTGCGGACGACCCGTTCCATCAACGGCAGGAAGTTGTACACCCCCGGCGAGACACGGCGGATGAACCCCGCACGCAGCAAAAGCTGATGGCTGGCAATCTCGGCGTCGCCGGGAACTTCGCGCAGGGTGGGCGCGAGCAGGCGGCTCATCCGCATCGTGGCGTTCTCCTCAAGGGACGGCGGGCGCTGATGCCCCCGTTCCATGCTAGCAGGTGAGGCCCGAGGGTAGGATGCGGGGGACGAACGCGTCGCTTCCCTCCTGGGGGAGCGGTTGCCGGACTTTGAGGCCCTCCGGGTCTTCGGGGGCAGGGCAAGGGGGAGATGGCCTGCCGGTCACGGGCCCGACCTGGCTGGGTGCGGCTGGCCTTGAGCCTTTGGTCTTGCGGGACTTGACGCCCGAAGCCGAGCGGTGGCTCGGAGGCTGCGTGGTCTGACGACCTCGACTTCCGGGAAGGCGAGGCGTTCAGGGGGGCCTTTGGTTCCGCTTGGGACAAGGACCGTCGTCGTGCCGGATGACGTGTAGCTGTCCAAGGCCGCCCGAGCCTCGAGGGCGGTAGGGATGACTGCCTCGGGGGCTCGCCGTTCGGTTGACGCACCTCGGGGCTTTCGCAACACGCTCGCGCGCACCCGCGGGCGCCTTGACCCTGAAGTCATGCAACAGGTGCGGGACGAGGGGCTGGAGGGTTTCCTGAAATTTGCCGGGATGATGGCGGCCGAGGGCGCTGGGGCGCAGTCACCGCAGGGATCGCGTCAGCGCCAATCCATCGATGCGCCGCCCCGGACCATGTCTCCATTGCCATTGGTCACCCGGATGATGCCGGGAATCGACACACCGTTCACGGCCACGAGCTGGGGGTTCTGCGGCACCCCGCCCGGTTGTCCCGTGCCGCACTGCAGATTGGGCAGGATGCGCCTGAGCTGGGTGGCGCCGGGCACGACGTCGGGACCGTTGGTCTGCAGGAAGAAGAGTTCCTGGTTACGCGGGCTCCAGACGGGATTGCTTTCCTTGTAGTTCTGTTGGTTGTCGGAGACGCCCGCCGTCAGGGCGCAGCCTGCACCTTGCATCTGCGTGACATTCTGGATGACCACCCGCTGGAAGCGCTTCGCCGTGCTGAGGTCGTTGCCGACCGGACCGTTCTGCGTGAAGGCAATCCACTGGCCGTCCGGGCGCCACCGCGTCTCGAGCGCGTAGTCTCCCGGTTGGGACAGGTTCGTCAGTTGGGAGACATAGTCCGAGCGCCTGCGATCGAAGGTGCAGAGATTCCATGCCGCCGTCGAGCTGCGGGTGCCGCGGTCGCCGAGCGCATTGGTCTGGACCGAGACGACGAGCTGGTCGCTGTTGGTTGGATTGACCGAGGGAAAGCGTTCGTCGGCACCGGTGGACGTGAGGCGAATGGGCGCCGAGCCTTGCTGGTCGGGAATGGCCCGATAGATGTCGTAGCCATTGCCACCCTTGGTGCTGGCGTAGAGCAGCTCGTTGCCCGGGGCGGTCCACGAAGGGTCGACGTTGACGACGGCGGGTTCGGCGATGACGACGGTGCGCATGTCGCCCGCGGCATCGACGGTCTGGATGCTCGAGCCGCCGATGCTCGTGTATTCCACGAAGGCAATGCGGCGGCCGTCAGGCGAGATGGCCGGCTGGGTGCCCTTGAGGGCCTGGCCGTTGCGATTGACGAGAGGGCGGATGTTGCGGACCACCTGGCTGACCTCGTCGACCACGCCGATATAGAGCGGTCCGTTGCAATCGGAAAGGCTGTCCTGGCAAGGCTGTCCCTGGCCGTTGGTGGCGTTGGCCTCGTCTTTGAAGACCACCGTGCTGCCGTTGAGGTTGATCGTGAGGAGCTGATCGACGACGGCTGTCCCGTCGATGACCCGGATGGTCACGCGGTCTCCGATGACCTGGTTGCCGGCATTGTCGGGGGCCTGGGCCGTGAAGGGCGCGATGTACCGGAACGTGCGGCTGCGGCTGTTTGCCTGGATGATGCGTCCGCGCGCCGCGGTGGCCTGATACTGCATCTCGCGGCCCCAGTTGGTGCTGGCCACGACGGTGATGTCGGTCTGGTCGCCGACGTAGAGTTGGTTGTTCTGCGCGGCGACGGAGTTGATGATGGGGTTGGGCCACCAGCAGCCGGCCACGCCGGCAGAGACGGCCAAGACGAGTGCCAGCATGCCCGGCACGCGGGTCAGCGGGAATCCTTGGGCCACGGCACAACCTCCTGAGCGACGCCTGGAGTGCAGGCCGCCTGATCTCCACGTACCCCGACGGTCGCCGGCCGTCAAGGACGGCCGACACGTTCCGGGTGATGCCGCTCTCAGTCCGTGACCGGTCGACCGGCCACGGCGTCCACGAGACCGAGGATCACAGCGTGCACGGGGGCATCGTCCTTTCCGATCGCGAGGCGAGCGCTGCCACCCTCGCGTGCGACCAGCACCGTTGCACCAGGTCCCGCCTGTACCAGATCGAGCGCCACGAAGGCCGCGCCCCGCGGCGTACCGTCCGGTTGGACGGGCTGAACCTGCAGCAGCTTGTGTCCTTCGAGATCCGGGTGCTTGAGCGTGGCGACCACGGTTCCGACGACTTTGGCCAGCAACATGGGCGAAGGTCCTTCCTAACGGTCAAGATCTGTCCGGTCCACGATCCCGATGATGCCGGCGTCCACGGGAGCGAAGGACTCGGGCAGGGCCAGGGCGGCTTCGCGCCCCAGCACGCAGAACGCCCTCTCGCCCACGCCTGCCCCGATGCTGTCGGTGGCCACCAGCGGCGGGCCGGCGGGGCGGCCGGACTCGTCGAGTGGCTGCACCAGCATCAGCTTGATGCCCTGGAGGGCAGGATCCTTGACGGTGGCCACGAGGGTGCCGATGACTTCGCCGACGAACATGGGCGTCAGGCCTCCTGCCAATGGACCCATAGGTCCGGATGAGGACGTGGCAGCACCAAGGTCCGGCACGTCAGTCCCCGCGGATCGAGGTGACGCCTTGCGGCGGCCACGGCCTCGTCCAGGTCCTCCAGGCCACCCGAGAGCACGAACCATGCCTTGCCGCCCAGGCCATCGGCCAGCCGCAGCAGGTGAAGCCGGACCTCCGCGGTCTTGAGCGCGGCATCGGCGGCGGCGAGGGCACCCGCACACGCGAAGGCCTCGACAAGGGCCACGGGCTGGTCCGCATCGGGGGGATGGGTGCCCTGACGCAAGCGTTCCAATAGGGCGGGGGACGCCGCCGGCAGCAGCATGGCGTCCACGAGGACCTCTGGGGCCACGGCGCGGCCGGCGGCCATGGCCTCTTCGACCTCGGCTACCGCCCCTGCGAAGACAACGAGGCCCTTGCCGGGGCTTGAGGGACGCAGCAGCAGCAGGTCCACGGGTGCCCTTTTGCAGACGACATCGGCCGCTTCCCACGCAGCCACGATCGAACCATACTCAAGCATCGCGAGCGCGGAAGCATCGGCGTCCTCTCGACCGGGACGCAGGCCACGCATGGCCGGGCCCGGGAACCCGGCATGGGTGGGCGGCGGCCCTTCACCTGGCGAGCCGGCGTCGTTCGTCACGGCATCGGACGCGTCGACCACGGGGTCTTCCCCGGGTTCCGGATCGTCAAAGGGCAGGACTTCCTCTTCCCAGAACGGTTCGTCCGGTTCGGGGCGGGAGATCGGGGGGACGGGAGCAGGCCACGGTTCCATGAAGTCGGACGCCATCTCGATGTCCGCATCCGTCAGGGGGGCAGGGCTTGCTTCCAGAGGAACTGGATGGGCAGGTGACTCGAGGTCGCTTGTGTCCGGGGGGGCGGGCGGCAGAGAAGCGGGGCGATGCGGGACATTGGGGCGAAAGGGAAAGGACTCGCGGATGTCGTCGGTCACGCGTGTACCTCGAGATGACCCGGGCTCCATGACAGTCGACCCGCGATGGGTGCCAACAGACGCACGCCGCCCCTGTCTTGCGGCGCTGCGGCTACAGGTTGGCCCGCCTTGACGTGTCCGCCCTCCGGCCAAAGAGGTGAGAGCGGCAGGCCCCCCTCGAGGATCAGGGGTAACCGGACGCGTGACGGAAGGTGTGCGACGGGGGTGGGGGGCAACTGAGGTCGTGCAGTGCCCAGCCGCGTCAGCAAAGCGTCCTCCGACAACCTGAAATGGTGCGCTGAAGGTCCCTCCATCGGACCGACAAGGCGTGAGGAGCTTTCCGTGGGGGAGGCCGACCGGGCCACGCCCCCGGCCACGAGCCCCTCCCGAAGCGCCACGAGGATGGAGGCGGGATGCACGTCGGCCGGGCAAGCGGTCACGCTGCAGATGCCACAGGCTCCGCAGTGCCGGGCACCCAACAGGATCTCGGCCGGCCCCTCCTGGCCGTAGGCCGCCATTCGGACGAGCCGGTGGGGGACGAGTCCGGTCGCGGCGTCAGGGGGAGCGATTGCGCCTCCGGAGGCCGGGACGTCGGCCGAGGGACACCAGTCGGTGCACGCCGTGCACGTGCCACACGACGAAAGCGCGCGGCGCAGGGCCACGTCGACCGGAAGGTCACGATGCCTGTGTGCGGGATGCCCTGCGGGCAGCAGCTGAACCCAGTGCACGTCGGGAGTGAGCACGTCCGTCGTTTGGAGTCGGCGTCCGGCCAGTGCTCCTCCAGCCCACGCGGTCTCGCCGGAGTTCAGCTCGAGCAACGGGCCAAGGGGGCTTCCCAAGGGCGCCAGCCAGGCCCGCCCGTGGCCGGTTGCGTCGGTGCGCACGAGCAGGCGCGGGGTGGGAAGCCGATCGTAGGCATGCCATCCCAGCTGCCAAAGGGCGATGGTATCCAGCAAGAGTACTCCGGCCTCCGCGGCTTCTACCGCGCCGGGAAAGGCGTGGCCCATCCGGGCCAGCCAGACATGTTCCGTGGCGGCGGCCGGGTAGCGGTCGGGTAGCGTCAACAGGTTCGCACCCGGGATGGCCCGGCGCAGGTCCGCCGGTTCGAGCAGGGCGGCCACGCCCGCAGGCCACGCGATCTCGAGACGGTCCCGGGCGCCGCCCACGCAGTCGGCCAGGAGGTCGAGGGCCCGATAGAGTTCGGCAGCCTGGTGGTGCCACAACAGGGCGTCGGTGGGACAGGCCGGGTCTGCGCTGGCGGGCACCACGAGAACCCGTTTCCACGGAGCGGCGAGGCGGGCCCAGAGGGGGTGGCCCTGCGCATCGAGCAGGCCGAGATCACGAGCCGCCGCAGCAAGGGCGGTCGCTCGCGAGGCCGTGACGATTGTGGCCATGGGGTGAACTAGACGATCCTTAGCGCGTCGACGAGGGCGCAGCGCCGCATGCGTGAGAAGTGGCGCGCGTAGGTCAGCCCCTCACCCGTGGGGTGGGCGATGGTGAAGGACGTGGGCCCCTCGCCGCCCTCGCCGAGGCCCGCATAGTGGGGGCCGTTCTTGACGAAGATGGCCGTGTTCATGACCCGGGCCATCTCGCTCATGCGGTCGATGCGGCGGCTGTGGATGCTGGACGTGTGGCCGTAACCGTGCTCGACCTCGCGGGCCAGCTCGAGGCCTTCGTGAAAGTCACGTACACGGGTGAACGGAATGACGGGCATCAGCTGCTCGGTGTGAAGCAGGGTATGGTTGCGGTTGACCTCGGCGATGACGAGTTTGATCTCGGGGCCGACGTTCACGCCGATCTCGCGCAGGATCACACCGGCATCCTTGCCGACGAATTTCTTGTTGACGTCCGAATGCTGGCCGGGCCCCCGGTGGGTGGCGAGGATGACTTTCATGAGGCGTTCGGTCTGGTCGGCGTCGGCCTCGAAGGCTCCTGCCTTGCGCATATGGCCCTTGAGTTCGTCGGCGATGGAGGCGACGGCGATGAACTCCTTCTCGTCGCAGCAGATGATGTTGTTGTCGAAGGACGCGCCATTCACCATGTCGCGGGCGGCCTTCTCGAGGTCGGCCGTCTCGTCGCAAAGCGAGGGTGGATTGCCGGGACCGGCCGCGATGGTCTTCTTGCCCGAAGCCATGGCCGCCTTGACCACGCCCGGACCGCCGGTCACGACCAGCAAGCGGATGCCGGGGTGCTTCATCAGCGCGGTGGCCGTCTCCATGGTGGGTTCGGCGATGGTCGTGATCAGGTCCGGAGGGCCGCCCGCCGAGACGATGGCCCGGTTGAGCAGCGAGATCGTCAGGTGGGTGACCCGCTTTGCGCTGGGATGAGGTTGGAAGACGACTGAATTGCCCGCGGCGATCATGCCGATGGCATTGCAGATGACGGTCTCGGAGGGGTTGGTGGTGGGGCAGATGGCCCCGATGACGCCCCATGGCGCGAACTCGTAGAGGGTCAGTCCGTGGTCGCCGGTCCAGACCTGCGAGGTCAGGTCCTCGGTGCCGGGTGTCTTGTTGGTGACGAGGCGGTTTTTGATGACCTTGTGATCGACGCGACCCAGGCCCGTTTCCTCGACCGCCAGGCGGGAAATGGCCTCGAGGTGGTCGCGCATCATCGCGCGCATCCCCTCGATGATGCGGCCGCGGTCGGCCATCGAGCGGTGCCACTCGAGCGTTTGCTGGGCTTTGGTGGCGGCTTCGATGGCCGCATCGAGCGTGGGGAAGATGCCTTCCTTGGCCACGGCCCCGGGAACCGCGGCCAAGCGGCCGCCGCCCCCTTCCTCGACGCGCTGCAGCACGCGTTGGACGAGAGCGCTCAACTGGGCCTGGGACATCGACATCCTGGGGTCTCCGATCAGGGGTCGGGGGGCTGGATGGCCGCGGGCCTACCAGGCTTCGACGGCGAGCGGGGCATCCTTCTGGAACTGGGTCACGCCGTGGACATCCCAGGTGTCGACGATGGCCATGATGGTGGCGTCGATGGGCTTACCCTCGGTTTCACGGGTGTTGCGGGCGCTGGAGCCTGTGGCGTACAGCACGACTTCGCCTTCGCCTGCGCCCACGGAGTCCGCGGCGATGACGTAGGCTGCCGTCTCACGGGCCTCGACGTCCAGCTGCTGGACGACCAGCAACTTGCTGCCGAGCAGCTTGGGGTCCTTCTGGTCGGCGACGAGCGAGCCGACGACGCGTCCGATCAGCATCCGGTGTCTCCGGTCGGGTGAGCCCCGGGTCCCGGCGCGGCGGCCGGGCCCGGGTGTCACGAGGGAAGTCGATCAGGCCTTGGCGCCGTCGCCGCGGCCGAGCGGCATCACCGCGTCGATGTTGGCGTGCGGGCGGGCGATGACGTGGACGGCCACGACTTCGCCGACCTTCTCGGCCGCGCGCGAACCGGCCTCGGTCGCGGCCTTCACGGCGGCGACATCACCGCGGACGATGGCGGTCACGAAGCCGCCGCCGGTCTTTTCGTAGGTCACGAGCTCGACCTTGGCGGCCTTGACCATCGCATCCGAGGCCTCGACCAGAGCCGCGAAGCTCTTGGTTTCGATCATGCCGAGGGCGTCAGCCATGGGGAATTCTCCTTAAGGGGTGTGGGGGTAGGGCGGAAGGGTCAGCGTTTCTCGTCGATGCCATCGAGGTCGGACACGGCTTGCATGGCGGCCTCCCGGGCGATGCGGATCTGGGCTTCGTCTCCGGCCAGGTACAGCCGTCCGAAGGCGCCCGTCGGCCGGATGATGACGATATTGATGTCGGCCGCCTTTTCCGCTTCGTTGGCCGCGAGCGCTGCATAACCGGCGGGATACGTCTCCATGATGAAGAGTGTCTGTTTGGCGACCAGCATCATCCCTTTGCGGCCACTGCGGTTGATCAGCATGGCCTGGTGATCCGTCACGCGGTGGATGACCTGGTTCGAGACGACCTTGGGCTTCAGGCGATCGGCCTCGGTCTTGCCCATCGCACGCAGGATGGCGTCACCGGCCTCTCGGACCTCGGCCTGCTCGTCGGCGTGCAGTTCGAGCATGCCGTATTGCCGTTCGACGATCAGTTCGGCCGGCGTGACCTTGGTGGCCTTCAGTGCCACGTCCATCAACTGATTGATGGCCATGCCGGGCGCCACCTCGACGTACAAGGCCGCTTGCCCCTCGACTGGCAGGTAGCCTGACGCGACCGAGGCCATGAAGGCCGCGAACTGCGGCTGCATCGCGTCGATGTAGCAAAAGGTACGGAGCTGGACATTCTCGGCCATGGAGCCCTCGGGGCGGGAGCGGGTGGGGATGGGGGACGAAGAGGGATGCGAAGGGGCTAGTAACTACCTGCCCCGGCAGACACTCCTTTGACAATGGCGACGGAGGCGCTGGCGCCGATGCGGGTCGCGCCGGCGGCGATCATGTCCTGGGCGGTCCGGGTGTCGCGGATGCCGCCCGAGGCCTTGACGCCCAGTTCGGGACCGACGGTGGCCCGCATGAGCGCGATGTCGCGGACGGTCGCGCCCCCTGTCGAGAAACCTGTCGAGGTCTTCACGAAGTCGGCGCCGGCGCTTTTGGAGAGGGCGCAGGCGATGACCTTCTGCTCGTCGTCGAGCAGGGCCGTCTCGAGGATGACCTTGCTGACGACCCCTCGCGGGCAGGCTTGCACGACGCTGCGGATGTCATGCTCGACGGTTTCGTAGTCCTTGCTCTTGAGTGCCCCTACGTTGATGACCATGTCGATCTCGGTGGCCCCGTTGCGGATGGCTTCCGTGGTCTCGAAGACCTTGGTGGCCGTGTCCGTGGCACCCAGCGGAAAGCCCACGACGGTGCAGACCTTGACACCGCTGTCCTTGAGCAGCTGGGCCGAGAGCTTCACCCAGCCCGGGTTCACGCAGACGCTCATGAAGCGTTGCTGGCGGGCCTCGGCACACAGCTTCCGGATCTCGTCCTCGGTGGCATCGGCCTTGAGCAGCGTGTGGTCGATCATGCGGGCCAGCTTGGGGTTCGGTGCGCCCACGCCTTCGCCGGCCCCGATGCGCGCGGCCCCCAGGGTGACGAGGTCCTGCACCCGACCGCTGCACCGGACGGCGCAGGTCGACTGCTTGACGCAGGTGTCGCACGAGGGCAACTCGGCGATCCCTTTCTCGGGAGAGGCCACTTCCTTGAGGGTGATGGGCGCGATGCCGACGGCTGCGAGGGCCTTGGCCTGATTTTCGGCAGCGAGGGCCACCATGGGGATGCCCCGCCTGCGGGCGTGGCGCACCAGCCGAATCGTCGGGCTATCTTCATCGGGTGAGGCCAGCAGCTTGGCCAAGCTGGGCGGGACGGACGGCAGTACGATGAGGTCCGTTTCGCCCAGGATCTTGGCTGGATCGGCCGTTTCTGCGGCGAGGGTCTCGACCGCGAGAGCCTTGAGCGGGCGGGCCCAGCGGGGCTGCCACAAACGAACCTTGTGGCCCGCAGCCTGCGTCGCGTCGAGGACGGCCGGCAGGTTGCGGTGGTCTTCGGTGTAGAGGACGAGGGTGCGGAGGCCGGACGTGGACATGGGGGTCATCCGTTCCGATGGAGCTCGCGCTCGAGGGCGTGGATCTTGTCGATGCGGGGCTGATGGCGGCTGGCAAAGGGGGTGTCGAGGAATAGCCGCACGACCTCTTCCGCAAGGCCCGGGCCGATGACGCGCGCACCCAGCGTCAGCACATTGGCGTCGTTGTGCTCGCGGGCGTTACGGGCGGCATACATGTCGTTGCAGAGCGCCGCACGGATGCCCGGAAGCTTGTTGGCGACCATGCTGCTGCCGATGCCTGCGCCGTCGATCATGATGCCGCGGTCTGTCTCGCCCGTTGCTACGGCCCCGGCGACCTTGAGCGCATAGTCGGGATAGTCGCAGGCCACCGTGCTGTAGGTACCCACGTCCGTCACCGTGTGGCCCAGGCTCTGCACATAAGCGCGTAGCGCTTCCTTGAGCGGGAAGCCACCGTGGTCACTGCCGATCGCGATGCGCATGGGTCCGTGGGTCGGTCGGGGGAATCCCCATTGTACGGTATGTGAACAGGGCCGGTGAGTTTTGACCGTAAGGATGGTCGTAGCGTCGAGTTGCTAGCCTGTGTCGTGTGCTTCGAGGGCCTTGCCGTGAAATGGTCGGTGTTGAGAGTCAGCCTTGCCGCGCTGGCGACTGCGGGATGTATCTACGTGCCGCTCGGTTCAGTGCCGAGCCTGGATACGACGCGTCTCGCCTCAGGAGGACAGAGCGTGCGGCTACGGCCCGTCGTCGAGGCGGGCGGTCTGCGTGTGCAGGGACTCGAATCCCCTCTGACGATAGCCAACGTGCGGCACGTGGTGGTCTCCCTCTACGAGTTGGAGGGTTCGGCCGAGTTCCCTGTCCTTAACGTGGTCGGGCAAGTCGGTAAGCCGTTCGTGAGAGACGTGCCGGTTGTCGCGCTGGACGCCTTGATTGTTCTGGGCAGCCAGGTGGAAAAGACCCGCTATCGTATTCGAGCCCGTGCGTACGATGCGGACGGCACGGCAGAGTCGTCGCTCATCAGCGTGGATAGCTCGTCCTTTGCGGACGTCGACGTGACCGAGGGCTCGCAAACGGGCGAAGTGCGGTTGCCGATTCGCCTGCGGGACAAGAAGGTCGGCGAAATCAGGCCAGGCGTGGTCGTCGCGGAGGGCGGAGTGACTCACGAAGGCGAGGAGGGCATCCAGTGATTCAGCTTGCCAAGTTCAGGCAGGTACTTGCAGGTGGCCTGGCCCTTGCCGCCGTGGCCACGACCGGATGCGTCCTGTCCGGGCCGTCCGGAGTTTCGGGGACCGAGTCCCGGGACGTTGTGGTCGGCCTGCGTCCACAGATTCAAGGCGGGCGGTTTATCCAGGCGATCGTTCCCCTGCTGACCGCGTCGGATGTGGCGACGGTCGAAGTGACGCCCTTGCTCATGACGGCCACCGGGGTTTATGAGCCCATTCTTGGCGGGACGGCGGCCACGACGTCGGCGGATGATCCGGCGCGTCTGTTCGTGGCCGTGGGCTCGGAGGGTCTTTTCTCGGGGGGGTATATCGAGTTCCGCAACATGAAAGCCCGGGCAACCTACCGGTTCCAGGCGAAGGCCTTGTCGTCGTCCGGGCAGGAAATTTCCGACCCCGCAGCCTCCGTGCTTGACCTGCAGGTCGGGTATGACGATAGTCCGACCTTGGCTCCTCTGCCTGTCGTGCTCAAGGGGACACCTTTCGCGGCGACAGCGGCAGTCCGGATTGTCAGCGGTACCGCTTCTCCAGATTTCGCCAGTATCAGGACCGAGGTGGTTCGGTTGGTGGGTGGCAGCCCGTCGGTGAGCCTTCCCGGATCGACGGAATCTTTCACTCCCTCCGGGGGTGAAGTCCTGCTGAGTTCTCTCGCGCCGAACACGACCTATCGTGTGATCGCCGAAGCGCTGGACGATGCCGGGGCCGTCCTCAGGACCGCCACCGTCGACATCGAGGTCCTCGACGATACTTCGGTGCCTTCCGCCACCTTGGATTTGTCGCCCGTCCTGCCGCCGACCTGATGCGGCGCCACTCTCTCTTGTCCTTCGAGCCCTCTGGAGTCCTGAATCTGATGAAGCGTCTCTTCCTTCCCGCCGTATTGGGCCTTGCCGGCTGCAGCACGTTGTCGGTTTTGTTGCCGGAAACCGCCCCTTCCGATGGCGGTGCCCTCGAAATCCGGCCCGCCATTCGTTCCGGTGGCTTCAAGACCCAGGCGCTCGTGTCGCCTTACACCTCTTCGAACATCGACCATCTGGTGGTGTCGCTGCATGTGGTCAACGGAGCGAACGAAACTCCGGTTCAGAAGGACGGGCAGCCCCTGAAGGCCACGGTCGCTTCGGGCAGCTTCGACACTCCCGTCACCTTCACGAACCTCAAGCGCAATCTCACTTACCGCATCAAGGCAAGAGCCTACAAGGCGCCCGGATCCGCCGACGCCGACCTCATCAGCCGCGATGCCTCGAGCAGTATCGACCTGAAGGTCGAGAACGACGGGCAAGCCCACCCTCGGCAGCTTGCCCGTCGTGCTCAAGGACGTCGTGTTCTCGGGGTCTGCCACGAGTTCCTTCGACATCACGCCAGGAACCCTCGTGGCGTCTGGTCCGGAACAGTTCACGTTCGTAAGGCCGAGCACGGAACCTAAGCCCGGCGAACCCGCGCCCGCAGAGCCGCGCATCAAGGACAAGATCCAGCCCTTCGTGGAGCATTCGAGACTGCCCTATCTGTTGCAGGAGACGATGCCGCTACGGGTCGGGAACCGTCTCTATTTGTTCGGTGGCATTACCCCGTTGCAGGGTGTGGTTCAGTCCACAGACTCCATTCTGGTAGCCAATCTGGATGACCAGGGCCAACTGGGGACCTTCACGAAGGTTTCAGACACCCATCTGGTGACGCCTCGTCATCTCGGCTGGGCCACACGCCTCGGTGACTATGTCTATGTCGTGGGTGGTTTCGTTGGCGCCAAGGAAAGTTCGGCCACGACGACGGTCGAGCGTGCTCGTATTGCGGCGGATGGTTCGCTGGGTGCCTTTGAGTTGGTGTCCGGGGTGGACCTGCTCAGTGCGCGCGGTGGCTTCGCCTACCTCAATACAGGCAACTGGCTGTATGTGACAGGTGGGAAGCCTGGATCTACTGGGAATTCGATCGGGTCGACCGAGAGGGCTCCCGTAAGCCCGGACGGGACAGTTGGAACCTTTGAGGCGGCGACACCAACGCTCGGGACTCCCCGCTGGAGCATGCCTGGCGTTCGGATCGGGAACTACTTCTATTTGCTTGGCGGCGAGACGATTGTGGGGAGTTCAGAATCTCAGTTGAGAACCATCGAGCGCAGTGAGGTGGGCGCGGATGGAACTCTGGGTGCGTTCAGCACACTGTCCACGCAGCTGTCGGTGGCCCGCAACCGCTCTGGTTTCGCCTTGCTGTTCGATCGCATCTATCTTTTCGGGGGCTTCACGGGTACCGGTTACCTGAAGCAACTTGAACAGGGCACGATTGGGACTGATGACACCTTGTCCGACTTCAAGGCCAGTGCGGATTCGACCTTGGTTCAGGGTCTAGAGAACGGGATCACGGTAGCTGCCGGGAACTCCGTGTACTACATCGGTGGCTTCAACTTCTCGAACCAGCAAGGCATGAATCTCGTGCAGAGGGCTCCCATTCTCGTGGAGGTGGCCCAGTGATGGCCGGTCTTCCTCGAGGCCGGCGTCTGGCTCGCAAGGCTGCACTGCTTGCCGTGTCCGTAGCGGCGTCCGTCGTGCCGGCCGCGCCCACACTGGCGGATGAAGAGCCTGCGGTTCCCCTGATCGGCGACAACTACAAGGTGGCGTCGGCCCGGACCGCGAGCAGTCTTGCGGCAGCTGGCCTGCATATCGTCCCGGGATATCTGGGTGCTCCGGGTGAGGTCGACTTGAGCGTCCGGGGGGGTATGTGGCCTATCCCGATGCGGGTGCCAGCCTCATCGGAGCCCAGGTGGCCCTGCAGGCTCGCCTGTCCGATGGTCTGGCTTTTCTGGCCGATCTGGGGCCACGCACCAGTGTGGGCGTGAGGGGACCGTTGCTGGCCCAAGATGATCTGGCGCTGGGATGGGACGTTCGGTACCGTGCCGATCAGTACTTCCTGGCTGCTCCGGGCGGCGTGGGTCTGTCGGCGCCGGGCTTCGGCCTGGTGCCGGGATTCTCCGGCGCCGTGGCCCAGGGGCTCGAGGCTGCCGCCAATGGCCGTTGGTCCCTGGGCGATCTCGCCCTGTATGTCACGCCGGCGCTCTACTCGATGTCCAATCGCTCGGGCGTGGGGTTCCGGGGCGCGGTGGACTGGACGGTGGGCGACTGGGTATTGGGATTGGGGACCTTCGGGGACTTCAATCTGATCAATCCGGCTGCCGGATCCACGGGTCTTCAGACGAGTGAGTGGCAGCACTTCGCCGGTCTGCGGCGTGTGCTGTCCGACTATGCCTATCTCCAGGCCAATTTCGTGACCTCTCCTGGTGACAGCTACGGCCTGCCGGTCAATAGCCTCTTGGTCGGCATCGGGGCGCGGCTGGTGACCCGGCCGGCGCCGGTACCCACTCCTGAGCCCACTCCTGAGCCGACGCCTGAGCCGACGCCGACGCCGGCACCGACCCCTGAGCCGGTGCCCACGCCAGAGGTTAGGCCTGCGCCCGATTACGACAGCTTGAGCGGTCGTCTGGTCAATGGTCTCGATCCTGCGACGACGGCGCGTGTCACGGTTGCGCTCAAGCAGCTTAAGGGGCGTTCATGGCGGTCACTCTCCACCACCGTGGAGACCGATGCCGAGGGACGCTTTGTCTTCCATCGTTTGCCGGCCGGCACCTATCAGGTGGTCTATCGGGCACGTGAGGCCGCGGCGAATACGATCGGTGCGGCGGTTACCTCGCCCGTCGAGGTACGTGATGGCATGGGGGCTGTTCAGGACCTTGACATCGCCTGGGAGGCCTCGGCACTCCGGATCGTTCGGCGCAACGACCGATTGGAAGGTACCTGGGCTCCTAAGGTGGACATCCCAGGGGCGTCCTACCAGCTGGTTCTGCAGGCGCCTGGGAAGGCAGGCAGCGTGCTCGTGCTCGAGAGTCCGCTGTCGGGTAGCCTTTCAGGTACCATTCGGCTTTCGCCCGAAGTTCGGTCGAGGAAGAACCTGTTCTGCATCGTCAAGTATGTGACACCAGGGGGAACCTTCCTTGGCGGCAACGCCTACGGGCAGTCCTATCCCAGGCCCATGCCCCAGTAGGTCCCACGTTCCCGAGGTGATATGCATCCCCCGACCCGTCAGGTTCGGGGGATGTGCTTTGGGGATGGGTCATGGGCGTGCGCACGAGGCTGGTGTGGCCAGGCTTGTTTTTTGATTGTTAAATCTAGCTCAGGAGTTTGCGGGCAATCCCATATCTCTCATGTGAAGGGCGCGCCGGTCGGGGGGCCGACGAGCTTGGATCCTGAAGAGAGGCCAACCGGTCCGGGGACCGGTCGATGCAGGAGGGGAGATCTCCAAAGAGCGTGTCTCAGGGGCGCGAAGGTCGGGGGGCCTTCGCGCTTCGCCTTTGGGGCGTGGGCTCAGAGACTGCGGGCCAGGCGGAAGCCGACGCTGGAATCGCGGTAGTTCATGTGCAACGGTTGCCGGTGGTCGGGCTTTGCGGTGTCGCGGCTGCTGGCCCACGAGCCGCCCTTGACGACCCGAAAGTTAAGCGCGGCGGGGTCCCTCGGGGAGCCGGCCACGTCGTGGCACCACTCCCAGACATTCCCTGCCATGTCGTAAAGCCCCAACGCCTGGGCGGGGTGGCGGCCGACGGGGTGGGTGGTCTTGCGAGACGTGTCCTCAAGCCAGGAACCCGCGGGGGGCAGATGGGACGCTGAGACCGTCCTGCGGGCCCCTGCGGCCGCCCAGGCCCATTCGTTCTCCGTCGGCAGGCGGTAGCCCTTCATGGCCTGCGGATCGGGGCCCGCCAGCCGAACCACCTTGCAGGTGGTTCCCGTGCCCGGGTAGGCTCGGCATTTCTCGAGGACGTAGCTCTCAGGCAGCTTGTCCCTGCGCGAGAGCGCGTTGGCGAAGGCTGCGGCTTCGGTCCAGTTGATGGATTCGACGGGGCAATCGTCGCAATTGGCAAAGCCGGAAGGCTCGGAGTGTAGCAGGGCACGCCACTGGCGCTGGGTCACTTCGGTGGTTTGCAGCAGGAAGGGCCGAACCTTGCTGCCTTTCAGCAGCTGGCCGCCCGGTACGCGAACGAACTCGAGGGGAGGCGTGTCGGCCGCAAGTGGGATGGCAAGACGGCCGCCCATGACAGCCAGAAGCGACGAGGCGAGGAGTAGGGCAGGAGGCAGCGTGAAGGCCATCAGGCCCTATGGTGGCCCGGGTAGGCTGGTTCCTGCAAGTGTTTGCTCCTTCGGTGCTGGCCCGCCATCAGAGGAGGTGGGCTCGAGGGGGCTCTGGTCGGCCTCGTCTGTACGAGGAGAGCCCGACGGCTCATCGACGTTCTGGGGCTCAGGGGGCGTTCCCGGCCTCTTCTTGACCGTGTTCCCGAGGGCTTCTTCACGACCCGCACGCTTCGGAACGACCAAGGCCAGGTTCGGGCGCCCGCGAGCCCGTTCTGCTTCAGGTGTCTTCGAGGGGAGGGGCTGTCGGTGCGAGAACAGGGGGTGAAGGCGAGGGTGAGGGCGTGGCGGTGGAAACGGGGCTCAGTGTCGGTTCTGCACGTGTCGTCGCCTCGGGTGACGGGACGGCCTCGGGGCTGGGCGAGGTCTCGGGACACTCGGGCATGAACCGCATCCTTCCGGGACCGCTGGGTGGCGAGCAGCCTTCGTCGGGGCGAATGACCCACGTGTGCGAAGCGAGCGGGAGGTTCACGCAACCGCTCAGGGCGAGGGGCAGGAGGGCGCGTTTCAGAGGCGGGAAGATCTGCTTCAAAGAGCGGCCCTCAGACCGACGAGCCCCTGTCCGCCCAGGGTCAGCTCTGCGTGCGGCAAGATGCGCAGGGCAAGCTCCGGGTTGATCACCAGCAGCAGGTCACCACGATACTTTAGCCCCCCAAGATGAGACAGGCTGCTCACCAGGGCGGCCGGACCCACGGCGACTCGTAGCCGCAAGGGGCCCACGGGCAGGGATGCCACCAGTTGAGGCTGCACCACGGCTGTCCAGCCTGTGTAGGTGTCGGTGCGGTAGCCCAATCCTGTCTGGGGCGCGAGCACGGATCCGTAGGCCTCGGTCCTGGGAATGCCCGTGAAGTCCGGGGGGGTGGTGCCCAGATGGACACTGAAGCCCAGCGAGGGGGCATCGGCTTCACCCGCCACTCGTCGGGTCCAGCGTAGGCCAGCTACGCCGAGCAGCGGTGAAACAGCCGCACCGACGGTGGTGTCGTCGTCCAGAGCCCTATCGAGAGCGAGTGTGTAGAGTCCTGCTGCGACCAGCGTCTGGTCACGCCTGAAGTCCGTGACGGGCAAGGTCGAACACTGGGCGGGTTGGCCCCAGGGGCCCGATAGGCCCCACCCCATCAGGCATAGGCCCGTCAGCTGGCGACCCAGCAGGCTATGGCGTAAGGGAGTGCGAGACATCTTGGCCTCCGGGTGGTCGGAGAATTCTAACCCGACAAAGGCACGTTCAACCCTTGTCGCGGAGGCGGGCCTCGGTCAGCTTGAGATGATGAAAGCCTCGAGCGAGCGTCATGGCTGGGTGGCCGGCGTCAGGACGGCGTCGACCCATCCCCCTCGAGGGACATTTGCATTGCCGCCCCTCGACCTGGCCCGGGTGATGGCGGATCCCAAGGTGTCTCCGCGAGGCCTCGGCTCGGCTATCCGGATGGTGCAGTTCTACCTCAATCGGGCGGGGCGCCGGCTGTCATCCGAGCGCCGACAGGCCCTTGAAGAAGCCAAGGGGATTCTGCAGGCGTGGCACCGAGAGGGTGGGAAGCGTTCCTGAACGGAACGCCTTGGCACGACCTCCCATAGGTGCCCCGATCGAGAACCGCGCCCGTCTGGACATCTGGGAGATGCCACGGATCCTCCTTCCCTTCTGGGAGCGACCTGAAGGCTCATCTGGCATTCAGGGCCAAGCAACCTTGGTTCTTTATCGTCCGATAATCCCTTCGTGAGATTCTCGCGGCGTCCTTCTTCCCTGCAGGCAGCAAGATTCGCGCTTGCCGTGGTCCTCTTTGCCTGCGGCCAGAGCCCTCCGGTCGCGCGCGGGCCCGGGCCCAATGTCCCGGTGGGTGCCCTGCGTGAGCCGATTTCCGCTTTCGTTGGCGACAGTCCGAATTTCGCCCAGTTGGCGAATGGCGATCTCATGACGGTCGTGTCGCGGGACTTTGGTCGCGGAGCCAAGGCAGGGGCTTTGGTCGAGGCTTTCTGGCCTTCCTATGCCACCGATCAGCTCTGGGATGCCCGCATCGGGATTTCGGGTCAAGAGGGCCGCACCACATGGCTGCATGACACGCGCCTGTTGGGTCAGGAAATCGTGCCCGACACCGGCCTCGTGATCAGTCGTTTCATCAAGGGAGACTTGGCGATTACGCTCGAGGACGTCGTGGAGCCCTCCCTTGCCGTGCATGTGCGTCGAGTCCACGTGCGCAACGTCGGTCCGGCGCCCATATCCCCCATAGGCATCGTGTTTCGTGCCTTCTGGCACCTCGACCAGTGGCCCGCCGGAGACCGCTTGGCCTTTGACCCGGCGAGCGGACTCATGACGCAGGTGGATGGCCCCACGGCGGTGGCACTCGTATCGGATCGCAGGCCCGATCGTTGGCAATGCGGTCTCGTCGGCATGCCGACCGGTGCGGGTCGCGAGGCTGCTGCCTGCGCCGAGGCCGGTGCCTGGCCCATGCGGACGGAGGCAGGTCCTGCGGTCTCCGGGGTGGATGGTGCCGTCAGGGTCTCCTTACCTGAGTTGGCTCCCGGTGCCGTCACGTCGGTGACCTGGGCGA
Source organism: Candidatus Sericytochromatia bacterium (assembly GCA_035285595.1). GTDB lineage: Bacteria > Cyanobacteriota > Sericytochromatia > S15B-MN24 > VGJW01 > VGJW01. Next base: position 72,347 of record JAYKGV010000043.1, read on the forward strand.
TGGGTTTCGGGAACGAGGCGGGCCAGGCTGCGGACAGGGCAAGGTCGGTCCTGGCCCGAGGCTTTGACAACGTGAGACTGGCCGATGCGGCGGTTTGGGGACGTTGGCTGGGTGAGGCCCGGATGCCGGATGATGCCTCGGATGCGGTCCGAGCGACCTACCGGCGTGCGCTCATCGCCATGCTTCAGTGTCAGACACGGAGTGGGGCCGTGCTAGCTGCACCCACCGCTACGTCACCCCCTTACAGGTTCGTTTGGCCGCGTGACAGCGCCTGGGTTGCCGATGCCTTCCTCGCAGCGGGTCTTGTCGAGCCGGCACGGCGTGCGGTCGCCTTTCTCGAGCAGGTACAGCAATCCGGGGGCGGCTGGGCCGTCAACTATCTTCCCGACGGCAGTCGTGCCTTCTGGGACTTTGGCGAGGAGGGAAACGAGGACGATCAGGCCGGAAGTTACCTGTGGATGGTCGAACGTCTCATGTCGGCTCAACCTGACGATTCGTGGCTGGCTGCGCGCTGGCCGCACGTCTCCGCAGCGGCGTCCTTCCTGCTGCGTCGGCAGGGTGCAGATGGCCTGCTCAAGCCTTGTCGGGACCTGTGGGAACTGGAGACGGGAGGGCAGTGGACTTATACGCAAGGTGCGGCGTGGGCCGGGCTGACGGCGGCGGCGCGCCTCGCTCGAGCGAAGGGCGACATGGCTCTGGCCTCCGGCTGGGAGGCGGCTGCAACCCGCTTGGGTGAAGCGATGCGCATCGCCTGCGCTCCGCAAGGTGTGATGTTGCGTGGCCTCAAAGGGGGGCGCCCCGACACCCGTCTCGAGGCCGCCAATCTGGCGTTGGGGCCTGTGGCCTTCGGGTACTACGACGCGGATGATCCCGTGCTGGTCCGCACCACGGCGGCCGTGGTCCAGCGCCTGTCGGCGCCTGATGGCACTATCCGCCGCTACGAAGGGGATCGTTACTATGACGGGCAGCCTTGGCCCGTGACGACGGCCTGGGTGGCGTTAGACCGCCTGGCGAGAGGCGAGCGGAGGCCTGCCGAGGCCCTCGAGGCGGCGCTGCTGCGTCAAGCGGCCTCTACGGGAGCCTGGATGCTGGGCGAACAATTCGATCCTGTCCGCAAGCTCTGGCTCAGCGCGTTCCCCTTGACCTGGAGCGAGGCGGCGGTCGTTCGGCTGATCCTGGCTTTGCATCCCCCGGCACGACAGTCTGCCTACTAAGGTCCCCTACAGAAGCAACGCGCCTCCCAGCACGACCAGCAAGGCACCCAGGCCTTGCTTCGGCGTCAGGTTGTCGTGAAGGAGCAGGACTCCCAGCAGTAACGTCACCAGCGGAGCGGCCGCGAACATGAAAGGGAAGACGCGCGAGACCTGGGCGTCCTTGAGCAAGGCATACCAAGCGACTTGGGCCAGGACGAGCGAGGCAAGGCCACTGGCGGCGAACCAGCCCCAGGCGCCCGTCGGGATCTGGCGGAAAGTGCTGAGGCCACCAGCCGTCACGAACAGCAAGGGGAGGCCCAGCAATGCGGCCAAGGCCAACCTTATGGCCACCCCGGCCAGAGGAGTGACCGAGATCCGCGTGAGGGCCAGCTTGTCGAAGACCGGCACCAGCCCCCACATGACGGTGGTCAGCAAAATCAACAGCCAACTGGGCAAGGTCATAGCTTTCTGATTATGCAGGATAGGGCCGAGGCCCCGGTCCGGGTATGCGGAGAAAGATGAAGCACGTCGTCCCAAGGGCGTCGGCGAAAGCCCTGTGGCTTCTCGTCCTGCTTGGACTCGTGGCGTGCAGAACGAGTTTCTCGGGTGGTGTTCCCGAGACCATGAGGGCGCTCTTACCGTCTGAGACTCCCAACACGTCTGCAGCTCAAGGACCTGTTCTTCTCGGGAGAGTGTTGGGTCAGGAAGGCCAGCCCATCGTCGCCGTGGCGGTCCGCGCCTATCCCGTGGGCATGCTTCCGGAGGCTTCAGCTGCGAGGCTGGTAGCTCATGATGCAGCAAGTCTGGTCGCTAACCAGGCCGCAGGACTGATCGCCAACGGGGCAGCGGGCTTGGTCTCAAACGCTGCTGCTGGTCTGGTCGCTCGTCGCTTGGCAGCTTCCGAACGTTTGGCCCTACCTGGCCCAGTGACAAGTCGTCGGCGCGTGACCGTCGCCCCGGTGGCGATTGCACTGACAGACGGCCAAGGACGCTTCCGCCTGTCGCTGGGTCAGGGGCGCTACAACCTTGAGGCCGTGAGGAACTCCACCCAGAAGGGTTGGCTGCGGAACGTGCAGGTCGGTGAGAGGGCGGAGACTGCCGAGGTGATCGTCAAGGTCCTGCCCACGGCTTCGCTGAGGGGCCGCCTCGGGTCTACGGAAGCCTCCGCGTCCTCGGCCGTCTGGCGAGAGGCCGAGGTGCTTGTGGTGGGCTCTCCTTACGTGACGAAAGTCCTCGAAGACGGGACGTGGCGCTTGGATGGTTTGGCTGCTGGAACCCACGATGTCCTCGTCTGGCATCCACAGAGAGGTGTCGTTCGTCCCTTTGGCGACGAAGGAAAGGAGGTGCGATCCGGCGAGGACTCCGTGGCTCCTACTCTACTTCTGGCTCCGCGAGGCACGCCGTGGCGGATGGTGCCGGTCCCGTCGTTGCCTGAGTCGACAGGTTCCGCGCCTGCGTCTCCAGTGCCCACTCCCTCTGGCGCTCCCTCGCCTACTTTCACGGACACACCCACCCCGACGGCTACGCCTGCGCCCACGCCTTCGCCGAGCCCGACGCCTACCCCTGCGCCGACGCCTACGCCCAGCCCGACGCCTGCGCCCACCCCTGCGCCGACGCCCACGCCTTCGCCGAGCCCGACGCCGACCCCTGCGCCCACGCCCGTTCCCACTCCCTCGCCTAGCCCTGCCCCATCAGCAAGCCCACAACCTCAATTCAGTGTCAGGGACACCTTGCTGGCAGGTCAGTCCGTCTCGGCTATGGCGATTACGTCAAATGGCCGTGGTCTGGCCGTGGGGACCCTGGGCAGCGAGGAGGGAGCCCTCGGGAGGGTTCAAATTTTCCGGACGGTGGATGGAGTCAAGCTTTCGGATGCTGTGGGGAGTGCTCCCGTCAGCAGCTTGTGGTTGCAAAATGGCATCTTTGGATCCGAGGTTTTCGTCACATTGGGGACGACTGCGGGTCTGTTGGACCATGGTCGCCTCTCCAGCCTGGATGCCTCGCCGCCTATCTACTCCCACGAGGCTTCCGTGAGCCTGGAGTTTGCCGGAGAGCCCTTGGTGATCACGGGAGTTTTCCCTTCGGTTTCAGGCAACAACGCGTGGGTCGTCGGTCATGATGGCCGGGCCACGTGGCGAAACCTGTCGACGGGTGCCATCGTCACCGAGGTGGCGGGCGACGGGCCGGCGTTGGCGGCAGACTTGCGCGGTTCACGGCTGGTCTTCGGGGGGACGGACCGAGCCTTTGTCGTGGACACCGGCAGCCAGCGCTTGATCATGACGAGCCCGCTCCTGCCTGATGTGGTGGAGAGCGTGTCCATCTCAGGAGACGGCGGCCGTATCGCCGTAGGTTGCCGCAACGGTCAGATCAAGGTGCTCACCTCTCCGGATGGCATCGAGTTGGCCCAGTTCTCCAGTCCGGCTAAGGTCGGTGCGGTAGCTCTTTCACCGGATGGCAAGTATCTGGCCTATGGATTGGCTGAGGGCTCTGTCACCATCGTCAGCGTGGCGGACAAGTCCGTGATCGCCACGCCTTGGAACGGGATGCGAGCCATCACCAGTATGCGCTTCTCCACGGGGTTCACTTCCTCGGACAACGGCGACACCCTTTATGTCGGGACCGACGGCGACGGGGTGATCGTTATAGATGCGACCTGGACGCCGATCGCGGGTCTATGACCGGTCCGTTGGATGGCGTCTGGAATGCTGGTGAGGGCTTGTCCTTCGAATTGCAGATCCGGTCCTTCTGGAGGGCTGGGGTTCGATGGAGGGTTGGGTGTGGGCTCGGCGGCCTGCCGTGACGGTTCAGGTTCTGCTGTTGGGGTTCCACTATGATGGCGACCAAGGTTCGTTCCACGGCAGTCCGGATGCTGCCGTACCTACTCTTTTGCTTTGCTGCTTGTCGGACGGGGTTCGGCTCGGGCCCTGGCGACACGGTCCGGGTTACAGGAACCACACCGCTGCCTGTGGCGGGGTTCGAGATTGCCGGTCGGGTCGTGGGAGCCGAGGGGCAGGGCGTGGTGGTCGTGCAGGTCAAGGCTTGGCCACTAGGGTCTGTGCCTGCCGATTCCTCTGCTCGACTGCTGGCGCACGACGTGGGCGCGCTCCTTGGCCATGGTGCCGCGGGGCTTGTAGCCAACTCTGCGGGCAGTCTTGTCGCGACCGAGAGAAACACCACGAGTCTCGTGGGGCTTACGGATGGGAAAGGCCAGTTTCGCTTGCGCCTCCCTGAAGGCCGTTACAATCTCGAGGCAGTTCGCTCCTCCGCCCAGAAAGGTTGGCTGCACGACGTCGTGGTGGGAGGTCCTGAAGCGGCCTCGGCGGATCTCACCCTTAAGATCACGCCGACGGCCTCTTTGCGAGGGCGGATGTTGGTCGGCACGATGCCGGGTCAGGTCCCTGACCTGACCAAGGTCGAGGTGTTGGTGGCCTGAAGTCCCTAAGTCGCCAGAGTCGGAGGAGACGGGCGTTGGGAACTCGAAGGACTTCCTGCAGGTCTCCACGACTTGTGGGTCTGGCATCCTGAGTTGGGTGCGGTCCAGGCCTTCGGGAGTCGGCCCATCGCAGCAGGGCCGGGAGCCCTCGTGCCGTTGCCGCTGGTGCGGCTTGCCCCACCGGGACAGCCTTGGACGGTGGAGGAGACGCCCCTGGCCACGCCCTCGGTCGTACATGTGGCGTCCCTGTCCCCCGGCGCGTCCCCCTCTGCTTCGGAGTCTCCTACGCCCGCACCTTCGGCGAGCCCTTCGCCTTTGCCTACGCCGACACCCAGCTAGATGCCGTCCCTCACCCCTGCTTCGACCCCGACCCCGACCCCGGCGCCTACACCTACATCCACGCCTGCGCCTGTACCCACGTCGACCAGACGTCCGGACCCCACGCTGTCCATCATGTCGACCTCTGCTCAGGGCGATCGGATCGTGGCCGTCGACTTCTCTGAGGACGCCAAGCTTTTCGTTTACGGAAACGAAGAGAATGGAGCGGTGACGGTCGGAGACGTGCTCACGGGAAATTCCGTGGCTACCTGGCAAATCGGATCTCCTTTGAGGAGCGTGCACCTCAAGAAGCGTGCTGCCGGTGCGAAAGAGCCGGGTTACATGGTTACGGCAGTGGCGGGGGGGCTGGTGGATCAGCGAGTCGTCTCGGGTCAAATGCCGTCCGCACTCGTGACGCCGATGAGCAGTTTCTCTGTCGCCGCCAAGCTCTTCATGGCCTTTGCCGGCGAGAATGACCGCACCGTCTGGGCGGGTGGGAATGACAACCGGGCCGCCTTGTACGACATGGTGTCCGGCTCGATCCTGAACTCTGTGTCCACGCTGGGATGGGTGCGTGCAGGCGATGCGAGGGCGGGACGCTTTGCCTTCGGGGCGGATGACTGGATGGGCCGTGTGCTGGATCTGGTGACCGGGGAGTCCCTGTTCAACTCTCCGTTCCAGACGGGCCCCATCCTGTCGGTGTCCCTGTCGGGAGATGGTTCTCGCCTTGCCTTGGCTGGCGCCGATGGCAAGGTGAGGGTGTATGACCTTGTTCGGGAGACCTTGATTCGGGAATGGAGCTTCACCGGCGAGATCCATGCCGTGGGGCTCTCGCCGGACGGGGAGTGGCTTGCGTGCGGGGGCAAGGAGGCCAAGGTCCGCCTTGCCAGCGTGGCGGATGGTCGCGTCGTCCTCGACTTCCTGCCAGGGGGGACGGAGGTCAAGGCCTTGCGCTTCTCGGCGGCCTGGGCAGACCCTGAGGGTCAGCGCAGGAATGGAGACTACCTCCTCGTTGGAACGAAGGAGGGGGGAGCCCTCTTGTACACGATCTCGTGGTAGGGCTTCCGGGCCGCCGGGGCTGGTCGGAACTGGCCGTACGGCCGCATAATGAAATGCGGAGTCCCATCCGGCCCCCACCCTTTGGTTTTTTATAAGTCGCTTTGCAAAGGGGGCGACCTACTCATGATCCAAGATTCCAAGGCCCCTGCGGCCACACCTGTCGTGCCCACCGGGTTCATTCCTCTGGGCATTTCCCAGCCGTTGCTCGATGCCCTCGGGCACATGCAGCTCGTCGATCCGACCGAAGTTCAGGCCAAGGCTTACGCCCCTGCTCTGGCGGGTCGCGATTTGTTGGTCCAGTCCCGTACCGGCACAGGCAAGACCCTCGCCTTTCTCCTGCCCCTGATGGAGCGTCTCGGCGCACGTGGGGAGCGGGCTGGGGCTTCCGGTCCCTTGCTGCTCGTCGTCACACCCACCCGCGAGCTGGCCATGCAGGTCGGGCGCGTCGCCGTACGCGTCGCCCGGCCGATGGATCGCCGCGTGGCCATCCTCACGGGTGGCGCGCCCTACGGGGACCAGTTCCGCGCCTTGCGCCAAGGAGCCGAGATTGTCGTGGGGACCCCCGGACGCCTCGTGGACCACATCGATCGTACGTCGCTCGACCTGTCGGGCTGCGCAGCGGTCGTGCTGGACGAAGCCGACGAGATGCTCGACATGGGCTTCGCCGAGGACCTCGAGAAGATCCTGACGGCCTTGCCTGCCGAGCGGCAGACGCTGCTGTTCTCGGCCACGATGGCCGATCCTGTCGAAGCCATTGCCCGTAGACATCTTCGCCAGCCCGAGCATCTTGCGCTTTCGAGCGGGCTCGAGGCGGCGACCACCCTGACGCATCGCGTGGTCGAAGTCTTTCCCGATCGCCGTTACGAGGCGCTTGCGAACCTCTTCAACCTCGAGCCCCCCGACCTGGCGATGGTCTTCTGCCATACCAAGGTGGAGACCGAGACGGTTGCCCGGCGTCTGGTGGCCGATGGCTTCAAGGCGGCCTACCTCAACGGTGACCTGCCTCAAGCCGTCAGGACCCGCACCCTCGAGGCCTTTCGGACCCGTCAGGTTCCGATCCTGGTCGCGACCGACGTGGCCGCCCGCGGCATTGATGTCCGGGGCGTCACGCTCGTCGTCAACTACGACATGCCGGGCTCGGGCGAGACCTACGTGCATCGCTCGGGACGAACCGGTCGTGCCGGTCGTGAGGGCCTCGTGCTCAACCTCGTGACCCCCAAGGACCGGGGGCGTGTTCGCCGACTGGCCCACGAAGCGGGTATCGCCTTCGAGACACGGACCATCCCCACGGCCGAGGAGGTGCGGCAACGGGTGCAGGAGCGTGTGATGGAAGATCTGGCGAAGCGCTGCGAGGCCGGTGCGTTCGATGGTCTTGAAGACTTTGCCTCCACTCTGCTCGCCAACCTCGAGCCCCAGCGCCTTGTGGCCGCCCTGCTGCAGGACCTGCAGGAAGCGACGGCGATTCTGGCCTCAGGATACGACGTGCCGGTTCCGCCGCCTGCCAGGGCCCGGACGACGCCCGCGGAGGGGCGGTCCCCGCGCGCTCCGCGTGCCCCACGCTTCGAGGGTGGGTACGAGGCGGCCGACGGACCTGCGCGTCCGCGCCGGCCGTTCCGTACCAAGGACGAGGAGGGACCGCCCGAGCCCGGCATGGTCCGTCTGACCGTGCCTCGTGGCAAGGCCCAGGCCGTCCGGCCGGGCTGGTTGGTCCGTCACCTCTGCCAAAGGGCGGGCATCACCAGCGCGGACATCGGCTCCATTCGGCTTTTTCAGCAGCACAGCACGGTGGACGTAAAGCGCGAGGTGGCGGCTCAGGTGCAAGCCGTGATCGGCGAAGGGCCGAAGCCCAGCAGGGCGCCTTATGATCGGGCCCCGCGCGAGCGGGCGGAGGCGGCAGGTTCCCACGCGCCTCGTCCGCCTCGCACCGCGCGGCCCGGGCAGGGTTTCGGACGACCCTCCCGTCCGCGCAGCTAAGGCAGAACCCCTCTCCCCCTTTCGGGGTATGGAAAACTCATGCGCTCGTGGGTTTGGTCCGTGGGGCTGGCAGTGCTGCTGCTGGCCTGCCGCCCCACGACGCTCGCGCTGACGCGCGTGGGCCAGATCCCGACGGGCGCTGAGGGGTCAGGAACGGCCGCGGCGCTTAGTACCTTTTCCGGGCTCGTCCAGGACGCCTCGGGTGGTCCTGCCGTGGGTGTGACCGTCGAAGCCTTGCTCGTCTCGGCTGATGAAGGGAGCCCCGGCGGGACCAAGGTCGGGGAAGCGGTCACCGACGCTCAAGGCAGGTTCAGGCTTCCGGTGTCGGATCCGGAGGGGCGTTATACCCTGCTTGCCAAAAAGGACGCGGACGCCACCAGAGCCCTTGTGCTCTCGCAGACTGTGACGGCGGGTGTGTCCATGCGCCTTGCGCCCACGGGCTCGCTCACAGGCAGGGTGCGAAGTTCCTCCTCATCGATCAGGGATTTCGTGGGCACGACGGTTTACCTGTCGGGAACGGGCTTCGTCGCGAGCGTGAGCTCTGACGGCTCCTTTTCGATGGCGGGTGTTCCGGAGGGCGTCTACCGGGTGGTGGCGAGGCACTCCGATCTGGGGCGAGCCATTTCCGCTGAGGTGGTGGTGCAACCGTCCGGCACGACCACGGTCGCAGGTCTGATGATGACGGCTCCTCCCCCGGGCTCCGGTACGACGACGCCAACCCCTTCCCCCGCGCCGACCCCTTCGCCTGCACCGGTGGTGGTCTCCCCTACCGCGGCACCGGTCTTCGGCGGCTTCTCGGGGGTGGTGCTCGATCCTTTGGGTCTCCCTGCCGCAGGGGTCCTGGTCAAGGCCTTGCTGGTCTCGAACGATGCGGCAGCTCTTATCGGCAACAACGCGGGTGGCCTCGTCGGCAACAACGCGGGTGGCCTCGTTGGCAACAATGCAGGTGCCCGACGGGTTCAGCAGGCGACCCCGACCGGGATTTCGGCCGCCGGCGAAGTCACGACCGATGCCGAGGGTCGCTTCGCCCTCGAGGTTTCGGATCGTTCCGCGCGGTACACGCTGCTGGCGGAACGGAATAACGATGCGACCAAGGCTCTGGTGCTGGCGCAGCCCGTCTCTGCGGGACTGTCGATGCGTCTGGCGCGCACCGGTACCCTCACAGGCCAGGTCCGCAGTGTTTCGTCGGTCGTGACCGATTTCCTCGGCACCACGGTTTTCGTACCGGGAACCGGTTATATCGCCGAAGCAGATGCTGCGGGCATGTTCACGATCCCCGATGTCCCCGAGGGCAGCTATCGGGTCGTGGCCAGACACTCCGACATGGGGCGGGCCATTTCTGGCGAGGTGACGGTGCGTCCGGAGGCCACGACCACCGTGACGGGCTTGGTCCTCGACATTCCCGTGCCGGAAGTCTTGACGTTGATGCCTCAGCCCGCGGTCATCGGCGAGCGGGTGCAAGTCACCGGACGCAACTTCGGGGCCTCACGGGGTGCGCGGGCTGAGATCATGATCAATGGGGTGGCTGCGCCAGGTTCGGATCTGACGGACGAAAGTCTGTCGTTCATCGTGCCGGCAGGTGCCGGTTCGGGCGTGGTGGCGGCTCGGGTCGGTACCTTGACGGGTCCTTCGATCCCCGTGGCCATCGTGGATGCCTTGCGCCTGGACATCGCGCGACCGGTGAGCTCTGCTGCGACCTGGTCCCACGCCGGGCCATGGCCCCTGGCCGTCGGCGCCACGCGCAGCATTGCGTTGCAGGGAAGCTCCCGTGGCGGGCCCCCCGTAGCGGTGGTACCGGGTCCCTCGGGCATCCAGCTGATTCCAGACGACGGTCCGGCGGCGCTGGCTGCGGGTGTGTTGCGAGGTGTCGCTCCCGGTAATCTCTTGATCCGCGCCGGACGCGGAGACCTCGAGGCCTGGAACAGCGTGCAGGTGGTGCCGGCGATTGCTCAGATTGGCCTTCCGACCGCTCCCGTGCCCCTGCTGGCTCCTTTGCCGACGGAGGATGCGGTGCCCCTTCCCGGTCTTTCGGTCGCGACAGTCCTCAGGCCCATGGCGAGGCACGAGGATGGGACGGCGTATCAGGGTCCATGGGCGTGGGAGGTGCTGTCCGGTCCCGTTACGGTCGAGCCTTCCGGACGCGTGGAGGCCTTGGTCGGGAATTGGGATGCCGTGGCCCAGGTTCGGGCACGTCCTCTGGCGCATCCGTCCTTGTTCGTGGACATCGAGGTGGTGGTGCGGAGTTCCGGTGAACTGGCGGTGGAGGTCGAATGATGGGTCGCCCCACATGGACCCTCTGGGCTGCCTTGCTGCTCGCGGCGTGTCAGGCGACTCCCGTGGCGACCACGGTAGTGCCGGTTCCTGCAGGGCAGGCTGCACCCACGAACCCGGTCTCATCGGATCGGTCTTCGGGCGGGACGCCTGCACTCGAGGCGGGTCTCGAGGCCGAGACCCGTGGCGTGGGGCAAGGGGAGCTCTGGGTGAGGGTGCGTTGGCCTCGTGCCGATCGCTCCGTGGCCTTGTTGCCTGACAGCACCGGTGTGTTGGAGCTGCTGCTGCGCTCGGCCCAAGGGGTGGAGAAGGGGCGCATGCGCTTGGTGCGCAAGCCCGGGGAAGTCGTGGCCGAAGCCACGATGTCGGCGGTGGCCGGAGAAGACATGGTCCTCGAAGGGGAAGCTCGCGATGCTGCGGACGAACCGGTGGCTCGTGGCTTGACGCAAGGCATCACGGTGACCGCACACGCACGCACGGCCCTGAAGTTGGTCATGGAGCCGCTGTTCCGTCCGGTGTGGTCCGGTCTCAGACCCCCCGTTGCGGGTCCGGGGGCGACCTTGACCCTGACGGGGGATTTTCCCCTCAAGGCGGGCCGCAAGGCCATGGTTACCTTCGCGGGAGCCCCTGCACGTGAGGCTGCAGGATCGACGGGCAGTCTGGCGGTTGCGGTGCCGGAAGAGGCGCGCGAAGGTAATCTGACGCTCAAGGTGGACGGTGTCCCGGCCCTGGCCTCGATGAGTTTTCGTCCTCTGGCGTCCGTTGGCATCGTGGCTTCGGGGGACGAAGTGCCCTTCCTCATCGATGGCAAGCTGTACGGCTGGTCCGGCGGGCGCTTCCCGTTGTGGCCCACGGGCATCGTGGGCACGGGTTCACCCGAGCTCCTGCCCGAGGACGCAGCCACGCTGGTCTTGTCGGGGGAGGGTTCTTCATCGGCCGGGGTGTGGCAGCCGGAGTTCGAGGGAGAGGGTTCGGTCAGGGTGACGTCGGGGCGCTTGGTGGCCACGCAGGACCTTGAGGTCGGACTGGCCGCGCAGCCGGCCTTCGGGTTGCCCGACATGGTCCGGACGAGCCGGAGCCTGGATCTGGTGTCGACGGCGCAGGGTTGGCTGGCGGCGTGGCAACCGGAGTCCTTGTCAGGTGGACAGCAGGTCGGCCTTCAGCCCTTTGGAGGGACAGGAGCCTCGGGCGAGCCTGAGGCCTATGCCGTAGATTCCACCCCGGGTGAGCGGATCATGGCCCTTGCGCGGGTGGGCGATCGCGTCTTGATGGCGACTCGCGCGGCATCGGGCGGAGGCGTGCCGGAAGGGGCCCTCGACCTGTTCCTGCTTGATCCGGATGGGAAGCTTCCTGCCGACCCTGAGGGTCGTGCGCTGACCATTAGTACGTCTGCTGGCGTGCTCAGGGTTGGCAACGTGGCCGTTCGGGGCTCGCGGGTGTTGTTGGTCGCTCACTGGTGGAATGGCTCGAGTTGGGGGTTGCGTTTTTACGGCTTTGACACGGCCGGCGGAAGGTTGATCAATCTCGGTTCCGATGCACTCATGTTCGCCCAGTTTTCATTGAGGTCTCCCGCTCAAGAACGATTGGCCGTGCTGCCGTGGGGAGCAGGATATCTGGTGTTGACCTATGGTCAAAGCTCCGGACAGAACATCCTGGTGATGGCCTCCGTGGATGAGGCTGGGAAGGGTGTAAGTCTCAACGCCGTCGGCATCACGAGCGAGGCGAGGTACCCCGTGTTGGTCCCGCGGCCCGGCGGCGGGGCGTGGTTGGCCGAACTCGTGCCCCAGGGCAGTGCTTTCGCCACGCGCGTCCGCGGCATGGTCCATCCCACGGGAGCCCTGCCGACGCTTGACGCCGCCGCTACGGACTCTCTGGTGCTCCCTTCCCTTCCTGGCGCCGTGGGCGTGGATTCGCTCGGGGTATCGCTCGTGGATCCCGTGGTCCATGCCCCGTCAGCGGTGGCCGTGGGAGAGGACCTTCTGATTGCGGTGACGGCACGTCGACCTGGGGGAACAGGGGAGCGACCCGTCCTGTCATGGGTCCGTCCACACAAGCTGGATGCTGAGGGCGAGGTAGAGTCCGTGGCTGTCCAGACCCATCCGTTGGCGGACGAGGGTGCCGCCGTTCGTTTGTCTCAGGCTCCCGATGGCGAGGTCCGGGCCATCTGGCGTACGCAAGATGGCAGGGTGAAATCTTGCAGGATCGTGGTCCCCAGGACGCGGTCGCCGCTTTCCGCCCCTTGATTCAGGGCGTGCGGTGACCTTGGACCGACGCCTCCACCGCTCTTCGCGGATCGCGAGGCGCCAAGCCCCGGCGGTAGGAAAGTTCCGGGGCGTCTGGGCCAGAAAGCCTCATCTCGGGCACGACGACACCGGCAGGGCCCGCAAGCCGTGCCAGCGTGGACAGCTCTCGCGTGTTGTCGGTATCCACGTCCGTGGCGTGGCGGGCAAGCAGTCGGGAGCGCCCGGCAGCCGAGGAAGAGCGCATGTCACCCAGAAGTTGGACCAGACGTTCGCCTTCGCGCCAAGCCTCGGCATCCTGCCACAGGGGGCGGCCGGTCAACTGCGCATACCGGCTTTCAGGTGAAGGCCCGCTGGCCTCGGCGTCCCCGGGGTGCGGGCCTTGCCGCAACAGCTCCATGATCTCGGCATGATCGGGGTGGCTCGTGGCCAGCCACGGGGTCATCCGCCAGATGGCGGCTTTCTGGCTGTCGAAGAGCACGGGTTGGTCCCAGGGTCGATCGAGGTCCTCGTAGGCTTGTGCAAAGGCTTCCCTGATGAGCTCTGGCTCGGCCTGCAGCATGGTCTCGAGACCTTCCGCCGTGATGTAGGCTTCGATTCGGCGCTCTGATCGCCCAAAGGCCTCCAGCGTCCTCATGTTCTCTTCCATGCCGTCGGAGACCTCGCGCAGGCCAAGCAGCCGCGCCTGCACGAGGAATCGGCGTACAGCGCCCTCCGGCGTGCTCAGATCCACCTTGACCTCTTGCAGGCTGCGCAGCCACGTCTCGGACTTGCCGCCGTTTTCGGGAGCCACGCTCAGGAACTGCCGCTCCGTTCTTTTGCGCCCGGCGAACCAGCGCGTAAGGAGGTCTTCGTGGGAGTGCAGCAAGTCTGCGCGATCGACCACGACGACGCCTTCCGGGCGCGTCAACCTGCCCTGTCCGCGGTCGATCCGCCGCTCGCGGTCCAGCAGGCTGAAGCGGCCGAGACGAGCATCCACCTCGAGGCTCTCGCTCGAGCTCCTTTCCTCGTAGCGGATGCTACGCGAGGCGGGGTCTCCCGCTTCCGCAGCGCGCTGCGCCGGACGCAGATCGAGGGCCAAGGCTGCTTCATAGGCCGTTCGTCCTTCGGAGGTGTCGAGATCCATGACGAAGGTCTGGATGGTGCGATGGGCCTCCCGCTCCGACGTGGCGATCGAGGCTTCGGCCGACAGCCACCGCAGGGCTTCCGCGGTCAGGGCCTTGCGGGCCAGGTCGCCCCCCTGGCCGCCACCTGTGGGAAGGTCGGGCGATGGGCCGGTCAAACCTGCTTGGGCCTTGAGCGAGGCGCCTGCCCCCTTGGCCACGACCTCCTCAAGGGACACGGCCACTTGGGATCCGTCGAGGCGCTTGACCTTGAAGGCAAGTTCCAGTTCGCGGGACCGATGGGCCTCGGCCCCGACCGACGCCCCGAAGCTCCAGTCGCCAGACAGAGGAACCTCGTGATGGGTCAGGCGGGCCCCGGCACTGACTGCGAGTCGCCCCCGGCCACGCAGCTCCACTTCGGTGCCTTGCGCATACGCCAAGGCGTCCTCAGCCCGAAAGGGCAGGCGGATGCCTAGGTCGGCGACGGTCTGCCTCAAGGGTTGGCGATGCGGGGACAACACGGAAAGTGCCAGGGCGGCATCGGCCGAGAAGCCTACCGTCAGTCCGGCCCCGGGCATGGGTACCGCGAAGGGAAGTCCGGTCCAAGGCTCGATGGCCCCCCGGACCTCTGCCCAGGTCACGGGGGTCCCGGCTTCGTTCATCCTTCGGGTGGTTTCACGGCGATAAGGGTCGTCCTGGATGCGACTTTCGCTGTTTCGGAGCGGCCTCAGGCGCAGGGCGAAACCGGCGCCCCCCGGGGCACCGAGTGCAAGTCCCGAGGGCCTGATGTCGTGGTCGCGGTAAAGGACCTCGTTGCCTAGGCGCGCGATTGCCCGGTCGACGGGCCCACTAGCGGCTGCAGCCGGATCCGGTCTTGTCACGAGCAGGGTTCCTGAGCGCCCCTCCCCTGTTCCCTTGGGGCCTTCGGGGGTGTGAGGACCACCTCCGGCGATCCACCGGTCGAGCTCTGCGGGCACGAGGGGACCGGTCCCGGCGGGCCGACGGGTGGCCGCAGCCGAGGGCTGTGCGGATGTCGTCCTCGGGCGAAGGGGACCGGCAGGAGTCGGGGACATGAGGAGACCCTACCCGGGAGTCCTGCCTGAGCCACCTTCGGGGGTGAGGCTCGGAGTCCCGGGGTACGATGAACGTGTGCGGGAAGAAGGGTCGTTCCAGCTCGGAAAGCGTGTCGCTCCCTCCGGATCGGTCGATCCTGCGCGCCGCATCCATCGCATGCCTTGCCCCACCTGTACGGGTGGCCGGGTCGTGGCGGTGGGCCGTCTGCGCAGGCAAGTGGACGGTCCGCGCTCCGAAACGCTTTGGCTCGGGGCTTGTGCGGGCTGCGGACGTTGGTGGCTGGGCCTGGCGCTACAGCGTCGGGCGTGGCCTCTGCTCGAACACGAGGGCTGGCGTCTCGGCTGGACCATGGGTTCTTGTCCTGATCCCGTTGATCCACTCTGCAGATGCCTGGCTCATCGCCTGATGGAGCGCGAGCATCTGGATCTGCTCGCCGAGATGCGCACGGCGTTGGCCTTGGCCGAGCCTTGGCCCGCCGAGCGGTGGCCGCTGCCTGATCTGGGCGAGCTCAATGACGTCTGGGGCTGGCATTGGCGGCGCCACGAGGCGGGCCGCTCGGCCACCGGTCAGGATGTCCTCGAGGATTTGCTGGCCTTGGCTGAGCGAGGCCTGTTGCCCTTCGGGCCGAAGTCGGAAGGTGCGCGTGCCGGTGTCTGGTGTTCCCGCGTGCGTCGGCTTCTGAGCCACCAGGCGCAGGCCGCAGGGGATACCAGGCTGGCGCGTCGTCACGCCCGAGCGGCTCTCACGGTCCTCGAGCGCGTCTGGACGCGGCCGGGAGGGACGCCGGTCCTCCGCGGACATGCGAGACGCTCCTGGTTGGCGGAAGGCGGGGAGCTGGTCCGGCATCATCTGGATCTCGAGGATGCCCTTGGGGCGGCACGGGTGGCCGATGCCATACTGGATGCGATGGCGAGGGCCCGGCTGCCCGAGGCACACGAAGAGTCGTGGGGCATGCGGGACGAAGAGGAGCCGGAGCTGCTGGCGATGCAGCGGGAGCTCCGTGCGCTCAGGCCCACGTTGCCCGATCCCCTCGAAGATAATCGCGCGCCCTCTCCTGAGGATGATCCGGTGCTGTCGCCTCCGCTCGAACTTCGTCTGGGACGCGGCCTATGGGATACGGTGCAAGGACGTCCGGGACTTGCCCGGCTGGCGGCGCGAGGTTTTGTGCAGCGGGGACTTCCCGTGCCAGAGATTCCCTTGGTGGAAGAGCCGGCCCTCGAACCTTGGGAGGCTGCGTGGGCCCTTCGTGGCCGCCTGGCTTGGCGAGGAGCCGTGGGCAAGGATCCCGACGAACCCGTCGAACGCTCCCTGCTTGCGGCGCTGGAAAGCCTCGGCTCGCGCGTTCTGGCCGACTGCCTGGACACGATCCGTCTGGACGTCCTGGCCGGTCGCTGGCTGGGGGCCGTGGGTTGGTGGGGGACGGAGTGGCCTTGGCCTTGGCCGCCGGGCGTGGTGGTGGAGGTCCTGCAGGAAGCCTTGCGGCTGGGTGGCCGCTTGCCCGAGGGGCCCGAGGGCTGGCAGGCTCTCTTCGAGGTGGCGGCTGGGGGCGAAAAGGACGTGGCGGCTCGCTGGCTTCCTTTCGGGGGGGGCTCTACTCCCTTGCCGTCGACCGAAGGCGCCTTGGCCAAGCCAGAAGCGCGCCTGCTCGTGCCTTGGGTCGCCTTGACGCTCACCGTGTCGCGCTTGCGGCTGGGCCTGGATTCCGGGTTCGATGTCCGCACGGTCCGGCTGATGAGGCGCACGGGCGAGCTGGCCTGGCGGCTTTGTGTCGACGATGACGAGGAAGGCCGGGTCATGCCCGATCCCTGGGTTCCCCCCCTGCTCGAGGCCGTGCATCGCTGCCCCAGGCCCGGGCTTGCGACCTGCTCCTGTCTGGGGCATGAGGTCATGCGGGATTTTCTGGATCAGTCGGGCGTGCCTCGTCGACTGGATGCACGGGCGAAGGTCTCGCGGGAGCGGCGGGTGGTCACGGCGCGCCGCCCGCTCACCGAGCTCGTTCCTGCGCTGGCCGATGCCGCACGCAAGCAGGCCGGGCCCCTGCTCGAGGTCGAGGCGGGGTCCGCGCTGGCCCGATGTGGCGACACCTTCTCGCAGGGCAGGCTCGACGGAGAGCGCATGGCACCGTGGCATCCTGATCCGGTGCTTCTAGGCGAAGGCAAGGGGCTCGGGCCTTTGGACTTCCGAATCAGGGTCGGTGGACAGCTGGTCCTCGAGGAAACCTTGGGGAGGGTGCCTGACGGTTGGTGGTGGATTCTGCCGCCTGCGGGTCATCGTCCCGAGTCGGCCAGTGAATCCGCGGGGATTTGGGTGGAGGCGGATGATCCCTATCTGGGCGAACTCAGGGCCGGTGGCCACCGGGTGCTGCATGTCTGGAGCGTTGTCCATGAGGCGGCCAAGGAGGCTTGGGAGGCCGTGGCCAGCCAGTTGATTCCTCCTGACGCCCTGAAGCAATGGTTGAACCTGCAAGGCGAGCGTGCCGAGGCGGATATCGGCCGCGCCTATGCCGGGGTGCGAGGACTCATGGAGGCTGGCTTTGCTCTCGGGGATCCCGTGATGGTTCGCGATGTCCTCGAGATGGGGCGGTGGCATCGTTGGACGACCGCCCAGCTTGTCGCCAACCTGCAGGCGAGACTGTCTGCATGGCGTACGGGTGGCAGGGATCTCGAGCCTGGCTGGGTGGCCGTGTTGCCCTGGCCCGGGCGTTGGCGGGATCTGGGTGCGACGGATCTCGCCTCGACCCCTGCCCCGCTGCTTCGTCAATTGCTGCCACCGGACGTCCGGGAGGGTCTCGAGACGGCACTTGCTGCATTTGCCGGTCTGGGACAGCCGCCTTTCGTCGGCCTTGATGCGGCGACTCCGGAACAAGTGGTCTGGATTCGGCGACTGTTGCCTGGGGCGCGGGTCGTGAGCCGACAGGATCTGCTTCCCGGTGTGCGCTGGTTCGAGCTGATTCCCGGGTAGCCTGCCCCGGACGAGCTACCAGGCGACGCCGGCTCCCGGTTTCCAATGGGCCTGCCACGACAGGCCTACGCTCGGTACCAGGGTACTGCCCAGCGTGCGGGTGGCTTCGACCTTGCCTTGGAACAGCAGGCCGTCCACTCCGATACGCAGTTCGAGACCCTCGGCTACCGGTTGGCGATAAGCGAGACCAATCTGACAGATCAAGCCCAGATCGGCGGCGGTGTCTTGTGGCGTGGGACCGAAGCCCCGTGCATCCACGTCCAGCGTGACGCGTCCCGCCGCCACGGCCCATTGGGCCGCGAGACCCGCCTGATAGCCAGGTTCCAGGGTGCGATCCGCGACGGAAAAGTCACGTCGGGTCGTCGCGCCGAGGCGGGCTTCCCTTAAAGGGCCAGGGCCAGTCCACACGAGGCCGAGACCTGCGGTGACGTCTTGCCGTCGAGGGTTCGCGAGGCCTGTCGTCACATTCGTTCCGGGCACGAGGTCCGTGGCGTAGCCACCGTTGATGAAGGGTACGAGTCCCCCCGCGGGTCCTGCAGGCCGTCCTCTGACTTCGCTGCCGACGCGCCCTTCGTTGCTGTCGCGGCGCACGGTGTTCTGGCCCGCTCCCGCGATGGTTGATTGATCCCACAGGATCGAAGTGTTGGTGTCCCAAACCAGACGATGGTCTTCGAAGCGGGCCTGACCCTTGAGCCTTGCCCGGAGGGCCTGCGCTTCCGGGGCGGTGACGAGGGCGTTGCGGGCCCCTGCGAAGGCCTCACGGTTCTGGGCCGTCAGTTGCTGGCCGTTGAGCTCGACCGGCTGCAGGGTCAGGCGCCATTGAGGCTCCGAACGGCGGCCATCGTCCGAAAGCCAGTCGCGCAACATGGCCAGATGACGCGGACCACCCCAGCCTTGGGCCGAGGCCGCACGCCACCGAGCCAGCACCACGTCCTGCAGTTCGGTGTGACCGTCGCCATCCAGGTCCCGAGCCGTGATGGGAAGGAAATCCCCCTTGAAAATCCCGCGGAAGCCCTCCCCCCAGGCAAAGGCATCGGTCGTGACGAGGCTGTAGGTTTCATCCTCCTGTAGAGGGCGCCCCCCGACGACCGTGCCCGTGGCATCCACCCCGGCCCACGCCCACATGCCCGTGAGGTGCCTGCGCTGCAACAGGGCCCGCAGCTGCTTGCCAGTGATCTGGCCCCTGACCAGCCGCAAGTTGGCAGGGACCCAGTCTTCCGCGACGTACTCGGGAACCTCGCCCAAGACCTCGAGACCCCTTCGACGGCTTGGGACCAGGGTCACCTCGGCACCGGTAGCCGCCCGGACCGTACCGGCCAGCAGCTGGCCCCACTCTGCAGGGGTATAGGCGCCTGCCGTTCCGGCGAGGACGGTACTGCGGGCCGGCAACAACAGGTTTCGTCGAGGCTCAATGAACGCACTGCGCAGTTCCCACGCCCGCCATGCCATGGTGGCATCCGGCGGGGCCATACTCCGCAGGACCTCCTGGACCCGGCTACCAACCGCTGCAAGGTCTCCGTCGCTGCCGAAGTGCATGTCGACGGTCAGCAGTTGGTCGCGGTCACTGCCCGCGTGCAGCCACGCTCGGGTAGGCAGACTGCCCCCCGCGGGGCGTGTGGCCAGGCGTGCCAGGGGGTCGGCCGGTTGGTCGGGCAAGGCCCGGATAATGACAGCGAAGCCCGGGACCTCGCGATCCACCTCCTCAACTTGATCATCGTCGAGGCTGGTGAGCAGCACGAGCGTCCGGGCACCGGCGGCCCGGGCGCCGAGCGCCGCCTCGCGAACCGCGTCCACGGTCGGTCGACTGCGCCACCTTGCCGTGCCGTCCACCAGGCCATAGCGCTCGAGATAACGCGTGTCGCTGGCTCCGACGAGGCCCACGAGCTGGCCTTCATGACGAACCAGTCGCCAAGGGTGCACAAGCACGCCGGGCGGACCCAGCAGATTGGCGGAGACGAGGGGCGTAGCTGCGGCCAGGCGTCGAGCATCCGTCTCATTGAGGCGCAACTCGAATTTGTAGGGCACGAGGGCGGCGAGAGGGTGCATAGCCATGCGTTTGAGCGTGTCGTCAAGGCCTGGCCGGCGCCAGTCGTCGTTGGGATTGTCGACGTGGTTTCCCAGATCGACGCGGATGCCGCCTGCGGCTTCCTGCGTGGCCAAGGTCTCGAGAGCCGTCCCACCGCGGGTGTCCTCGGGGGCCATGGCATGGAACGGTCGACCGTGATACTGGCCTTCCAATCGGGTCGCACGCACCGGGGTCCATGCCTCGGCGGGCAGGCTCAAGTCGGGGAAGGGAGCCGTGGCTTCCGCCGTGACGAGTTCCCAAACACCGTGTTCAGAGTCCTCGAGGGTCAGCCACGTGAGCGGCTTCGATCCGGCGTCGGCCGGGCCCGGGCCGGTGCTCCACCAGCCGCCGGACGTCCGGAGGCCGGTACGCCAAGAGCCCTTTCGTTGCCAACATGCCGCATGCAAGGCTATGCGAGCCTCTGGTGGGGTCAGGGCACCTGCGCGGCGCCAGAGCAGCCACGGACCCTGTTGCAGGGCACCCGCATCCTCCGTTCGGGCGTGGACAACGATTTCAGGGGGTGTGGCAGGTGGGTTGCGAGGCGGCAGATCGTGGTGGGTGCCATTTGTGGCAGCCGTTGCGATGAGACGCAGGGTGCCCGCCCAGATGGAATCCATTTTTTGCCACGCTGCCCTCGTGTCCGGTCAGTAGCGTAGGCCTGCTGAAACTCCGGTCCCCGTCAGCTGCTGGAAGGGTAGGGATCCTCGCCAGCTGTGGTCCCAGACCTGCCAGATCCTTAAGACATACTGGTCCTTCATATATTCGAGGCCGATCTCGGCGGCGGCGCGTCGGACGTCAGGTACGCCATCGACCAAGGGATCGACGAGGACGAGAGTCGCGGGTTGGAGATGGGTCCGCAGATAGGCGCGAACGGGCCGCCACGGCCTGATGGAGAGGTCGGCCCGGATGAACGGTCCCTGAAAGAGCTGCAAGTCAGAGAACAGGAAGTCCTTGGCGATGGGCGTCAGGCTGTGTTCGGCCGTCAAGTACCGGAAGCCATATCCCAGGCCCAGGCTCTCCCGGAATGGACCTTGCTGCAGGTCCCAGAGTGCCGCTCCCTGCAGCGCCAAGTCGGTCCTGGCGTGCGTCGAGGAGGCCAGCAGGCGGTCGATGATCGTGTACCGTTCGAAGACCCGCAAATCGCCTTCGAGAGACCATGTCGGTCCCATGGCGTGTCGTGCGTGCAGGGCCAAGGTCGTGATGTCATTGACGGCCACGTCGACCACTCCGCCCTCAGGGTAGCTCTCGGTCATCCCCGTACGGCCCAGGCCCAGCATCAGGCGCGACAGGGGGTCCCAGTCGGGATCCTCGACGTGGACCTCCGGAGTTGGGGAAGGACAAGGTGTCGGCAGGATCGATGGTGTTCCGCACGGACAAGGAACGGGTGTCGGTTCAGGCGACGGGGCCGGAGTCGGAGTGGGGTCGGGCCTGGGAGACGGTGAGGTCGAAGGCAGAGGGCCCTCTGGTAGGTCGAAGGGAGTCGCACGCCTCCGGATTTGGATTTGCCATCCCTGGGGCATGCGAACCACACGAGTCTCGAAGGACCGACGATCGCGCAACCCCATGCTCAATCGAACGGTGCCCCATCGTTCCTTGGCCAGGCGGATATCCGTATAGGGGCCTGTGGCGAACGTCTGTCGGTATGTCGGGATGCGCAGGCGGGCCGGAATCGAGCCATCGAAGGGAACCTCGACCCAGGCCAGGTCAGGTGTTTCGGTCACGACTCGGACACTGGGTTCGAGGGGGCTCAGGACAGGCAGGACCAAGGTGCCGTCGGCCCAGAGCACCGGACGACCGACCCGGAAGATGCTCTGGCGGTAGATATGCCAGAAGTCCAGAAGCGACCTCTTGTCGAAGGTGATTCTGATCGTGTTGCCTATCTTCGAGGCAACGACGCGCATACCTCGCATGGTCTTGAAAGATAGCCGACTCTTGCCATGGGGCAACTCGACCGCCATGACGCGCAGGAATGGCGAACCGGTCTGGGTCCGTTCCAACTGGTAGCCCTGCCGCAGTCTAGCATCCAAGGTCAAGTGGACATGGTCCGGATCGACACGTCGAAGGGTCCACTTGGGTGTCGGACCAGTGAACGTCATCGTCACGACATCCCGGGCGGGACCGATCTTGAAGGAGCTGAGAATCGTGGCCACATGAGCAGCCGGCGCGGTCGCAGGTACCGGCGCCGGACCCTTGGTCGGCCTTGGTTCGATCCTGCTGTTTATTTTTGAAGGAGGGCGCTTATCCGCGACGGCGGCCCGCGTGGGCAGGGTAAGAACAATGCCGATTGCGCAGCTGGTGAGCAGCGAGGTCATTCCACGCACAGATTGGAAACCGAGTTGTCAACGATGACGGGCAGACGCTGCAGAACGCGCTTGCCGCCGGGTGCGATGCCGATGAAGTCGAGGTTGGTGGGACCAGAAGACATGGACCAGGAGTCGAATTCACCCTGCCAGCCCTTATCACCAGTCAGCGTCAGGAGTTGGCGACGATCCGGCATGATGGTCCATAGCTCGCACGTGGTGACGTCCTGTGGCATGCCCGTGAGCGATACCTTGACCATCCCCGAAACTCGCTGGGCGCTTCGCGGCACGCCCGTGTTGTAACCTGTAGCCGAGATCCGGAAGGTCAAGGAGGCCTCTTCGGGCTTGACGAAGATGTCGTTGTAATTATCGGCCACGGTGCTGTCCTGCGAGCCCAACTTGTCGAGGAGTGTTCCCTCCACGACGCCTGCGCCCGCGTCTCCTGGCGGGGGACTTGGACTTGGGGCTGACGGATCGGTGGCCTTCAATGCGTCTTCAAGCAGGGGCGCCACTTCCGAGGGGGGCAGGTCGTCAAGCTTGTCCCGTAGTTCCTTTTCGAACTCGGCCAGCTTGTCGGGTTTGACCAGGTCGAGCAGGTCGGTGCGGCCGGACAGAAGCGGATCGGGCTTCAGCAAGCCATTGGCCGCGATTTTGTCCACGAGCAGGGACGAAGCCAGATCGACGCGGACGCACTCGACGCTGGTCGTAGGGAACACCAGTTTCTCGATGGCCTGGGTCTCGGCTCCGCCGCCGCGAGTCACGCGCAGGATGCTCGCGCCACCTCTTGGCACATTGTCGATCCGGAAGTTGCCGTCGCTGTCCGTGGTGGTCCGACTGATCTCGGTCTTGAAGTCAGTCCCCAGCAGGACCACTGTCGCTCCAGCGGCAGGGGCCTCCGATAGGCGGCTGCCCGACGCCTCGACCAAGGGAAGCCTGGCACGACCGATCAGGCGTGCAGTGCCGTCCGTCAGCCGAGCGGCGAACTCTTCGTCGACGTTCAGGAGTCTCGGCTTGGGCAGCACGGGCGAAGCGCATGCCGCCAAGGCCAACAGGAGCAATGTCCCGGCAGGCAAGAAGCGGTGACGGGCGATCACTGCAGGCCCGCCTGTTCCGTGCTGCCAAGCGGGCCGCTGCTGTTCAGGCCCCCGAAGAGTTGCAGGAAGTTGCCCACGATGGCCGCGGCTTCAAAGCCTCGAGCGGTTTGTAGCGTGACGCCATTGACGACCGAGAAGGTTCCCAGCGAACCGTCCGCAGCGATCGTGGCGACCTCGACCGAAGCTACTCCCGAGTAGGACGAAGTCTGGGTTCCGCCGATGACGTAAAGCTTGTTGCCCGAGACCACGAGAGCCGGCGCGGCACGCGCGACGTTGAGGCTGTTGGCGTAAGTGCTGAACTTGCCGCTGGCCTCGTCCTTCGTCGGGTCGATGCTGCAACGTTCGATCGAAGCCAAGGCTGTCCCGTTGCGGTCAGACTGACCCCCAATGGCATAGATATAGTTTCCGAGGACCACCAGCCCCATTCGGGCCCTGGCGGTGACCAGGCTGGGACCGTTGTTGCCAAAGCCGCCAATGTCGTAGGTACTGGAATTCAGTGAGCCTGTTCGCGTCGCCGATACCGCGCTGTTCCCGTCCAATCCGCCGACGAGGTAGAGGTTGGTGCCCACGGTTACGGCGTTGGCTCCTGAGACCTGAGCCACCGACAGGCTGCCGTCCGCGAAGGAACCTAGTGAACCGTTGGCCAACACGGCTGCCTTGACGACCTTGGGTGCGTTCTGGGGAGCAGTGCTCGGCAAAGCACCCGCGAAGACCCACAGGTTTGTCCCAAGAACAGCCGAGCTGAAGTTGACCCGACCATAGTCCAAGCTGCCGCTGGCCGCGAAGGAGCCGAGCGCTCCCGAAGAGTCGATGTCTGCTCGCTCCACGGTGGACAGGAAGCCTGCATCTGACGAACACCCCCCTCCGCTCACGATGCCGGTTCCGCATCCCCCGTAGACATTGACGGATGAACCCAGCACGACAGCGCCGTTCCCGAATCGCGGTGTGAAGGTTGCCGCTCCTGCACCGAACGTCGTCAGGTTGGCGGAGGAGTTGACCGAGGTGAACTCGACAGAGTTCAGGGTCCCCGTGGAAGCGGTACCCCCGAGGAGGTGAAGCAGGTCACCATTGACCACAGCTCCTGATTCGGCCCGGCCTACGCGGAGCGTGATGCCTGCCAAGGTCGCGAAGTTGCCCGGGCCGCTCGCCCCGAGGGTGCTCTGTTCGAGGGAGGTGTCGAGGACATTGCCCGTGGTTCGACCGCCCACGACGAGGAAGCGAGTGCCCAGGAATTGGCCGACAGCTCCTTCCCTGGGAATGACCAGGGTGGCCACGTCCGTGGCGAATGTCCCAAGTGAGCCATCCGAGTTGACGTCGGCAGATTCGATCGTGGCCAAGGGCCCAGAGGTCCCACGTCCACCGATCAGGAAGATTCTGCCGGCGAAGAGCAAGGGTATCGAGCGGCTT
Organism: Candidatus Sericytochromatia bacterium; assembly: GCA_035285595.1. GTDB lineage: Bacteria > Cyanobacteriota > Sericytochromatia > S15B-MN24 > VGJW01 > VGJW01. The sequence goes on from JAYKGV010000043.1 coordinate 96,836, forward strand.
CGGGCCGATGCGAGGGTACCCGTGACGGTCTGGAAGGGACCGGTCAGGACACCCGACGCATTAATGGGAGCACGCTCGATCGTACCGACTGGAACGCCGCCGGACTCTCCGCCGAACACATACAGGTAGTCCCCGATGACGACCGCCGCCGGGAAGGCCCGGGCCGTCCCCAGCGTCTGACTGGCCGAGAAGGTGCCTGGAGTGTCATCCGGCTGCCAAGTGCTGGTTTCCGTGCTGGAGAGAGCAGTCCCTCCGGACTGTCCGCCTAAGGCAAGAATCTGACCTCCGTAGTCGACCCAGGCGGCCCCCTCCCGGGCGGTGGTCAAGGTTTGGGTCGTGGTTGCAAAGGCCTGGATCGTGCCGTCTGCGTTCCGCAGGGCGCTGAGGCCGGTGTTGACAGCCGTGCCGGCATTTGCTCCGCCCATGAGGTAGATGAACTGGCCGCGCTGCAGCACGCCGTGGCCCGAACGGGCAACCGGAAGGATGGGCGGAGTCCGGGCGATGGTGGCTTGGTTGTAGTACTTGGAGAACGCCAGACTCAGGCCCAAGCTGTACTCCGCGATGCGAATCGGCTGGCTGCTTGAGGTCCCGCTGGGATCCGTGAAGCTGACGGTCCCAGTCGTGGCGTTGCACGGTACGACGAAGTAGGCCTGCCTCGACGACAGCACGACGAGGGGCGCGGTCGCGTTGGACGGGACGAAATTGACGACGGCCGAGGGTTCGAAGTTTCCCTGCACGAAGATGATACTGCCGCACTCGTACAACTCGTCCGGAAAGTTGCGCCAGCCCGATACGGCCGGAGAGATCAAGGTCATGATGACCTCGTTGGCTCCCTGAACCAGCGTGATATCGGCCTCGTAGCCTTTGGCCACCTTGGTGCCCGTCCCGTTGGCGCCGTCATACAGGGAGGCATTCAGGGCATAGCCTGCTCCCGGACGAAGGCCCGAGAACGCGGCTGTGACAGTCGATCCCCCTGCCTGGTTGAGGGTCTTGGTCACGGGAGCCGCAAGCACCCCGGCGTTGGTGTTGGACAAGGTCAGGACGATGCTGGCCCAGCTGGCCGGCATCGTCTGGGTCAGGCGACTCGGCAACTTGAGGTTGACCTGAAGGCCTGCGGGTGTAACGCTCCAAAGTCCGCTCGACCCTGGTCGCGGAAGAGTGCCCACGCGTATGCCTGACATCGAGGCAGGCCGCGCGCCTACGCATCCTCCCAGAACCACGCTGACCAAAAGGAGCCAGAGTACGATGGCCTTGGACAGCAAACGGAATTGTGGGCGAGTGGAGGCGTCGTAGTCCATCGCAGCCGCTTACTGCAGCTTGAGGTTCAGCGAAGCCGCACTGCCAACCGAGAGGGGCTTCAGGACGCTTTCGCCCACGACCGCTCCCAAGTCGTCCACGATTTGGAACTTGAGTTGACTGGCCTGAGTCCCCGAATCCGTCAGGTCGGACGCAGGATTAAAGCCGGTGTTGCTGACCACCGAAGTGTCCCAGGTGAAACTGTTGAAGGGAGCACTGGCCGTCGCCACCAGCCGTTCAGCCGTACCGACATTGCCACTCGTCAGATCATCGGCCAAGCCATCATTGGCCAGCACCCGCATCGTTAGTGTGCGGCCAGGGTTGTCGGCGACGTACTTGGTGTGTTCGTCGTTGGCGAATCCCGTATTAAAGGTGACTGTGTCCCCCTTGGTGATGAACCAACCGGTGTTATCGCCCACCGTGTTGCCCTGCGACGAGTTGGTGATGGCCAAATCGCCTGTCGGGCTGATGATGATGCTGATCGTGTTGGGTCCTGCACTCAGAGTTATTCCTGTGCGACGACCGGTACCTACCAACGTTCCGGAGTTGAAAAACGAAACGCCCACCCCGTAGCCGGAGCCTACGCGCAGACGGGTGAAGGTTGTCGACGCCGCGCTGACGACCTCGGGTGCGGTAGGGGTCGTGAAGGTGACCGTGCGGGTCAACGAGCTGGCCAACAAGCTGGGGACGGCCGTGTTGCTGAGTGTGATGGAGGCCGAGGCGTAGTTGGCGGGAAGCTTCTGGATCGCCCGTTCCGTAGCGGCATCTTGTCGGATGAAGTTCACGAACAACCGCGTATGTGTCCGGTCATAACCTGCGATGGTGGCTGTCCGAGTTTTGCCGACCAAAACCTGTGTGGCCACGGTGCTCGATGCACAAGAGGCAAGCAGAGCCACTACGGGTAGCAGGGAGATCTCTTTCATCGCGGATCGGCTCCTGATCGGACAAGAAGCTGCTGGGTTTGTCCCTAACCTGAACGCTAGGTTACCCCTGCATAGTATTCTTATGTACTATTCCTACGATCACTCGGTCAAGTTAATTATTATCGCGCCGTTGAGGCCGGACTAATTTAGAGGCTGAGAGCCGAGGAACTTTCTCGGGGAGTCTCGGTTGAAAAGGGACTCTTCGATTCAACTCAAGGCGCAGTGCGGCTCGCAATTCCACCATGGTCTCGACTTGCTGTCCCTTGGGGTTGAAGGATAGCCGCCATTCTTGGCTTGAGAAACAGACCGGGCGAGTATTCCAACGGAGATGTTGGGATCTGACAATGTGAACCGGCTTCCAGTAGACGAGGATTCCGGACCAATCTATACAAGGCAAGACGCCGATCCGCCTGATGACACAATGGGTCTTGAGCGCCGAGGCTACGGAAAGTGCACGCACCTGCCATCTCGACCCCGCGCTTGACCACGTGATCGTGGGGCAGTTGGAACTGTGCCTAGATTGCGTCCCCGGTGCCCGAAATGGCCGCAGCTCGCGTGAATTCGCGGTTCAAACGACCGATGGCGGAGATGCGGATTCCCGCCGGGCAAACAGCTTCGCACTCGCCGTGGTTGCTGCAACCCCCGAAGCCGGCTTCATCCATGGTCTGAACCATGTTCAGCACACGGCTTTCGCGCTCGGCCTGACCTTGAGGCAGGAGGGCCAGATGCGAGACCTTGGCGCCGACGAAAAGCATGGCCGACGAGTTGGGGCACGCTGCGACACACGCACCGCAACCAATGCAAGCCGCCGACTCCATCGCAAGGTCGGCGTTCTGCTTAGGGATGGGCAAGGCGTTGCCGTCCTGGGCCGAACCTACGCGGGCCGTGATGAAGCCTCCGGCCTGCTGGATCTTGTCCAGGGCCGAGCGGTCCACCACCAGATCCTTGATGATGGGAAAGGCTGCGGCACGGAAAGGTTCGACCACGATCGTGTCGCCATCCTTGAAGTGCCGCATGTAAAGGCCGCACGTGGTGACGTTGTTGACCGGGCCGTGGGCGGCCCCGTTGATCACCATGGAGCACGATCCGCAGATCCCCTCCCGGCAGTCATGGTCGAAGGCCACCGGCTCTTCGCCCCGCGAGATCAGACCCTCGTTGACGATATCCATCATTTCAAGAAACGAGGCATCGGCAGGAATGTTCTCAGCCTTGTACTCGACGAAGCGGCCATCGGCCTTCGGGCCGTTCTGCCGCCAGACACGCAGGTTGAAATTCATGGCTACTTGTAGCTCCGGGTGGCCAGCTTGATGTTCTCGAAGACCAGGGATTCCTTGTGCAGGATGGGTTGGGACAAGTTGCCCGAGTACTCCCAGGCCGAGACGTGACAGAAATCGTCGTCGTTGCGTTGGGCTTCGCCGTCCTCGGTCTGGTGCTCGGTACGGAAGTGTCCGCCGCAGGACTCGTCCCGCACGAGCGCGTCGGTGCACAGCAGCTCGGCGAACTCGAGGAAGTCGGCCACTCGACCGGCTTTTTCCAGCTCCTGATTGAGGCCTTCGCCTGAGCCCGTGACGTGCACGTTCGACCAGAACTCCTCGCGCAGCGCAGGAATGCGTTCGAGTGCCTCGGACAGGCCCGCGGCGTCGCGAGCCATGCCGCACTTGTCCCACACCAGCAGGCCGAGCTCGCGATGGAAGCTGTCGACCGACCTCTTGCCCTTGATGGAGAGGAACCTGTTCTGGCGAGCCTTGACCTCGGCCAGCGCCTCCTTGAAGGCGGGGTGGTCGGTCGAGACTTTCTTGCCCGACTGGGTCGCAAGGTAATTGGTGACGGTGGACGGAATGACGAAGTAGCCGTCGGCAAGGCCCTGCATCAAGGCACTGGCACCCAGGCGGTTGGCGCCGTGGTCACTGAAGTTGGCTTCACCCAGCACATGCAGGCCGGGCAGATTGCTCATCAGATCGTAGTCCACCCACAGTCCGCCCATGGTGTAGTGGACGGCAGGATAGATGCGCATCGGCTGCTTGTAGGCGTTCTCGCCGGTGATCTGGTGGTAGATGTCGAAGAGGTTGCCATATCGCTCGCGGATGGTCTTCTCGCCCAGCCGCCTGATGGCGTCCGCAAAATCCAGATAGACGCCAAGCCCCCCGGGTCCCACGCCCCGGCCGTCGTCACAAGCCTCCTTGGCCGCCCGCGAAGCGATGTCGCGGGGCGCCAGGTTCCCGAAGCTCGGGTACTTGCGTTCGAGGTAGTAGTCACGCTCGTCCTCGGGAATCTGATCGAAGCGACGGCTCTCGTCACGATTTCTGGGGACCCAGACCCGGCCATCGTTTCGCAGCGATTCGGACATCAGCGTCAATTTGGACTGGTAATCGCCCGAAACCGGGATGCAGGTGGGGTGAATCTGCGTGTAGCAGGGGTTCGCGAAGTAGGCCCCCTTCTTGTGGGCTCGCCACGTGGCAGTCACGTTGCAGCCCATCGCGTTGGTCGACAGGAAGAAAACGTTGCCGTAGCCGCCTGTCGCGAGGATGACGGTGTCGGCCGCGTGGGCGCTGATTTCACCCGTGACCAGGTTCCGGACGACAATGCCTTTGGCGTGGCCGTCGACGACGACCAGCTCGAGCATCTCGGTCCGTGGGAACATCTGCACGTTGCCGGCCGCGATCTGGCGATTGAGTGCCGAGTAGGCGCCCAGCAGCAACTGTTGCCCTGTCTGGCCGCGGGCGTAGAAAGTGCGCGAAACCTGCGCCCCCCCGAAGGAACGGTTGGCCAGCAGGCCCCCGTACTCGCGGGCGAAAGGCACGCCCAGCGCCACGCACTGGTCGATGATGTCGACGCTGACTTCGGCCAGACGGTGGACGTTCGCTTCGCGCGAACGGAAGTCACCGCCCTTGATGGTGTCGTAGAACAGTCGATGGACACTGTCGCCGTCATTTTGATAGTTCTTGGCGGCGTTGATGCCGCCTTGGGCCGCGATGCTGTGGGCACGCCTGGGGCTGTCCTGGAAGCAGATGCACTTGACCTTGTAGCCGAGATCGCCGAGTGTGGCGGCGGCCGAAGCCCCGGCAAGGCCGCTGCCGACCACGATGATGTCGTACTTGCGGCGATTCGCCGGGTTGATCAGCTTGGAGTCGGCTTTGTGGCGGGTCCACTTGTCGGCCAGGTTGCCGCCGGGAACCCTGCCGTCGACGGGCGAGCCTTCGGTGAAGCGAGGTGAGGTGCGGGTGGAGGGGGGGACGAGCGTTTCCGTGGTCATGGCAGGAAGTCCAATCAAAGGGCCTTGAGCTGGCCGGCGAGGACGGCGACGGGAATGGAGGCGAAGCCCAGGAACAGCAGCCACGAGACGGCGACGCCGACCTTGGCCCAAGTGGGTTTCAGGCGAGAGTTGGACATTCCCAACGTCTGGAAGGCGCTCTGGAAACCGTGGCTGAGGTGAAGGCAGAGCAGGAACATCGACAGGACGTAGAAGAAGCTGACGCCCGGGTGGCTGAAGCCTGCGACGACCATGTTGTAAACGTTCTCGCCGCCGTAGCTCTCGCCGCCCACAGGCACGGCCAAGGGGGCCGAATGGGCGTCGGATGCGGCGGCGTGGACCGTGCGGACGGTGTAGTGAAGCAGATGGTAGATGATGAACGAGAGCAGGGTGAGGCCGCTCAGGATCATGCTGCGGGAGGCGAGCGTGGAGCGCTGGGGCGCCGCCACCGCGTACTTCTGCGGCCGGGCGGCGCGGTTCTCGCGGGTCAGGTGTGCCGTGGTCGCCACATGCAGGATCACGGAGGCCAGAAGCACGGCCCGGACCACCCACTTCGCCGCCCCGTGACCCAGCTGGTCCAGCCATTCAGCGTAGTCATTGATGGCGGCGGGTCCCAGGAACATCAGCAGGTTTCCGGCCAGATGAATGAACAGGAAGCCGATGAGGATGAAGCCTGTCACGGCCACCACGGTCTTCTTGCCGATGGTGGTGCCGTAGTAGGCGGCAAGGGGATTGGAGGACTGAAATGCGTTGCGGACGGCCATGATGCTGCATGCTAAGCCCGGCGGGGGAGAGGGGTCAAACGTTCGTCCCG
>JAYKGV010000044.1:0-12288 GCA_035285595.1 Candidatus Sericytochromatia bacterium
CGCAAGGGCTACAGTGGAGTCGCCACGTGGACGCGTGAACCGTGGCCCACCCGGCCGGGCTTGGGTCAGGAACGCTTCGACGTCGAGGGACGAGCGATCTGGACCGAGCTACCCGGAAGCATCAGGTTGCTCAACGTCTATGTCCCCAACGGGGGACGCGACTTGGAGCGCGTACCTTACAAACTCGAGTTCTACGACGCCATGCTGGCCGCCGTCCGTCAGGGGCATGCGCAGGGCGACCCCTTCATCATCTGCGGAGACTGGAACACCGCACACCAACCGATCGATCTCGCCAACCCCAAGGCCAATCAGGGCACGACCGGCTTCCTGCCGGAGGAACGAGCCTGGATCGACCGATTCCTTCACGAGGGCCAACTCGTCGATCCCTTCCGCGAGCGCCACCCAGACGAAGCCGGGCACTACACGTGGTGGAGCAACCGCCCGGGCGTAAGGGCACGGAACATCGGCTGGCGCATCGACTACTTCCTCGTCTCGCGGCCCCTCTCCTCCCGCGTCGTCGCCATCGAGCACCGCCCCACGGTCATGGGGTCGGACCACTGTCCGGTGGTGCTGACCATCGGCCCAGCCTGACGCCGAGGGCATCCACCAGGGCCAGGTCCCCCGGCCCCGTGACCTTCACGTTGCCGGGATCACCTGGCACCACCGCCACCTCGAAACCGGCTGCTTCGAGCAGCGAGGCCTCGTCGGTCCCTGTGATACCCAGCCGAGCGGCTGTCGCATAGGCTTCCTGCAACAGACTGACGCGCACGACCTGCGGCGTCTGTACGGCCCACAATTCAGTCCGCGAGACGGTTTCCACCACGAGGTCCGTTCCTCGGACGACCCGCTTCAGGGTGTCGGCGACAGGGAGGCCGGGGATGGCCGCGCCTGCGCTCTGTGCCCGAGCGACCACCCTCGTGACGAGCGCCTCGGTCACCAGCGGTCGTGCAGCATCATGCACGGCCACCGCCTCGGCTCCCAGACCCGTGGCCAGGGTCAGACCGGCCCGGACCGAATCGGATCGAGTTTCCCCGCCCTCGGCCCAATGAAAAGGCCATGGCCAGGAAGCACCCTCAAGCGCCTTCTCCAACAGCATCCGCTCATCTCGCGCGTGCACCAGGACGACTCCTGCCCACGACGGATACGAGGCCAACGCTTCAAGGGTCCTGTACAACAAGGGCTGGCCCCCCAGGGGAGCCAGCACCTTGTTGAACCCGAGCCCGAGCCTGAGTCCGGCCCCTGCGGCCGGGACGACGGCCCAGAGTCGCAAGGCCCTACTCGGCCTTCACTTCTTCCTTGGCCTCGGCCTGGCCCTCGACTTCGATGCGGGTCACGGGCTCCTGAGCCGTGGGCTCACCCGAAGCCGACTTCACGGCCTGCTGCCAGAAGGACATCAAGTTGCGGGCACCATCCTCAATCTGGCGGGTCGCCTCGGCCACCTGCCGATCGAAGGCCTCTTCCATCTCCTTCATCTTGGCCACCGTCGTCTCGTCCTTGATGAGGCCATGGACGGTCTCGCGCAGCACCCGCACGCCCACACCGGCCGTATCCCGTGCCGCCTCGGCAATACGCTCCGCGCTCTCGCGGGTCGTCTGCGCCAGCTTCTCGGCGCTCTGCTTCAGTTCATCCATCTCGGTCATGACCTACTCTCCTCGGGCATCCCCCCCGGGCATGCCTCCACGCCTTCATGGTACACCCGTGCGTCAACCGGCCGCACGCAACTTCTGCCAGAAACCCTCACCGACGAGGTTCCCTCCCAGATCCCAAGCTTGCGCGATGGTGACCCCCATGTCTCCGAAGCCCGCCCGGTCTCCCAGCTCACGGCCATCCACCCCAGGCATATAAGCCAGCACGGGGATGTACTCCCGAGTATGGTCGGTCGATGCGTCCGTCGGGTCATTCCCGTGATCCGCCGTGATCATCAGCAGGTCGCCCTCGCGCAGGCGAGGCAGCAGGTCCGCCAACTGTCGGTCGAAGGCTTCGAGGGCACCCGCCATGCCCTTGGGGTCGTTTCGGTGCCCGTACATACTGTCGAAGTCCACGAGATTCGTGAAGACCAGAGCACCCTCGGGCGCCTCCTCTGCCAGGCGTATCGTGGCCTCCATGCCCTCGGCGTTGTGGGACGTGTGGATGGACTCGGCGACTCCAACCCCGGCGAAGATGTCATGAATCTTGCCCACCCCGATGACCTTGTGGCCTTTGGCTCCCGCAAGATCCAGCACCGTTGGGCCGGGGGGCAGCACGGAGTAATCGTGCCGGCCGCCCTGGTTGCGCATCCACTTGCCCGTGTGGCCGGTGAAAGGACGCGCAATCACCCGTCCTACCCGCCAAGGGCCCTCAAGGATCTCACGCGCCTTACGGCAGGCCTCCCAGAGTTCCTCGAGGGGAACGACATCCTGATGGGCCGCCAGCTGGAACACCGAGTCGCCCGAGGTGTACAGGATCCACTTCCCCGTCCGCAGATGCTCGTCGCCAAGCTCCGTCAGGATGTCGGTACCTGAGGCCGGCTTGTTGCCGAGGATGCCTCGGCCCGTGGCCTTCACGAAGGCCTCGAGGACCTCGGGGGGGAAACCCTCGGGGAAGGTCGGGAAAGAGAAGTCCAGCGGCAAGCCACACATCTCCCAGTGGCCCGTCTGGGTGTCCTTCCCGGGGGAGCGCTCGGCAAGACGCCCCCATGACGCCAGGGGCGCCGAAACAGGGTTCACGCCGGCCACGGAGGTCACACGACCCAAGCCGAGCCGTTCCAGGGTCGGTAGCGACAACCCGCCGACCACGCGGGCCGTATTGCCCAGGGTGTTGCTACCCGTGTCCCCGAACGCCGGGGCATCAGGAAGCTCGCCTACGCCCACGCCATCCAGCACGATCCAGAACACGCGGCCCAGCATCGCGGCCTCCTTTCGCCCTCAACCGTCAACGCCACCTAGCATGGCATGGATCAGCGGCGGAGGAGTCACAGGGCCCGTGCCAATCCCGTAAGCCCGCGCCACTGCAAGGTGACCTGCCTCGAGACGATCCGGCCCGTTCGCGTGGAGCTCAGCCAGCGGCTGCCCCTTTCGGACCCCATCTCCGATCTTGACCAGCAGGCGAACCCCCGCACCGAGGTCCAGCACGTCTTCCTTCGTTCTTCGACCGGCACCCAAGGCAACCACCGCATCGCCGATGGCACGGGCATCCAGTTCGGCCACGACCCCGTCGCGAGGCGCTCGGACCACCCGCAGATCCTCGGAGCGAGGCAGACGCCGGGGATCATCCACCATCCCCACATCTCCCCCTTGAGCCTCGACCATGTCCCGGAAACGCGCCCGGGCCGAACCATCCGCCAGCAAACGACGAAGACGGGCACGGGCCGTGTTCGGATCGGGATCGAGCCCGCCCGCCACGCACAGCTGTGCCCCGAGTTCCACGCACAGCTCGCGCAGGTCGTCAGGCCCGCCCCCTCCCAAGGCCTCGAGAGCCTCGGCGACCTCGAGCGCGTTGCCCACGTTGCGCCCGAGCGGTTGCCCCATGGCACTCACCACGCACAAGATGCGCTTTCCCAGACGCTTGCCGACCTCACGAAGCATGCTGGCCAGGGCCAGAGCCTCGGCCTCGGTCTCCATGAAAGCCCCACGGCCGGTCTTCACGTCCAGCAGGATCAAGTCGGCACCTGCGGCAATCTTCTTGGAGAGAATGCTGGCACAGATCAAACCCGGACATTCGACGGTGCCCGTCACGTCCCTCAGGGCGTACAGCCGACCATCCGCCGGGGCGAGGGCCCCTGACTGACTGGCCACCGCAACCCGCAGGCGCCGCAGCTGGTCCTTGAACTCGGCCGGCGGCAGGGCGGTCCGGAATCCCGCAACACTCTCGAGCTTGTCGATGGTTCCGCCCGTATGTCCCAATCCCCGACCTGAAAGCTTGGCCATGGTGGCGCCGGCTGCGGCCATGAGCGGCGCAAGCACCAAGGTCACCTTGTCGCCAACCCCTCCCGTGCTGTGCTTGTCGAAACGCGGACCGGGAACTCCCTCGAGATCCAGGACTTCGCCTGAGACGGCCATCGCGCGGGTCAGAGCCACCGTCTCGTCAAGCGTCAGACCACGACACGTGCACGCCATCAGCCATGCCGCCAGCTGATAGTCGGGATAGGAATGCAGATGCGTCACCAGGCCCTCGAGGTCCGTCGCGGACAGTTCGAGCCCATCCCGCTTCGCGCGGATGAGCGGCAGGATCTCAGGCCTGTGCATCGGAGACGTCCTCCTCGTCAGGCCCGGCTGTGGGTTCTTCCTTGCGCATGGACCTCACCTGGGGCCGCTGGCCTGGCTTGAGCAGCGCGATGAACCGCTCCTGCTGATCCATCGCCTCCTGACTGTCGGCAAGCTGCTCGCGAAGATCGGCAGTCTGCTGCTGGAGCGACACCACGAGGGCCCTTAGGTCGTCCACCTCTCGTGCCGTGGAGAGGGTTTGGTTGGCCAGAACCTCGCCCAGACCATGGCGAGCCTTGTCCAGAGCTTCCTCGGTTTGCGCCAGACGGGCCATGGTGATCTCGTAGCGTTGCATGAGTTCCTGCCACTGCCGCTCCTGAATGGCCACCTGCTGGTGAATGGCATCCAGTTCCTCCGCCAGCCGACGATTGTCACCGCGCAGCCTCTCCACTTCATCCTGCAGCACAGCCACATCCTCGGCACTTTTGCCCGGGGGTGGCGCCACCGGCGAAGCGTCCTGTCCAAGCCTGCGAATGGCGGTCAACTCCTCACGAATCTTGCGACGCTCGAGAGACAGATCATCGATGCGCGCCACGGCGTAGTCCAACTGATTGCGCAGATTGATCTCGCGGCGTTGATGCAAGGCCCGCAGACTTTCCACGTATTGTCGCAGCCGTGTCACCTCACCTGAGGCATCCCTGTAGCGGGCCGCGACATCGGCAAGGACCTTGCGAACCTGCAGCAGCATCGACTGCCCGAGCCGCTGGCGCTCGTCCCGCAACTTGCGGGCGTATCCCTGCCAATAGTGGAGCTGCTGGTTGCGTTCCTCGACCGTCTTGTTGAGTTTACGGACGTACGCGACCAGCTTCTCGATTTGCTGCTCGTAACGGGTGGACATGCTTTGTCTCGGGCCTTCAGGCTCCTCCAAGGGCGGGAAAGCCCGCGATCCATACGTAGCATAAGGGATCGGGACGACTGAGACGGTGACGAGTTACCATCGGCAACCCCCTGTGTATAATTCCCGGGCGTATGGGGGAACACCTTGAGCAAGGTCGTACTGTCGGGTGATCTGGGCGTCTTCCGCCTGGATCTGCTGATCCGACTCCTCGAGGCCGTCAAGGCCACGGCGGAAATTCAGATCGAAAGCCGTGAACGGGCACTTCTGGGCCTCTCGGGAGGTCGTCTGGTGTCTGCCAGCACGGCCTCTCAGCAGGGTTTCACGGCGTTGCAGCAAATCGTGACGTGGCGTCAGGGTGGGTTCGGAGTCCGGGTCGCAGAAAATCCAGCCACCCAGCCTGACTTCCAGACCTTCCAGAACAACGCGGCCATCTTCCAGCATTTGCAGGGCTTGATGAGCCGCGGGCCTGTCGCCCCCTCGCCTCAGCCGGCGGCGGTCCTGCCGCCCTCCGGCGGACAACCGTCTGCAGGTCCTCCCGGTGCCCGGCCTGCGCCTCCAGCGGGAGCCTCGACAGGGGGCGGACTGGTCGTGGCGGGATCTGCCCAAGGACAGGCAGCGGCTTCGAAGGGACCCTTCAGGGCAGGGGCAGGGGCGGGTCCACTGGCCCGCGTCCCGGAGCTGACCGACAAGGGTCGCGTGACTCTTCGGACCATTCAGACCAATTTCGCGATGAGGGGGGTGCAGGTCGAAGGGGACAAGTGGCGCTTCCTCGCCAAGGTCGACGGCCAGCTGACCCTCTACCAGATTGGACAAAGCGTCAACATCCTGGGCGAGAAGCTCATCAAGCTGACTCAGGAGGTGGAGCAGGAGGGCATGCTGCGATTCGTCGCCCGGGACGACGTCGCCGAGCAATTCAAGAGCCAGAAGTTCCGCCTCGGCGAGTACATGGTGGCCAAAGGCATCATCACGGATGTCCAGCTCGAGGCCGCGCTCCGGCGCCAGTCAGAGCTGGCTCGCAAGGGTCGCTACATGTGGCTTGGCGAAATCCTGGTCGAGATGAATTACGCCCGTCCGTCGCAGGTACAGGAAGCGATGGCCATCCAGAAGAAGTTCCAACAGCAGCAGCAGTCTTGAATCCGTCCGTCCACGGCTATCCCGGCCCCGGGGCCGACGGCTACACGCCGATGATGCAGCAGGTGCTCGACATGAAGCATCGCCAGCCGGACTGCCTGCTGATGACCCGAATGGGCGACTTCTACGAGATGTTTTTCTCGGATGCCGAAGTTGCAGCCAAGGACCTCGAAATCACCCTTACCGCGAGGGAAAGCGGTCCCCACCGTGTGCCGATGGCCGGTGTCCCGCACCACGCCCTTGACGGCTATCTCGCACGGCTCGTGGCCAAGGGTCACCGTGTGGCAATCTGCGAACAGCTGGAGGATCCCCGACAAGCCAAGGGACTTGTCAAACGGGATATCACCCGGCTCGTCACGGCTGGCACCCTCCTAGAATCCTCGCAACTTCCCGAGCGACGTCACCACTGGCTGGTGGCCCTGCGGCGAGGAAGAAAGACCTGGGGACTCGCGTGCTGCGATGTGTCGACGGGTACCTTCCGTGCCATGGTCCTTCCCGATGCCGAGGCCGTAAGGGAAGAGCTGGAGCGTCTGCAACCCGCGGAGTTGCTCCTGCCGGTGGCACCTGCCTTGTGGGAGGCCTTGGCCTGGGGCCGAGGTCCCTTCGTCCTGACACCGGATCGCTGGGATGCGGAATGGCGGCGCGCCATTCCGGATGGCTCCGGAATGACTCCGCGCCCCGATGCCTGGTTTCTCCCCGACAAGGGTGAAGCACGGATTCGCGACCACTTCCACGTCGCTGGCCTCGAAGGATTCGGTCTCAAGGAGGAACCCGATGCGACGGGTGCCTGCGGGGCCGTGCTGGCTTATCTTGCGGAAACCCGCCGCAACTCCCTTCCGGCCTTCCGAACCATCCAGCGTCTCGACCGATCGCGCACGATGGTCATCGACGCCGCAACGCAGCGCAACCTCGAGCTGCTGGGCACAGCCCGGGAGGGGGGCTCGAAGGGATCGCTGCTCGATGCGCTCGACGAGACGTGCACGGCCATGGGCGGTCGGCTGCTACGGGAGTGGCTGTTGCATCCCTCTCTCGAACGACCTGTCATCCACGCACGCCAGCGAGCCGTCGGCGATCTGGTCGGTCGCCCCGCCGTGCGACAGCAGGTGGTAGCCCTTCTCGGCCGGGTCCGCGACGTGGAGCGACTGACCAACCGTGCCGTGGCCGCCACGGCGCAGGCCCGCGATCTCGTGGCCTTGAAGGACTCGCTTCGCACGTTGCCGGACCTCGCTCACGCCTTGGCGGGACTGGCCGACGAGGGCCCCTTGGCGAATCTGGCCCGTCACGACCACGACCTGGAAGGATTGGCGGAGCGCATCGACGTGACGCTTGTGGAAGCTCCACCGGCCAGTCTCATGGAAGGTGGGCTGATTCGTCCGGGGGTGGATCCCGAGCTCGATCGTCTGCGCTCCCTGGTCGAAGACAGCCAAGGCTGGCTCAGCCGTCTGGAGCAGCAGGAACGCGAGCGGACCGGCATCCGCAGCCTGAAGATCGGCCACAGCCGGACCTTCGGGTACTTCATCGAGGTCACCCACGCCCACCGTACCGCCATACCGGACGAGTACCAGCGTCGCCAGACGCTGGTGAACGCCGAACGCTTCATCACGCCAGAGCTCAAGGAACACGAAGGAGAGCTGCTCTCCGCCCAGGGGCGAGCCCATCAACTCGAGTATGCCCGCTTCACGGAATTGCGGGATGCCGTGGCGGCACAGGCGCCGCGCCTGCTGGATCTTGCGGCGGACCTCGCCATGCTGGACACGCTCGCGACCTTGGCCGGGCAAGCGGTCCGGTGGGGCTGGACGTGTCCTGACGTCGACGAGGGCAGCGACCTCGTCCTCGAGGATGCCAGACACCCGGTTCTGGAGCGCCTTTTGCCGGCGGGTGCCTATGTCCCCAACGACCTGCGCCTCGACACGAGCGAACATCGTCTGCTCATCGTCACCGGCCCCAACATGAGCGGCAAGAGCACTTGGATGAGGCAGGCCGCGCTGGTCGTGATCCTGGCGCAAATGGGGTCATGGGTCCCGGCTCGCCGTGCCACGGTCGGGCTCGTGGATCGGATCTTCACCCGCATCGGTGCCGTCGATGACCTGGCCACCGGTCAATCCACCTTCATGGTCGAGATGAACGAGACCGCAGCCATCCTGAACCAGGCGGGCCCGAGGGCACTGATCCTGCTCGACGAGATTGGCCGCGGAACCTCGACGCATGATGGCATCAGCATCGCGTGGGCCGTGGCCGAGGATCTCGCCTCGAGAGTCAAGGCCCGGACACTCTTCGCGACCCATTACCACGAGATGGTGGCCTTGAGCCGCAGCCAGCCGGGCGTGCGCAGCTACCGCGTTCTGGTCCAGGAGCAGGAAGGCGGCATCGTGTTTCTCCGCCGGGTCGTACCCGGAGCCGCCGACCGCAGCTATGGGCTCGAAGTGGCGCGGCTGGCCGGCCTGCCACCTCAAGTCCTCGATCGTGCGCGTACCGTATTGGCGGAAATTGAACGCCGAAACCGCCTGTCCCTCTCCCTGCGCCAGGCCTCGCTAGATTCAGGCCAGGTCGATCAGCTCGGCCTGTTCGCAGAGCCTTCCGTGGCCGACTCATAGCCTGACCCCGCTCGCCTCCGGGGAAGAGAGCGGGGCCGGAACCACAGGGACGTCAGGCGGGCTGCTGCAGCTTCTGCAGGATCGCGGCCAAGACTTCCGGGGTAGCGTATTCGTTGACGGCGAACTGACCGTTGGCCGCGCGATAGGTCTGGTGCAGGTTATTGTCCATCTTGAAACGTTGCACGGCCACTCCCAAGGGTTCGTCATAGGCCCCTTCGGCGGCCACCGCATACCCGAGGCGGGTGAGGGCGGCCCGCAACTGCACGACCGCATCCTGGTTGCCTGTGCCAGGCCCTAGGGTGCCATTGGTCGCGTAGGCTCCGACCTCTGCCCGGAAGGCATCCAGGTTCGACTTGGTCGGCTGCAACTGGTATTGAGCGGCCAAAGCCCGATCCTGCGGCGTGAGATTGGCCGCCTCGTCCGTGGGCTGACCGAAGAGCCTTTTCACGAAATCGACGATGCCCTTGAAGATGTTGCCGGCCACGGCCATCGCCTTGGAGAAGAAGTTCTGCACGACCAGCATCGCATCACCCGCAGCCGGCGGGGCCTGAGGAGGAACCGTAGGTCCAGGCGCCGGCGAGGCCACAGGGGCGACCGCAGGAGGAGTCGGCTGGCCACCGGCGGCAACTTGAGCACGAAAGGCCAGGGGGCGCTGGGAGACGGAAGCAATCATCTCGACACCTCGATTCTGGGGGGCGACACCTTGTTCATCGCCACGGACAGGTCGAGTTCGGTAAAGAATCGGCCAAGGCCGAAACAAGCCTTACCTAAGCCGCAAAAATACTGCGTCGTCCAAACCAGATGCGATCCACCCTGCGGGACCGCATGACAGACAGGTCGAAAAGATTCTCCACACCTCGTACACCCGCTACGGTGAGGAACCTGAGGCGTTCACGCCCGAGAGAGACGGCCCGCCGCTTGAAAGACTCGAAGAGCATGCCGGAGAGCCCCAGGGAACGATGGCGCAAGCGCACCGCGATCTCGTAAAGCAAGACCACCTGATCGTCCTCGCTCATGCCGAGAATGGCCGCCACGGGGCGATCCTCGAACCACGCCACCGCGCCGAGAAGTGCCCCGTCGCGAGCCTCATGCAGCGCATGCAGCAAACGGCGGCAGCGATCCGGGGTGGGCCAATCCGGAAACGTCAGATAGACCCCATTAAGACTGCCGAGATTCACTGCAGACAACATGGCACCCACCTGCTCGAAGTGCTCGGGCTCGAGGGGGCGAATCACGTAGCCCTCCGGGAGTTGAGCTTGTTCCGCTGCGTCACCCGTAAGCTCATAGTCGTGCTCGAAACGCTGGTAGAGACGCAAGCCCTCGGGGAGAGGCAGACGGTCGAAGGCCGGAGTTCCGGGCAAGGCCAGCGCAGCCTCCTCCGGTAGCAATACGGCCTCGACGTCCGTCCGGGAAAGGAGACGAGGCAACCAGTCGAGGCAGGTCGGCACCTCCAGTGCGCGAACCACCAACAACGGACCGTGCCGGTCTATAAGCGCCGCCGCGTCACCCTCGAGCCACAGGCAACCCGGCGCATCGCCAAAGCGCCGGACTCCCGCCTCACGCCAACGCTCCCCGAGAGGCCGGCCCATGCGCACCGCACCGGCTTCGAGGACACGCAGCACCTCCGGGGCATCGAAGAGCCCGGCAGGACGCGGCGCCATGTCCTAGCCCGCGCTGACCGGCTCGTAGCCGGGCAACAACGCTGCAGGCCGAATATCGGCATCTGCAGGGAAGACGCGAGCCAGAGCCGGGACTTCTGCGACCATCTTCGCGGCGCCCATGACCGCATGCACCCGCCCGTCAAGCTGTGACCACAAAGGCATCGAAAGTATTCGGGCCGCCTGAGCCACCGAACCGGCGGTCAACTCAGCCAGCAAGGTCCGCGCCACGAGGGCATCGGCCCGCGCCTCACACAGCATGTCTGCGAGCGCCTGGGCTCTGATGCGGCCATCTGTCCCCCCCGCAAGCGCACGTTCAAGCGCTTCGCGTTCCTGCTGACACGCGGCATCCGTCAGCTCCGGCTCCCAGTCAAGGTCATCGAAGGCTATCGTCCCCGCAACCGAAGTATCGGCGGACTCTCCCTCATCGTCACCCTCGCCTGCGGTCTCAGCCGGCTCCTCCATGCCATCGGTCTCTGCTTGCGACTCTGAGGAGTGTTCCTCACCGTGGCTAATCACCTCCAACGCTTCCGCAGCTTGATCCTCGGCCTGCGTGGCAACAACCCTGTCGTCGAGAGCCGAGGGGATGGGGGGCAGGCCGTCGAGGTCCCCAAGCGAAGGCAAGCTGCCCAGGCCACCAAGCCCCATCGATGTCGCGGAGTCTTCGAGGGAGAGACTTGAGAGACCCGCAGCCGGTGCTTGCCGAAGGGACGCCTGATCTCCCGTGCCCGGACCGCCCGAACGGGGGTCCGCCGCAGCTGCGGCGGGAGCCTTGGGCAAGGCCGCCTGAGTCACGCGCCACGCCACCTCATCTGCGCCAGGCTGGAAGGGCACGCCCAACACCTCGGCCAACAGCTTGTGCGCAGGTGCCAGATCCATCAAGTGGAACCTCAAACAGGCGAGATCCGCAACGGCATCCGCCTTGCGATAGGCCACCGTATCGCCGGGCTCGTCGACCTGGATGCCCTCAGCGAACTTGGTCTCCAGGGCGTTCAGATCCGAGGTCATGTCTGCAATCCGCATCAGGACCTTGGTGCGCATGGCCTTCTTCATCTCGATGCCCAGTTCCATCTGACGATGCCAGCGCACCAGCGCCGGGCGCGAGGCATCCTCTGCCACTTTCGCCTTGGCCTCGCGAAACTCCTGCAAATCCTGATCCAAGGTCCCGAGGAACTCATTCTGGGCGGTCAGGGATTCGACCAACTGCTTGGCGGTCACAGCAAGCTTCCCCTCTGCCTTGCGGACCAACACCTTGAGGTCTTCACGCCTAGCCTCGAGATAGGCTTGCTGCTCCTCTTCGGAGAGGGCCGTGAACTCCTCGACGGACAACAAAGTGGGAATGAGTTCGGACATGGGGGTCAGATGGGTCCTTGAACGAGACGAAGGAAACTGCCGCTTACATACCCTCGTGACGCCACTCCGCATCCTGCGCACGCGAACCACGTCTGCTTCGGGTGGACCTCGCGTTCGGGCTTCAAGGTTCCCGGAAAAGGCAACTGCCGCCCCCTGTAGGGACGGCAGTTGGAAGGTCTTGACCCAGAAGGTCTGGCTGGCCTTCGCGTATCAGACAGACACGATCCCGCCTGCCGCCGGCTCGGGTATGGCCGTAGCCGGTGTAGCAGCCGGTGTGGGCGCGGGCTTGGGCTTGACCGCCGCATTACGAGCCTGCTCCTGCTGCCTCTGGTTCTCGGCCTCCTGAAACTTCGCGGTCATCTGGGACACCGCATCGAAGGCGCTGCTGACCTGCTTGAACATGTCGCCGACTTGCTTGAGCTGCGGCACGAACTTGCCGACGGCATCGAGGATGCCCCCGAAGGCCTTCAGGC
>JAYKGV010000045.1:0-29442 GCA_035285595.1 Candidatus Sericytochromatia bacterium
GGGAAGCCTGCGAACTGGAACGGCGTGGCGATGGCCGAAGGCGTCGGCGAGGTGGTGATGAGACCGGTGTTGCCGGGCACCAAAGCTGAGGGGTCGCAACCGACCATGGCAAGGGCGGCGACGGAGACACCAGCCGCCAAGGCGAACTTCTTCTGGGACATCTCGGGTTGAATTCCTCTGTGATGGGGGGGCCGGTGGGGCGGCCACCTGGCCTGAATTCGAGTATGGGGGGCGCCGCGCGGGAAAAAAGGCTCCGTAGTTCGCGGATGCGCCATGATGCTCCGCACGGCGGGATCCGGCAAGCCGAGGGCCCGCGGGTTATCATGGGGTCGTGGATGCTCCTGTATTCGTGCCCTTGGCGCAGCGTGCCTTCGGGGATGTCCTGACCGAGGTGGCCCAACCCCATGGACCGGGCGTGCCCGGTGCCGGTGCCTTGCAGTTGGCGACTGTCGCGGCCCTGTTGGCGCGCTCTGCTCATACCACGGCCAGACAGGCGGGCTATGAGGCCGTATCGGAGGAGATGGCACGCGATGCGGAGCGGGCTCTTGCTCTGGCTGAGCGGTTGATGGTGCTTGCGGATCAGGATCCACAGGCCCAGCTCCGTCTGTCACAGGCGCGCGTGTTGCCCTCGGACACCGCGGAAGAGGCCGCGATCCGTCAGAGTTGTGTCGACGTGGCCTTGCAAGCCTGGGCTCGCCTGGCCTTGGCCATCCTTGAAACCGGAGTCGAGTTGTCGGTGCTGGTGGATCGGGTGCTCAGGTACGGTCATCCCGCGTGCCTGGGCGAGGCCCGTTTGGCGGCGGGCTTGCTGGCGATTGTCAGCGAGGCGCTGAGGGATTCGGTAGAAGGCCCCGCTCGAGTGGCGGCAGATCCTGTCGCCGAGGCTTGGCGCGCGGATGCCGGCGAACTGGTGGGGCGAATCCTTCCGACCTTGTCGTCCCTGCCCGACGAGCCGGTCACAGCGGGTTTGACCCGGGCCTGAACCCTTCGATTCAGCGGGCGGTCAGGACTCTCCCGGCAGGTCTCCGCCGCCAAGTCGGGTGAAGTCGCTGGGCTTGACGTTTTCGAGAAAGCGCCGGAACTCTTCGTCGTCCGCTGGGCGACCGTCCTCCGTACCGTCCCCCTCCTTACGGATGGGAATGCCCGAGGCTTCGAGGACCTCGTCCGCCACGCGAATCGGAGCCTCGGCCCGTAGCGCTAGGGCTAGCGCATCAGAAGGTCTTGCGTCGATCCGATGTTCGCCCCTGCGGGTCTCCAGAACAATCTCGGCGAAGAAGGTTTTCTCGCGCATCTCGAGGATCGTGACCTCCCGTACGGTGGCTCCAAGCTCCAGCACTGTTGCCAGCAAGAGGTCATGTGTCAGGGGGCGGGGGGTTTCGACCTGTTCCAGACCCATCAAGATGGCATTGGCTTCAGGTTCGCCGACCCAGATCAGCAGTGCGCGTTGCTCGGCGACGTCCTTGAGCACCACGATTGGGCTGCGAGACTTGGGCTCGAGGATGATGCCGGAGACCTTCATGTCGACCATGCCGGCATCATAACCCGTAGCCGGGCCGGCCGCACCAGCCGTACGTCTGGTCTCTCGGGTCAGCCCTCCAGCAGCGGGGTCTCGAGGGCCTTGGCCAAAGCCGCTTGCCAGACTCTCTTCAAGGGGATGGCACGAGCCCGGGCCGCAGCGACGCAATCCCGATACTCCGGACTCAGGCTGGTGACCTGACCCAGATGTCGAGCTACCTTGACGCGCACGGGACCATAGTCGGTCTCAAGGGTCACGATATCGCGAGCAAGCGCGCGACGCCGGACCGTGTACGTCCTGACCCCCAGCGAGGTGGTCTCGGTCAGGATCAAGTCTTCGCAAGCCTGTTGACACGCCGGGGGGGCGAGGACCGTCAACTTGATGCCTGGCCGACCATGCTTCATGACGATTGCCGACAAGAAGACGTCGAGCGCCCCGGCCTCGAAGAGCCGGTCGGTCAGATGACTGTAGAACTGGGGATTCTGGTCGTCCACGTTGGTCTCGAGCACGCTCACCTCCTCGTCCCGCTCGGGGCGTGCCGCGCCGGGTCGTTCGGGAGGCGTGGCAGGTGTGGCGTCGGTTTCACCGACGAGCAAGCGGCAGACATTCGGTACACGGAGGCCCACGCGGGTGCCCGCCCCGGTGCCGCTGGCCAGCAGGCGCATGGGAGGGCGTCGGCCCCAGCCTTCGGCCAGAGTGGCCAGCAAGGCCGCGCCGGTCGGCGTGACCAGCTCGCCTTCCTCGCCGTTGTCCGTCGTAGGCAGTCCCGTGAGCAACTCCACCACGGCAGGCACCGGAACAGGCATCAGCCCGTGCGCGCAGGTGACGGTGCCGGAACCCAACGGCAGGGGAGAGACCTCGAGTCGTTCGATGCCCAGCTGATCGAGGGCCAGGATGAACGCCACCACATCCACGATGGCATCAACGGCTCCCACCTCGTGGAAGTGAATCTCGTCGGGTGTCGTACCGTGGACCTTGGCCTCGGCCACGGCCAGTTTGTGGAAGACCTTGGAGGCCTTGGCGACGACCGGGCGGGGCAGGCCCGAGCGCACCAGAATCCCCAGCACGTCCCGTAGATGCCGTTCTGGCTGTCCATCCGGAGCGCTTACGGAAAACGTACGGGCCGTCAGCCCATGTTCCGGCCTTGTCGACGTCCGGACGTCCAGTCCCGGGAGGCCCAGCTTTTCCAGATCCCGGAAGAGCAAGCCGAAGTCTGCTCCGGCGTCGAGAGCTGCCGCAACCAGCATGTCGCCGGCCGCTCCACTTACGGCATCGAGGTAGGCGACTTTCAAGGTTGGTCCTCCTCGACCGTCATGCCGGCGAGCATCCCGGCCCCGAAGCCATTGTCGATGTTGACCACCGCGACGCCAGGCGCGCAGGAGTTGAGCATCCCGAGAAGGGAGGCAAGGCCTCCGAAGTGCGCCCCATAACCCACGCTGGTCGGCACGGCAAAGACTGGACGTGCGACGAGTCCGGCCACCACCGAAGCCAGAGCCGCCTCCATCCCCGCCACCACAACGAGTGCTCTAGCCGCGCGCAGGACCGGCAAGGCTCCCAGGACACGATGGAGACCCGTCACACCTACGTCGGCCACCCGATCCACCGGCACGCCGCGCAGGGCGAGGGTCAGCGCCGCCTCTTCCGCGACTGGCAGGTCCGAGGTGCCGGCCGAGACCACGGCCACACGACCGTTCGTCCGTAGCGGGGGTAGCGGGCCATGGACCGCCCGAGCCGCGGGGTTGTGGCTCAGGATAGGATGGTGGGCAAGCAGCAGGGCTGCGCAGTCCGCCGTGACTCGGGTGATCAGCAGCGGGAGACCGTCCTGCAATCGGGCATCGGTGATCGCAAGCAATTGCTCCGGAGTCTTGCCGGCACCGTAGATGACCTCCGGAAATCCTGTCCGCAGGGCGCGATGCGAGTCGATCAAGGTGTCCTGGACTTGAGTGATCGGTAGCAGCGAAAGCCTCTCCATGGCCTCGGTCACGTCGACCTCGCCGGTGGCCACGGCCTCGAGCAGGCGACGCGCGCCTTGGCGGTCGATGGTCATGCTCGGCCTCCCCCGGCAGGGCCTGCGATCGACGTCTCGTTCTGGACGTGGCTGCCGGCAGGCTTGTACCCCCCGAGATCAAGCGTGGCAAGTCGGTAGCCTGCGTCCAGCAGGGCGTCCTGCAACGCTTCACGACGGTGGAGGACCCAGTCGAAGGCATCGCCAGGTACCTCGAGGCGGGCCAGCTCCCCGTGGTCTCGCACGCGGTGCCCCTGCAGTCCCAGCCGGGCCAGCGCAGCCTCGGCGCGGGCCACGCGATCCAGTCTCTCGAGCGTGACGGGCGTGCCGTGCGGCAGGCGGGAAGCAAGGCAGGCATTGGCAGGCCGGTTCCAGACCGCAAGTCCGAGATGCCGCGCTACCGCACGTACCTCTTCCTTGGTCAGGCCTTCATCCCTGAGGGGGCTCAGGATGCCGTGGCGGTCGGCTGCGACCAAGCCGGGACGATGGTCTCCAAGATCCTCGACGTGGACTCCGTTGGCGATGACTTGCAAACCAAGGCGAGCCGCGAGCGGTCCCAGTGCACCGTAAAGTGCGTCCTTGCAATGAAAGCAGCGGTCGGTGCCGTTGCGCAGGTAGTCTTCGCGTCCCATCTCGCCCGGGTCCAGGAGATGATGTCTGACTCCCGCCGCTGCTGCCACCTGCGCGGCCATGACCCTTTCGCTCTCTGCTACGGAGGGTGCGTGGCTGGTGGCCGCCTGAACGCGACCCGGCAAGGTCAGGGCCGCCAGCTGGAGAACCACCGCGCTGTCGACGCCCCCTGAGAGGGCAACGAGCGCGGAACCCCATGCGGACATCCGGTCCTGCAGGCGGTCGATGAGAAAGGTCGGAGAGCGCACGGTTCCGAGCCTACCCGTGCGGGTTCTTCGCCTCAAGGTAGTGCGTCACCATCCTGTGGCGTGGCGTCGTGAGGAAACAGGAGGAGGGCGTTGTGGATGGGACGCTCCTTGCCGTCCCGTGGCTGATTGATCAGACCATTCCGGAGGACCATCGTGGTCGAAGGTCCCCCGTCCAGGTTGACTGCGTCCTTGCAGCCCGCTTCACGCAGGAGGCGAGCGAGTTCGTAGAGGGTCATGCCCACGGACTGGCCCGGCTTCTGATCGATGGTCGCCAGCAGGATTTCCTGCCCACCCATGTAACCGATGGCGGTTCTTGCGGCCCTCCCTCGGGCAATGTCCTGCGGCAGCCGCTCTTCCTTGGCGGTGACCTTTACGTCACCGTTCTCGAGCAAGGTCGGGCCGGCGGCAATCGCGTGCCAAGCTCCGGCGAATCGACCCGTCAGGCGGGCGTAGATCACGACGCTGGTTCCCATCGTCAGGCGCTCGCGCATCTCGTAGATGCCTTTCCCTTGAACCGAGATCACATGCCCGCCTCGAGGGATCACCATATTGCCGGTTGCGATCTTGAGGACCTCGCCGTCGCGACTGATGGCCCATTCTCGCCGGCTGGGATCCGGTTTCGTACCCGTCCGGGCGCCCCAGTGGGGCGTATAGAGCGTGATGCCCCCATGCAAGGCAGGTCGATTGACGGCACGGGCTGTCCAGACCTTGCCCCGGTCGTCGCCGATGGCCACGAACATTTTGGCCTGGCTCGTGAAGCAGGTGCCATCCCTCCGGATGCCGAATACCGATCGGTTGATGAAGGACCCGGAAAGGATCTCGCCGTGGCTGAAGAGCAGCCCGATGGGGGCTTCGGCACGCGGGGAAAAGAAGCTGCCGTTGACGCCTGCGAGCGCGCCGTAGCGTGTGGCGATGCGGGAGAGGGTGTCGAGGCCGCGGAACGTCGATCGGTAGGCGGGGACGGGAGTCACCGTGACTCGGCCCAGGTGGGCGCGCAGGAAGTGCATGGACAAGGGGCCGGCGTCGGTCCAGCGCGAAATCCGTTGATACTGGAGCCCGGGGGCGAGGTCGATTGTGGAACCGCGTGTCACCTGGCGCGGAATGACGAAGGAAATGCCCGTGGCCTTGACGGTGGGGACCAGTTCCGGCAACTGGAAGCGCCAGTGGATGTCGACGGTCAGGCGCTGGTCCGAGTGGAACAGCGTCACATGCCGGATCGGGCCTCGCGGCATCAGCTTGTCGAGGCGGTAGTGGCGAGGTGTTCGGACCAGAAAGGTCCAACGGACGCCGTCGCTTATAGGTTCACGCTTGACCCAGCGCGGTGAATCAGACTGGAGTTCGAATCGAGTTTCACCGCCGACGAGGCGTAACTGGAAGGTGGCAGCATCAGCTCTGAAGCCTTGGACCAACAGGACCAAGGCCAGGAGCCAAGGGACCAGAATGCCCCACGAACGCCTCACGCGGTGGCGAAGGCCGCGTCGCGGATCTCGAGCGCTTCGAGAAGGAGACGAATGCCTTCCGGCGTGCAGGCCGCGTGGACGACCGAGACTTCGACCCCAAGGCGCTCTGCCAGACGCTCCGCTTCAAGGCGGCGTGCCACTTGTCGGCGATGGTAACGCAGAACGTCCGGAGCCTCATCGGGGGTGAAGCGCTTCAGGGTTTCTTCGAGGTGAAGGGCCAGGTGATCACCCAACTCTGAATAGAGATCCTGATAGGTCAGGCCAAGGGTGGGTTCGACAAAGGAAAGCAGCTTGCGCACGGCTGGACTCCCGGGGAGGAGGAAGGGGTCTACTTCAAGAGTTATGGCCAATTCGAGGCAAAAACTTGTTTAACTGGAGGTTAACCGCTGGACCAGCTCCTCGTGGATGCGTTCAAGGCTTGCCGCTTCACCCAGAATGAAGCGCGCGAGGATGGCATGCATCGGCAAGAAATCCAAAGCCAGTCGTGGAAATCGCAAGGCGTGATGGAGCGGGTCGTCCCGCAGCACCCAGTGACCTCCCAGATCCGCCAACAAGTCTTCGCCCAGCAAAGCCCCCCATTCGAGAGCCATACCCGCGAGGGCTTCGTCCTCCGGCCGCTCGGGCCAGTTGGCGGCCAGCGCCTCCAGATTCTCCACTGTCTGCTCCGGGGGACCGGACCAGTCGGCATCGAACGCTTCGCCAAGAGCGTAGCGGGCCTGATGAGCCCACGTGTCGACTTCCTCCTCCGAACCCGGACGCGCTTCGCCAAAGCGTGTGTCGGCCTCTTCGGAGGTCAGGAGGATGTGTTGCGCCGCTTGGGCCAACAAGTCGGGCTTCGGGGTGGTCATGATGGGCTCTGGGGCGGGAGGACGCGCAGCGTGGCATCGGCCACCTGCTCGAGGGACAGCTGTTTCATGCAAGTCACGGCCTCGCATGTCGTTCGACGACGTTCCCACAGGCAGGGCCTGCAGGGCAAATCCTGCACGTGCACGGCTTGGTGCACCGTACCCGCCGGGACGAGCTTTTGCGGGTCGGTGGGTCCGAAAAGTCCTACGGTGGGGGTACCCGTTCCTATGCCGATGTGCATCGGGGCGGAGTCCACGGCGACAAGGGCCGAGGCCCGGCGCGCGAGGGCGGCGAACTGTCCGAGGCCGCGGGTATGCCCATGGGCCAGGACCAAGCGCGCGGCCGTGGGGAGAGCCCCTGCGAAGGGTGCGGTCTCGAGAACCGGCGGATGTTCGCTTGCTGCCGGGTGTTTTTCCAGATCGGCCATGATGGTCGAGATGGCAAGGTCGTCATCGGGGCCACCGGCCAGAACCACGTGCTGTCCTTGGTCCAGCAGCATGCGGGCAAGGTCTCCCCAGGATCGTGGGTCCCAAGTCTTCTGGATGCCCCGCTGCACGGCAACCTTGGAAGAGCCTGGGTGCAGCAGCACGAAAGGCTGGCCGGACAAGCCGCGGCGGCCAAGGAACTCGTCGGCCCACGCGTCGTCCTCCGGGGCGACGATGACCTGAGGCGGGCGAGCCGGGGCATCCACGAAAGGTACGACGAGATCGTGGTACATCCCGGCGGCATACTGGGCTGTCCGCAACGGCACCGGGTGAGTCAAGAGGCGGCTCAGGACATTGGCCTGATAACCTCCGCGCCATCGGGCACCTGTCAAGCGCATCAGCAGGGGCATCACCACGCGGCGGCCCGAAGCGATGGCGAGGTCGAAGCGGCGACGCCGCAGATCGGCCACGAGACGCAGGAAAGTGACGACGGTCGGTCGATCCTTCGCCGCAAAGACAAGGACGTCGTCGATGACCGGATTGAACTGGGTGACGCCCTGCGAGCGGGGTTCGACGAGCAAGGTCAAACGAGCATTCGGATAGGCTTCGCGCAGGGACTGCAAGGCAGGGAAGGCGAGTATCACGTCGCCGATGCCACCGAACTGCACGAACAGGATGTTCCGCACCTGGGAACGTTCCAGAGGCGGGGTCATGCCCGGTCCTCGGCCGTCACCGGTGGCCAGGTGGCCGAGACGGCGACCCACCACCAGAAGCCCAGCTGTACCGCCGGCCTGAAAAATACCGTATCCACGAGTCCATGAAGGCACAGGCCGGCCACGGCCGCCGTGACGGCCGCCGCCCAAGGCCAGTCATCCGCGGTCCACCGGGGAACTCTGATCACGGTCACCAGCAGCCCCACGAAGGCCACCAGCCCAGGCAGGCCTGCCTCGGCCCACCACTCGAGGAAGATGTTGTAGGCACCCAGAGCCTCGAAGCCCGAAATCATGTAGAGGGCATAGGCGTGCCGGAAGGCATCGTTGCCGATGCCGACACCCAGCCACCAACTGTCGCGAATCAGGGCCACCGTGGCCCGCCAGACCTGGGTGCGGAAGACATTGGAAGAATCACCGGTGACGTTCAGCATGCTGGCCACACGGGCCTGAAGCGTAGGTGCCAGGTGCCACGCGGCGACGGCCAGACCGGCAAGGCCCAGCAGGACGAGGCTCATCTGCACTCCACGGGACAGGCGTCCCCGTCTGCGGCCTGCAAGCAACCAGGCCCCGCCAAGGACGGCCACCTCCGCGGCGAGGGCGAGCCACGCGCCACGCGAGTACGTTACATACACGCAGGCTGGAATGAGCGGCAGCGCGAGAGCGCCCAGCCAGCGTGAAGGGCCGCGGCTCGCGAAGGCAAGCGCCCACGCTGCCGGCCATGCGATCGCGAGATAGGCTCCCATCAGGTTCGGATTCCGAAGACTGCCATAGACGCGGGTCAGGTTGAGGCCTGACTCGGCATCCTCCCAGGTCGCGAGCGGAGCGACCTTGATCTTGAACTGATAGAGGCCGTAAGCCGCCTCTCCCAAGGCGGCCAGAACGAAGGCAGAGGCCAGCACGATCCTCGTGGCCGGATGATGGGCCATCAGGCGCCGGAAGGTAAGGTAGGCCAATCCATATACTGCGAATTTGGCCAGTCCCTTGAGAGAGGCTGTCAGATAGGGAGAGCCTGCCGCCGCAATGGCGAGTGTCGCAAAGAACAAGCCCACGGGCCAGGCCATGCGGGAAGGAGCAAAGACCTCGCCCGGCCGGGCCAGCCACCAGACGGCGCCACAGGCAGCGAGTGCCACCACCAGCACGGCATTCATGCCCGTGCTGACCCACGGCGAGGCCAAAATCAACAGGCTCGCTGCCACTTGGGTGACGGTCGGTGCATGCC
The DNA here is from genome assembly GCA_035285595.1 of Candidatus Sericytochromatia bacterium. GTDB lineage: Bacteria > Cyanobacteriota > Sericytochromatia > S15B-MN24 > VGJW01 > VGJW01. The sequence goes on from JAYKGV010000045.1 coordinate 9,063, forward strand.
GCGAGGTCCAGGATGTCGGGACCCAAGGGCCGACCTTTTCCTGATGCAGGATCTGGAGGCGCGCACCCAGGCGAGCTAGAGTGCCATTCGAGGCGCCGCTCACGGCCTGCCCGCGGCTCCGAACGTGCGGACATCGACGATCGAACCGCGCAGGCGATAAGCGAAGCCCTCGATTTCGATGGGAGTGCCCACCTTGATCTTGCTGTCCCCGAACACCACGCCATCGTCGGTCAACGTGGCCTTCTCGCGAATGGTCACCACAAGGTCCTTGCCAAAGGGTTCCGAAGGATCGGGCAGGGCCACCAGCCGTTTGCCGTCCGCGCTCGGGATGGCCTCTCCCTTAGGCCTGGCCTGCACGGCCGAGATGAATACCGAACTATAGGGGACGTTCCGCAGCGTGATGAAGGTCTTGTCTCCTGCTTTCATCAGGCGCTCGGGATGGGCGATGGCCCCGCGGATGAAGCAGTCAATCTCGACCGTGGTTTCACCCTTGACCTTGCGAGCCAAGCCAGTCTTGCCTGCTTTGGCCGCCCCAAAAGCCCCAAGGGCGATCACGAGCACCCCGAGCACCGTCAGGTCGAGGACGTTCAGACGGTGGCGGAAAGTGGCTTCGGACATCCTGAACTACTCCTGGGACATGCGGGGGGCGGTCATGCGTTGTACGAGCGAGGTGGTGGATCGGCCTTCGAGAAACGGCAAGAGCACGATGCGCCCGCCTGTCGCGGCCACCGCTGGCGCCTCGGGCAGGGTTTCGGGGCGGTAATCTCCACCTTTGGCATAGATGTCGGGTGCGAGGGCCTCGACCAGAGGGGTGGCCGTCGCAGAGGAGAACAACACGACCAGATCCACGGCTCGCAAGGCGTCGAGGACCTCGGCGCGGTCTCCTTCTACATTCAGCGGCCGGGTCGGTCCTTTTAGGGCCCGAACACTGGCATCGTCGTTGAGGCCAAGGACCAGCCGGTTGCCAAGGGACTTGGCCGCGGCGAGGTAGCGAACATGCCCGGCGTGCAAGACGTCGAAGCAGCCGTTGGTGAAGACGATCGTCTCCCCTTCCTTGCGCCAGCCGGCCACGATTTCCGCGGCCTCCTCGAGGTCACGTGCGATCACGCGAGGTCCTCGAGACCCTCGGCCCAGCCAATGGCGGCCAGCATCTCGGCAGGGGAGGTGGTGGAGGTTCCGAAGCGACGGACGACTTGCGAGGCCGCAAGGTTGGCCAGGATGGTCGCATCCCGCCAGGGTGCCCCGGCGGCCCGTGCGAGCGTCAGCGTGCCCACCACCGTATCCCCGGCGCCCGTCACGTCGAAAACCTCGGAACGGTTGAAGGCCGGAATATCGACCCGCGGATGTCCCCGCTCGAAGAGTGCGATGCCCATGGCTCCTCGGGTGATGAGCACCGCCTCGGCATCTGTCATCGCGAGCAGTCGGTCGCCGGCACGCTGCAGGCTGCCTTCGTCGGTGATGGCAAAGCCCACGACGGCCTCGGCCTCCGGCTGGTTGGGCGTGAGTGCGGCCACTCCCTTGAAGGGATCAAGGGGACCTTGGGCGTCGACCACCACAGGGACACCGATACTTTGAGCCATCGTCAGGGCCTGACCCCGGATGGCAGGCGAGAGTACGCCGTTGCCGTACTCCGACAGCAGGACCGCATCGACCGTGGGCAGCAGCCTCGAATAGGCCGCAAGGACCTCATGTTCAATCACGTCAGAAAGGGGCTCGTCCGATTGCTGGTCGATCCGCACGATCTGCTGTGTGACGGACTGGTTCGAGGTGGCCGTGACGCGCATCTTGGAGACGGTCGGCCGCATCGGGTCGCCGACGAGGCCGGTGGTACCCACCCCGAGCCGTTCCAGAGTGTCCTTCATGACATTGCCCGGACCGTCTCGGCCCACGACGCCCACCATCTCGACCTTTCCCGCCAAGGCCGCGATGTTGGCCGCGGCATTGGCGGCACCGCCCGGAACCAGCCGGGTCTTGCGATGCCGCAAGATCAAGACGGGCGCTTCGCGACTGATACGGTCGATGTGGCCTTCGAGGTATTGGTCGGCAATGGCGTCTCCCAGAACGAGGACACGCGTACCGGCGATCCTCTCGAGCAGGGAGGCCAGAGTCTGGGGGGTGAACACGGACGATGCTTCCTTATTCCTCGAGTGCCACGGCTTCCTGCCAGTCGCCTGAGGCCTTGGCCCGGAGGTAGGACTCGATGAAGGCATCGAGATCGCCGTCGAGCACCTGTCCGGGATTCCCGGTCTCGCAGCCCGTGCGGTGGTCCTTGATCATCGAGTAGGGATGCAGGACATAGCTGCGGATCTGGTTGCCCCACGCCGCGTCGGTATGGGCACCCTTCAGGCCTGCGACCTTCTGTTCGTGTTCCTCGCGCTGGCGCTCGAGCAGCTTGGCCTTGATGATGCGCATCGCCGTTTCGCGGTTCTGGTGCTGGGACCGTTCGTTCTGACACGCCACAACGATGCCGGTAGGAAGATGGGTGATCCTGACGGCGGTTTCGACCTTGTTGACGTTCTGGCCGCCCGCGCCTCCCGATCTGTAAGTGTCGATCCGCAGTTCGACGGGGTTGATGTCGACAGGCTCGCTTTCCGGGATCTCGGGGGTGACAGCCACCCGCGCGAAGGCCGTTTGTCTCTTCGCCTGAGCATTGAAGGGCGAGATGCGAACCAGCCGGTGCACGCCCTTTTCTGCGGCCAACCGTCCGTAGGGGTAAGGAGCCCCCGAAACCGTCAGAGTCGCGGACTTGATGCCTGCCTCGTCCCCGGGGGACATGTCGAGTAGCTCGACTTTGTAGCCGGTTCGTTCCGCCCAGCGCGTGTACATCCTGAGCAGCATTTCCGCCCAGTCCTGGGCATCCGTGCCACCCGCGCCGGCGCTAATTTCGAGGATCGCCGCCTGATTGTCGTACTCGCCGCCGAGCAGTTGTTCGACTTCCCAAGCGTCAAGGCCTTGGCGCAGCTTGCCCATGCCTGCGTCGATCTCGGGCAGGACCGATTCATCTCCAGCTTCCATGCCCATCTCGACCAGGACCTGGGTGTCGTCGGCCAGACGCTCCCAGCCGAACAGCCTCTCCAGCTGCTGACGCATGTGGGTGAGCTCCTGCATGGTGGATTGCGCCGTGCGGGAGTCGTTCCAGAAGTCGGGTGCCGAGGCCTGCGCCTCGAGCTGCTCGATGCGATGACTCAGTCGATCCGGGTCAAAGATGCCTCCTGGCTTCGCCGATGCGTTGCTGGAGGGAGACGAGTTCGTTGCGGTGTTCGGGGAATCCCATGGGTGGTAACTGGCTCAGGCGGTGGGGGAGGCGGAGTCGTCCTCGATCTCGAACATGTCGTCGGTCGGAGGCACGAAGGAACCGGGCACGTCATACAGCAGCTGGACGTGGAAGAGCTGCTGGACGAGCTCGAACTGGATGGTGCGGACGAGATCCTGGAAGTGCTCGTAGGCCTCGCGCTTGTACTCCTGCAAGGGATCCTTCTGGCCATACGCCCTGAAGCCGATGCCTTCCCGCAAGGCTTCCATGTCGTGCAGGTGCTGGATCCAGCGCCGATCCACCAGCTGAAGCATCAGCTGCCGAGCCAGCTGCTGAAGGGTCTCGATGCCCATGGTGCTTTCGCGAATCTCGTAGGCTTCCTGCACTCTCGCTTGCAAGTGTGCCCTCAAGTCTTCTACGGACCGACCCTCGAGTTCGTCGCGGGTGAGCTGGCGCGAGGCCGGTGCGGTGGTGGCCACGGCAGCTGCCCACGAGAATCGAGGAGGCTGGGTGGCGGCAGGAGGCTGCGACAGGAAGGGCGCAAGGCTGGACACGGCCTCGTGCAGGCCCTTGAGGTCCCATTCGTCGCGGTGGAGAGCCGAGTTGACGTACTGATCCACCAACTGATGGACGACACGATGGATGAAGGTCTTGAGGTTGCCCGAGAACTCCCTGCCTTCGAGTACCTTGCGGCGCTCGGCATAGATGATGGAGCGCTGCTGGTTCATGACGTCGTCATACTCCAGCACCTGCTTGCGGCTGTTGAAGTGGTAGATTTCCACTTTCCGCTGGGCGCCTTCGATCGAGCGCGTGACCATGGGATGCTCGATGGCCTCGTCGTCCGGCACGTTGAGCCGGTCGAAAATGGCCGCGACCTTATCCCCGTTGAACAACCTCATCAGGTCGTCGTCGAGGGCGAGGTAAAAGCGGGTCGAACCCGGATCGCCCTGTCGTCCCGCCCGGCCCCGCAGCTGATTGTCGATGCGACGGCTCTCGTGACGCTCGGTGCCGATGATGTGCAAGCCCCCCAGCGCGAGGACGCGCTCCTTTTCAGCCGCGCAGGTGGCGTAGGCCTGCTCACGCAGCCGGGCCAGCTCGGCCTCGGGGACGACGCCCGGGTCTTCGTGGCCGGCCTCGCGGATCAGGTCCGTCAGCAGGCTTTCGGGGTTGCCACCCAGGATGATGTCCGTGCCGCGTCCCGCCATGTTGGTGGCGATCGTGATGGCCTTGTAGCGACCGGCCTGCGCCACGATGCGGGCTTCTTCCTCGTGGTATTTGGCGTTCAGCACGCGGTGGGGCAGGCCCCGCTGCTTGAGGAGACCGGACAGGGCCTCGGATCGTTCGATGCTGACAGTGCCCACGAGGATAGGCCGACCCTCTTCGTGAATGCGGGCGATTTCGTCAGCTATCATCTCGAACTTGATCTTGCCGTTCTTGTACACGACATCGGCCATGTCACGCCTTTGCACGGAGCGGTTGGTCGGGATGACCGTCACCTCGAGGTTGTAGATCTTGCCGAACTCGGCTTCTTCGGTCGCAGCGGTGCCGGTCATGCCGGCCAGCTTCTCGTAGAGGCGGAAGTAGTTCTGGAAGGTGATGGTGGCCAGCGTCTGGGTCTCATCCTGGATACGGACCGACTCCTTGGCCTCGATGGCTTGGTGCAATCCGTCCGAATAGCGCCGGCCGACCATCAAGCGTCCCGTGAACTCGTCGACGATCACGACCTCTTCGAAGCCGAGTTCGGGATTGTGCTTGACGACGTACTCGATGTCGCGCCGGTAGAGTTCCTTGGCGCGCAGGGCCTGGACCATGTCATGGGCCAGGGAGGGGTTGGCGGGATCGTAGAGCTGTTCCACCCCCAGGATACGTTCTGCCTCGGTGATGCCATCTTCGGTCAGGATGATGTTCTTGGCCTTTTCGTCGACGGTGTAGTGCACGTCACGGATGAGCCGAGGCACGGCCCGGGCAAGGATGACGTATTGGTCCTGTTTCTGGGCGATGGGCCCGCTGATGATGAGCGGGGTGCGGGCCTCGTCGATCAGGATGGAATCCACCTCGTCGACGATGGCGAAGTTCAGCGGGCGTTGCACGCACGCATCCAGCTCGCGGGCCATGTTGTCACGCAGATAGTCAAAGCCAAGTTCGTTGTTGGTGGCGTAGGTGATGTCGGACTGGTAGGCGGCGCGGCGCTGCATCGGGGACAGGTGATTCTGGATCAGGCCCACCGACAGGCCGAGAAAGCGGTAGATCTGGCCCATCCACTCGCTGTCACGGCGTGCCAGGTAGTCGTTCACCGTGACGACGTGCACGCCTTTGCCCGTCAGGGCATTCAGGTAGCACGGCAGGGTCGCGACGAGGGTCTTGCCCTCGCCCGTCCGCATCTCTGCGATCTGACCCTTGTGAAGGAAGATGCCTCCGATGAGCTGCACGTCGAAGTGACGCATCCCCAGTACCCGGCGGCCGGCCTCCCGGACAGTGGCGAATGCCTCGGGCAGCAAGGAATCGAGGCTTTCGCCTCTGGCATGCCGGGCGCGGAACTCATCGGTCTTGGCCCGGAGCTCATCGTCGGACAGGATCTGCCACTGCGGTTCGAGCTGGTTGATCCGCATGACGAGCGGGCGCACGGCCCGGACCTTGCGCTCATTGGCGTCGCCGAAGATCTTCGCGAGTAGCTGAAGCATGGACCCCATTCTACCACCGGCGCCGGGATGCGTTGACCGACGACTGCCTCTCCGGCTATGATGAAACTTCCTGAGTCTTTTGCCGGAGTGTCTTCATGAAGCCTGACATCCATCCTGAGTACCACACCTTGACCGCCACGTGCGTGTGCGGCAACACCTTCGAGACGGGTTCGACCCGTCCGCAGATTCGCGTTGAAATCTGCGCGGCCTGCCATCCTTTCTTCACGGGGACCCAGAAGATTGTCGACACCGAGGGTCGGGTCGAGCGCTTTATGAAGAAGTACAACCTCAAACCCGGCGCTACGGCCGTCGCGACCAAGAAGTAGGCGGGGCCCGGCGCCCCATGGCGGTCTATGATGACGCGCCCGTCCTGTCGAAGGGTGGGCGCGTTGTCGTCCTCCCGCCCTTGCCTCCAGAGCGCCAAGCATATGCCTTGGCTCGCTACAGTCGTTCGGCGGATCCCATCGAGGCCTCCTTGGCTTGGGTCCATGCCCACTCGGCCGAGCGGTTCTGGGAGAAGTTCTACTTCGACTACGGTCATGCCTCGATTGCCGACCTCGGTCATTTGGCGATTTGCCTCGAGGGCTTGTCGGATGTCGCGGCCGCAGAAGTCCTGCATGACGGTCTGATTGACGCACAGGCCCGGTCCACTCGGTATCAGGATTTCAGTCGGGTCCCGCTGGTGTGTCCCGCGGACGATCCCGAAGTGCGGGAGGCGGTGCGTGCGGCGGGGGAGCGGTTGAGGTCCGCTTACCTCGAGGTGTTTGCAAGCGAACGCGTGGCCCTCGAGCGCCAATATCCCCGGCCGGACGGCATGGCGCCTGATGCCTACGGGCGCAATGTGGCCGCGCGTGCTTTCGACGTGGCGCGCTATCTTTTGCCCCTTTCGGCATCGACCGGGGTGGGGTTGGTCCTCAGCGTACGGACGTTGGAGCGCCTGATCGGTCGTTTGGCCGCAAGCGAGCTGCTGGAGTGCCGGCAGCTCGCCGAGTCGCTTGCGCGGGCTTGTCGCGAGGCCCCCGATGGGACCTGGGCGGACTTGCATGGCCAAGAACGTCCGGATGAGCCCTTGGCACCTACCCTGGCACGCCATGCCCACCCCCACGCGTGGGCAGCCACGGTGAGGGGACGCGCCCGCGTCCTTGCCCGCTCGGACGAGGAAAGTCTGGGGCGCGCGCTGGATGCCTCTTGGGCGCCTGCGATCGTTTCGGGTACATCCGCAGATGCTCCGGCCTGGCGGGAGACGGGGCTTGCCGTCGGGGCCGCTGCCGCAGGCGAGGTCGACCTGCTGCCGCCGCACGATGCAGATGCCGAGGCTCTTGCGTCTCTCGTGTACGCTGCCGTGCCTGGCCCATCCTACCGGCAGGTGCTGGCCTGGGCGGTCTCACAGGGGGGGACGGGGCGTCGCCGGCTGCTCGAGGAGTTGCTCGAGGGCCGTGGCCCTCACGACGAGTGGCCTCGCGAACTGCGGGTGGGCCAGCGCTACGTGGCCGAGTTGACCCTCGATTGGGGCAGCTTCAGGGACATGCATCGCCATCGAAGGGGCGAGCATCTGGTTGCGCCTCTCGACCTCGAGGCGGGAGCTTTCGTGCCTGTGCATGTCGCCGATCCCGAGAACATCGGCCGCATCCGGAAGGCAGCCGCGGTAGCGGGAGAGGAGGCTCGTGCCCTGGAGCGCCTCGCTCCGGGCATGGGGGTCTATGCACTGCCTTTCGCTCAGCGAACCCGGACCCTGTTTCGGATGGACTGGGCGCAAGCCCAGTACGTCGTTCAGCTGCGAACCGGCCTGAAGGGTCATGATGCCTATCGGGCCGTGGCTCACGCGTTGGGGGTCGCCATCTCTGCTGCGGAGCCTGGCCTCGCTTCCTTCATGCGCTGGACCGATCCCGCCGTTCGAGAACCGTTGGTGAGGTAGGGGAGGCGATCTGATGGACCGCCGGACGCTCGTCGAGGATCTGCAGGTCGGGATGGTGTTGGCCGAGCCGGTCTTTCATCCTGCGACCCTGCAGATGGTCTGGAACATCGGGACGACGCTGACCGAGCGGCATCTTGCCCTTCTGCGGAAGATGAATCTGGACAGCATTCGCGTCATGGATCTGGCAGGGGCACCAACCTTGCGCCAGCCACCCACAGCGGAGCCGGCGGCGCCCCTGGGTACCCCTTCTCGCCCGAAGACGCCAGGCCCTGCGCCGGGAACCCAGCTGCCTCCGTTGCAGGCGCGTGCGCCTCTGCCCCCCGCGCCCGGTGGGCATGCCAAGCCGCCGGGACTGCCGCGGACCGCCGGGCGTCCGCGGGTAGCTCCTCGCGCGATCGGTGCGCCTCCCGTGGCCCAGGCGCGTGCGCGAGGTCCGGAGGGCGTGGCTCCTCCTCCGCCGACCTGGATGAGGCTTCCCATCCCCTTGCGCTTGCCGCAGCGGATTCGCGAAGAGGTGCTGCAGCGCAACCTGTCGGTGGTCAAGACCCTTACCCAGCAGGTCCGTCACGCGTCGCGCATCGACATCGGGGCCGTGGATCAGGCCGTGCAAACCACCATCCGCAGGATCGTGGAAGAGCCCGAACTGATCCAGAACCTCGTGGACCTCCGGATTTATGACGAGTACACGTACACGCATTCAGCCAACGTCATGAGCTTGGCTTTGGTGGTCGGGACGGCCATGAAGTACCCCCTCGAAAAGCTGCGGATTCTGGGGATTGGCGCGTTGCTGCACGACATCGGCAAGACCCTTGTGCCGGAGGAGATCCTGAACAAGCCCAGCAGGCTGACCGAGGAAGAGTTCCGCATCATGGCCACGCACCCTGCCAATGGCATCATGATTCTCGGTAGCTACCAGTGGGCCAACAACGACATCAAGAACTGCGCGTTCCAGCACCACGAGAAGATCAACGGCAAGGGCTACCCGATGGGGCTCAAGGGTGACCAGATCGCCGAGATGAGTCAGGTCGTCTCCATCGTTGATTTCTACGACGCCCTCATCTCGGACCGCTGCTACAAGAAGGGCCTCCCTCCCGACCTTGTCTACCAAACCATCGTCAACGGGACCGGTAGTCATTTCGATGCTCGCATCGTCAAGGCCTTCCTGAAGTACATCGTGCCCTACCCGGTGAACTCTGAGGTGGTGCTGTCCAACGGGATGCACGGCCGAGTCACGCGTGTGAATCGCAAGAACCTGCTGGCGCCGGTCGTGCTGGTCGACGGCCATGGCGAGGTGGATCTGCTGCGCAACGGTCAGGTCACGGTCACTCAACTGAAGCGTGCGCCAAGGCCTGGGACGGGCCTGCTTAATCCCTCGGTCCTGCGGCGATGAGCCGGCAAGGCCCCCGGCCCCTGCCCCGATTTCTCGAGCCTGCCTTGCCGGCGGAAGCCCGGGAGGGTCATGCGATGGTGCTAGGGCCCGAAAGGGCGCACCAGATCGGTCGGGTATTGCGCATGGAGCCCGGAGATGTCGTGGGCCTGCTCGACGGTCGAGGGGGAGTCTGGCGCGCACGCATCCGCCAGCTGGAGGCTCGCGGCGCCGAAGTGGTGCTGGAGGATGCGCTCCCGGCGGCCGCGGAGTGGAGCCGGCCTGCCACGCTGGCGGTGGCCGTGCTCAAGGGAGATCGCCAGGAGTGGCTGATTGAAAAGGCCGTCGAACTGGGTGTCCCCGTCCTGCAACCCCTGCTGACCGCTCGATCGGTGGTCAGGCCGGAGACTGGCGGCGGCAAGCAGCGGCGCTGGGAGCGCCTGGTGGACGAGGCCACGGAACAGTGCGAGCGCGCGCGGCGCATGGAGCTAAGGCCCGTCTGCCGGCTCTCTGACCTGCATGTTCCGCCGGGATGGGTACTGATCGTGGCCGACGAGGCGGCAGAAACGGCAGCGGCAAGCTTCGCAGTCTGGCAGGAGGTGGTCGCCGCGGCCGTGGGCGTCGTGGTCTGTATCGGACCTGAGGGCGGTTGGACGGACGAGGAGCGTGAGATGTTCCGTTCGTCGGGAGCCCGCGTCTTGTCCCTGGGGTCGACGGTGCTGCGTGCGGAGACGGCCGCCGTAGCCGCTGCCGTGCGGCTCGGATGGTTGCTGGGCGCGGGGTGAGCCCGCTTAGCGCCGTGCGCGATCGGGGTCGGGGGGAAAGGCGAGCAACTTGCCGGTCGGCTCGCGTCGCACGGCGGTCACCCAGTCGATGACGGCCTTGCCCAGAGCCTCCGGGCGATGGCGGACCACGGTATGCTCGTCGATCAGTTTGCCGACGAGAGGCTTGACCCCCAGGGCGTCCAGTGCACCACGATCGAGCCGGACCGGATTCTGTCCCTTGGCCCGGTAGGCCTCGAGCAGCACATGGGGCAGTTCTTCGTTCACGAGGACCCAGTCGAACAGTTCCCGGCCTCCGATCGCCTGCAACGCGGCCACGTGGTCGGCGACGCTGTAGCCATCCGTTTCCCCGGGTTGGGTCATCACGTTGCAGATGTAGATGCGCGGGGCCTTGGAGTGCTTGATTTCGGACAGGATCTCGGGAATCAGCAAGTTGGGCACGATCGAGGTGTAGAGGCTCCCGGGTCCCAGGATGATGGCCTCGGCCTCACGAATGGCCCGGATCGCCTCGGGCAAGGCGGCAGGATCGTGGGGTTCGCACCAGATCCGGTTGACGGGGCTGGCGGAGGCTGAGATGGCGCTTTCGCCCCGCACTTCGGTACCGTCCTCGAGCCTGGCTGCGAGTGTCAACTCGGCGAGCGTGGCCGGGAGGACCTGGCCCCGTACGGCAAGGACTCGGCTCGCGGCCTGAATGGCTTGTTCAAGATCGCCAGTGAGTTCGGAGAGGGCGGTAAGGAACAGATTCCCGAAGCTGTGACCGCCCAGGCCTCCCGTTTCGAACCGATAGGCGAAGAGGTCCGCCATCAGCTTCTCCTCACCTGCAAGGGCCAACAGGCAGTTGCGGACATCGCCGGGGGGAAGGACGCCAAGTTCGCTGCGCAGGCGCCCCGAAGAACCGCCGTCATCCGTCATGGCGACGACGGCGGTGATGTGATCCGAGTGGACCTTGAGTCCTCGCAGCAGCGAGGCCAGTCCGGTCCCGCCGCCGATGGCCACCAGCTTCGGTCCCCGACGCGGGCGGTTGCGATACAAGGACTCGACGATGGTCGGAGCCGCCGGAGTCGCCCGCACGGCCGTCGCCACGGCCCGCACCACGCGGCGCCCGCCCCAGAGCCCGAGGCCGAGGCCCACCACAAGGCCGCCGCCGCCCCAGGTGACGAGCCATGGGGCCAGATCGAGGTCATAGCGCCACAACCTGTATACCGCAATCGTGAGCAGCACGATGCCGGCACCTTGGATCAGGAATCCAAGGGCGGCCACCAACAGCCACCGCTTGAGGCCCATGCCGGGAGTCAACCACTTGACGAGGGCATTGCTCATGTAGGCGAGCCCTCGGTGGCGGGGACCGCCTCCGCCACCGGGCGGCGGATGTCGCGGTGGGCCTCCACGACTTGGGGATGGGTCTCACGGAGGATGGAGGCCAGCCGCTGAACCATGGCCACGCTCCGGTGCCTGCCACCCGTGCATCCGATGGCAAGGGTCAAGCGGCTCTTGCCTTCTGCGCGGTAATGGGGAATCAGGAATTCGGTGATTTCGAGGAATCGAGCGAGAAACTCTCGGGTGACGGGATGATTGAGCACGAAGTCCCGCACGGGGGCATCTAGCCCGGTGAAAGGCCGAAGGATCGGGTCGTAATGGGGATTGGGCAGGAACCGGACGTCCAAGACGAGGTCAGCGTCCAAGGGCACCCCGTGCTTGAAGCCAAAGCTCACGACCGTGATTTGCATGGAGGCCTGCGCCTGGTCGGGCCGCACGTGGGCGGCAAGGATTCGCTCCTTGAGTGCGCGTGCCGACAGATGGGAGGTGTCCAGCACGTCCACGCCCTCCATGCACCGTAAGCCAGCCAGTCGGGTGCGCTCCGAGGCGATGGCTTCGACCAGCGAGCCCTCTCCCCACATGGGGTGGCGCCTGCGAGTCTCGCTGAACCGGCGGTAAAGAACTTCGTCTGCCGCCTCCATGAAGAGCAGGCGGACGGGAAGACCGCCCGCTCGCATTTCCTCGAGCGTGCTTTTGAGCTCGTCGAAAAATTCGCCGCCTCGCGTATCGATGACGACCGCCATCTGGGGGTAACGGTCCTGCGTCAGGCGGACGAAGGCATCGAGCAGCGGTGGAATCAGATTGTCCACACAAAAGAAGCCCAAGTCCTCGAAGCAGCGCAGGGCTTGAGTCTTGCCCGCCCCGGACAAGCCCGATATGATCTGGATGGTTGCCTGACGTGCCACGTTCCCCATCTTTGCACCCGGGCGGGTCGGGGTCAAACGTCCTGATCCGCATGGTGGCCAGCGACCTGGACGGGACCCTCATCGATCATGGCGGTCGCGTGTCGCCAGCCGTACGACGAGCCTTCGCAGACGCCCGGCGTTTCGGCCTGAAAGTCGTCCTGGCGACAGGGCGATCCTACCCCCAGGCGTTGCCTTATTGGCGGTTGTTTGGCCTCGACACTCCCCTGGTGGCGGCTCAGGGAGCGGATGTGCGTCACCCGGGGACGGGCGAAATCCTGTGGCAGCACCTCATACCCGAAGCCACGGTAGCCCGGGCTGCGGGCGTGTTGCGGTCCGCAGGACTGTTGGTCGGGCGCTACAGCGATGACCGATTCTGGCATGAGGGATTGACGGATCCCCTGATGCAAGCGTACCTCGCCCGCGTCAAGGCCCCGGCGCGGATCGTCGGCAGGATTGAAGACCTGGGTGGGGATGCCTCCAAGGTGGTGGCCCTCGGAGCTCCGGAGCTGGTGTCGCAGGTGTTGCCCCAGGTACAGGCCCTGTTGCAGGACTGTTCGGAGGTCCTGCGCAGCCTCCCCTTCCATGTGGATGTCGTGCCGCCTGGAATCACCAAGGCCTCGGCGCTCGAACGTCTGGCACCCCTTCTGGGTGTCTCCGGCTGGCACGAGGTCATGGCGTTCGGGGATGCCGACAACGACCTGACGATGATCAGCAGGGCGGCGGTGGGAGTGGCCGTGGGCGATGCGACCCCGGCCGTAATGGCTGCGGCTCGGCACAGGGTTCGGCCGGTGGGCCTGGGACCCGCTGCCGAAATCGATCGGCTGCTTCGTGCCGAAGGTCGTTGGACCCTCGCCTGAAGCTCCGACGTCCTGCTGTATAAGGTTCTCGGTCTTGAAGCGCCTGATGGACGGGTGTTCCGGCTCGCTCCCGTGGCGGCCCGTCGTGCCTTAACTGTTTCTTGACGTCACCTTGGTGCGAATTCGGGCGATGAATCGTCATGGGCTTGCCTTCATCGCTTGCGGCCCCGCATCGAGGGGTGTCGCCACCTGTCGGCGGGGGTGACGCCATCGCGCCGCGGGCCGTCGCTGCGGCTCGGACGGCCGCCGGGCTTCGGGCGTCTCAAGGTCCATCTCCTGCAGGTGCCAAGCTCCCTGTTGACCGGTGGATGCCGTCCCGGGAAGCGGCCGATGTGCCTTGCGACGATCCGGGGCTGGGTTCCCTGGTTGTCTTCCCTCCCCGTCCCGAAGGACCCCTTGCGCCCAGCAGTTTCCCTAATCGTTGGGATACCTTGGCTCCGGGAGTGCGGTATGCCAAGACCTTGATCAATGGCCAGCTCACCCACGCTCTGGTGGTCGAGCCAGGAAGTGCCGTGACCTTCTGGGTCGGACCCGATGCCGAGGGTGGCCTCGGCACCCGAACGGTCCGGCAGATGGCCGAGGGGCGGGTGGCGGCGGTCAATGGCTCGTTCTCGACCCTCGCCGATGCGGCCGTCAGTCGGCCGGTCGGCCCCACCGTGGCGCGCGGCGAAACACGGGTCGATTCGGCCACCGTAAAGTCAGGCTGGGGGCCTGTCCCGCGCAGTTTCCTCGGACGGGACGACAAGGGAAGGTTTTTCGTGGGAGAGGCGGCGGCGGGTGAGAAGGCCAGTCAGCTTCTGCTTCGCCTGAAAGCCGAGGGGCGTGTGGTCAAGGACCTCTTCGGGGGAAATGGTGTCCTGCTGTCAGAGGGCAAGCTGGCCGATGCCCGGGCCCGCGAGGTTCAGGGTCTCAATGCCGGTCAGGCGAGCCGTACCCCCAATGCCCGGACCGTGGCCGGGGCGACAGCTGAAGGCCGGTTGGTCCTGTTGACGGCAGAAGGCGACGCCGGGGCGGGTCGTGGCGTCGGTGTTCACGAACTCGGTCAGTGGTTGTTACAGGCCAGACAGTCTGATCCTGCGCTTGTCGTGCAGGAGGCCATCATCCTCGATGGCGGCGGTACGGCTGCCATGGTGGTTCCGGGCAAGGGGGTCGACAGCCGCGCCGGGCTCTACCATCGCCGCATCACGACGGGTCTCGTCATCGAGCGTGCCCCTGCGCGTTGAGGCGCCGTCAGCGCACCGAGGCTCTGGATCAGTCGTCCGCGGGCGCGATGCCGAGGCGGGCAGCAGGAAGTGCCCGTCACGGGCATGGGCGTGTGCCACTGGATGTCGCAACCGCCCGGATGCCAGGTGAAGACCCGAAAGTGGTGCGGATGCTCGACCAAGGCCTGCGACGCGTGCACGTCCAGACCTGAGATCAGGGCTCTGGCGGCGTGGTGGTAGTGGCCGCACAAGGCGCCCAACATATTGTCCCCCGCGGTTGCGAGCGCCCGCCGGACGCGTGCGCCGTCTTTTTCTTCGAAGCGCAAGGGGCCCGTGAAGGGCAGGGCCTTGAAGGGAGGATGGTGCATGGCCACGAGAAGATGTTCGTCTCGGTGGTGCTTCAAGGTTCGCCTTAGCCACTGGGCCTGGGCCCTTCCCAAGCGTCCTTGCCACCCCACATAGGCCTGTTCGCCGGTGTCCGTGGTATCCAGGACCACCAGCCGATGCCCCCACGGCAAGGGCACGCTGTACCACGGCGCACCGACAAGGGAGAGTCCGTGATCCCCCAGACCGTCGATGAGTCGACGGCGGGCCAGATCGGCACGTGGGCCCTCCACGTCGTGGTTCCCCAGGGCGACGTACCAGGGGTGACGCAGGGGGCGAAGCTCATACTTGAAGGCACGCATGGGCTCGGGATCGAGGGCCGGTTCGTCGAAGAGGTCACCGGTCAGGACGACGGCATCGAGATCCAGACGGTTGAGGGCCTGCACCGTTCGGCGCAGCAGATCCGGTCCGTGGGGCCAGCCGCTCCGTGGAGCCAGCGAGAAATGCAGATCCGTAAGATGAGCGACACGCAGCATGGGGGTCAGTGGCATGCGCCATGACTACCCCACCCGACGTCCGGACTCATCGCCCGAATGGCCGATGGCGACTGGCGCTGAGGACCTTGGGTCAGCTCAACCGCGCGGGCGCGAGAACAGCCCGAAGCCCGCCTTGAGGGGGGCGGCCTCGTGTGCCGAGGAGGGCGACTCGACCCCCGTGGGGCCTTGGTGCAAGACCAGTAGGGTGGTGTCGTCGTACAGACCCATATGCCGTTGGTGGGTCAGCTGGGCAGCCCGGAGGTAGGAGAGGGTGTCCCGGGCATCGACCCTGTCTCGTGCGGTCAACCAACGGGCCACTCGGTCCTCGCCCGCACGCTCGCCCATGGGGTCGCGGGCGTCGGGGAGGCCATCCGACAGGACCACCACTTGATCGCCCGGCGCGAGATCAAGCGTGAAGGTCCGGTGCGGCAAGTCTACCGGTGCCCCCAGCGGTAGGCCGGTGGCAGGGATGGGGCGACCGTTGTGCAGTGGTTCGGGGTTGCCTGCGTTCAGCCCGACGAGGCGGCCGGTGGCCGGGTCGTGAATCATGTACGTGACGGCCACGAACATCCGCGATCTTTGGCTTTGCTGGCGGCGCAGGAGACGATTCACGGCCCGGACGGCCTCGGCCGGGTCGTCGGGGTGCTGGCCGGCCACGGCGCGGAAGAGCGTGAGGGTCACGGCTCCCAGCATCGCAGCCGGCAGGCCCTTTCCGGATACATCACCGACCAACAGCCCCAGCTTGCCTCCCGGCAACTCGAGTACATCGTGGAAGTCTCCCCCCATCTCGAGCGCGGCCTCATGGTGGGCTGCAAGGTCGACGCCCGGTGGGCTCGGCAAGCGGGCAGGCAGCAAGCTTTGCTGCAGCTGGTGGGCGATCTCGATTTCCTGGGTGACACGTTCCTGGGCCTTGATGCGGTCCAGCAGCAACACATTCTCGGCCGCAAGCGCAAGTTGGTTGAAGAGATTCTCGAGGAAGGCCTCGTCGGCGGTGCCGTATTCCAGTTCGGAGATTCTCGGACCGAGCGCCACCACCCCAAAGGCTTCCTGGCCTTGCGTCAGCGAGAAAGTACGGGCCACCTGCCGTTCGCCGGTCTGCCACGAACCGAGGGCGGGAATGGCCAGACTGACGTAGCTCGGCCGAACGGAATGTTCCAGTGCCTCGACCAGGGCATGGAACAGGGCTTCGATCGTCACGGCGTGGCGGGTCCTTGCGCCAAAGTCCGCCAGGATCTGCTGTGCCCTGTAGGCCGCACGATCGAAGACCTTGTCGATTTGGCCACGGACCCTGCGGGAAACGGGCGCGAAGGCCAGGGCGAGGAGGGCCGTCGTGGCCGAAGACACAAAGGTGCTGCGGTTGAGGTCCAGAGCCATACCGAGACCCGAGGACAGCACCGTCATCGCTCCTACGTAGCCGGAGCCCAGGATGACGACCGTGACGATGTATTGCAGGGTGCGCCGCAGCACGACCTCGATGTCGAAGAGCCTGGCCCGCACGATGGCATAGGCGATGGACGCAGGAAAAGCTGCGAAGCACAGCAGGGTGGCACTGTAGGCCAGGGTCTGCAGCGCCGGGTCCCGTACGGCCCAGACGACGGTCCACGGCAGGAAGGCAACCAAGGCCCCCACGAGGGTGATCTGGGCTTGGCGGCGATGCAGCAGGTTGCGGGTGCGCCACGCGCGCAGGGTCAGGCTGAGGAGCAAGGCGAGGGTGGCCACCCCCGCCAACAGCACGGTGCCTTGCCAGACGACCAACGTGTAAAGGTGGTGGTCGGCGAGGTCATGGGTGGCACGGTGAAGCGCCACGATCGTCAGCAGACCCAGACTGGCACTACCTGCTCCTACCAAGAGGCGCAGCACCCGAGGGAAAGCGGCGACGTCCAGCAACGGGACGGGGAAGGTCAAAGCGAGACTCAGGGCCGCCCACGAGACAGCCTGAAAAGCCAGATACACCATCGGTCCAAGATGCCCGCCGAGGTCGAACTCCACGCCTGTCAGGACGTAGAGCGCCAGCGCCCCTTGAAAGACCAGCAAGGGCGTGCTTGCCGCGGCACCTGGCGGAGCCCGCAGATGGGTCACGGTGGCCATGGCCACGAGGACAAGCCAGAGGAACAGCGCAGGAAGCGTGGTGTCCCGCCAGTCGGTCCATGTGAACGTCTGCAGGCGTAACGGCAAGGAACGGGTGGCCTCATGGCGCCGGATGTCCAACAAGACCTGGTCACCGGGAGCGCGGCTGCGGATCTCGGCCTCGAACTCGCCGTAACTGGCCAAGGGCACATGATCCACGGCCAGCACCTGATCCTCGGGCTGGATGCCGGCCATGGGGCCCTCCCACTGAGCCTGGTTGAAGATCGACACGAACATGCCGGGATCCACCCGAAATCCGTGGAACGTCTGTCCTACCCAGCCAAGCGACGTCGTGAGAGTCACGACCAAGGCCACGACCTGCAGCGACAGATGCAAGGCCGTCAGCTGGCGCGGGGTCATGCGTGCAGCCCCATCCGCCGGCCGGCCAGTCTCAGGTCCAGCGCGATGCCGAGGGCCTCGTTCAGGGCTTCGGACACACCAGAGGGTTCGGTACCTGTCATGGAATCCATGATGTCACCGCTCAACCGGGCCAGGTGCAAGCGAACGGTGGCCATGACAAGTCCGGGAGAGGCCGGCGGAGAGAGGCCGAGGCCCCCGAGGGTGCGCACGAACATGTGCCAGCGCGGGCTCGAGGGACCTGCCTCAGCTGCGGCATCGAGATCGCTGCGCCACTGCAGGGCCGCCCCGATGGCCCGTCCCCACCGTGCGAGGGCGCCCGGGCAAGGGACTGATAAGGGGCTGAAGTGAGCCAGCGTCTCGAGCATCCCTGCCATCGTGGCTCCGGTCCTGCCTTCCAGGCTGGCCACCAGTTGGCGGCCGGTGGCATCACGTGGCCTGAGGTCCCATGCCTGGGCCTCCACCAGTTCGTTGAGCGTGCGAGACAGGATAGAGAGGACGGGGACAGGGTCGGGTGCCTGACCCGCCAGCGCCATACACCGCGCCAAACCCCGGACGCTGACCAATGGCGCGAGGATTTTGGCTGGTTCGGCCTCGAGGTCTCCGTCCTGGAGGTCGTCGAGGATATCTGCGGCCAGATAGACCTCGCGCCATAACGCTTCGTGTAGTGTCACAAGACGATCGGGTACCTCGAGCGCCTCGGCTAATCTTTGGGGCAGGCGGTGGAAGGGCCACCCGTGTGAGCAGGTGACCAGGGACCACTTCTGATCGAGGGCAAGGTCGAGGCGTGTGAGATCAGGATGATCCCGGGCGTCGTCATCCCGCAACCTGGGCTTCCATCCCCGCTTTCATGATCCCATAGTTATCCTTCCGCAGGATGAGATCCATGTTCTTCATCTGGCCGTCGATCCCCTTCTGATCGCCACGGGCCAGCAGGTCGGACCACGCCTGCATTTCGGCTTCGCCCCACTTGTCGATGGCGTTGTTGGCACGGGCCACCATCTTCGGGTCGCCCTTGTCCCAGGTAAGAAGGCCCAGCGGACCTTTCTTGGGCCACATGTCCGCCACCGTCTTTACGAAAGTCGGGTGGTTTCCAAGCGCGAAGATCACGCCCTTGGCACCTTTGGCCAGATCCGCTTTTGCGATGGCCTGCAGCTCGGGGCTCAGTTTGGGCATGGCCTTGAGCACCTTGTCCCTGATGTACTTGAACCGGGCAGCCGGATTCAACTTCAACCATCCAGCCGCAAGGATGTTCTTCTTGTCATTGACGATTGAACGGAACAGATCCTGAATGGCTTTCACGTCCTTGGCATTGATGTTGTCCTTGGGAGCGGTGGCCACCCCCTGGACATCGGCCACCAGCTGGGCACGAAGTGCCGGGTCGGCCAGGATTTTCATCTCGCCGGACGACAGACCCTTGAGGGCATGGCCCAGAGCCTCCGGACTTGCCTTGAAGGCCTCCAACTTCTCGGGTTGGCCGGCCATCCCCCGCAGGCTCTGGATGACTCCTGCCATACCGGCCGTGTTGGGCAGGCTACCCGGCGGGAACTGGGCCCTAATCCTGCTCAGGGTTTCCGGGTTCAATTTCGAGCCGGCCAGCTGATCCACCGCTGTTTCAAGGCGCTCGCGGGCCGCTTCGGGGTCTGCACCTTGCATGCGTACCATGTCGTCCACCGAATACGCCTTGCGGGTCGCGTTGAGGTAGAGGAATTTCTCCGGCGCGACCGCCAGCAACTGGGCCGGATTGCTCAGGTAGGCTCGGTAACTTTCGGCAAAGTCCTCGTGTGGGGCGGACTTTGCATAGTCGGAAACGAAGTTGTCCGTTCGACTTGGCTTGGCCTCCCCATCGGAGGTGATGGCATTGAAGTTCTTGTCGTAACCATTGGCAATCTTGCCATCCGGCTGGGCCCACTGGGAGAGCTTGCCGAACTCCCGAATTTCACTGGCATCCCACCGGCCCTGTCCTTGGACGATGTGGCCGATCTCGTGAAGCACGACGGACTTGAAGTCATCTGGCGTTTCCCGGCCTGGCAGCCTTGCGGCGGCGTCGGAGACCCGGATGCGGGTGACCCCGTTGACGTTGTTCGAATAAAAGCTGGCATCTCCGAAAACCTCACCCAGGTTCTTCGTGTCGGCAGGAAAGTTCTCAAAGACCGTGTTGCGAAGAGCAGCCCGATCAGATGCCGGCACCATCCGGAGGGCGTCCCGAACTGCGATAGCCTCTTGCAGAGACCAAGTGGCGCCGGGGGCCGTGATGAAACGCGAACCGGTTTCAGGAGGGCCGCCCAGCAACTTGTCGATCTCAGCGGCGATCTCCGCAGGGGTTTGGTCTTCCGGCCGGACTCTCGCTTCCTGGGACAAGGGTCCGGTGCGGGTCAGGGAATCCTTTCTGAAGAGCTTGAAGTCGTCGGACTTGGACTTTTTCGAATCATCCTTCCGGTCAAGACTCCCAGTGCCGGCCAACGACTTCGTTCCAGAAGATTTGGAGCGGCGATTGATTTTCATGGCGACCTCGTGACGAGATGGACTAATGATTGTTTCCTACCCTGTTCCCTTGACCTGTGCGACTTAGCGCGATTTTTACGATCCTTGAAAACTTGCAGGGGTTGCGCTTGACGGTGGGGCCCTCCTCCGGCATCATGGACAGACCTTCAGCGCATGCGCTCATAGCTCAGCCGGATAGAGCGTCTGACTACGAATCAGAAGGTCGGGGGTTCGAATCCCTCTGAGCGCGCTAGACGGGAAGCGGGTTTCGGCG
>JAYKGV010000046.1:0-55438 GCA_035285595.1 Candidatus Sericytochromatia bacterium
ATCCCCATATGGGAGACATCAAGACCCGGGCGGGAGGATAACACCAACACGACATCCCCCTCGAGCAGGCCCTCCTGCCGCCGAGCCCGCGGCATCAGCGGCAGACAGGGCCAGGAGACGGCACTCAGGCGCTCTTCTTCCCTCAAGATGGCCTCCAGGTTTGCGGGCTCGGCCAAGGCCGCATAAAGCTCCGGGTGCGCCGACATGAAATCGATTCGCCGTGCCTCGGGGGCACCCCCCAGCTCAAGGGTCCGTTCGACCAAGCGCCCTCGTCCGATGTGTACGGCGGCCCACGAAGAGGCATAGTGGAGCCGACTGGCCCACCCTTTAGGCAGGCCGTCACGATAGCGCCACCGAGCCAACTCGACCGGAAAACCCTGTGCCACACGGTCAGGGTCGTGCCAGAGACATGTGGCAAGGGCCAGGCTGGACTCGACGAATGTCACGCAATCCAGGGCCTGCAAATCGCAGACCAGACGCTCGGGACCTTCGCCCACCTCGAGCCGTCCCCGGACATAGGGCGTTCCCAGGAAGGTCTTGGCGACCTGAGCGAGCCAGACGCCTGGATCGTGTCCCCGGGGCGTCCCCGCCGCCGCGGCCCGTTGTCCGAGGATGTCCTGATCTCTCGAATCCAAGGACCCTCCTGTCCCGAGGGCCGCCACCAGGACCCACGTACTCTTTGCTTTCACTGGATCTCCACGGGCGTCCCCTCCGGCAGCCAGGGGTAGATCTCGGCGATGTCCTCGTTACGCAGGCGGATACAACCGCCTGATGTCCCGAGCCCGACTTCCTCCGGACGATTGGTCCCATGCAGGCCGATTCCCTTGCCCCCCGGATAGGCGACATCGAGGCCCAGCCAGTGCGTGCCGAAGGGATTACGGGCATCACCTCCCGGAATTTTCCCAAAGGGCGGTGCCTGCACCTTGTTGCGAATGAGATAACGCCCTTCTGGAGTGCTTGCCCCCTCGCCAATCGTGACAGGATACTGGGCGAGATAGCTGCCGTTCCGGTAAACCGTAAGGGTCCGATACGTCTTGTTGACCCGCACGAACCACGGCGCGGCAGGGGTGAGACCGGAGGCGTCCTCCGGATTCGTGCCCGGTTCAGCCACGGGATCATAGGGGGCGGCGACAGCCCTGCGACCGGTGCGAGGGTCCTTGTCTGGGGAGTGAGCCGGCAGCCCAGCCCCTCCGGGGTCCACGGACCGACCGCCCCCCCCGTCAGGCCGCATCGCAGCCTCGTCACTGCGCCCGAACGACGCTGAGGCAGCCGCTGCGCCACCCCTGGCGGCTGTCCCTTCAAGGCCGGACGCTTCCGCAGTGGCAGGCAACGAGAAGGCCCCCGACGGTGCCTTGGCCTCGAGCGAAGGCAACGCACCGCTTGAGGCAAGCTCCGCCCCGATCCGGTCCGAGGAGGCCCGTTGGCCTGAAGCGGCCCCTCCCACCTCCGGAGATTCCGACGCAACATCCCGTCGAGAGCTTGCCGGCGACCTCTCCCCTCGGCGGCGCAAACCTTCAAGACGTGCCCACGGTGGCGGATCGAACAGGCCCACGCCGGGGTTGTCCCCATGGGCCGGCGGGGGCAGGGCCTCGGGGGGCACGCCTTGCAGACGCTGCCAAGCCAAGGCCCCGCCACCGCCCAGCAAGCCCAAGGCCACGAGAATCTTGAGCCCCGGCCATGCCCACAGCCCCCCGCCGCTCACAGGCCAGAAACGCAGGAGGAGAGGTACCAAGGCGAGGGCTGCACCCCAGGGACGCCTCTCCCGATCGGCGCCTTGGTCGGCGGAGCCGGACGGCCCGGAGTGTTGTGGACGTTCGAGGACCTCGAGCGCCCGCAGCAGATCATCAGCCGAAGCCAAGCGCGAGGCAGCTTCCGGGTGAATCATGCGATCGATGATCGCCCCGAGGGGACCCGGGTCCTTCACGGCCGCACGCCACGAAAACCCTCGGCCCTGGCGCAGGCCCTCGGGCGGAAGTCCTGTCAGCCACTGCAGCGCACAGACCCCAAGCGCGTAGAGATCGTGCGCGGGAGACCAGTCCCTGCCAAATCCCTCCGGGGGCGCAAAGGGCTGGTCTCGTGTTGCCTTGAGAGCCGGGGGGGGCAAGACCAGCCACTCCCAGGAGGGACCGCAAAGTCCGGCAGGGGCATCCGACCGGGACCAGAAGCTCTCTGGCCTCACTTCGAGATGGACCCCACCTTGGGCGTGGAGCGGACCCAGCAGTTCGGCCGTTCGCCTCAGCAGGGTCACCACCTCATCGGGGCCAAGGACCCGACCACGCCGAGCCAAGGGCACACCGGGCGGCAGGGTTTCGGCAATCCATGGCCACGGGTCATCAGGATCAGCGGCACGAAGGGGCGTGAATCCTGCGGCTCCCCCCTGGGCCAGAGTCCGCACCATACGGACCACGCGCTCGAGGAAGCGATCGTGGCCACGACGCAAGAGGCGCACCCGCACAGGCTCTCCCGTCAAGACCAGCTGGCCGTCGCAGGCCAGTCCTCCGGGACGCACTCTGACCACCCCCCCGAGTCGCACGACGCCTCCGAGCAGAGCACCCGTCACGGGAAGAGAGCACGCCCCGCAGCGAGCTTCCTCCGACGGCACAGGCTTGCCGCAGAGGACATTCAGACAGGGTGCGGACACCGGATCTCACCGGGAAACGCCAGAAGGGGCGTGCTATGCTGGACGCCTTGCGGCCCAGCTGTCGCATCACACGCTCTGATCCGGACGCCACTTGTCATGACGACATCCTCGCACGATCCCGTCACCCAGGTCGACGATATGCTTATCGTCGGCTTTCTCGAGGGCGTCCCGCCTTCAGCCGACGGCAAGGACCCTTGGTCCGCCTCGCTGGAGCGAGTCTGGAAGTTGGGGGACTTCGTGGGCAAGGAGGGAACCTCGGTCCTCCTCTACCCGGCCGAAGGCCCTGTCGCTCGGGTTCTTGCACTGGGACTCGGCAAGAGTGAAGGGCTGGATGCCGAAAAGATCCGCCACGCGGCAGGCGAGGCCGTGCGTGAGGCACGTGAGCTCGGTGCTCGACGGGTCCTCTTCTCCCCCCTTGGTGCCCCCGCGCCTGTCCAGTGGGTAGATGCCGCGGCTTGGACGCTCGAAGGTGCCTTGCTCGGAGCCTATACCCACGACGCCTTCAGGACGGAAGACAAGGAAGAGCGCAAGACCCTCGAGAACATCTCCGTCGCGGTGCCAGACGAACTGGCGCAGGCGGCGGCTCCTCGCCTCGCACGTGCCCGGGCCCTCGCGGACGCCGTCCATTGGGCCCGTACACGCATCAATGAGCCCGGTAACGTGCTGACGGCACCAGCCTTCGCCGAGGCCGCCCGGGAACTGGCCCGCACACGGCCCACCCTCGCCGTCGAGATCCTTGAAAAGCCCGAGCTCGAAGCCTCGGGCTGCGGCGCGCTGCTCGGGGTCAATGCAGGCAGCGAAGCACCGCCACGGCTGATCGTCGTGACTTACGAGGGTCCAGGTACCGAGGGCAGCGCTCCCGTCGCGCTTGTCGGCAAAGGCATCACGTTCGACACGGGAGGTCTTTGCCTCAAGGGCCGCGACAACATGGGGCAGATGAAGGACGACATGTCCGGAGGGGCTGCGGTTCTGGGCGCGCTTCGTCTGGCCGCGGACTTGATGCTTCCGGTCCGTCTCGTGGCCATCGTGGCAGCCACGGACAACATGCCGGGTGCTGCTGCCCTGAAGCCTGGAGACATCTTGAAGGCACATAACGGCAAGACCATCGAAGTCATCGATACGGATGCCGAAGGCCGCCTCGTTCTGGCGGATGCTCTGTCCTATGCAGTCTCGCGTTTCAAGCCACGTGCTGTCATCGATCTTGCCACCCTGACCGGTTCCGTCTGGGTGGCATTGGGTACCGAAGCCACGGGACTCTTCACCAACCAGCCCGCGCTCGGCGAGGCGATCCGTACCGCCGGTGAGGCCGTCGGCGAGCGATGCTGGCCGATGCCGCTCTGGGACGAGCACGAAGAATTCGTCAAGAGCGACATCGCCGACCTCAAGAACAGCGGTGGCAGAGGCCAAAGCGATGGCATCATGGCGGCGGCCATGCTCAAGGCCTTCGTACATCCGGTCCCGTGGGTCCATCTGGACATCGCCGGAACGGCGTGGGCGGATGAAACCAAAGGTTACCGGACCAAGGGTGGCGTCGGAGTCGGGATCAGACTGTTGGTTGAGGCCCTCGAGCGCGGCCTGCCGAACGTCGCCTGATGGGCTGGCTGCGCGCACCCGAAGGTGTCGGTAGCCTGGTGTCGGTCTGGAAGGATCCCAGCTTTCCTTACCGACTCGTGGGCGACGGTTGGACCTGGACGGACGGCCAAGGCTCGAGCGCGGGCGTGGCCATACGGCGCGCACGCCACGGCAAGGACCGCCTTATCCGTCTCGGGATTGTCAGGGACGTCACCGGAGTCCTGCCTCCGGACGTGCTGTGGCCCTGGGCCGAAGCCGAGGGGCTCGAGGCCCTCGTATGCGAGTCCCCCGCCGGGAGTGTCGCTCCTGCGGCGCCCGAGGGCCGTGCATGGGTCGAGCTCGGCAAAGTCCAACAGCTGCGGCGCGTGCCGCTGTGGCGCACCTTTCACATCCCAGGTCATAAAGTTCACCGGGTGAATCCGGGGGATGCCCAGGCCCTTGCCATGCACCTGGAGGCACATCGGGAAGGTCTGGCACTCTCTCCCACCGTCAGTCCCGAGGCCTTCCTCGAGGGATTGGCCTTGTGCCCTGGCCTGACCCTGGACCATTTCCGTATGGTGCGTCGGGACGGGACACTCGTGGCGCTCGCAGGGATCTGGATGCCCGGCGACTTCCATCGAGGTGACGCCCCGGGTCCCGGCCCCGCTACGAATGTGCTGCTGCGGCTGGGTTCCATGCTCGGTCGACGGTCTCCTTGGCCGCCCCATGTTCCCGGCGATCGCGGCCAGGTCGGATTCGTCCGTGTCCTCGCCTACAAGGAAGGACAGGCCGATGCCGTGGCGTTGCTGCTATCTGCGTTGGCCGCGGACATGCGGCGATGGGGCATCAGGCAACTTGGGATCAACCTGGGCACGGACGATCCCGTGGCGGGACTGTTGCCCGGCGGCCCAAGCCAAGTCCGTCGTCGGACCCTCTGGTATGCGGGCCTGACCGAGGAGACCCAGCAACCCCCTGCGGGTCTGGTGGACCCCAATCTTCTCGACCCCTGGTAGGTCTGTCGCTGTCAGCTTCCCGCGATGGAGAGGGCACCAATTCGCACCTCTGGAGTGAACACTCCGGAAGGCAGGACGGTCACTTCGGTCCCGAGGGCCTCGACGTTGGCCAGCATCTCGAGCACATTTCCCGAAACAGTGAAAAGGTGAATGGGCTCGGGAGCATCCCCTTCCCGATGCAGCAGACCGTGCGCCTGCAGGGAAAAATCCCCACTGATGGGATTGGCACCCGCATGCAGGCCGGTCACATCCCTGACCTCGATGACGGCAGGACCTGAACGCAACGCAGCCGCAGAAGTCGTACCGGGCAGGACCACAAGATTGCTCGAACCTACGCCGACCGCTCCTCTGTAGGAGGCACGAGAGGCGTGTCCCGTCGAGCGAGTGCCCGCCCGAGCCGCAGTGGCCACATTGTGCAACAGTCCAGACAGGACCCCCCCGCGCACCAGTTCCAACGGCCGAGAAAGCACTCCTTCGTCGTCACAAGGACGAGAAGCCATGCCCTCAGGCCGCAACGGATCATCGAGAATCGTCAGACCTTCAGCTGCCAGCCTTTCCCCCAAGCGCCCGCGCAACAACGACTTGCCTTCCTCTACCGCCTTGCCGGAAAAGAGTCCGGCAAACACCCCGAGCATATCCGCCCAGGCTTCCGCCGTAAAAACCACCGGATACTGTCCTGAAGCCACGCCCGCGGCACCCAGCTGGATCAGGGCATCCTCGACGGCTTCGCGAGCGACCTGCGCCGGGACGAAAGCTCCGAAGTCACGAGCTGCGACGACCTTGCGTCCGTTCTTCGTCTGCCCGCCTTCCGCCACGAGAGGACTCACCGCCATCCACGCGGTATCCGCGGCCCACATCCTGTCCATGCCGGCAGATGAGACCAGACGAGCGTGGGATGACACATCCCCCCATGACGAGCCGACGACGGTCTTGACACGGGGATCGGCCTCCCGCGCCAAGGCATCGAGTTCGAGGACTCGAGCCACGCGCGCCTCGACCGACACTTCCCGCAGCGAGGGCCCGGAGAGATCGAGGATGGGCAACTCTCCGCCCGGTTCCGGCAACTCCTGGCCGGCCAACGGCTCGAGCAGGTTGGCGAAGAAGGCAGCCTCCCTCACGGCCTCACGCAGCGCCTCAGGCTGCATGACCTCTGTGGAGGCCACTCCGACCCGACCACCCCGGAAGACCCGCAGACCGGCCCCTCGGGAATCGGCAACCGTGAAACTTTCGACCTGACCCTCCTGAACCCGTATCTGGATCGAACGGCTTGCCGCCAGATAGACCTCCACGTCCACTCCCCGGCGGCGCGCCTCGTCGAGAGCCGCCTCAACCAGGGCGTCGCCAGCCTGATCGGACCACGGGCCGACTTGGCGCGCAGATGACCACGTCATGACCGTCCCCCAACCGTAATCTCGTCCACGCGCAAGGGCGGTTGGCCCACGTTGACGGGAATGCTCCCGCTGATCGACCCGCACATGCCCGCAGCGAGCTCTAAATCCTGGCCAACCTTGCTGATGCGCATCAGGATATCCGCGCCATTGCCCAGAAGAGTGGCCCCACGGACCGGCTCGGCCACCTTGCCATCCCGGATGATGAAGGCTTCCCGGACCGAGAAATTGAAGTCCCCCGTGCCAGGAACCACCGACCCGCCGCCCATCCGACGTGCATACAGGCCGTAGGGAATCTCGGAGATCAACTCCTCGAGGCTGGCTCGTCCCGGCGCGATGTAGGTGTTGCGCATCCGCGAGGCCGGGGCAAAGCGATAACTCTGACGTCTCGCCGAGCCTGTCCGCGGGACTCCCACCCGCTCAGCCCCAATGCGATCCGCGAGATAAGCTTCGAGAACACCCTCGCGAATCAGCACCGTCCGCTGGGAAGGCATGCCCTCGTCATCCACGCCGATGGAACCCCATTCGCCCTCGAGAGTGCCGTCATCAATGGCCGTCACCGCGGGATGGGCGATGGACTGGCCGAGCCTACCCGCGAATATCGACGCACCGGGGGCCACCGAAGTCGTCTCCAGCAAGTGCCCACACGCCTCGTGAAAGATCACTCCACCAAAGCCCTTGTCGATGATGACGGGCATACGCCCAGCCGGGCAGTGATCGGCCGTCAGCATCACAACCGCGGCGGCAGCCGCCTCCTCTGCAAGGGCCTCGACCTCGAGGCCATGCAAGAAAGAGAAGCCTTCCGCACGACCGGGACTGCGCGACGCTACCTGCTGCACGCTTCCCTCCGCCGCGATGGCCTGGACGAACAGACGAGCATAGGGACGGACTTCAGTGGCCCAGAGTCCTTCGGAATTGGCCACCAGAATTCGCTGCGTGGTCTCCTCGACCGAGGCCTCCACCTGGCTGATCCGGGAATCTGTCGCCCTTGCGGCACGATCGGCCCGTCGCAACAAATCGATACGACATGCAGCATCCCACTCGTCCTCGGTGACCCCACCAGCCGACTCTGCGCACAGGGGAGCTGCCGTCGTGCACCCTTCCGCCGGATCGGAAGCTGCCAAGGAACGCGCGAGTTCGAGCAGCGACGCCGGCGAGACGTCGCTCGTGTATCCATACGTGGAGCGATGACCACGAATCAAGCGGAGGCCAACCCCGAAAGACTGGGCGAAGGAGACGTCCTTGGGTCGGGTATCGACCAAGGCGAGGCGACGTGACACCGTATCTTCGAGAAAAAGCTCGGCGAATGAAGCTCCCTTGGCCAAGGCCTCGTCAAGGACCTCCCGCACGAGAGACGCATCCAAGGCCGGCTGCCAAGCGGCGGTCATCGACATCGAAGACCTCCCTTCCGGAGGCATGATACCTCCTGCCTGACCTCAGTCCCTCCGCCCCTCACCCGTCGTCCGCGCCGGCGTGGCAGGCAACGCCACGACACGGGCTGCGTGGCCGGATGCAAATACCACCGGCACCTCTCCCGGACGTCCCATCGTCAAATCGCGCCGAGCGACCCGCAAGACGCCCTCTCCCGCCTTGGCCCGCTTCAGGGCGAGCACGAGATCGGCCTTGTGCGCTTCAAGCCGCGCCTCCTCCGCCCGATAGCGGTGTTCGAGCCGCGCGAGTTGGTGCAGCTTGTCGAGGACGGGCACGAGCTGAAAGGCGACGAAACCCAGCAGCAGCAGACCGAAGGCCCGTTCGAAAAGAGGGTTGGGACTGAACCTGCCCCGAGCGATACGATCCATGTCAGCAACATCGTGACATATAGACATGAAGCAGCATGCGATGAAGATCACACCTGTCACTCCTTGGTCCGGATGCTAGGATGGGTCCTTCGGAGGCTTGAACATGCCGGACATCCGCCCGTTCCGGGCGCTGCGCTACTCCTTCTCCCGTCTGGAGGAGCCCGGCGCGGTCCTTTGCCCGCCGTACGACGTGGTCTCGCAGCAGGACCAGATCCGCCTGCACCTTCGACATCCCCTGAATGCGATTCGGCTCGAGCTGGGCAGGGATCAAGAAGGGGATTCCGGCGAGGAAAATCGCTACCACCGTGCGGCGCGGACACTGCTCGAGTGGCGGGGCGAAGGGACCGTGACTCAGGATGAAGCCCCTTCGTTCTATCTTCACCGCCACGATGGTTCATGGGGCTCGCGCCTCGGGCTCTTCGGCGGCCTCGTGCTCCAGCCGTGGGGGCATGAGGTTCGCCCGCACGAACGTACGCTGAACGGGCCCAAGGCCGACAGGTTGCTGCTCTTCCGTCATGTCGGCGCTTCGTTGAGTCCTGTGCTGATGCTCGTCGGTGATCCGGACGGAGAACTGCTGGCACTCTGGCACGAGGTCATGACGGAAACAGAACCCCTCGTGACCCTCGAAGACGGCTGCGAAAGCCATGTCCTCTGGGCCATTCCCCCGGGGAGCCGGCAGGAGCGCCTGCGCAGCATGTTGGCCGAGCGCCCTCTCACGGTCGCCGACGGCCATCACCGTTACGAGACGGCGCTTGCCTACCGGAACGAAGGTGCCGAAGGCAAATCCGAAGGAGACCCGTCCCCCCGCGATCTCGGTTTCGTCTGTCTTGCTCGCCTCGAGGACCCTGCGCTCGTGGTTCTGCCGACCCACCGGCTCCTCAAGCCCGCCTTGCCCGCCTTGGCGGAATTGCTGACCCGACTGCGGCAGGATTTCGAGGTGGTCGAGGAGCCCTGGAACGAAGACCCGGTGCATCCGGCCGAAGCCATGGGGCAATGGGTGGACGAATTGACGGCCAAAGGAGCCTTCGGGATGCTGATGCCGGGCGAGAGCCGGCGTTGGGTGCTCTCGCCGAGCCCCGACCTGCTTGCCAGACTCGCGACAAGCACCGGGACCGAGGCCCTCGCCCGATTGTCCGTGGTCCAGCTTCACCACGGGCTGTTGGCTCCCGTCCTCGGGCACAACGAGGCCAGCTGGGCCAAGGGGGGCGATCTCAGCTACACCCGTGAGGGCCAGGAGGTCCTTATCGGGCTCGCCTCGGGCAGTTTCGGCGCCGCATTCGTGCTGCCCAGACCCACGGCCTCTGGGGTAGCCGACGTTGCGGCAGCCGGTGCCGTGATGCCCCAGAAATCCACCTACTTCGAACCCAAGGTACCGACCGGCCTGCTGTTCATGGACTTGGGCGGACCTTCGGCGGGAGCCGGCGCGCCATGACGTCTCGTCCGACCGTTGTCCTGAGCCGGCGAGGCGAGGAGCGCCTGCGTGCAGGCCATCCATGGGTTTTCGGCGCGGATGTCGCGCACGCGGACGCAGAGGGTCCGTCGTGGGTCGACGTGCTCGACCGCAAGGGTCATCGCCTCGGGGTCGCGAGCTACAACCCCGGCACCGGCTTGTGCCTGCGTATGCATGGGACAGGTACCGACCCGCTTGCGCCCGCCTGGGTGGAACGGCGTCTCGCGGAGGCCTTCGTGCTCCGACAGGCATGGCTGCCCGGTGTCGAGGCCTGGCGGTGGGTTCACGGGGAAGCCGATGGCCTGCCGGCCCTTGTAGTGGATCGTTACGCCGAATGGCTGGTCATCCAATCGATGTCATGGGGCAGCGACCAACTCCTGCCTGGCCTCGTGGAAGCGCTGGTACGCCAGATCCAACCGCGAGGCATCCTGGAGCGAAGCGAGGGCTTCGCTCGAAAGCTGGAAGGGCTCGAACCCCGGACCGGCGTGCTTTGGGGCGAAGCCCCCGAAGACACGGTTCTCATCCAGGAATCGGGAGTCCGATATCACGTCGATCTGAAATCCGGCCAGAAAACCGGCTTTTTTCTGGACCAACGGCCGAATCGGGCGAAGCTGGCCACCTTGGCCGGCGGCAAAGCCGTGCTCAATGCCTTCTGTTACTCGGGGGGGTTCTCGCTGCCGGCTGCGCGCGCAGGAGCCACGCGTGTCACTGGCATCGACATCGCAGCGGACGCCTTGGCGCTCGCAAGGCGCAACGCTGTGGAAAACGGCGTTGCGGACCGCTGCGAGTGGATTGAGGACAACGCCTTCGACCGTTTGCGGCTCCTCCAGAAACAGGGCGAGACCTATGACATCGTGGTGCTGGACCCGCCGGCCTTCACGAAGAACAAGGCCTCGATCCCCGGCGCCATCCGTGGCTACAAGGAGATCAATCTGCGAGGCATGTCGATGGTTCGCCCGGGTGGTTTGTTGGTCACCAGTTCGTGTTCGCACCACATGGGGACCGAGACCTTCCTCGAGGTGCTCGCAGGGGCGGCGGTGGACGCCCGACGGCGGCTGCGTGTCGTGGACGTCACGGGACCTGGACCAGACCATCCCAGCCTGCCCGGTGCTCCCGAGTCCCGCTATCTCAAATGTGTCTGGGCCGTGGTGGAGGGGCGCGATGACGACGAGTGACGTGCCGTGTACCTTCGCGACCGATCAAATTTGTCCGGGTCAGGGTCAGGATGGACTCAGAGTGGATGGGCCCTTTGGCAGCAGCGGCTGGTATCCGCTGGGGTCGTGGCCTGTCGATGCAGAGGAAAGACCCATCCGGCACTGTCCTGTCTGGTACCTGAAGGCCGGCCTACCCGAGGCGGCCAAGGCCAGGGCGGCCGTCGTGAGCGAGCGAACCCGCGTGACCCTCTGCCTCGCGGGCAAGCGATGGAGCGACGAGGCCATATGCACCCGCTGCCGCAATGTGGGCTGTCCTTCCAACCAATCTTCCGAGGGTAACGTTCATGCCGCTGTCGGCCGCCTCATTGTCTAGACTCCTGCTTCGTCGGACCATCGGATGGACCTTGGCTGCGACCGTGGCTCCTCTGCCGGCTTACGCAGTAGGGGTCGAGTTGCCCGAGCCCCTGGGTGCCCGGACGGTAGCCGGTGCGGAGGGTCTTGCCGCCGCGTGGCTGAACCCTGCCAGCCTCACCTTGGACGGTGCCACTGAACTCGCTTTGCTCGGAAACGGTCGTGGTGCCTTGGGCCTGGGCGTAGCCGGCGGTGGTCTCGGCCTCTCCTTGAGACAGCGGCAAGGTCCGTCCGGAGGGGATGAAGTAGGGATGCACCTGCTGCTGCCCTTGGCCACCGGCCTGACGGCCGGGGGGACGTGGCGGGTGGGCCGTCGCAACGGAGTGGCCGGCCAAGATGCTGATTTGGGACTTCTTTGGCATCCCACCGCCAATTGGTCAGTCGGATACGCCCATCGGGGCCTCGCGGCGACGGTGGCTCCGGCCTCAGCAGAGCAACTCGGCCTCGCGTGGCGCCCGAACGACGAACGGCTGACGTTCAGCTTGGACCATGCTTGGATGCAAGGACGGATCGACCAGGGCCGCACCTCGCTGGCTGCGCAATGGCAACTGGCTCCCGGCCTGCAGCTGATGCTCCAGACCGGCAGGGATCTGGCCTTTGCCGCCGCTGCCTTGGACGAACTGCGGATAGGCGTGACGCTTGGGCACGGTCGTCACTCCATGGGGATGTTGGTCGATGGTGACGCGACCCAGGGTGCAGCCCCGACCGTCGCGGCCGGCTGGAGATTCGTGGATCGTCCGGCACCGTCCGCCGTCTGGCCGGACAAGGTGGTCGTGGCGGCACGTCTCGGGGGCAGCCTCGCCCCGAAGGCCGGCCTCGCCGGTCTTTTGCAGTCTCTTCCTCCGAGGCCGGCGACGGCCTTGGTCCTGGAGGCTCTGGAACGCAATGGCCGCGACCCTGAGGTGCAGGCCCTGGCCCTGCGACTCGATCCCCTCGATTTGTCTCTCGGTGAGCTACAGGAGTTGCGGGAAGGGCTCTCCCGGTTCCGCCGTGCAGGCAAGCGACTCTACATCCACGTGTCGGGCGGCGGCCTTCCGGAACTCTACGTCGCCTCGGTCGCCGATCGGATCTTCCTGTCCCCTGGGGCTCAACTGGACGTCTCAGGCTTTGCGGACGAGGTGCTGATGTATGGGGACCTGCTCAAGCAAAGCGGCATCCATGCGGATTTCGTGGCCACGGGTCCCTTCAAGTCCGCCGTCGAGCCCTATCTGCGCAACCGACTCTCGGAGGATGCGAAAGCACAGTTGGCATCTCTGTTGCACGATCGGTCCGAGCAGATCCTGACAGGCCTTGCTGAAGCCAGGAATCTGCCGATGGCGCGCCTGCGGACCTTGGTCGACCAAGGCCTCCTCCGTGCCGAACAGCCACAGGGGCTTGCCGACGAGACCTGCCATCCCGACGAGATTGAGGCCCGTCTCTGCAAGGAACTCGAGATTCCAGAGGCGGAAGCCCTGCTTGAGCGATTCCCGGCGGATCGGGCGTGGGCACGCCCGAGAATCGCCGTCATTACCTTACAGGGCACGATGGCCCGCGGGACTTCGGGGGCAGACCTGCTCATGGGTGAGGTGCTCGGATCCGAGGATGCGGTGTCCGTCCTTGACCAAGCACGCAAGGACGATGAAATCGCAGGGGTCGTGCTGCGGATAGAGTCGCCCGGAGGGGATGCGGATGCTGCCGAGGAGATCCGGCGTGCGGTGGAGCGCTTGGCGGCAGCGAAGCCCGTGGCGACAAGTGTCGGACCGGTTGCCGCCTCTGGTGGCTACTGGGTGGCCTGCGGCACACCTTGGATCTTTGCCGAGCCCGGCTCCATCACGGGCAGCATCGGGGTCTTCTCCGGCAAGCTCAGCTTCGGCGGATTGATGGGACGCCTGGGCGTAAGCCTTGATGGAGCTCAGGAAGGCAAGCTTGCCAACGCCTCAACCATCGCCCGGCCGTTCTCGGCAGAAGAGCGGCAGTGGCTCGAGGACTCTATCCAACATACCTACCGCAGATTTCTTGACCTCGTGGCTCGTGCGCGGAAGAAGGACTTCAAAGACGTCGAGAGCCTCGCCTCGGGTCGTGTTTACACGGGCCGTCAAGCTGCACAGGTGGGGCTGGTGGATGCCCTCGGTGGCCTCGACGACGCCCGGGCCTGGGTTGCCGCCAAGGCCGGGTTGGCCGCCGACGAACCCGTCGTACTCTATGGCCGTGCCCGCACCGACGTGACCCCTGTCCTAGCCTCCCTTGCAGGCGATCACGCAGGTATGGCAAAGGGCCTCGTCGGTCTAACCCGCTGGACCACCCGACGGACGTGGGCCATGGACCCACGCTTCCAGGCACCTTTGTCGCGATGAGCGAACTGCGCCCTAGACTGATAGGTCTCGATGTGGGGACCAAGCGCATCGGCGTTGCAGTTTCCGATCCTTTCGGCTGGACGGCACAGGGAGCGGGGGTCATCGAACGTCGAAATCTCGCGAAGGATCTCGGGGAAATTCAGCGACTGGCGGAGCTTTACCATGCCCGAACGCTCGTGATAGGCTTCCCCCGGACGCTGGCGGGAACCGCCGGCCCGCAGGCTGAGTCCTTGCAGGCTTTTACAGACCGTCTGATCGACCTCGGCTTCGAGGTCATTCCCGAGGACGAACGATTCACCACCAAGATCGCGGAGCGTGTCCTGATCGCGGCCGATGTGCCGAGAGCCAGGAGACGTGACGTCATCGACCAACAGGCCGCGATCGTCATCCTTCAGGGTTACCTGGACCGACGCGACCGACAAGAAAGGAACCGACCCGATGGACTCGGCGAACATCCCGCAGACTGAGACTGAAGACGTGCCCGAGAATGTGGTGACACTCCTCGGCGAGAATGGCGAGGAGCAGCAGTTCGAATTGCTGGACATCATCGAGGTGGAGGGCCGGGAATATGCCTTGCTGCTACCCATCGAGGATGAAGAAGGCGAATCGGACGAGGACGAGGATGAGGAAGTCGGCGTAATCGTCCTGCGTTTCGAGGCGGATGAATCGCTCACCCACATCGAAGACGAAGCGGAGTTCCAGCGGGTGGTGGAGGCTCTTGAGCGCATGTCGGAAGAAGACGAGGACGGCGAAGACAACGCCTGAGGCGTGAGTGGGATTGAGGCCGGAGGGGCCGGGTATATAGGCGGCGACCCGGACCCCCGGCGGTCCGAAGCCCTCTTGGAGGATCCGTGGCTAGGAACAACGACGACGACGAACTCGAATTCGAGGACGAGGACGAAGAAGGCTTCGACGACGAAGAAGATGAAGACTTCGACGACGAGGACGACGAAGACGAGGATGATGAGGAAGGCTCGGGCTCCGGCGGAGCTCGAAAGGCCATTCTTTTCAGTTTGCTTGGTCTGACGCTTCTGGGGGGTGGGGCCTACGCGGCCATGCAGATGGGTGTCGAGATCCCGCTGCTGTCCAGCGTCATGCCGGCCACGTCGGAGGTGGTTCCGGCCACGCCCCCGCCTTCCGTTCCTGTGGCCAACCCTCCGCAGGTCGCCGAGCCTCCAGCACAGACGACGCCACCTCCAGCTGCGACGATGGCTCAGGCAGGGGCACCGGGGAGTGGAGGAGAGGCCCCCGCAGAACCAGGCAAGGCGCCGGAGGCTGCTCCCGCCAAAGAGCTGCCGGTACCTGTGGCGGCCAAGGCTCCCGTGGCGATGTCGCCAAAGGAGAATCCGCCCGATGCGGACACCTCTATCGCGCCGGCACCTGTGGCACCCAAGACACTCAAGGCAAAAGGACCGGACAAGCGCAAGACTACGGTCGGCGCCGCAGCTGGTAAGGCACGTGCTGCCCAGCGCAAGACGAAGAAGGTTCGCCTCGCCCAATCGGGTTCGGGCTGGTTCACCGTGCAGGCAGGGGCCTTCAACGTTCCCGAGAACGCCCAGAGTGTCGTCGAGCGCCTGAAGGCCAAGGGTTTACCGGCTTCCCGGACGGGGTCCGGCACGGGAGGCAAGTGGTCCTTGTGGTCAAATTACGTGGATTCCCCTGCCAAGGCCAAGACCTTGATCCGGCAGTTCCGTAAGGCTGGGGTGCGTGGCCAACTTGTGACCCGTCAAGGACGCTATGTGGTGTTCCTGGGAAGCCACGCCACGGAGGAAAAGGCCAAAGGAATCGCGGCCAAGCTATCCGGGAAGGGCTTGTATGCATCGGTTCATGGGCAGCCCGCCCAGGCATCCGCCGGCCCCAATCGGGTATGGGTCGGTCGCTTCTCTTCTCGCGTGGAGGCCGAGGCGATGGCATCCCGCGTGCGGGCAGCCGTCGGTTTCGGCATCGTGCGCCGGCTGTAGGGGTGGTGGCCGTCCAAGACGAGTTCCAGGTCGTCACGTTCAGCTTGGCGGCCGAGCAATACGGCGTGGATATCGGGAGCGTGCAGGAGATCATCCCGCTGCTCCCGGTCATTCGCGTTCCTGAAGCACCGCGTTGGATCGATGGTCTGATCGATCTCAGGGGCGAGATTCTACCCGTCCTGGATCTGAGAACTCGCTTCGGTCTGGAGCGTCTTGCACCTGGCGAGGGGCAGCCCTGCATCATCATCAGCCACCTCAAAGGCCAGATGGTCGGCTTGATCGTGGATTCGGTCCGCGATGTCGTGCGCGCCTCACAGATCGCCGTGGCGCCGGTGCCACCGGCCGCAGGGGCCAGGGCCCCGTTCCTCTCCGGCATTCTGCGCATTCCCGAAGGCAAAGGACATCGCATCCTGCTGTTGCTTTCCCTCGACCGCCTTCTCTCCGAAGAGGAGGTCGAAGCCTTGGCTGGTATGGCGTGAGGCTTCGCACGTGCAAGATCTGACCCTGACATGCCGGGACTGTGGCCAGAGTTTCGTCTTCTCCATCGGCGAGCAGGAGTTCCATGCCCAGAAGGGCTACACCAATCCTCCCGTGCGTTGCGTGGCTTGTCGGCGCGCCCGAAGACAGCCGGTGACTCAGACCTCGGTCCCGCGCGACGTGACCGACAGACCACGGTTCCCTGCCACGTGTTCAGCTTGCGGGTGCTCCACGACGGTACCCTTCAGGCCCGTCCAGGGTAGGCCCGTCTATTGCCAAGGGTGCTTCAGACCCCGAAGGGACGAGCAGCGCCGTGGGGCCCCGGACTGAAACGAACCACTCACCACAAAGCCGGCATTCCACGGGGAATACCGGCTTTGTCATCGGGATGAGAGGATTCGAACCTCCGGCCTCACGGTCCCGAACCGCGCGCTCTACCAAGCTGAGCTACATCCCGGGGGCCATATCCTACCACCGAAGCGGGTGACTCCGCCAGTCTGGACTTAATCTCCGAAGCCCGCCTGTGCCCGCAACCGCATGGCCAAGGCCAGCTCCGGTGCCGCTGCCCAGTAGCGGTTCTGACGCACCAGGGCCTGTGCCTTGAGGAAGTGAGCCACGGCGTTTTCAGCGTCCGCCTGGACCGCCCGTTCGGCATAGGCGAGGGCTCCTGCGAGATCTCCTCCCTCGTAGGTCAGATAGGCGAGGTAATTGAGCGCCCAGACATACTTGGGGTCGATCTCAAGAACCTTGGCAAAGGCTTCGACAGCCTTCCGACGCGCCTCGGAGTCCTTGCGCTCGAGGCCGGTGAAGAAGTGCCCGAAGGCCAGGCGAAACCAGGCTTCGATGTTATCGGGATTTTCCTTGGCTATGGGTTCGTACCGTTCGAGAACCTTCTGCGCATAGCCGGGATCCATTTCCCTGACCTTGAGCAGCTCCTGCCAACCCTGCTCCAGCCAAGGCGTGCGGGCCAGTCCCATCGCAAG
Source organism: Candidatus Sericytochromatia bacterium (assembly GCA_035285595.1). Classification (GTDB taxonomy): domain Bacteria; phylum Cyanobacteriota; class Sericytochromatia; order S15B-MN24; family VGJW01; genus VGJW01. The sequence goes on from JAYKGV010000046.1 coordinate 17,162, forward strand.
ATCGAACCGTGCGTCGGCATCCTTTTCATCTTGTCTCACGCGCTCCTTCAGAACCGCAATTTCCTCGGGGCGCGTGTCGGCAAGCGCCGGCTGCGCAGTGCACAGCAGGCACAACAGGGGCAAGAGCACGGTCAGGGATTTGCCGGGGGTCATGGGTCGCGCCTCCTGTCCTTCCCATGGTACGCATCACAGGGACGAAGCCCAAGCGACGCCGGTTCCCCAATGGTCATGACTTGCTGGCTTTCCTCGTTCCCGCTCCGCAGCATGGCAAGGCGTGGAGGAGGACAGGAACATGACTCGACACGATGTCCGGCATGAGAGCCTGGGGGCCAGAGGCGAGGCTCTGGCCGAGGCTTTCCTGCGAGAGGCAGGCTACAAGATCGTCGGCCGGAATATCCGGCTTCCTCCGGGTGAACTTGACGTGGTTGCCGCCCACGGAGACTGCCTGTGCTTCATCGAGGTCAAGTGCCGAAGGCATGAACCAGGGGAAAGCTTCCTATCTTCAACCAAACAAAGGCGGATGCGGCTGCTGGCACGGTGGTATCTTGAAAAGTGGCCCTGGGCAGGATTCGTCAGGTTCGACGTCATCGGCATCGAGTGGCCACCCGGGGCGGCGCCCCGTGTTACCCACATCGTCGAGGCATTCTGACCGTGCGTCTCCTGATCGGCCTGGTGATGGCCCTGACGTACCTTTCGCTCCCGGGCCTTCCTGCCGAGGCCTACAAGCCACGCAAACTCGTCGTCGGATTTGCCCCTTGGGAGAATCCGGGCGAGATCGGACGTATCGCCTCGGAAGTTTCGAGGCTTCTGGGCCAGCACCTTGGTATGCGGGTCGAGCCCAGAATCACCTCAGACTATGCAGGTGTCGTGGAAGCCATGAGCCATCGTCAGGTGGACATGGCGTTTTTTCCCCCCGCAGCTTTCGTCCTTGCCGAACGCAAGGCAGGGGCCAAGGTCATCCTCAAGTCGGTCTTCCGTGGTCGATCGGCCTATTATGCCGCCATCATCACCCACCGCGACAGTGGATTGAAAACCTTGAAGGACCTTAAAGGCAAGGTGATCGCCTTCGTCGAACCCAACTCGACGTCCGGGAGCATCTACCCTCGGGTCATGCTCATGAAGGCAGGCCTCAAGGCCGAGCGAGATCTCCGAATCCAGAATGCGGGTGGACACGATGCCGTGGTGCTCGCGGTGTATCATCGTAAGGTCGACGCCGGGGCGTGCTTCCTCAACAACCCCAAGCCCCTCGAGGCCGCCTGGACACGTCCTGGGGTCCTGCCGGACCCGGCGGCCAGGGACCGGATTCGTATCCTGGGCATCTCACCCCCTATTCCGTCCGACAACATCGCTGTACGCAAGGATCTCGACCCGGAACTGGTCTCGAGAATTCAGGATTTCTTCCTGAATTTGTCTGCCACGGGCGAGGGGAGCGGTAAAATCCGGACGATTTTCCGTGTGGATGGCTTTCAGAAGGCCGAGTCGAAGGACTACGACCCCGTACGTGAAGCTTACGAGACCATTGGCTTGAGACTGGAGCGCTGACTTTTGCCGGGATCCCCGCAACCTGATTCCCCGCCGAAGCGTCGTCACGCCCGTGGGCGCCCCCGGCCGGGCGACCCAGGCTGGGCGGTGTTCCTGTCTGCTGTACTTCTGCTGACCGGGTCCGTGCACGGATATCTCTTCCTGCGCGTGTCCTCGATGCACGGCATGCCCTCCGAGGCCACATGTGCTCTGGGTGGAGTGCTCGCTCTTCTCTGGATGACGACGGTCGCAGGCTTCGTGCTCGAACGGCTCCTGCCACCCGCGCTTGCACGGCCCTTGGCCTGGGTCGGACACACATGGCAAGGCACATCCTTCATCCTGCTTTGCTGTCTTTTGCTGACAGAGCCGTTTCGTTTCCTGCCCGAGGTCCTGGCAGCTTCGGGGGTGGCCCTGAATCTCAGCGCCTCCGCGCCGTCCGATTTGAACGGTTGGCTCAGCCTCGTGGCCGTAACCGCAGGTGTTGTCCTCGCCGGCGTGGCCCTGTTCGACGCCATACGTGGCCCGAGGGTGGTGCACGTGACCGTACCGATACCGAACCTTCCCCCCGAATGGCACGGTCTGCGTATCGCCCAGATTTCTGACGTTCACGTAGGCAACACGGTCCGGAATCGCTACGTCCGTCGACTTTCAAAGAGTATCCGGAACCTGCAACCCGACCTTCTCGCCATCACGGGTGATTTGGTCGATGGACCGGTCTACCGTCTCAGCGAACAACTGGCACCGTTGCTGGAGTGGAAGCCACCCTTGGGTATCGCATTTGCGCCTGGGAATCACGAATATTATGCCGGTGCTGAAGAATGGCTGGAGTTTCTGCAAAGCCACGGCGTCCAGGTGCTGCGTAACGGCCACGTGCAGCACGAGCGCGGAGGAGCGGCGTTGGTCGTGGCGGGGGTCGATGACTTCGCAGCACCACGATTCGGAGGTCCCGGGCCCGATCTCGCAGCTGCCCTGAAGGGTGCGCCGGCTGAAGCACCGGTGATCCTGCTGGCCCACCAGCCCCCCGCAATCGGCGCTGCCCGGGATGCCGGCGTGGCCCTGCAGCTGTCGGGCCACACGCACGGGGGCCAGATCGTACCCTTCAATCTGCTTGTTCGCCTGGACCAGCCGCACGTGGCAGGATTGTTCCGCCATGGCGGCACATGGCTGTATGTGAGCAGGGGCACGGGCTGGTGGGGTCCGCCGATGCGCCTCGGGGCACCGGCGGAACTGACACTGCTCGAGTGCGTAAGCGCTTGAACCTAGGGTTCGTCGGCCACTTCTGCGTCCGGTTCAAGGTTCTCGTCGGTATGGGCCGCCACCCCTGCAAGTTCTACACGCCTGCGCCGCGAACGGACCTTGCGCTTGCGGAGACCAAAGGACCAGCGCCTGAAGCCCGACTCGAGTTCTTCGACCGTATTGAACTCCGCAAACTTATTGACCCAATGCACGAACACATCCTTGAGCAACACGCAATCGGCGAGGGCGCGGTGGAGAGTGCCCTGAGGCAATCCCAAGCTACGTCCCAGCACGCCCAGCTTGTAACCCTCGGCCTCTGGCATCAATTTTCGGGCGATGTCCAAGGTGCAATAAACCGGCAACCTGGGCAGCTCGAGACCTGAAGCCAGAAAAGCCACGGAAAGATAGGAAAGATCAAACCCCGCATTGTGGGCCAACACGATCGGCTCCTCAGCGAGCAGGAAGTCCGAGAAAAGGGGGATGACCTGTTCGAATCTGGGCTGATCGACGAGATCGACCGTTCGCAGACCATGAACCTTGGTAGCGAAAGGTGAGATCGAATGTCTAGGTTTGATGAGTTGGCTGAACGTACCAAGGACCTCGCCGGATCCCAAGAAACGCACGGCAGCAATCTCAATCAAGCCACCGGCAGAAGTGGGCCTGCCCGTGGTCTCCGTATCCACAGCCAAGAACACTTGGTCCTTGAGCCAACGAGGGTCAGTCATCAGCCAGGAGGGCCATCTCTCCGCAAAGGACTGAAAAAATAGAGCGGGAGACGGGGCTCGAACCCGCAACAGCCAGCTTGGAAGGCTGGAACTCTACCAATTGAGTTACTCCCGCAGGACTATAGTCTAGCACGAGGCACCGCTCGTGGGCAGAGGGCAGCTGCGTCGAACACATCGACAATATATGGACAAATTCGCATCTCGAAGCGATGATGCCTACATGGAACAGCAGAACCTCTGGCTTGATACCTTCGAGAATCCGACCAGTAGCCGACTGGGGAACAGCTGGCAGGCCTTCACCGACCGGGTCATGGGCGGCAAGTCCACGATGCGGGCTTGGCACGAGTCGACGGCAGGGCAGTCCTGCTTGAGAATTACCGGCGAGGTCCGCCTCGAAAACCGAGGTGGTTTCATTGAGGTGGCGCTGCCCCTCGTGACTCGGGGGCACCCCTTCGATGCCTCTCACCTCCAAGGTCTGCGGTTGCGCGTCAGAGGCCGGCAAGCTCCTTTCCAGGTCCACCTTCGAACCTCGGATCATGTGCGGCCGTGGGAACATCATCGGGCGCAGGCGTTCGCTGCGCTGGACTGGCATCAGGTAGACATTCCCTTCGATCAATTCGAACCTCGAATGACCGCGGCCCCTCTCAATCTGAGAAAGTTGGTGCGTTTAGGCTTGGTGTGCGCCGGACAAGCAGGACCCGCTCAACTTGATGTGGCGGCCGTGGGCCTCTACGGCTGACCCCCTGTGTGTTGCGGAACAGGCCTTGAGATCAGAGTTCGAGTTCGCCATCGGCGATGTTTCGCTCGATACGACGGAGATAGGCTGTTTCGTAGGTCAGTTGGCGCTGGCGATAAAGGCGGCCGAGCAGCCACTCGCCTGTCAAGGCATCGAAGCCCACGACCGCGGCGTCCATGCCACCGGGGAAACGGGCTCCTTCGATTCGGACAAGAGCCGTCTCACGGGCCCCCACCCTCTCACGTCCCAGAAGGCTGAGGCGCGCAGCGGGATGACGCAGCATCTGCACGAAGGCGGCAGGCGTGACCTCATCGGGATACAGACCAACCAAGGTGCGCGCGCGACTGTCGCGACTGCTCACTGTCATACGCACGAAGGACAGCGCACCCGGCAGCTTGATCTGGACCGTGGGACCGCCTTGAGAAAGAACGACCATGCCCACGGGCACGGCGTTGCCTGACGTGTACTCCGTCTTGGCGGTCGCGGGAGGCCGGAATAGAAGCTTGGATTGGGAACGCTGCTGCTTGGTTCCTGACCATTCCTGAACCTGATTCAGGGCCTCGTAGGAACGAATGATCTGGGTGCTGGCGGCGACCCTGACCAGCAAGTCCTCGAGTCCGGAAGTGACCGGGTGGGCGGGCCCCGGCGCGACCGGCTGCGGAAGCACAGGCAGACCGGGCTGGGGAGCCGACGGGTTGCCCCCACCGACAGAAGTACCACACGAGACCGCGGCCAAGGCAGCCAAGGCCATCGCGAAACGACACAATCGGGTTGTCAAGAACAAAAAGCTCTAAAGGTCAGGGTAAATGAGATTTTAAGCCCCCGTCAAGAGCTCGTCAAGAACGGCTGACACCCACCTCAACGGCACGCTGCGAGGGCAAGGGCTGTAGATGGAACTTATAAACCGGACGTCCCAATCGATAGAGACAAGCCCACCTTACGGTCCCGTCCTGAGCAATCCCCGCCTCGGCCTCTTCCACTCCAGCAGGCAAGCCAGCAGAGGATGAAAGCCTGACCCCCACCAATCCGTCGGGAACCGCTGCGGAGACCACACGGCGAAGCCGACCGGCCTGCGCCGCGATGGCCTTGGCAAGTGCCACGGGGCTGACATCCGAAGCCCGGAAGCCCTGGCGCGTGAGCGCTCGCGGATCCGTCGGAGCCACGCGCAACGGCAAGGCACCGAGAAGTCCCGGCAGACGAACCTCGAGGCCGCCATCGGGCAACTCCTGGATGGACAACCCTCTGGGAAGACGAGCGCTTCTCTCTACCTCCGTCCGCACCAGACCATCCTCGCGGGTCCTGACGCGGTAGCGATCGAGAGTCCACCCCTCTCCACTGACTTCCTCCACCACGAGCACGCCGCTCAGGGGAACCGGATGTCGAAGCGTATCCTCGAGACGTTGCCGCAGAGCCTCAGGAAGAACAGACATTGCACCTGCCGCCCAAGCCGCACCGAGGAGAGCCATACCCATGGCTCCATAGTAAGACAAGAGCTACACAGAATCAATGCACTTCAGAGACAAACCCCTTCTCCTTCAACCTCTCCTCCAAGGCCAGGCAAGCCTCGAGAAAGGCCAGTTCCTCCGCCGGCAGACCGACCCCCCAAGTTCCCTTCCGGTAAGACTCCTGCCATCGGCTCTGGTCCCGGGCAAATGCACCATTCTGGCTCCCCTGAGCCGGGACCACCGGCTCGCCATCCGCCCACCAACCGGTCGAACGCGCAAGTCCCTGCCCACGCTCCTCGCGCAACGAGGCGCTGCGTCCTTCAGGTCCCGCCAGGAGAAAAGCGGCCAACCAGCTCTCCCCATCGCGGCTGACGGTAGCGTCGGTCTCCGCCCACGGCCCCACGAGGTCCCACAACATGCGCAGCCGTCCGGCAGCATGCGTGGCATGACGGCCCCTCCGCAAGCCCTCCGCAACCCAGGGGGCGAGCCCACCCCGGAAGTGCACGTCCCACACGCGAGGTGGGCGCTGCTGCTCCCGCAGCCGGATCGCCTCGCCTTGGGGCCCTTGCCACCCCAACCACGAAACCCTTATGCCACGACCGACACGCCGGGCGGCCTCGGCGACAAGGACCGCCTCCTCCCGGCTCGTGACCAACGGGTACTCGACCAACACGTCGGCACCCGCCTCGAGAGCCTCCAGGATTCCCGTCGCGTGCGCGGCATCCTCGAGGGCCACCACCACCACCTCGGGGCGCGCCTCGGCCATGGCGCGGAGGGGCGGCGTCCCGTCCCTCCGGGACCAGTGCCCCACGAGCTCACAGCCGTCCGTCACCCGGATCGCCGCGGCACGGGCCGTTCCGGCACGGCCGACACCAAGGACGCCCCATCTTGTGATTTTCATTGAACCTTTCCGCTCGGCACGACACCGGGTAGAGTGTAAACCCTGTCCCGGAAAGGCATGCCTTGTCCCTGCAGATCGTGTGGTTTCGAGAGGCGCTGCGGACGACCGACCATCCGGCCCTCCTGGCTGCGGCGCGCGCAGGCGCCGTCCTCCCCGTCTTCGTCGCCGACCCCGAGGACGGGATCGGCGGTGCACAGGCGTGGTGGCGCGATCGACAGTTGGCCACCCTGGCCGACGACTTGGCGCGGCTTGGCAGCCCCCTGATCCGGCGGAGGGGTCCGGCAACGGAGGTGTTACCCCGATTGGTCCGCGAGACTGGGGCCAAGGCCCTGCACGTGACCCGTGCCCTCGACCCCCTGGGCACACAGAGGCAACGGGACCTTGCCCGGATACTTGCGTCGCTGGCCGTCACCTTCGAGTCCCACGACGGTTTGACACTACTTCCACCCGAGGCCCTTCGTACCGGTGCCGGCCAGCCGTATCGCGTATTCACACCCTTCTGGAAGGCGCTATGCGCCGCGTCCTCTCCCCCACGCCCGGTGCCGGCCCCAGAACGGCTGCAGCGCCCCTTGGTCGAGGTCACTGATGAACCGGAGGCCGGGGCCATGCGTCGGCCCCTGCCGTCCTGGACCCGTGGCCTCGCCGCTTGCTGGGAGCCCGGCGAAGCCACGGGTCACGAGCGCCTGCGAAGGTTCCTGGCAGAGCGGATCGAACGCTATCACCTTGACCGGGATTTGCCCGGGGAGCCGGGCACGTCCAGCCTATCGCCGTGGCTGGCCAATGGCGCGCTCTCGGTCCGACAGGCTTGGTGGGCGGCCGTGGACTCCTCGCCCAGCCCCCAGGGTGAAGGCCCCTCGACTTGGCTTAGGGAACTGGGATGGCGAGAGTTCGGCTGGCACCTGTTGCACCATTTTCCGCACACCCCCGAGTCGCCCCTCGATTCCCGCTTCGGTGACTTCCCGTGGCGAGAGGATCCCGCAGGCCTCGAGGCTTGGCGACGAGGCAGGACGGGATATCCCATCGTGGATGCAGGCATGCGGCAACTTTGGGAAACAGGTTGGATGCACAACCGGGTCCGGATGATCGTGGCCTCGTTCTTGGTCAAGGATCTGCTTCTGCCGTGGCAGGAAGGAGCTCGCTGGTTTCTCGACACCTTGGTCGACGCCGATCCAGCCAGCAATACGCTTGGCTGGCAGTGGGCGGCGGGCTGTGGCGCCGATGCGGCCCCCTTCTTCCGAATCTTCAATCCCGTGACACAGTCGCGCAAATTCGATCCGGACGGCACCTACCTCGCACGCTGGGTGCCCGAATTGGCAGACCTGCCCCCGGCTTGGCGCCACGAGCCCTGGCTGGCGCCCCCACTGACCCGTGCCGGAAACTATCCGCTGCCCGTCGTGGACCATGCAATGGCCCGCCAGCGTGCACTGGCCGTGCTTGCCAGTCGAAAAGGAAGCAGGTGACCCGCGTGACGGAGGAGCCGCGCATCTTGATCGTGGGAGCAGGCCTCGCGGGCCTTGCGGCCGCCGTCGTCCTCGGGCGTCATGGCTTGCCGGTCCGGGTGCTTGAAGCCTCGGAGCGGTCGGGTGGCCGCGCCGGCGGGGATGTGGTGGATGATTGCGTGGTCGATCGAGGCTTTCAGGTCCTTTTTCCAGCCTACCCACACCTCCGGCAAGTTCTCGACCCGGCGGACCTCGACCTGAAACCCTTCAACCGTGGGGCCTGGCTCCGGGACGCGGACGGTCGCTGGCGCAGCCTCGTTGATCCCCGGCAGAATCCCGCTGCCCTGGCGGACCTCGTGGGGGCCCCTTGGTGGCGTGCGGGAGACGCCCTGGCCCTGCTACGCCTGACTTGGAAGTCCCTGCGGGCATCGGGAAGGGACCCGGGCTATCGACCAGCGGGGGACACGGCCACCTTGCTGCGGGAGGCCGGAGTGTCTCGCGAGCTCACGGAAGCCTTCTTTCTCCCTTTCTTCGGGGGGATCCAACTCGATGACGACCTCGGTGGCCGGGCGGAAGACACCTTGCACTACTGGCACATGCTGGCCGGGGGTGGAGCGGCGTTACCGGCACGTGGCATGCAGACACTGCCCGACCGATTGGCCACTCTTGCCCAGGCCGACATCATCCATGGGGCGCAAGTGGTCGACTGGCTCGTCACCCGTGGTCGGGTGACAGGCGCACGCACGGCTGATGGCCGAAAATGGACGGCACAGGCCGTATTACTGGCTACCGAGCCCTCGAGTTGGTCGCACCTGCTGCCCGAGTTGCCTCGGCCACCCGGTCGCGCAGCCTGCAGTCTCCACATCCTCACGGATGTGCCGCTGATTCCGGGCCGACGGCTTCTTCTGGGACGCGCAGCCGATCCCTTCCGGGTAGCTTGCCCTGTCTCGGCGGCCGCCCCCTCCTATGCGCCATCAGGTCAGCATCAGACGGTCTTCCAGCTCCGTACGAGACTGCAGGGTACGGACCACGAGCAGCTCATGCAGCAACTCGTGGCATCCCTCGCCCCGGGCAGGCCCATCCAGCCACGCCTCCTCGCCGCACACGAAGATCGACACGCCCAGCACGTTTTGCCTGTTGGCGGCTTGCCCCTGCCTGCAGAACCACGCCCAGGCCTGTTCCTCGCGACCGACGCCCAAGTCAGATCGAGTATAGATGGAGCGATTGCCGCGGGCATGAACGCCGCCCACAGGCTGGAAGAGGCCTTGAGAACACTGGCACCTTGAAGAGGATCAGGCTTGGCGCCCCCCCTTGGGCACCCCCGCTCCCAATCCTCCGTCGATTCCCAGCACCTGTCCGGTCATCCAAGTGCCCTCGTCGCCCAGCAGGTGTGCGGCGAGCGCCGCCACCTCGTCGGCCTGGCCCACGCGCCCCATGGGATGCATGGCGGCCGATGCGGCACGGGCGGCCTCGGAACGCAAAAGTCCGGCTGCCAAGGGCGTATCGGTCAGGGCAGGCGCGACAGCATTGACACGAATCCCGAAGGAAGCGTAGGAGATGGCCGCAGACCGGACGAGCCCGGCGACTGCAGCTTTGGAGGCCGCGATGGCCTCGTGGCTCGCCAAGCCGACCTGACCAGCCACGCTGCCGAAGGCCACGATGGCACCGGATCGCTGGGCCATCATTCCGGGAAGGACAGCCCGCATCGTCACCCAGAGGGTCCTGACGTTGGCATGCAAGGCCGCATCGAGATCCTCCAGTCGGGTCAGGTGCATGGGGCGGATCAAGATGGACCCCACTGCGTGGGCCAGTCCGTCGAGGGAGCCGAAACGTTCCTGAGCCTTTGTCACCGCGGCTTCCATCGCGCTCGGATCGCCGGCATCGGCAGGAACGGCGAGGGTGGATTCCCCGAGTTCCGCCACCAGAGACTCAAGAGGCTCCTCGCGCCTTGCCACCAGAACGACCTGGTCCCCCCGCGCCACCAGCCGACGGGCCAGCGCGGAACCGATACCGCCCGAGGCACCCGTAATCAGAACCGTACGTGGCATGGCGCCTCCTTTTGTAAACAATATCTAGACAAAGCCTACCACGGCTTCGAATTCATGCCACCAGAGGTCGGGGGTGCCCCCGCGGCCGTCAGGTTCCGGAACGTCGCGGCGGCCAGGGCACGAAGGCACTCGTCCGAGCTACATAGTCGCCGTAGGCCGGCTTGCGGGCGATCAATCCCTCCTCCAGCAGCGTCACGCCTGAGACGCGCAGCAAGAGATACGTCATGCCCGCCGGGGCCAACCAGACCCACCAGGCACTGGTGGCTGCGGCCGCGACCCCTCCGAATCCCCACCAGAGCAAGGACTCGCCAAAATAATTGGGATGACGACTGTAACGCCACAGTCCCTGATCAAGGATTTCTTCCGTCGAGCCCCGCCGGGTTCGAAAACGTGTCAGTTGGCTGTCCGCGATCGTCTCGAGAACCAAGCCGAGGCCCCAAGCCAGCACTCCCATCGCATCCCAAGGGGTAACTGCGGCGGGTCCGATGGCCACGCAAGCGGCCTGCAAGGGCAAGGAAAGGCCCCAAGCCAGCACGGCCTGCAGCATGAACACCTTGAAGAAGGAACGCCACCAAAAGGTCGGGCCATCCGCCCGCCGAAAGGCGGCATAACGCGCATCCTCAGGATGACCGAACTGCCGGCGCCCAAGATGAATTCCCAGCCGCAAGGCCCACGCCCCGACCATACCCGCGAGCAGGAAGGCACGCCAATGCCCGAATCCTGCCCGCCAGGCGACCACCCCAAGGATGAGCGCAAAGACCGGCCCCCAGAAGGCATCAATGATCGAAGCATTGCGCAGTTTCAGCGACAACAGCCAAAGGACAGCCATCAAGGCTGCCGCCGCCCCGAGGGTCCACGGCGCCACCTCAAGCAGGGTCAAGCGTGCGCACCGACCTGAGGCACGAGGCCCAGTCCCCGAACCATTTCCTCAAGAGCTTCCACCCAGTGATCCTCGGCATTCAGTCCCGGGACCAGAACGAGGGACCGCCCGCCAGCCGCAACAAAGTCCTCTGAAGCGCGCAGCCCAATCTCCTCGAGCGTTTCAAGACAGTCGGCCGTGAAGGCTGGGCAAGCGACGACCACGTCCTTGTGTCCCGAACGGACCAAGTCCGGCAGGACCTCGTCGGTGTAAGGGCGAATCCAGGGGGTGCGCCCCAAGCGGGACTGGAACGCGACCGACCAACGGCCGGGAGCGAGATCAAGGAGCGCAGCAAGGCGCCTGGAGGTCTCCATGCACTGTGCACGATAGCAATGCCTGTTGGCGGCGACTATGGCCTCACAACAGGAGGCGGAAGCCAGGCAATGAGACCCTGTGGGATCGGACTTGCGACACTGGCGCTCGGGCAGACCGTGGTAACTGAGCAGCAGATGGGCATCAGGCCTCGTCTCCAACGTCCGTTCGATCTGCCGCGCCATCGCACGCAAGAAGGCCGGGTGATCGTAGAACGCACCCAGCACGCGCACCTGCGGGACATTCCATTCATCTGCCAAAAGGTGGAAGACCCGCTCGAGCGTCGATCCTGTGGAAGAGGAGGCATATTGCGGATAAAGAGGCACGACCAGAAGCTCGTCCACCCCCTCACCCGCAAGCCGGGCCAACGCCTCGGAGAGAGAAGGGCGGCCATAGCGCATGCCGAGGACCACAGGGGTCTGCGGCCCCAGCCGTACCGAGAGCTTCGAGGCCAGATCCTCGGAATGAAACAGCAAGGGCGAGCCGCGATCGGTCCAGATCTTGCCATAGGCTTCCGCCGAGCGACGGGGACGGAAGGGCAGGATGACCATGCGCAGCAGCAGTTGTCGGGCAACTGCCGGAATGTCGAGCACCCGAGGATCCGACAGGAACTCCGCGAGATAACGGCGCACCTCCGGCGCACGGGGCGCATCCGGGGTGCCGAGATTCACCAGGAGGACGCCCTGCTTCGGCTGACGGCGAGCCATGGTCGAGCTCATCGCTTCAGGATCTCGGGCAAGGACATCTGCGCGATTGAAGCGCCTGGCGGCCAGACCCTGATGCCAGCCCCCTTGAGTTCAAGGTCAGGCTGTACTCCTTGGCCTCCCACGTGCAGTCCGACTCGATCCCCCCACCGACGCGCAAGCCCCAGAAGTGCCTCTTTGTGCTGCAGGAAGATCGGGCTCCGCATGACCGAAAGATATACCGCTTGGGGATCCAGCTTGCCCAAGGCCCTTTCGAGGTCCTCGAAGGGAACCGAGGCCCCCAGGTGCAAGACTCTGGCACCGGCCTGTGAGATATAGAAAGCCACCAGCAAGGCGCCGAACTCGTGCCACTCGTCCGGGAAACAAGCGGTGACGACATAAGGCAGCGACGTATCCCTGTTCCGCGAGATATCCAAGAGCCGATGCAAGCGCCGGGTGAAGGCCTGGCTCGCGAGATGCTCGCCTGTGACAGAACAAACGCCTTCGTGCCAGAGTTCACCTATTCTGATGGTCGCCGGCCGAATGACATTTTCCACCGCGACGGTGACGCTGTAGCGCGCAAAGGCTTGGTCGAGAGCCGTTTCAATGGCGAACTCGTCCATCTGCACGGCCCCTTGGACCAGACGTTCGACCAAGGCGTCGATCATGGCGGAAGGCGCCCCGCCGGGACCAGGCTCAACCAACGGCTCAAGCATCCGAGCGGAGGATTCGTGACGTGGCGGCACGGGCAAAGGTTCCGCCAGAAGGGCCTCAACCCCGAGGCCGGCAATCTCCCCGATCGATCGACCCTCATCCAGCAGGGACTTGACCCGGCGCAGGACCTGAATGTCGCGATCCGTGTAGAGCCTGTGGCCCTTGGGCGAGCGGACAGGGCTCAGCAGGTCGTAACGCTTCTCCCAAGCGCGGAGCAACATCGGCGAGAACCCGGTCAAACGGGCCACCGAGCTCATCTTGTAGGGGCCGAGTTCACGCACACGAACGCCTCATCCCGGGACACCCCATGTTTGGCCCACGCCGAGGGCTTGTCAAGTAATTGAGAGGTTCCCGTCTAGCCTTCATCCCGGGTGGTCTTCGGAGGGCAGAGGGCGGGTATGTGGAACCCAGGAGCAACCGCTTGCCCGTACGCACCTCAGGAATCGTCCCTGTCCCCCCCGGGAGACGGGGCGCATCCAATCCCGCGATCACGTCCGAGACCCATTCCCCCGAAGTCGCAACCCAGCTGACGCGGGATAGCCTGCAAGCCGGCAAAGATTCCAGTACCGCGCCTGCGCCCCTCGCTGCCACCGTTGCCGCCGCGAAAGCCGCGGCGGCGGCGGCCGCTCGGCCGGCCGCCCCTCCCCCCTCACCATCGTTCCACGTGCCGCTGATTACCGTGCTCGGTGCGCCGGGCCGGAATCCCCTCGAGCAGAACACCCGCGTGACCCGCGACTACCACAAGCTGTCCGAGGCTTTCAGGGCGTGGCTGGGGCAGCCGGAATTCCCGAGTTGGATGACCTTCGGCCAGCACGCCTCCCACGAGGTGGGCCTCTCGATGCGCAGCATGGCACTGGCCCGGCGACTGCTGGACGACCTCAAACATGGCCTGACGCGGGAACCCCACCGCATCCACCGCTGGGGACCTGCCGTAGCTGACGACCTCGCAGGCATTCTTGCTCATCAAGGAGCCTTGCGCCAAGCGGTCTCAATGGTTCTGGCCGAGTCGCACCTCGGTCCCCTCGACTTGGTGGCTCCAGGTATCTGGCCGGCCGGCAAGGTCCTGGCGGCGCTTCCCCGCGTGGTTCGTTCCGTCGAGACCATGGCAGGGCGACTGGAAGAGGGCAATCGCCTGGTGCATGACCACATCGCTCCGGCCTTCGAGGCCTTCCTTCGTGCCGAGTCGAGGGGGCAGGACGGCCTGAAAGCTCTCGACTCCGCGGGGTACGTCAGGGGAGGGCCCAAAGATCCCGAAGGTCTGATCCACGAGGCCTTCACCTGGTACCGTTCGGCCCGGCTTGCACCCAATCCCGACGACCGTGCCGAGAAGATGCATCGTGGCAATCTGTTGCTCGGCATCCACGAACAGAAAAATGTCCTGCAACCCATCTTTGACCAGGTCACACAAGAATTCGCTTCCGCCTCCCACGGCCTTGCCATCCACGATCCCGGCGGGAACTATCCGGTCCTGCGCGACGGTCAGGGCAACTGGGCCGTCTATTCGGACCGCATGGGCCTCGGGCGGGATGGCAACTACTCGGAAGCGCCAGGAACCATTCCGGGCTACTTCCGCGCGCGCCTGCACGACGCCAGGCTGTTCGAGGAGCCCGCAGACGACGTGCGCCTGCCGGAGCGCCCCGCACGGGAACAGGGTGCGCGACCGACGGGCCTGAGCGGCGATTGGACAAGCCTCGCCAGGTGAGTCACGATCGACGGGTCACCCGCTCGATGAGGAGTCACCGATGACGACACGCCCTGCCTTGCTCGCGGCGACCCTCGCATCCTGCTGCCTTTGGACCTCGGCCGCACGCGCCGAGACCCTCATGCCCCCCGACCCCGCCCCAGCCGACGGAGAGGTTGCGTCACTGATCGCAGGTTGGGGATTTCCGGTACCCAACCCACCCGGTTCCGACCTCAAGATCGACGGTCAAGTCGAATGGGGTGCCCTCAGCGTCCTGACCCACAAGATTCAATATGGCAGCCAGGGAACGGTCTTCGATTATGTCTATGACGGCCGGCAGGATACGCTGTTTCCCTTCCAACGCCTCCAGGCGGGACTGACGTTCGGTGAGCGGCACAAGTGGGCTTTTCTCTACCAGCCCATCGATCTACGCACGCAAACGGTCCTTTCCGACGACGAACGGGTCGAGGAGGTGACTTTCCGCCGGGGCACGCCACTGGACATCCGCTATGGCTTCGATGCCTACCGGACCAGCTATCTCTATGATTTCGACCTCGATCCGGATCGGGAACTGGCACTAGGTCTCAGTCTCCAGATCCGCAACGCCATCTCTGTCTTCTCATCCGGAAATGGGGAACAGCGTGTGGTCCGGACGGACCTCGGCCCGGTCCCCCTCCTCAAGTTCAGAGCCCGCCAACCCATGGGGGGTAGAGCGTGGTGGGCGACAGACATCGACGGCTCGTATGCCACGAGCGCTGGCTTCAACGGCGTGGACTTCCCCTTTGAAGGCGCCCTGCTGGACGCTTCGCTCCGCACCGGCCTCTCGCTCTCGCCTAACTACGACGTGTTCGCCAACCTGAGATACCTGGGTGGGGGCGCAAAAGGGACCGAACGCATCAAGCAGCCTTTCAGTGACGGCTTTGCTGAGAATTGGCTGCAAACCCTCACCGTATCGTTCGGCATCGGCTTCAGATGAGTTCCGGGACGCCCGGGTACGGCGTCCCCTGCCCTCTTCAATACATGTTGAGCTGCAACTTGGCGACCTCGGACATCATGTCCTTGGTCCACGCAGGCTCCCAGGTCACTTCGACTTCCGCTTCCCAAACACCCTCGATGGCTTCGATCTTCTGCCGAACCTCACCCGGCATGCTGCCTGCGACAGGGCAACCGGGAGAGGTCAGCGTCATGACCACATAAGCCGTCCCATCCTTCGTGAGGCGGTGTTCGTAGATAAGCCCCAACTCATAGATATCGACCGGAATCTCGGGGTCGTGGATGGTCTTGAATACGGTGACCATCTCCTCCTCGAGACGTGCAATCTCATCCTCGGAATGGTTCGGCCGCATGAGGCCTTCCGGGTGCATGGAGACTTCTCCCGACATCTGTCAGCCCTCCGTAGAAACCGCGGCATCGACCCTGCGGTCCAAGGCCGCCACCAAGGTGTGCCAAGCGAGGCTGGCGCACTTGACCCGTGCGGGATACTCCGCGACCCCCGCCAGGGCCGACAACTTGCCCAGTACGACCGCATCCGCTTCGCCCGTCGTCACCAGACGATGGAACTGTTCGTGCATGTCCCGCACGGTGACTTCGTCCCTGCCACGCACTCCCTCGGTCATGAGCGAGGCCGAGGCCGTGGAAATGGCACAACCATCCCCCTCGAAGGCCACGTCGACCAAGCGCCCTTCCTCGACCTTCAACTGGACCACCAACTGGTCGCCGCACAGGGGATTGTGTCCGTGAGCCCGGTGGGTTGCGCCTTCCATGGGGCGACGGTTGCGTGGGCTACGGTTGTGATCGAGGATCACTTCCTGGTAGAGGTCTCTCAAGTCATCCATCGCTTACCCCTCACACGAACATCCGCCGAATGGCCGCCAGACCTTCGGCAAGAGCGTCGAGATCCTCGCGCCGGTTATACAGCCCGAGGGAGGCGCGAGCCGTTGCCGCCACGCCAAATCGTCTCATGACCGGCTGTGCACAGTGGTGGCCTGCACGAATGGCAATGCCTCGCGCGTCCAGCAAGGTCCCCAGATCATGGGGGTGTACCCCATCGATCACGAACCCTAGGACCCCCGCCTTGTGGTCCGCGGTCCCGACCATCCGGAGACCGGGAATCTCCGCCAGCAGGGACGTACCGTAAGCCAACAACTCCTGCTCGTGAGCCTGGATGCGATCCATCCCGAGGCTCTCGAGGTAATCGAAGGCGGCCACCAGCCCCAGCACACCTTCGACATGTGGAGTCCCTGCCTCGAACTTGTGGGGAACTTCGTTGAAAAGAGTCTCTTCGTACGTGACCGACAGGATCATGTCACCGCCGAGCTGATAGGGGGGCATCTGCTCGAGCAGGTCCTCCCTACCCCAAAGGACCCCGATACCGGTCGGGGCGTAGACCTTGTGGCCGCTGAAGACATAAAAGTCGCAGCCCAGAGTTGAGACATCCACCTGCTGGTGAGGCACGGCCTGGGAGCCGTCGACGAGCGTGACAGCCCCCGCGGCCCGCGCGGCGGAAACCATGTCAGCGACCGGGTTTACGGTACCCAGGGCGTTGGACACGTGGACCATGGCCGCCATTCGGGTGCGGTCTCCCAGCAGGCGCTTCCAGGCTTCAAAATCTAGCGAACCATCATCCAGCAACGGTGCCACCACCAGTCTGGCCCCGACCTGCTTGCAAAGCTGCTGCCACGGTATGAGGTTCGCATGGTGCTCCATCCCCGTGATCAAGACCTCGTCGCCGGGGGCCAGACGCATCCGCCCCCACGAGGATGCCACGAGATTGATGGCCTCGGTCGCCCCGCGCACGAACACAATGCCCTGCGCCGATGGAGCGCCTATGGCCCTTGCCACACGCGGACGAGCGGCTTCGAAGCGTACGGAAGCCTCCTCCGACAGCTTGTAGACTCCCCGGTGAACATTCGCGTTCTCCCACGCGTAGAAACGAGTGACCGCATCGATGACCTGCCTGGGCTTCTGCGTCGTTGCCGCGCTATCCAGATACACCAGGGGCTTGTCCCGGAAGGTCCGCGACAAGATCGGAAAATCATCGCGCCAGGATGAAACCGACCGACCGACACCCGTCAACGCGGCGGTCATGCATCCTCCCGGGCCAAGCCCGCCGACACCAGATCACGCCGGACGACACGCGCAGCCTCGGCAGGCAGGCTTTCCATGGCCGGGGCCGCAAAAGCCGCGGCGAGCAACGCTCTGGCCTCAAGTTGATCCAGCCCTCGAGCCCGCAGGTAAAACAGCGCCTCCTCGGCCAACTGCCCCACGGTCGCCCCATGGCTGCAGGACACATCATCCGCAAGTATCTCGAGTTGCGGCTGACACAACGCCGAAGCGCCTTGCGACAGCATCAAGGCGCGCAACTCTTGATCGGAACGGATACGCCCCACGCCCTGCGGGACATGCACCAGACCCGTGAAAATCCCACGAGCAGCCCCGCCGTGAAGACCGCGATGCACCTGCCTGCTGGTGGTACCGGAGGCCAGATGGCGGACCTCGAGGCGAATATCGCCATGCACGGAACCTGTTGCGGCAAGGAGGCTCCTGAAGTCGAGCTCCGCCGCCTCACCCGTCAAGGAGACCCGCAAATCCTGCCGATGCCAAGCCGCTCCCGTCATCAGGTCGTGGATCGCCAAGCGGGCACCTTCGGCCACCTCGAAGGCCTGGGTGTCACACCACCACGCGCCCTCGAGTTCGCGCGGCACACGCCGGATCCAGTGCAAACGGGCATCGGCCCCCAACACGCCATGCCCCGCAGACAGCATGGTTTCCGCCCCCACGCAGGTATCGTCGAGCACCAAGCTGGCACCGGGTGCCAGATGAACGAGCAGAACGGGCAGAATCGCCAACCCGTCCTGAGGCAGCCTCCGCACCTTCAAGGGGCGGTCGATCACCCCACGCACGTCCAGGAGCCCGCCTGCGCCCCCATGGGCCCGAACGATTTCGGAGAGCCCCTCTCCGCCCGAACGAGCGTCGATCCAAGCCCGTGCCACGGGATGTTCGGATCGCACGGCCTCTTCGAGCGAGAGAAGACACACTCCGTCGGGGAGCATGCCGGCAACCTGCCACTGCCCTTCGGAAGTCAACACCAGGTCGACATCGTCCGGCCGAGCGCCCACGGAAGGCACTGGGACCGACAGACGCTTCAGGAAGGGCTCGGGATCAGTTGTCCGCCAGGCCTCGACACGCCGATGAGGCAGTCCGGTCTCGTCAAGACGTTGGCAGGCCTGGCGCGCCCATGGCGGCAACCGACCCTCCTTCGAACGCGAGGCCAATGACGCAAGCAGCGGGGCCGTCACGCCTGCACCCCGACCACCTCGGCGCGCAACCAGTCGTAGCCACGCGCTTCAAGCTCAAGTGCCAGCTCCGCACCACCGCTGCGCACGATCCGGCCATCCATCAGGACGTGTACGACATCAGGCACGATCAGATCCAGCAATCTTTGGTAGTGCGTGACCAGCAGCATGGAGCGCTCCGGCGAACGCAAGGCATTGACACCGTCCGCCACAGCCTTGAGGGCATCGATATCGAGCCCGGAGTCAATCTCGTCGAGAATAGCCAGATGCGGCTCAAGCATGGCCATCTGGAACACCTCGTTGCGCTTCTTCTCCCCACCCGAAAACCCCTCGTTGACATTTCGCTGCAGAAACGACTGCGGCATATCAAGGGCCTTGAGACGCTCACGGGTGGCGGTCAGGAAGTCCATGGCATCGAGCTCGTCGAGGCCCCGCTCCCGACGCACGGCATTGACAGCCGCCTTCAGGAAGTAGCTGTTGCTGACGCCCGGAATCTCGACGGGGTACTGCATGGCAAGAAAGACACCCGCACGGGCACGCTCTTCGACCTCCATGGCGAGAAGGTCTCCCCCACGATAGGTCACGGCCCCACCGGTGACTTCGAGGCCAGGACGACCCGCGAGAACCGAGGCAAGTGTGCTCTTGCCCGCGCCATTGGGACCCATGATCGCGTGCACCTGACCTGCAGGCAGCTCGAGATCAAGCCCCTTGAGAATCTGGCGGTCTCCCGCCCGGGCATGCAGCCCCTCGATCGTCAGCATCTTGTTCCTTCCTGTCAGCCCACGCTGCCCTCGAGACTGAGCCCGAGAAGCTTTTGTGCCTCGACGGCGAACTCCATGGGAAGCTCGCGCAACACGTCCTTGCAGAATCCATTGACAATGAGCGAAACCGCATCCTCGGCGGACATCCCCCGCTGGCGGCAATAGAACAATTGGTCCTCGCTGATCCGCGAGGTCGTGGCCTCATGCTCGATCACCGCGGTGGGATTGGCCACGTCGACGGTGGGGAAGGTATGAGCCCCACACCGGTCGCCCATGAGCAAGGAGTCGCATTGCGCATGGTTACGGGCACCTTCGGCCCCGGGAAGCACCTTAACGAGACCCCTGTACGTGTTTTGTCCCTTGCCGGCGGAAATCCCCTTGGAGACGATCGTGCTGCGGGTGTTGCGTCCCACGTGGATCATCTTGGTGCCCGTGTCCGCCTGCTGGTGATGGTTGGCCAAAGCCACCGAATAAAATTCACCTACGGAATCGTCCCCGTAGAGAATCACCGACGGGTACTTCCACGTGATGGCGGAGCCGGTCTCGACCTGAGTCCAGCTGATCTTCGCCCGGGCATGGGCCTTGCCCCGCTTGGTAACGAAGTTATAGATACCGCCCCGACCCTCGGCATCACCCGGGTACCAGTTCTGCACCGTCGAATACTTGATGGTGGACCCTTCAAGGGCGATCAATTCGACGACCGCCGCATGCAGCTGGTTCTCGTCACGCCGTGGCGCCGTGCAGCCCTCGAGGTAACTGACATAGGCGCCTTCATCAGCCACCAGGAGCGTCCGTTCGAACTGACCGGTACTGGCTGCGTTGATCCTGAAGTACGTGGAAAGCTCCATCGGGCATCGCACGCCAGGGGGGATGTAACAGAAGGAACCATCGCTGAAGACAGCTGAATTGAGCGCGGCATAGAAATTGTCCGTGGGCGGCACGACGGTGCCAAGGTACTTGCGGACGAGTTCAGGGTGCTCGTGTACGGCCTCGCTGAAACTGCAGAAGACGATGCCCAGTTCGGCCAACTTGTCCTTGAAGGTCGTAGCGACGGAGACACTGTCGAACACCGCGTCGACCGCGATGCCGGAAAGCCGCATCTGCTCGACAAGGGGGATCCCCAGCTTGTCGAAGGTTTTGCGAATCTCGGGGTCCACCTCGTCGAGACTGCGAGGAGCCTCAGCCACCTTGGGTGCCGCATAGTAATGCAGATCCTGGTAGTCGACCGCGGCCACCTTGAGCCGCGCCCAGGAGGGCTCCCCACGTGTTTCCAGCAGCTTCAACCATTGCCGGTAGGCCTTGAGACGCCACTCCAGCAACCAGTCGGGCTCACCCTTCTTGGCAGAAATGGCACGAACGATCTCTTCCGACAGGCCCTTGGGCAGCGTGTCCGTTTCGATGTCCGTGACGAAGCCATAGGCATACTCCTGCTCCGTCAGGGCCTTCAGGGTCGAAGCATCGCTCATCAGAGGCTCCTCATGGCTGCCGCCGCTCCACATACACCACCTTCGCACCCTGCCCCCTGGGCCGGAATCGGCACCAAGGGCCCCGGACTCGTCTCGTCCAGCTCCGCCAGAGCCACCTGGGACAAGGCTGCACGCAGGGCAGCGTTGATCCGCTCCCAAGGACCGCGAGCCACGCATCCCGTCTCGTAGGCGCAACCCCCGCCTGCGACCTCGACACACTCGGTGATCGCCAAGCGCCCTTCCATGGCCTCGAGCACCTCGAGCACACTGATGGAGGACGCCTGGCGAGTCAGGCGGTATCCGCCGTGGGCCCCGCGCACCGATTCCAGAATCCCCGCTCGGGCAAGGCTCTTCAGGATCTTGGTGACAGTGGGCAACGGCAGTCGCGTAGCCTCCGCCAGATCCGGCGCACTCTGTGGATGCGCACCTTGACCAGAACCAAGGCGCCCGCAGATGACCAAGGCGTAGTCTGAAAGTCGGTTGATGCGAAACATGAGACCTGAAGTGGGACCAAATCGGTACCCTTTCAGAATAACAGGACAGAGGCCAGCGTCAACCGAAAAACGTGATCAAGAGTTCGACAATTGCTTCCTCAAGTTGACTGCCTCCCGCAGGCGCCCCGTACGCTCCAGTACACCCGCCAGGACGACCATCGCGGCCTGCAAGCGGCCATCCTCGGCCGGGAAGCGCTCGCGCGCAGCCGCCACGACCTCGCGAGCAAGAGGCTCGGCCTCGCGGGCCTTGCCGGATGCCAGCAGAACGTGGGCCAGATTGTGTTTGGCGGACAACAGTTCGGGATGCTCCCGGCCCAGTACCGATTCCCGGACGATCAAGGCTTCCCGGGCCGCGGCCACCGCCTGCGGATACCGGGCACAAGCCTGCTCGGCCAACGCGAGGCCGGTCAGTGCCTGTGCGCGGCCAAGGCTGTGCCGTTCTCCCCGTAGGGACAGCTTTTCCGCCAGATCGGCATAGTGGGAAGACGCCTCAGCATGCCTGCCTTCACTCGCCTCGGCCGCCGCCAGGTGGAAAAGCGCGTCCAGATGCTCCTCC
Source organism: Candidatus Sericytochromatia bacterium (assembly GCA_035285595.1). Taxonomy (GTDB): domain Bacteria; phylum Cyanobacteriota; class Sericytochromatia; order S15B-MN24; family VGJW01; genus VGJW01. The sequence goes on from JAYKGV010000046.1 coordinate 39,094, forward strand.
GAGGGCTGCCCGCCCTGGTCGGTCATCGAGGTCAAAGTCACCCTCTCGGCAAAGGCGGCCAAGGCCTCTGTCCGTCGATTCGTCTGATGCAGCACCCTACCCAGCTTGTCCAACAGCCCGGGCACCTCATCAGGCACCTCTCCCTTGGCCAAAGCCAGAGCCGAGGTCAGATGAGCCTCGGCATGCGCCGACTGGCCCACCTCTCGTTCGGCCGAGCCCAAGTTGGCCATGGCTACGACCCTGGCGCGTGCCTCGATCGCGAGCGCCAGGGCTTCACGGTAGAGCGGAATCGCGTCGGCAGCCCGGCCGAGCCCCTGAAGGATCGCACCCAAAAGGTTCAGACTCGCCACCAGATTCTCGGGGCCGTCGGAATCAGGCAGCGCCCGAGCCAACTCGACCGCCTTGCGACCTCCCTCCTCGGCATCCATCCAACGGCCCTGTCGGTGACTGGCAATCGCATGTTCCAGAACATCTGCCCAGGCACGAACACCGGGGGCAGGCGACGCGGAGGAGTGAAGGGGAGGTCGGGTCATGCCCATGCCATACCCCGGCGCCCCACGACTCAACGTCCCGGTGGCACCGGCCTGCACGCGTCCGAGAGCCTCGACAACACGGTCACGAGGTCGACGAGGGCCGCCGCCGGCAACACGGTCGCTCCCACCAAGCCCAAGCCATTGTCGGGATTCCGCTCGATGAAGGACAACAAACCCGGAGACAGGTAATCCGGACATTCGCCAGGACGAGAAGGTCGTTCGGCCGCTCCTGCAGCCGTTGCCCGATCGAGCTTGACCTGCCGATCGAAAAGCCGACTTGACAAGGTCGTGTACGTGTCGAAATCGACCTGACCTTCGAACCACGCCTCTCGCAACGCCTTCATGTCAGTGGACACTCCCTTAAGAATCGCGGTCTCCTGCGCCACCCAGGCCTTCCGGGCCGCAGGGGCAGTCGGGACCTCCGGGGGGGTCCGGTCAAGTTGTTTGCGCGTACGTTCCAAGAGCGCCGCGGGTGTCTCCGGTGTACGGGTCACCGCAGACGGGGGCCGTGTCGTCGGGCGAGCCGGGCTGTCCAAGGGAGCGGGCATGCAGGTTCCTCCGATTTGAATGATGTGCTATCGCCTCGAAAGAGACATGCCTTGCGCGTAGGCAACGCCGAAAAACCACGCGAGCGGGGACAAGCCTCCGCTGGACAAAGAGATGGACTCTGCACCGACTCAGTGGATGGTCGAAATGCCTTGAGCCACGACAAACGAGCGAAAGTGCAAGGCAAACCAATTGCATCGGCCAACGGATCGCCGATTCCCGCCGTGAAAATAGTTATCCTCTTGCCAGATTCCAAAATATAAGGGGGAATTGATGAGGAAACCCAATATGCGTGGGACTGCCACCCTACATCGTAACGGTGACGCCCCGATTAAGGTCAAGGAGACCTTGATGCCCCGAACCAAGTCCAAGATTATCGCGGAGAAGCCTGGAGAGAAGTCCCGCAAGCCTAGAAGAACAGCCTATGAGCTCCTGCAGGACCTTGAAGCGAGAAGGGCAAAGCTTGTCGTGCAGCATGAAGCCAAACTTGCTCTTCTTGAAAAAAAGATCCACAACCTACAAACGCGTCACCAAGATCGCATCGAAGTTGCGCGCATTCTTGAATCCATGACCCCCGAAGAGATTGAAGCGCGCGAAGCTGAAATGCGTGCCCAGCTCAGCGCACTCAAGAAGGCCCGGCGCATCAAGGGAAGCAACGCCTGACCCCCCCGGTCCTCGGCCGTCAGCTTCCCAGGTAGACCCGGGGCAGACGACGGCCGAGGCCCGTCAGAATTTCGTAGGGCAAGGTGCCTGCCCAGCTTGCGAGTTCGTCCGCCGTGATGACGTCCTCGCCCTGCCTGCCCATGAGAACGGCCATCGTCCCTACGGGGAGGGCCTCCGGAGAACCCGGCCCCAGGTCGACCACCACCTGGTCCATCGACACGGCGCCGACGACGGGACACGCCACGCCCGCCACGAGGACCCGAGCTTTCCCCTCCACCGCACGGGGCAGCCCATCTGCATAACCGACAGGCAAGATCCCGAGGCGCGTGCGACGAGCGACGCGGTGGCGCCCCCCATAACCCACGACCGTGCCCGGGGGAAATTCCCTGACCTGCATCAACCGGGCCCGCAAGGTGAGAATGGGAGACAGGCGCAAGTCCGGGGGAAGCCACGGACCCGGTATCACGCCGTGCAAAATCAAACCGGGACGGACCAGGTCCCAGTGCGTCGCCACGGAACGCAGGGTTGCTGCCGAATTGGCCACGTGCCGAAGAACTCCCGCGGGCCAGGCATGCTGCACGACAACCTGCCTGAACTTGTCGTGTGCCCTCGCGAGGGTTGCACCGTCGAGGTCATCGGCCGAAGCGAAATGACTGGAAACTCCTACAAGCTCCAGGGAATCCTCGGACTGCGCGACGCCGAGCAAAGCACCCACTTCGTTCGCATCGGCTCCAACCCGGGCCATGCCGGTGTCTACCTTGAGATGCACGCACGCCCTGACCCCGAGATCGCGCGCGATTGTGGCCACCAGGCGTAGCGTCGAGACATCGGAAACGGTCAGTTCAAGGTCGTTGAGCAAGGCCGTGGCCACGGCATCGACGGGAATCAACGAGAGCAGGAGAATGGGATGGCGAATGCCCGCCTGCCTCAGGCGTATGCCCTCGGCCACGGTAGCCACTGCCAACCGATCGGCACCGGCCTCAACGGCCACTCGCGCGAGAGGCAGGGCTCCCGCCCCGTACCCATCGGCCTTGAGGACGGCCATCAGGTGGACATGAGGGGCCAGCCAGCCGCGCAGGGCTGCCACATTCCTTCGGAAAGCCGTCAGGTCGACCTCAAGCCAGGCTCCCCTGAGTGAGGCCAAGGAAGGCAGATCGGGAGGTAGTTCGTCCAAGGGGCGATGACCGGCAAACTTTCGAGGAACAGGTCCAAGTTCCCTCAAGCTTTTGCCGGAAATTAACCCCTTGTTGGGGCAATTTGTCCACCGGGGACCTATAAGCGTCTTGAGGAGCGGGAGACCTTGATCTGCATCTACCACCAACACGAGCCCGGTACCGTCCAGTGCCAGCGCTGCAGGATTCCGCTCTGTGGAGACTGCGGCCACGACCACTTCTGCAAGGCTTGTCGCTCTGCCCGTGACCAGGCCCTTGGACAGCGGGCCGCGGGCAGCCGCCCCGCACGCCTGTTGCCGACTCCAAGTCTTCCCTCCGTGACCCGACGTCTCGTGACGGCTCGAGCCGAAAGCCTGGTGAAGGGCCGCACCCGCAATGCACGTGGAAAGCGTCGGGACGGCGCGATGGGCTGGACCCTCGCGGGGCTCGTCGCTGCCTTCTTGCTGGGTCGAGGCTGGCCCGGCGGCAAACAGGAGCCCGCCATGCCGCAACCGCCTGCGGGAGCCGTCGCCACGGCCACTGTGGGGATCGAAACCCTCGAGCCGACGCCTCTCGACGTCCGACCGGCCCCCCCCATAGCCAGGTCAGCTCCCCAGGAGACCTATCGCGAGTCGGTCCCGCAGGCATTGAAGCCCAATCGGTCCGAGCTGACCGCCGACCGCATCCAGGCCTTGGTGGATGCGCGCATCGCGGCCGCCACCCGCCAGGCCTTGGCCCAGGCTCAGGCCCAGAAACCTGTTGAGGTGCCCTCCGCGGAGCCGGTGTCTGGTCCGGTCGCTGCGGCTGCAGCTGATTCCGCGTCGACCGCCGCCACAGCCGCAACGCCCCGGCAGATGCCCGGAAGCGTGGTCCTCTCCTGGCCGACGAGCGGCAACTTCCTGCGGTACACGACCTATGTCAAGGTTCAGTTGGAACACCCCGAGCGCTACCGGCTCGTCCAGCTCGCCGTCGACGGCAGAGCCGTCGTGTCGGAGACCCGATTGTCCACCAAGCTCGAATTGCCGCTGGATACGACCAAACTGGATGACGGCCCCCACAGACTGCGTATCTATGCCTGGACCCACGAAGGTCAGCATCGGACCAGCGAAACCGTCGACGTAGAAATCACCAACACGGCTGCAGACTCCTGAAGTCCAGGCTTGCGACAGAAACTGCCGAGAAACCAGTTTTTTCGTCAAAGCCAACAGATCCGCCTTCTCCAGACACTTGACCCGTGTTATGTTTGTGACGGTTGCACCCTTCGCGCTTCCACTGTGAGACCTACTCAGTTGACACCGCAGACCCAGCTCTCTCATGCCGTGCTGCCCGACTCGCTCAGCCGAAAAGTACTTTCTCGAGTGCACCGACTCGAGGCACTCTGTCGCGAGCAGCGGTCCCATATCTCCAACCTGCGCCAAGAGCTGGCTCAGGTCGCCCGTGAGCGGCGCGAGTTGTGTGACCGTCTCGCGGAGCGCGAAGAGCATCTGGAGCGCACGGTGCTGCTTCAGGCCTTTCGTCCGCAGCCGCACAAGAGAGTGATCTGGCCGTTCTCGCTGGCCTCTCGCTGAACAACCCGGGGCGGGAGGCGAAGGGCTTGTCCTCGGCCTGCTAACTGATGACGAGGTCTTCCCCTTCGTTGGAAGGTCGGCGCAACCGACGTCTGGGCAGGCGCGAACCAGGGCCCCCCGCCCCGAGGTCCTTGTCCTGCTGCCCGGTCGCCGCTCGCCCCTTACCCTCGACCGCAATCTCGATCTTGTCGGTCCGAAGCTGGTGCTGATGAAGAATGTCGCGTATCTGGCCCAGCTTCTCGGCCAATTGCTCACGCGCCACTTGTGATTGCGCCACGATCGTCACGCTTACCTTCTGCTGGGCATAGGTGAAGGACAGATCCAGCTTGCCCAGATGCTCGGGGGCAAGCTGAAAGCGCAGGGTTGTCGCCGGAGGCTCTCCCGGACGTGCACGAAGCAGCTCCGCGCGCACCAGTCCAGGCAGAGCGGGCACTTCCAGTCCAGGACGGCCCCTGACCGTCGTGTCATCCGGCGGGGCCAGATCCGGCTGGACAGGCTGGCCAGACCACGGCACGGCGCCCGGCGGAGGGGTCTGGAACCAGGCCTCCATGCTCTCGGCTCCCCTCGCCTCATCTCGGCCCTGGCCCAGAACCAGACCGGCGACAGCCCCGGCTGCTTCCCCCGTCTCCGCGACCCCGGCCGGCAGGACGTCCGTCATGAGCTCCGGCACCCACTGGGCCAAATAGTGCAGGAAGGGCCTGCGGACCACGGCCTCCCGATCCTCGCGGGCCTCTTCGACCTTGCGCGCGTGATCCGGGTTTTCGGCATCCTGCGGCCCGACCTGCGGAGGCTTGGGCTGGGGCGGTGGCAGGGGCGGGACCGGGTTCATGACGGCTCCTTGCGCACGAGGCCCAGGCGACGGGCCGGAGGTTCCTGGGAAGCTTGCATCAATCCGGCCATCCAAGGTGACTCGGGTTCCTGAGCCAGGGCCGCTTCACGCGCCGCTTCCTGCTCATCCTCTTCGATCCGGAGCCGTTCCTTCTTGAGATAACCTTGGACAGCCATCTCATCGAGCAACATCGCATCCTTGCGAGCGACCTCGGCAACCCAGCGTTCCTTTGCCTTCTCACGATGTTTCTCGAGGATCTTGACCTCTCGCTTGGCCAGCTTCAGATCTTGCTCCATCCGGTCGACGGCCAACTCGGCTTGTTTCAGACGCAGCTCCTGATCGGCAAGTTTCTTCTCGAGAACCGCTGCATAGTCATTGCCCATCTGCACGTTCGAGGCCTGGCCGGCAGCCAGCGAAGCACCCATAGAGCGGCGAGCGGCCGCCAGACGAGCCTTGAGCTCGTCACGGGCATCCCTCTCTTGGTCCCGGGCCCTTTCCAGCTTGGCCTTCTCTTGCGTGAGCTTGTCTTCCCGCTTGACGCGAAGCTCAAGAACCGTGGCCATGCGATAGCGGAACTTGGCCGGCATGGCTAACGAGCCTTTTTTCGGCCCATCCAGCCGAAGAGCGTTTCCCAGAGCGACTTGCGGCGCCGTTTGAGACTTCGTACCCCCTTGACCTCGACTTCAGGGCGACGCCGTACCTTCTTGGACTTGCCCTTGGTCCCTGCCTTGTCCTGTGCTTCCCCCTCGGCCGCCTCGGCATCACGGCTCAACTTTCGCAGCAACTTGAGAGCAGCCTCATCCGCAGGATTGAGTTTCAGAGCCTGATCGAGCTCTACCCGGGCGTAACCGCTCCAACCCTTGCGGACATAGAGCGCCGCAAGAAACGTACGGTACGTACTTTCGGCTCCGTCGAGCGAAATCGCCTCCTTGATGGACTCGATGGCCTTGTCGACTTCGCCTTCGGCGTGCAGGGCCATCGCGGCGTTGTAGCACGCCTTGGCGCGCGACAAACGGAACTCGGCGTTCGGGCCGGCTTCAGGCTCGCGAGGAGTCCCCAGCATCCTGCGGCTGAAGTCATATTCCGAGCGCTGCTCGGAATCCTTGAGCACGTTGTAGGCTGCGGAAACCTTGGAGAACTGGGCCAGGACCTCCTCCTGCTTGTCAGGATCGCCGACATACAGGTCAGGATGGAGTTCCCGGCTGAGCCGACGAAAGGCCTCCTTCAGCGTCGCATCATCGGCATCCTCGGGAACGCCCAGGACCGCGTAGAGATCTTCGGTGGGGACCGCCATCGTCACCGCAACAAACTTCTGGCTGAATCCAGCCGCGTAGGGTAATCCGGGGAAAGCAACAAGTTACGCCAGACCTCGTCGAGGTCGAGGCGCGACATGGCCGCCTCCAGGCAGGAGATGACCGTCCCTGTCACGGGGTGGCCCATACACTCCTCGAGGGCATCGGGGCGAGAACGGGCCACCCGATCCCAATAATCGAAGGCTGCCTCGTAATACGCAAGTCCATCCCTTTCTCCGAGCACGACGCAGACGTGTCCGGCCAATTCGAAGGTGACCCCCAGGCTCCACAAGCCTCCGGGACCCGAGGGAGGATCGGCGGCTACATCCCGCAAAGTCTCCTCGACGAAGATGAGTGCACGCCGAAACACGACACCGGCCGTCCGTGGGCGTCGCGCCTCCCCGTAAAGGATGCCCGCACGCAACATCAACAGAATCGTGGCGTGGAAGGCCCCGAAGACCGGGGACTCCGGATCGAGATGGTCATGGGCTGGGGTTTCGAGACCGAGACCCTCCTGAGCCAGGACTTCGAGGCAACGGGCCGCCTGATGGGTCTGGCCCGTGGCAAGCAAGGCCTCGACGATCCCGAGCGCGTCCTCGTGGCTTTCCCGAGCGACAGAAAGGATCGCCCTATGGACCGGCAAAGGTCCGCCCCCCGCCGGAGGCCGCCAGAGGTTGGGCAGTTCGTCTTCCGCAGGCACATCCATGACTCGTGACAGCATCATACCCAGGTTGCCGCACGGCCTTCCGGGGGCTACGATCACCGACCATGCCCCGGATTCATCGCCTGCCTGACGTCCTGGCCAACCAGATTGCGGCGGGAGAGGTGGTCGAGCGCCCTGCTAACGCCGCGAAAGAGCTTGTCGACAATGCCCTCGACGCGGGCGCGAGGCGGATCGAGATCGTCGTGCGCGAGGGCGGGCGATACCTTCAGGTCGTGGATGATGGCTACGGCATGGCGCCCGAAGATCTGCCCATGGCCTTCGAACGATTTGCCACGAGCAAGGTGCGTACTCTCGAGGACCTCGAGACCCTCCAAACCATGGGATTCAGAGGTGAGGCCCTCGCAGCTCTCGGCGCCGTGGCCCGGGTCACCTTGCGGTCGCGGCCTGTCGGTCAGGATGAAGCCTGGGCGGTCACATGCGCCATGGGCGAGTTAGGTAAGTTGCAAGCGGCGGCTGGGGCTGCCGGGACCAGTGTCCAGGTGGAAGATCTGTTCGAGGCGACACCCGCACGCCGCAAATTCTTGCGTTCGGACCCCACCGAACAAGGTCATGTGCTTGAGACGGTGACCGCCCTCGCGCTCGCCCATCCCACCGTCGCCTTCCGAGTCACGATCAACGGCAGGACGGCGCTTGCTACCGAAGGCAGCGGTGACCTGGCGACCGTCATGGGACAGATCCTCGGGGGGATGCCCCGAGGACAGCTGCTGCCGATCGCAGCCGACTCGCCCGCAGGACATATCCGGGGCTTCCTTTGTCCCCCCGAAATGATTCGAGGCGACCGCAGCCGGCAGTGGCTTTTCATCAACGGCAGGCCCGTCCGCCATCCGGCCCTTGCTCGCGCAGTGGACGAGGCCTTGGCAGGCCACATTCCGCCCGCCAGACACCCGATTTACGTTCTTGACCTCGAAGTGGAGCCCCGAAGAGTCGACTTCAACGTCCACCCGACCAAGCGCGAGGTGCGCCTGGCCGATGCCGGGGCCTGGCACGGCCTGATACGCCAAGCGGTGGGCGCCTCGCTGCGCCAGGCGTTGCCTTCCCCGGTCGCGCCGCTGACCCCGGCGCCCTCCTGGCAGGAGAGCCGAGTCCCATCAACCTTGGACTTCTCGGCACAGCCGGCCCAGAATCAGCTGGCCTGGCCTGGCCGGCACCTCCCCCATCTTCCAGAGCCTGAGGTCGCTCGCGTATCTCCCGCCAGCCCGCCTGTAGCGCCGCAGCCGTCGCCCCCGCCGGCTGCCGGAACCGGTCGCAGCTTCCCTTGGGACGATCTGCGTCTGGTCGGCCAACTCCATCTGACCTACCTCATCGCGATCCACCCCGACGGGATACTGCTCATCGACCAGCACAACGCTCATGAGCGTTTTCTCTATGAACAACTCGGCGCGACGGTGCCCACATCACAGGCCCTGCTCATCCCCCAGCCCACGGGGCTTCCACCCGCTCTGGCCGGTCTGATGGCTGAACACCGCGACGCCTTCGAAACCCTCGGTTTTGCCTTCGACGACCGCGACCATCTCGTGGCCGTCCCCGCTCTTCTGCCAGAAGGCCAGGGACCTGCCACCCTGGCCCGGATGCTCGAACAAGTCCGGGAAGGCGGAGAGCTTGCCCATCTCGATCCTGCGGAGCGCTGGAGGGTCACGTTGGCATGCCACAGCGCCACGAAGGCAGGGGACACCTTGGATCCGCGGCGCATGGAGCAGTTGCTGGCGCTCTGGCGGAGGTGTGAACAGCCCTTCACCTGCCCCCACGGTCGGCCGACTTCCGTACTGGTCTCGATGGACGAGTTGCACCGCAGGTGCCTGCGGGGTATGCAGACACGGTGATGAACGCGCAACGCTGGCTTCTGGTGCTTCTGGTCCTCGGACTGACCGTCGCGACGCTAGGCCTTCTGGGTCTGTCCGGCGTCCTCGGAGTCCAGGAGGGCTCTCTGGCGGTGCTCGTGGCGGCGACGACCATGGCCATGACAACCGTCCTCGCCTGGCGACAACTGACGGCTGCCGGAGAGGACGAAGGGCTCTGGCAGGTGATGGCTTCCCGTCTCTCGGGCAGTCGTGGACTCGAGGCAGGCATCAGGGAGCTGCTGGAACTGGTTGACCGCGGCATGCTTGCCAGTCGTGAGTTCCAGACCGTCCTGGGCGACGTGGGCCGCCTCAAGGACAAGCTTCAAAGCGACGCTCGCCGGCAGGCGGAAGCCGCACGCAGTGTAGCGGAGGGTATGCGGCGGCTAGGCGAAACCGTAGCCGAGGGCATGATGCGGTCGCGCAGCCTGGGTGACGCGGCAACCCAATCGCAGCGCCAGGCTGAAACCGGGAGCAAGGCCGTCGCCAGTCTCGTCAACGAGATGCGGGGTGTAGAAAGCCTGATGGGTAAGGCCACCTTGACGCTCGACCATCTCGCGCAGCGTTCGGCGGAAGTCACGCAAATCACGACGACAATCCGGGCCTTGGCGAGTCAGACCAATCTACTGGCGCTCAACGCCGCCATCGAAGCGGCCCGGGCGGGCGAGCAGGGTCGTGGCTTCGCGGTGGTTGCGGAAGAGGTCCGCAAGCTGGCCGAGGAAAGCGCGCGCAGTGTCGAACTCATCGACCAGATCCTGTTGGCCACCGTCAAGGAGGCTGAAACCGCCCAGCAGGCCATGGCAAGTTCGGCGGAGGCGGTCCGCGCCGGAGTGGCGGCCGCCGGCGGTGCCGACAGGGCCATCCGGGACATTCTTGAAGCCGCAAAGGCCACGGGGGTTCAAGCCACGAGGGTGGTGGAGGGCGTATCCCTGATGGAAGCCGAGCGTTCTGCACTCGGTGACTCAGCCTCCACCTTGCTGGTGCAGACCGAAAGCCAAGGACAGTGGGCCCGCGACCTCTCCGCCCACGTCGCTGAGGCCAGCCGCCAGGCCCAGCACGTACTGGGACACTGGCAGAAGGCTCAAGCCGGGATCGAGTTGCTGGGCCACCCCCAAGCGGACGAACCTGAGCCTTCTGACCCTGATATGGCCTCAGCAGACACCGAAGCGCTGCCCGCCTGACTTCGGCTAGGGGTCACAAGACTACGGTCTGACCCGGTCCGTCATGACCCTCAGATCGTGTGGCGGCACCACGACGGTGAGTCTCCCGTTTTCTGCCTTCCGGGACTCACCCGTGACCAGATCTCGCCAGGCCCCCTTGGCGACGGGCACCGTCAATGTCAGCGGAGAACCGCTCTTGTTGAGGAAGACCACCGCATCTTCGTCGGGCAGGTGACGACGGAAGACGTAGTGCTCGCGCCCTGCCTGGATCCGATGCTGGGTGCCGGCCTGCAGAGCGGCGCTTTTCGAGCGCAGGGCATTAAGGAACTTGAGATGCAGGGTCATCGTGTGCTGACGCGAAGCCTTGAGAGCCGCCGCACCGAGCATGCGTCGGTTATCCGGTTCGCTACCCCCCTGAAGAAGAACCTCGGTCCCGTAGTAGACGCACGGGATACCACGCGCGGTGAAGTACCAGTTGAGCGCATCCTTGGCCTGAGTCGCCGTGGCCGGGCTGGACCCCTCCTGACCCGTTCCGTGGAACCTCGGCTTGTCGTGGTTGTCCAAAAAGGTCACCAACCACGTCGGATCACGGTAAAGACCATCGTGACGCAGTACCTCGTCGGCCGCTTGGTAGTCCCCCCCCTTGAAGACCCCTTCCATACGGCCCCAGCCACCCATCGACGAACCGGGCATGTCAAGCATGCTCATGCCGGAAGCCATCGGGGAGCCCTGTGTTCCGGGCAGCTTGGTAAAACCAGCCAACCAACCGAAGTCCGAGTTGGTCCACGCCTCACCGAACATGAAGAAATTCTTGCGATGCCGATGCATGCGGTTCGTGAAGCCCGCCCAGAAGGACGACTTCATCCAGCCCACCGTATCGATGCGGAAGGCATCCACGCCTCGATCCTGCCACTGCTCGTACACACGGGACAACCAATCGAGCACCTCTGGAGAGTCATCCCGGAAATCCATCAGGTCGAAAAGCCCCTGGCCATCGTGATGGAAGAAGTCTCGGCGATCATTGAAGAAATCCAGAACTTCGCCGTTGCCTGCGATATAGCCCGCCCGATCGCGCCAGCGGGTCGCAGGCCCTACTTCCACGCCGTGGCCGTGGTTGCAGACCACATCCTGAATGACCTTCAAGCCACGGGCGTGGCAGGCTCGAATCAGATCGTCATAAGTTGCACCAGGAGATTCGAGATGCGGATCTACCTTGGAGAAGTCCCAAGCCCAGTATCCGTGATACCCACTGGCTCGGTAGCTGCCGTTCTTGGAGTAGTAGGCTCCGGGGGGCTGCAGGACGGGTGGCGTGAGCCAAATGGCCGTGAAGCCCATGCCCTGGATATGATCGAGATGGGAAATGAGCCCCTTGAAGTCTCCACCCTGATTCAGGAACAGATCTCCTTGGGCGTACTCGTCTCCGTACAAACGATTGTTGCGCGTGTCTCCATCAACGAAGCGGTCGGTCATGACGAAGTAGATGGATTCTGCACGGAAATCCCGACGAGCCGCGAGATCGCTCCTGCGAGCGGCCTGGGCCGCGACTTCACCGGTGACGGTGGCGAATTGCGCCCCACCTGCCGAAGCGGACCCACATCCGGCCAAGGCCAGACAGGCCGCGACCAAAGTCCGCTTCCATCCCGACGTATGCTGCAGCACCAAGCCTCGTCTCCGTCGACCGAAACTGTCCCCTGCCCCGTCGACTTGGACGCACGCTGCGTCAAGAACGGGTTATGAACGATTATAGACGAGGCGGGCGTCGAACCTGCTTGGAGATTTTTCGGTTCTTCCCCCTGAGCGACTTGCTCTTTTTTCCGGCCGTCCGGGGAAGAGTGCGGGCCACATCCAACAAGTAGGCCTGGGCATCCAGGCCCGGCGATCCTGAAGGTCGGGTGGCCCTTCTCCAGTTTCCATCGGCATCGAGCAGACGCGCCTTGATGTCATCCGCCAGATAGGAGGCCAGGATCTCTTCACGGATGCGACGAGCCGCCGCGGGATCGTGGATGGGAAACAGCACCTCCACCCGGTGATCGAGATTTCGGGCCATCATGTCCGCGCTGCCAACCCAGATCCTGCTTTCATCGCCCTGTCCGAACACCAGGATGCGAGAGTGCTCCAGAAAGCGGCCCACGATGCTGCGTACCTGAATATTCTCTGAAAGACCCTGCACCCCGGGCCGCAAGCAGCACATCCCCCGGATGACGAGGTCGATCCTGACCCCTGCCTGGGAAGCCGCATAAAGCTCCCTGATGATCGGGATGTCCGTCAGGGCATTGCACTTGATGATGATCCGCCCTTGGGTCCCTCGGGCAGCCTCTTCGCGAATCAACGAGACCAGCTTGCCCCGCATGCCGTCGGGAGCCACCAGAAGCCGTCTGTAACCTTGCTTGCGGGAGTAGCCCGTAAGGCTGTTGAAGAGGTCCGTGGCATCGGCCGCCACCTCGGGATCGCAGGTGAACAGCCCCAGGTCGGTGTACCCCCGGGCCGTGCTCGGGTTGTAGTTGCCGCTGCCGAGATGCAGGTAACGCCTGATGCCGTCCGCCTCGCGTCGCACCACCATGGCCAGCTTGCCGTGGGTCTTGAGACCCAGCAGTCCGTAGGTCACATGAACGCCACGCTGCTCCAGGCGTTTCGCCCAAAGTATGTTGTTCTCCTCGTCGAACCTTGCCTTCAGCTCCACCACCACCGCCACTTGCTTGCCCCGCTCGGCCGCTTCGCCCAACGCATCGATCACTCCGGAATCCCCGGTGGTGCGGTACAGAGTCTGCTTGATGGCCAGCACCTGCGGGTCTTCGGCAGCCTGCCAGATGAAATCCACGACCGGATCGAAAGCCTCGAAGGGATGGTGCACCAGGACGTCGCGGTCGCGAATGACCGCGAAAAGGTCCTCTTCCCTGCGAAATGGCTCGGGCATCACGGGCAGGTGGGCAGGAAGCTGCAATTCCGGAAGGGGCAAGCGTGCCACCTGCATCAGATCCCCCAGGCCCAGCAGGGTCTCGGAAGCGTAGAGGTCATCCTCACCTAGCGAGAGAGCCCGGATCAGCATTTCCTTCATGCCGACAGGCATATCGGGCGTCACCTCGAGGCGGGTCGCGCGTCCAAAGCGACGCTTGCGCACTTCCTGCTCGATGACGGTCAGCAGATCCACGGCCTCGTCTTCGGCAATCTCGATGTCGGCATTTCGCGTCACCCTGAAGGGATGAATGGCGCGTACGCGAATGTCGGGAAACAGGGCATCCACGTGAGCCGTAACCAACTCCTCGAGCGGCAGGAAGGCCTTGCCTCCCTCGGCAGGCACGAAGCGGGGCCAGTTGGACGGGAGTTTGACGCGGGCAAAGGCCTCGCCCACATGGGGCGTATCCACGAGAATGCCCAGGTTCAAAGACAAATTCGAAATAATGGGGAAGGGATGGCTGGGATCGACGGCCAATGGCGTCAGGACCGGAAAAACCTCCTCGTGGAACCAGCGTGCCAGCCTTTCCTTCTCCGACACGGAGAGATCTTGGTACTTGAGCACACGGAGGCCCCGATCCTGGACCGCAGGCAGGATCCCTCGCATCAGGGTGTCCTCCTGCCGCTTTGTCATGGCGAGAACCCGGCGGCGAATCGCCTCGAGCTGGGCCGTGGGACCTTGGCCATCGGGAGAGAGAAAGGTGCGGCCGCTGGCTTGCTGCTGCTGCAGCCCTCCCACGCGAATCATGAAGAACTCATCGAGATTCGTCGCACTGATAGCAAGGAAACGCAGCCGCTCGAGCGGGGGGAGGTGGACGTCCTCGGCTTCCTCTAGAACACGTTCGTTGAAGTCGAGCCAGGAGAGCTCCGCGTTCAGGTAGGGTGTGCGAAACGCACGCCCTTGGGGCCTACGCACGCTGGAATCGCCCGATAAGCTTCTCGAGGCTTCTGGTTTGACCTGCAAGTGCTCCGACGGCCCCGCTGACCTCGGCCAAGGCTCGAACCTGGTCTTCGCCCTGCGAGGCCATCTGTTTGGTGCCTTTCTGGGTCTCCTCCGAGAGGTTCGACACGATGGTCAAGGTCTCGACCAGTCGGTCGGAAGCACTGCGAATCTGGGCCGTCGCTTTGAGGATCTCCGTGACCTGGTCCGTCGAACGGCCCATGGCCGTCCGTGTCTCGGCAATGGCTCGACCCGCATCCTTGGCTGCGGTCTCCCCCTCGGAGACCTTGCGCGTGCCAACGCCGATCGCCGAGGCCACCTCCTTGGTTCGGCCCTGGACCCGCAGCAGAATGTCTTGAATACTGGCGAGCGCGCTCGAGGTCTGGGTCGCCAGCGACCGGATCTCGTCGGCAATGATGGCGAAGCCTTGTCCCTTTTCCCCTGCCTGTGCCGCCGCGATGCCGGCATTGATCGCCAGCAGGTTGGTCTTCTTCGCGATGTTATGCACGGTCTGGACGATGTCACCTATCGACAGCACCTCACGTGACAGCTCGACCACCCCATCCGTTGAGCGGTGAACGGAGTTGCGAAGGTCCGTGATGGCATCCAACAGCTTGTCCAGAGAGTCCTTGGCCTGGGTCACCGTGTCGTGCGTTCGCCTATAGAGTTGTTCGGCGTTCACGGTATGGCGCTCGGCCGACTGGATCACCGCCTCGAAGGCCATCAGGCTCGAAATGGTATCGCGAATGAGGTCACTCTGTTTGGCCACCATTTCGAGCACCCGCTGCGACTGACCGGAAAGCCCCCGGGCCCCGCGCGTGCCTCGTTCAGAAACCCCCTGCAAATCCTCCTGCAGGCGAACGAGAGACCCTGAAGCTCCCTGCGCGTCCTGCACCCACTGGACCAAGCCTGCCCGCGTCTCTCCGAGCTTCTCGGCTACATCCGCAAGGCCGGGTGGCAGACGTCCGTGGTCCACGGGCTTGAGGTCACCCTCGCCCATCGCCTGCAGTTGTCCAGCCAGACGTTGCGCCGCCTCCTCCCACCGTCGGCGATAGAGCCAGCTGGCCGCGAAAGCCACCAGCAAGGCCACTGTCGCAAGCCCCACCCAAGCCACGGGGGGAACCGCCAGCCAAGCCCCACCCGAGGACAAGCCCACGGCAAGGCCGCAAGCCTGAAGTGCGAAGGCGACGAAGAACAGGAACAGCCCAAGAGGAAGCGTGGCCATAGGTCCGTATGTTATACCCGGCCGGGACAGGGCTGGACAGCGACGCTCAAGGACGCCGCCACGCCAGCGCCGAAGCAGCCGCCAAGCCCGCCAAGAGGGTCTGGCTGGCGCCCACGGGCAAGTCCAGGACATAGGCAGCCGCATACCCCCCTGTTCCGGCAAGCATCCCGAGGAGCGCCGACAGGCCCAGCGCCGCCATCGGGCCTCGCACCCACATTCCGGCAGCAAGCGCAGGAAGAATGCCCAGGGCCAGAACCGGCATCGCGCCAAGGACGCGGGTACCGACCGCAAGTGCCAGGGCCACTTGACCCACGAACACCAGCTCGAGAAGACCGACGGGCAGCCGTCGGAGCCGCGCACCGTCCGGATCTGCCGAAACCGCCAGGGCAGCGGGCGCAAACCACCAGGACGGAAGCAGCACCAGGAGGGCGACAGCCAGCGACCAGCCCAGATCTTCGGGAGAGATCAGGACTCCTGTCCCGAACAGCAAGGCATCGAGGTCGTGACGTTCCTGAGCCAGACGGGTGCCGATGGCGATGGCCGCGGCACCGGCCAGCAACTGCACGAGGGCCAGGACTCCTTCTCGCGGCGCACGCTTCACGGAAGGCCGACGCAACCAGCCGAAGCCCCCCGCGGTAGCCAACAAGGCCAGCCAGCGGGGTCCCGGCAGCCACGACCAAGAGCCCGCAAGAAAGGACAGAGCCACCGCGGCCGTAGCCACCTGCGTCAAGGCTGCCGACACGAAGACCAGCCGTCGCGCCAGCAGATGCACTCCCAGCAGGCCCAGAGAAGCTCCCAGCAACGCGGAGGCCAGCATCGGCTCACGGAAGAGAACCCATAACTCCTGCAAAAGCATGGTCATGCACCTTGAGTCCGCATGGGCAACGGCCCCGTCGCAAGACGCAGGGCATCGTGGACACCGGGCTG
>JAYKGV010000047.1:0-7272 GCA_035285595.1 Candidatus Sericytochromatia bacterium
TCGCTACGATCCACCAGCGTGATGCCGTCATCACCCTTGACAGGGTAGCGGAACGGATTTCCACGATTCGTCGTGCCGAGGATGGTCCCTCCGCGGGCGGCAATCCCACGGATCGCATCCAGGCCAAGCGGGATGAAGTCACGCGAGAGCAATCCCTCGCCCCCGTCACGGCAACCCAGCACCTCCCAGCCATAAGTGGCTATGGCGGTCTTGACCAGTCCCCGGATGACAGCATTCAAGCCGGGTGCGTCTCCGCCTCCGGTCAGCACGGCAATGCGCTTGGTCACGTCTGCTAGACTCCTCCTCGCGTAAGTGTACCGTACGAGGAGACTCACACATGCCCGAACGTCCAGCCCCCGCATCCCCCGGACTCAGCCTGGACTGGACGGGCCTGGGACCTGAGGTCGTCGGCAACGACCGAGGACTCACCCACCAGGACCTCGAGAGCATCCGTCCGGCCGCCGAGCGGGTCTGGGAAGCTCTCAAGGCCCGCAGAGGCCGCGGAGACGATTTTCTTGGCTTTCTGGACCTCCCGAGGACCATGCTGGCCGAGGTCCCGCGACTGCAGGCCACGGCTGACCGCTTGGCCGCCCTCGGTGATCGCCACATCGTTCTTGGAATCGGCGGGTCCTACCTCGGGGCCGCCGCCCTCCTCCAGGCCCTCGGTCATCCCTGGCGTGGGGAACTGGACCGCAACGCCAGGAATCAACGCCCACGCCTGCTCTTCGAGGGGAACAACCTTGACCCATCCTCCCTCGGCGGATTGCTGGCCCTGATGCCCGCCCGGCGTCCCGATCGCCTTGAGGACGACGTGACCGTCAACGTCATCTCCAAGTCCGGTACCACACTGGAAACCGCAGTGGCCTACCGTCTCGTCAAGGAACGCCTGCGTCAGGCCTACGGCGACGACGCGCGCCTGCGCATCGTCGCCACCACAGACCCTGGGTCGGGGTTGCTGCGCGCCCAAGCCGATGCGGAAGGGCTTGAGTCCTGGCCTATCCCCCGGGACGTTGGCGGAAGATATTCCGTCTTCACAGCCGTCGGACTCCTGCCCGCGGCCGTGGCAGGTCTCGATATCCGCGGTCTGCTCGAGGGAGCGCTGTCCGCGGCCGAGTACGATCCCGAAGATCCGTTAGAGCATCCGGCGCTCTTGCACGCCGTGCTGCAGGTGCTCAGCCGCAGGGCAGGTCGCCATCTGTCCGTCCTGTCGTGCTGGGGCAAGGGGCTCGAGGGCATCGGCGGCTGGGTCGACCAACTCGTCTCCGAGAGTCTTGGCAAGGAAGGCGGGGGGCGAGTACCGCTCACGATGGTCAACACACGCGATTTGCACGCTCGCGGCCAGCAGATCCAGGAGGGGGCTCCTAACGTGGTCGTCAGCCACTTGCGCGTGGGAACTTGGGAACTGGACCCTCTCGTTCCTCAGGTTCCGCCGGATCGTGACGCACTGGATTACGTCGCGGGAAAAACCCTTGGACAGCTCCTCGACACGGCCCGCAAGGGGACAGCTTGCGCCTGGCATGCGGCAGGAAGACCTTCGATGACGTGGACCCTGCCTACGCTTTCGCCCTTCCACCTGGGGCAGTTCCTCTACACCTGCGAGATCTCGACGGTGCTCGAGGGTTGGCTCGAGGGCATCAACCCCCTGGATCAGCCCGGCGTCGAAGCTTATAAAAACTATATGTTCGGCCTCCTGGGAAGACCGGACAAGGCCGAGTGGGCGGCCAAGGTGGAGGGTGCGGCAGAGGTGCCGAGCATCTCCGTCACCCTGCCGGGACGGCACACCTGATGGGGGCGGCCGCGCAGGGCTTCAGCTGCGGCCGCGCGCGGCCTCGCCCTGCGCGGCTCCCTTTCGGCGCAGCCAGTCACGAACGTGGGTAATCGCCGTCGGAAACTGTCGGTACTGCACCCAATCGAACAGAAAAGTGGGAATGGCAGGAAAATCGGGATCGATCCGGGCGGCGTAGCGCACGCGGGTCCTGCGTGGTCCAAGTTCGGATAGCTGGACCTCACCCTCGTACTTTTTGAAAGTTCCTTGAACACGATTGTAGGTAAAGCGCCAGGATTCCGGGTCCAGACGAGTCTCGTTCATGACCCACCGTGGTCCTATGGGCCAGATCAACGCCAAGTAAGAATAGACATAGACGGTCTGACCTTCACGTCGATCCACCCGGCAACGGGTGATATCGAAGATCGATTCATACTTGTCAAAGTCAGTATAGGCCGCCCATACCTCCGCGACGGGGGCCTCGATGTCGCCTACCACCTGGAAACGCTTGATGGGCACGTCGGCTCTTTCGACCTGAACGAGGACCTCCCCGGCTTCGAGGCGGGACTTCTCGGCTGCGGACAAAGACGCCACTACGCCGTCTCCCACCCAGAGAACGAGCCAAGCAGCCACGAAGGGCAGGGTTGCCATCACAACGTGTCCTCATCCAAGGCATCGATAGGAGCCAAGGCGAGACGCCACGTCTCATAGGCCACCTCGGGCCAGAAGCCGAGGCGAACGGCCTCTCGGGTGCAGCGCGCCGCCTCTTCCAGCATACCGCGGCCTCGCCAGACTTGGGCCACATTGACAAGGGCAGCCCGGCGGGCGCCTGCGCTCTCAGGGATGCTCAGGAAACAGCGTTCGGCTTCGTGCCACTGTCCCCGGCGGCTACACAGCACACCCAGCCCGAGACTACCGACGCCGGCATCCCCACCGGTCGAGGCGGCACGGGCCAATGTCCGCTCCGCCTCGACCTCGAGTCCCGCCACCAGATGGGCCATGCCAAGGCAGGCCACAGCACGGACGTGGAACCCGTCCAAAGAAGCGGCTCGAGCAAAGGTACGACGAGCGTCGGCCGGGTGGCCCTCCAGCCACTGGACAATGCCTAGGTTGACCAGCACGGCCGGCCGATCATCAGCCAGCCTCGCGGCGCGAGCAAAAGACTCCAACGCCTCATCGGTAGCTTCCCGCTCCAAGGCCAGCAAGCCTGCTGCCCACCAAGCCTGCCAAACGCCCGGATATTCGTCCTGCAAGGAGCGCGTCCACTGGGCAGCCCCCACAGGATCACCGGAAGCTCTCGCCGCAAGCGCCAAGGTCAACGCAAGCCCGGGACCGGAAGACGAATCCGGACTCACGCCCCGGGGATGGGAGCAGGTACATCTTCCTCGTGCATGCCCCAAGCCGAGTGGTTGTGGATGGACTCGAGATTCTCGCAGGTCAAGGAGAACCAGGTAATGCCCGGCAATGCTCTCGCCCAGAGGGTGGCTTCCCGAAGCACATCCTCGACGAAGCGAGGATTTTCATAGGCCTGCTCGGTGATGTGCTTCTCGTCCTCGCGCTTCACAAGCGGGTACACCGGACAAGAACCGCAGCTATCCAGGCCTTCGACGAGCTCCTCGACCGTGGGAGCTTCACCCGCGAACCGAAGACGAGCCGTCACCAGCGACCTCTGGTTATGTGCGCCGTAACGGCTGATGGCCTTGCTGCAAGGGCACAGGGTAGTCATCGGAACCGTCACGGCCAGCGTCGCGAGGTAATCCCCGGTCGCATCCACTTCACCTTCGAGGCTGACCTGCACATCCGTCGGCGCGACCAGTCCCGAGGCAGGAGCCTGCTTGTCGACGAAGTAGCGAAAGGCCATCGCCACCTGGGCAGACGGGGCGCGCAGCCTGTCGCGAACATCGCGAACCAAGCCCTCCAGGGCCAAGGTCGTCATGGGAACATCGCGGTAAGGCAACAGCGCCTCAACGAAGCGACTCATGTGCGTACCCTTCGTCGAAGCGTCAAGACCGACAGTCAAGGCCACCTCCGCCTGCACCGGCTGCACTCCGCTGCGCCCTGCCACCATCAAGGGCATGGCCACGCCGGAAATCCCGACCTTGCGCAGAGCGACGCCACGAGGATCGGGCGAGGACTGGATATCCACGAGCGTCGGGGAAAGGGTCTCGGGCACAGGCACCATCACAATCCTGACAAGGGCAGATAATCTGCCCCGAATAAGGCAACTCTACAGAATATAGACAAACTGCCAGCCTCCGTCAAGCGCCCGGCAAATCAGGGCGAGAACATGGGGGGTCTCACCCACATTGCCCGGAAGCTTTGTATAGGTACTGTATATAAAATTGCGGGGCGGATCCGCTGGTCGCGAATCTGCCCCGCAAAGGACACGACGGCGTCAGTTCAAGCCGTGCGAATACGCCTCCATGAAGAACAGCATCGGGATCGAAAGCAGGAAGTTGGTACGCGAAAACAGCATGGCCAACCTTCCGGCAGATGCCTTCTCTTCAGCCGTGGCC
Organism: Candidatus Sericytochromatia bacterium; assembly: GCA_035285595.1. Taxonomy (GTDB): domain Bacteria; phylum Cyanobacteriota; class Sericytochromatia; order S15B-MN24; family VGJW01; genus VGJW01. The sequence goes on from JAYKGV010000047.1 coordinate 4,282, forward strand.
TGAACGATGCCCAGCACCTTCTTCTGGTTGGGCCAGATGACGGCCCAGACGTTGATCATCATGATGATGCCAAGCCAACAGCCGATCCCAAGACCGCGCAGATTGGTGGGTCCGGACAACGTGAGGGCCTGCGTCAGGATGCCCTTGTGACCCAGAAGTGCCAAACCCACCAGAATGGTGGCGAGGGCGGACCAGCGGAAGTAGAAGAGAGCCGTGCGCGCAATGCTGCCCTCCTTGAAAATCTCGGCTTTGGCCTCCGCAGAGACGTTCTTCAGGCTCGGAATCTGAACCAAGTTGAAGTAATACAGCAGGCCAATCCACGTAAAGCCCACGAGGAAGTGGGCCCAACGCAGGATGTATTCACCCATCAATACGCCATCCATCGTGCTGACCTCGAACAGTGAGTTGGGGATAGAACCGGAAACAGACTAGGGGGAAGCCGGCTCTGAAGCTGGCTCTTCTACACCCGCCTCGCCATCGAGTTCAGCAGAAGAAGTGGCGCCGTCAGTCGCGCCTTCCTCTGACCCCGTCCCCTCGGGCGAGGTGACGGCGGGTGAAGCCTCGACCGAGGGTGCCTCGGCCGGCGCAGTCAAGCGCAGGAAACCATAGAGAAGAGCAGTAAGGAGCAGGCCGAGAATGACCGTGCTGCCTGGATTCTCGAGAGGATTCTTCACGGGGAGATGCCTTTCATCGGGCGATCGGGCCGCACCAGGCGGCCGAAGGATGTTGGCATGCCTGCTGGATCAGCGTCAAGAACCTGCTACGATGCCCGAAATGGCATGGACGCGTCCGCCGCTCGAGGCATGGTTTGACCGACACGCCGGTGACGCCCGCTGGCATCTCGGCCGCACGATGATACCCTGCCCGCTTGCTCTCGGCCTGAGTGAAGCCCTCGCAACAGGCTATGCGCCCTCCGTCGGGGAGCATGCCCTGCGCGTCCATCTTGGACGATTGGAAGGTCTTCCACCCGAAGCCATTCTGCCTGCGCTGGGTGGCACGGGAGCCAATGCCATCGCCATGCTGGGCCTCGCCGAACCCGGTATGGAACTGATGGTGGCCAAACCGGCCTACTACCAGTGGGGAGGACTTGTGCAACGGCTTGCGGCACCTCATGATTTCTGGGATCCGTGGACCGTGACGCCCCGCCGGCCAGGCAAGGGACGAAGGGCCTGGTTCGCGGTTCACCCGGACAACCCTACGGGACGCCTCGTCGACCTAGACGGACCTGATGCGCCATGGACCACGGACGATATCATCGTCCTCGACGAAGTCTACCGGGGCCTCCGGACCGATGGGTTGCACCCGGCTGCCCTGCGTGGCCCGGCCTGGATGACCGTGGGCGCGTTGAGCAAGCGGATGGGCTTGCCGGGCCTACGGCTGGGCTGGGTGGCCAGTACCGATCCCCAGCTGCTCGAGAGCTGTCTGTCGGCCCAGGAACATCTCGCCCATAGCCTTGCAAGCCCTGCGGTGCACTGGGTCCTGAGCCATTGGGAGGACCTTCTGGACTGGCAGGCCGAGACGCGCAGGCTGGGCGATGCCATGATGGCTCTGCTGGACGCCTGGTCCCCCCGTTTGGCCCGGTTGGGTCTGCAACTTCACGTGCCCGAGGCCGGGCTATCCACGTTGCTTCGGGGACCGACGCTCGCCGATGACCGCGCCGTGGCAGTGGCCTTGGCTCGACTGGGAGTTTTTGTCGTACCAGGCAGCCTGCTTGACCACCCGGGGACCTTGAGAATCGGTATGGGATTTCAAGACACGGCCACGGCGGAAGAGGCCCTTGCGGCACTCTGCGAACATCTAGAAACCGTATTGGGCGAGGCCCCCCTTGGCCTCAAGGCTGAGGTGGAAGCTTCCCCTTGAGGGCGTCGGCGTAGAACTCCGCACCTTCGTCAATTTTTCGGTCCCTCACACCAGCAGCGGCGGACTGGGCACGAAGCAGATCCGACTTTGCGGGATCGCGGTTGATATCGACCTCAATACCGCGCGCAATGTACTTGTGGTACAGCAGCAAGACGTTCTCGTTGCTCATGCGTAGGCAACCCTTCGAGGCCGGCTGCCCGAGCAGCGCATACTTCGACTTCGGGACGCCGTGGATCAACTGGGCATAGGCACCGAGATCAAGGGCCAGCAAGCCGATGGGGTTGTCAGGTCCGGGTCCCACGGGCTTCAGGCCCTCCGCCCACTTGGACTTGGGCGGATACCAGGTCGGCAAGGCAAAGATGTCAGTCACCTTGAACTTACTGCCGACGGTCGGGTGCTCAGCCGTTCCGGGCGACGTCAGGAACTTGTCGATGGGCTTGCCCGTGTCCTTGTTGATGACGTAGACGCGGTTTTGCACGAGGTCAATCTGCAGCTTGAATCTCTCGGTGCGAGGCCGGCCATCCCTTACGGCCGCAGCTCCGGCAGCCGGAGAGACCTGAGCGCGATCCCGCTTCGGCGCGGGAGGAGCGGGCGGGGGAAGCACGGGTGCCGGGGGCGGCGCGGAAGCCGGGACACGACCAGGAAGGCTTTCGAGACGACGGGCCCCACGACCGACAGGCGCCGATTCCTGCCATACAGGCAAAGTCGTTGCCGCTTGCGCAAGCGTCTTCAGCAGATTCGACAATCCACCCAGACGGGCAACCTGCGGCATGTGACACCTCCCAATGGATTCTCCATCGGCCAACGGGCGAAGAATCCGGTTAAATCAACCCTAATTTTCCGTGACAGCCCGCACATCGGGAAGCCAACGGAAGATTCGGATCCCGCGGATATCCTTCCCCGCACGCAGGTAGTCCGCAACACTGCCGGGCGCGATCGAGACCCGCTCTCCGGGCTTCGGCGCGTGCAAGAACGCCAACGGCCCCTCGCCACGAGACACCGCTATCCCCATATGGGAGACATCAAGACCCGGGCGGGAGGATAACACCAACACGACATCCCCCTCGAGCAGGCCCTCCTGCCGCCGAGCCCGCGGCATCAGCGGCAGACAGGGCCAGGAGACGGCACTCA
>JAYKGV010000048.1:0-3368 GCA_035285595.1 Candidatus Sericytochromatia bacterium
CCAACGTCATGATCTTCTCCGCCACCGCCTTGGACCTCCTTCGTTTGTGTGCAACTACGAAAGGACCACGGCGGTGGTTTCTGCTTCAAGCCGCCGGCGGATTTACACCAACTCTAGGGACACAACCTAAGGTCGAGAGGATCCCCACTTTCCGCCCGATCGCCCATGACATGGGGTCAAACCGTGACGCCAGCATGAATAATCGTCTGGAGACCGACTTCGCCCGTGTCAGCTCAGCCTTGTACGACCAAGCATCGACATTCGGTCGACGAAGGCACCAGGCAGGACGCCGTTGGGGTTGATAGCCGTACTCGTTGACGTTTGGGCGCAGGCGACACGCAGCTTGGGTCAACGCCCGGAAATGAAGTAGCTCAAGCATGTCAATGACAGCCATGGTCAAGTCCCTCAGCGAGGCGTGTACCGTCCTAATGATTCTTTCTAGGGATAACATCGTCGCTCAGGCTACGAGCCGCATCGGCTCCTTCCAGGCCCGGCTGCCCCGAAGCTCCGGAATGACCGGACGAAGGTACCACTTGCCTACTATGCACTCTTCGGCCTGATGCGAAAGAATCATCTCGACCAAGCGCACCAGCGGCTGACGCTTCGGGAAGTTATCCACCGCCCCGCTGCCATCCGACATTCAGAGGAAACTAAGACCCACGGCAAAGGTGAACGGAAGTACCTCTTTGACCGCAGCAGACCCGTGGCTGCCCACAATCCGATGATTACGCCACGTATCTTGAGACAGTCGGCCTGAATGGGCCAGGTCACTAGGTGCAGTACCCCGCTGGGTCGCGATCTGGAGACTCGATCCAGCAATCCCTCGGAGTCAAGAGCTTCGGTCCTCTCGGCCCATGGCAAACTCTTCAGGGGTGATCTGTGACCCGTCTCCCCGCCAGGTGCTTCCGTCGAGCCCTGCCCAACCGCGCTGCTCAGGACGGATCTCGTCACCTTCGAGGACACCGTCCTTGTTCTTGTCCTGGGCTGCAAAGGCCTTCTCGAGGGCCAGTTGCTTCTTCAGTTCCTCAGCTTCCCGCTTCTTCTGTTCGGGTGACTTGTCAGCCTCGAGCTGCTGACCCATGGCGAACTCTTCAGGGGTGATCTGGGAGTTGCTCTCCCTGAAGACCGCGTGAGCGCCGTCGAGCCTCGTCCAACCGCGCTGCTCAGGACGAATTTCGTCACCTTCTAGGACACCGTCCTTGTTCTTGTCCTGGGCTGCGAAGGCTCGTCTTGCGTTCTCCTCACGCTTCTGGGCGATGCCCTTTTCAATGTTCTCCACGTCCAGCAGATGCTTTGGAGAAAGGATGACCATGGCGGCATCGTCCAGGAGAGACGAGAGTGGAACCGCCTGCACGCCGACCGCAGCATTGGCCGGATCGTAGACATTTGCGATGGGCCCCGAGCCATGACCTAGCCTTATCGACTGGATGGACATCAGATGGCCCATGTCCTCCTCTCGACTTCCAGCTACACCGAATTGAACGGGTCCGCTCGTCTTGACCGCATCGATAACCACCCTTTCCATCGCCTTCCGATAGCCAGTTTGCTCAGTGGAATTTGCGAATCCTTTCCGAAGCGGAGAAGGCAGGGAAGCGTTGCCGGTCAAGCTTTCCGTGAGCTTCACCAGTTGCTGCGCAGTCAATGCCCGGTCCTCCGCCGGCGGCTCACCGGAGTCCTGAAGGATTCCAAGCTCCTTTCCCCAGCGCATGACGGCCTTGTACGCTTTCCTGCCCAGTTCGGTACCGGCATCCTTCGGAAACCGTACTTCGGCAAAGCTCATCAGGCTTTCTTGAATCAAATCGGCGACCCCGTTCCGACCCTCGTCCCTTGAGAATCCCCGCCAATCCGCCCGGATCACATCGCCCTCGCGCGTGCCATACTCACCGGTGGACGCGAGATCTGCCACCATGCGGACATATTCGGCCGGCAGCTGGCGCGCGAGCAAACTTTGGACATTCGTCACGGTACACGAAGTCGTATTCTCGCCCTGATAGATACGTTCGGGCGACTGCAAATCCTTTAGCACCTGACAGGCAAGGTCAAAGGCCTTGGTGCCCTTCAAGACGTGGTCCGGCAACGCAAGCAGTCTCTCAAGATGCTGCTGAACCGTTCTCCCCGCCTCGTCCTTGAGGTCTTTGAACCTTGCGACCAAGCCCCCCATCGAGGGATCCTTTGCCAGAACCTCGAAAGGCTTCAAGGACTCAGTCGCCGTCTTGGAGATGCCCATCGCGTCAGCATTGGCCTTGGGGGCATTCAAACCATCAGATGGTCCTTTGAGCGCAGGCCCACCTGCAACGCCCGACGCCGGGCCTTGAAGCTTGCCCGTAGTCCCCAGAGCACGCGTAAGAGATGTGGCGCGAAAGCCGCTGGAAAGGTCCTTCACAGCGCGAGACCTCCTCTACTCCACTCAATTTCCCTACCCGAACGCACTGGGATTGAACCCACGCTGTCATCTGCACATCACACCCACCACAACCCGCCCATGCGTGGCGGAGGCGGGGGCATGCTGGCGGTGGATCCGCTCTTGCACATCACCAAAGGACCAAGGCCTTGCTCGTGGTGAACCGTGATTGTAAGGACACCCTCCATCCGGATCAGACGGCCGCACAAGTCAACGTTCGGGGGCAGGCGACCTGCACCTTGCGTCAGCGGCCAAGACCTAAGTAGCGAAAAGCCTTCAACCTTGGATGACAGCCAAGGTAAAAACTTTTTTCCTTAGCTCTGACATGACATGAAATGCCCGGTCGGTACAGCTCAGATCTCGCTCACGCACTATGAATGATAGGTCGCTCACGCCCCCCCGAGCGCACGGTGCCCGACAGTGACGTCGAGCCACGTTGGGGGCATGGCCAACTGCTCACTCGCGCTCTCCGAGCGGACGTCCCCTCACCCCTCCGCCACCTCAAAGCCCACGATATTGCGTGCTTCCCGGCTGAACTCGATGCCGATCTGCGTCACGGTGACGCCGGGGGCACGGTACTTCTCGGCGTAGCCCCTGGCCTGCAGCTGCACTAGGGCCGAGCCGTCCGGCACCTGCTCCACCACCTTGAACTCAAAGAGCACCACCCGGTCGTCCAGCCTGAGTGCCAAGTCGATGCGCCCCTTGTTCGTCGCGTCCTCGACCCGGGCATCGAGGCCCAGTGCCGCCAGGTGGCTATAGAACACGCTGGCATAATAGCCCTCGTACCGGGCCAGCGGATTGTTGCGGTGCCAGTCGTGCGGAATGGCGGCAAAAAGGGCGCGCAAGGACGCTTCCACACCTGCCATGTCCCCGGCATACAACGCACGCTCGAGGCGATGGCGTACCTGGACCGCAGGACGCGCCTCGGGACCGTAGAGCGGCAGCAAGGAGGCATTGAGCGCGGCCT
>JAYKGV010000049.1:0-65071 GCA_035285595.1 Candidatus Sericytochromatia bacterium
TGACCGCCATGGTCTCGTTGGGCGGCGGAACGTACAGTGTGTCACCGTCCTCGAGCAGCAGGTCATAACCTTCGCGACGCATCTTGAGCGGTTCGTCCAGCTGGACCACCACGCGGCCTGTGACCTCCTGGGCACGCAAGGCCGCGACCAGAGCCTGCTTGGCGGCCTGCGCCGAGGCGGCCGCCTGGCCCGAGCTCGTCAGCTTGCCGGCTTCTGCGGACAGCTCGGCCTCGAGCTTGCGCGTCAAGTTGTCGAGCTGGACCCGCTGGACCCGCCGGACCTGCTCACGCGTGAAGACCGCGCCTTGCAGGAACGCCCGATCCCTGTAGCCGCCCGCCCGTTCGATAAGGGAGGCCAATGTATCCCCCTCGAGCAGGGTATAGGTCCCAGGCTGGGCCACCTCGCCCTGGATCTCGACATTGCGCTGGTTACGGAAATTCTCGACCTGCTTGACGCGCAAGGCATCATCCCGCATGACGGGCACATCCACGAGAGTCCCTCGGGCCGCTAGCGCCATCTGGGGACGAACGGTGAAGCGCTCAGCGACCTGGGCCCTACCCTCGATGCGTCTTCGGGTCAGTTCGGCAGCCGCGTGGTCAGCCTCGGGGGCGAGGCCCCCCGCAGCTTCCAGCAGCTGGGAGAGGCGCATGCCGGGATAGACCCGGTATGCGCCAGGCCTCAAGACCGCCCCCGAGACCTGGGCCGTCGGCTCCCGCTCGAAGTCTCGTCGCGCGTAGACCGTCAGGATGTCCCTCGGCTCGAGCACCTTGTCGTGCTCCGGGTCCTTCTCGAGCGCGCGTCCGAGATCGAAGGACAGCAGCTCGCGGTGCCTATCTGTGCCTCGCTCCCGTTCGATAAGGGCATGCCCCAACCACGTGTCCGGCCGCAGCAGGCCCACGCTGCCCAACACATCGGATACTCGCAGGCCGGCCGCCCAGGCACGAGGCCCCGGTCGATAGACGTAGCCCCTGAGCTCCACGCCATTGGCGAGCTCGGCAACGGCAGCTTGCAGCTGCAGCAAATCGCCGTCGCGGACCTTGAGACCCGCATCAGCCTCACGGGTAAGGTCGAGCGTCCGGACTTCACGCCCGTCACCCTTGCCCATACGAAGCAACGATGCACCTTGCAGGAAGCCGCCAGGCAAGGGGCCCCCGGCCATGGCGAGCGCCCGACCCAAGGTTTCACCGGGCAACATCTCGAAGATGGCTGGCTCGCGCACTTCGCCGGCCACCGCCACCATCGGCCCGGACTCGGGCACGAAGACCGTATCCCCGGGCAGAAGGCGCACATCTGAGCCTTGACCCTGGAGCAAAAGACCATAAAGGTCAATCGTGGCCACCCGACGATTGCCACGCTGTATCTGGATTCGGCGCAAAGAACCGGTCTTCTGGACTCCACCGGCTCGCTGCAACAAACCCAACATGGACGTCACCGCCGGCACGGCATGCAGGCCCGGCTGGAGGACACGTCCGGCGAGGACCACCGAAATCTGCCGCAAGCGCCCGAGGCGCAGCTTGATGGCCGCACCTCGGGCCCGCTTGCGCAACGCCTGCTCGGCCCCGAGCATGGTCAAGCCCGCGAGGACCACCGGACCGGTCCCCGGAAGGAACACGGTGCCGTCGCGCGCAATCACGGCCTCGAGGGGCGTCGTGAGCATCGGAACGTCGAGAATGACCTGATCCCCGGGCCCGAGAGGGTAGTCTTCGGGGACATCGGCTTCGCTGACCGCTCCGGTACCCGGAGGCTGAGCCAGTGCGCGAAAGCCGTACTGGCGAAGAGGCTTGTCCAGACCTGTCGCAAAATACCGCTCAACCGCCGACAGGGGCTCCGGGGTGGCCTCAGGCGCTGGGGCTGAAGGAACCTGTGCAACCGGAGGAACCACCACGACGGCGGGCTCAGGGGCCTTGAGCGGAAGTGATGCCGGGGACAACCCGACAGGACCCACCACCGAACTCTCGAGGGCACGCGCAGGCAAGGTGAGGACCAAGCCCAGCAGACCCACGAGCAAGGAGCGGCCCCATCTCATGCTTGCGCCACTCCCACGAAACAAGCCTTCAGGTCCTCGAGGCGATCGAGACGCTCCCAAGGACGATCTCCGGGGCGATCTCCAAAATGACCGTACGCGGCTGTCGACCGGTAAAGCGGTCGCTGCAGGTCGAACGCCCGGATGATCCCGGCGGGCCTCAGGTCAAAGACTTCGGTGATGGCCTTTTCGATGCGCGCCTCATCGACGATGGCCGTCCCGAACGTATCCACGGACACCGACACCGGGCGGGCCTTGCCGATGGCATAACTGATCTGCAACTCGCATCGGCGGGCCAAGCCCGCGGCCACGACGTGTCGCGCGACGTGACGTGCGGCGTAGGCACCCGAGCGGTCCACCTTGGTGGGATCCTTGCCCGAGAAGGCTCCGCCGCCATGCCGGGCGTATCCCCCGTAGGTGTCGACGATGATCTTGCGTCCCGTCAACCCCGCATCCCCTTGTGGACCGCCCGTGACGAATCGACCCGAGGGGTTGACCAGCAGCCGGGTCTGAGACGTCAGGAGATGAGGCGGCACCACAGCCTCGATGACGTGTGTCCTGATAGCCTCCTCGAGGGCCGGACCTTCTCGACCCTCCTCGTGCTGCGTCGAGACCAGGACCGTATCCACGGCAACTGGACGATCGCCCTCGTAGACGACGGTGACCTGAGTCTTGCCGTCCGGGCGCAACCACGGAATCTCGCCCTGCTTGCGCACCTCGGCCAGACGCATGGCGAGCCGATGAGCCAAGTCAATCGGCAGAGGCATGTGGTCCGGCGTCTCGTCGCACGCATAACCGAAGACCAGACCCTGATCCCCCGCGCCCACGGCATCGATGGCTGCGTCCAGATCCTGTTGATCCACGCCGCCCCGCAGCTCCCACGAACGATCCACCGCGGCCGCAATGTCGGGCGACTGCCGGTCGAGGGCCACCAGCACCCCGCACGAGTCCGCATCAATGCCGAAGCGGGCATCGACATAACCCACATCACGCAGCACCCCGCGAACAATGCCGGGGATATCGAGCTGGGCCCGGGTCGTCATCTCGCCGGTCACCAGAACAAAACCGGTGTTGGCCACGGTCTCGCAGGCCACGCGACCCAAGGGGTCCTGACTCAGGACGGCGTCCAGAACTGCATCGGAAACCTGATCACAGACCTTGTCGGGATGACCTTCGGTCACGGACTCGGATGTGAAAAGCCGGCGTCTTGAAGTGCCCAAGCAGGCCTCCTTGCAGGGTCGAGTTCCAAGCCCAAAGAGCCGGAAGCCCCCAAAAAAGGAACAGGTACATCAAGGGATCCTAGCCCCACGAAGGGGCCAGCGTCAACGCGAGCCCTGAAGCCGCAGAACCAGCAGGACCGTGCGCATCAGGATGACGAAGTCCTTCCAGACCGACCACTCCGCCGCATAACGCAAATCCAGCTCGACCATCTCCCGGAAGCTGGTGCCGCCGCGGCGTTCCGTGACCTGCCACGCTCCTGTGGCTCCCGGCATCAGGCGCAGACGCTCGAGGTCACGATCACTGTAGTCCTCGACCTCGGCAGGAAGCGGAGGGCGAGGCCCCACGAGCGACATGTCCCCCAGCAGGATATTGATGAGCTGTGGAAACTCATCCAAGCTGGAACGCCGCAGGAAACGGCCCACACGAGTCACCCGCGGATCATCCTTCATCTTGAAGATGGGACCATCGGGAATCTCGTTCAAGGCTTCGAGCTCGGCCCGGCGCGCCTCGGCGTCGACCACCATGGTACGAAACTTGAGAATCTTGAAGCGCCGGCCATTCCAGCCCACGCGTTCCTGCCGGAAGAAGACAGGCCCGGGCGAATCCCACCGTACGGCCAATGCGACCAGAAGCAACACCGGAAAAAGGCAGACCAAGCCGACGGTTGCCCCTGCGATGTCCAGCAGCCGCTTCACCGCCCCACCGAGCCCGTAGAGGGACGGATGACTGGCGGACCCAAGGCGAGCGAGTCGATCCTCCCACGGCAAGGACCGCGTCTCGACTGCTGCAGAGCCCACAACGACCAAATGGGGCCCACGCGCGCGTACCGACGGAGGAAGAAGTGTTATTTCTGACATTTCAGGCTGCTATAAGGACAAGCCCTGCGACGACACGAAACGGCCGCCGCAGGGCTTCCGGATCAGTAACTGAGAACCGGCAGGACCAGGCTACTGGCCAGCGCCAGCGCTGGCGTTGCCGGTCGGCGCGGGGGTCGGCGCAGCCGTGGTGGTATCTGTCGCATTGCAGGCGGCCAATGCAGCAACCACGAACACAAGGGGAAGAATTTTCTTCATGGATAGGTTCCTCTCGGACTTCGAACGGGACTCCACTCCAGTCTACCAGCTCGCGCAGGGAAGCACCGGAACAATCGTCACACCCCTAAGGTGGACCAGGATGCTTTCGACAATGCTTACGGCAAGTCACAGCGGCATTCCAAGGACTATCGACACCCGGAAATAAACTTTTCATCCAGACTGCCGATCCGCTCAACACAATCGCCAAGGAACTGAAACAAAATCCTGTCACCATTCCCTTGTCAGTCAGGAAGACCGACGGGACAGGACGCCAAAGGGCCCCTACGCAGGGGCAGCCCACGAGGCAACGGCCTCCTCCCCGCCGGCAGCAAGAAGGGCTCCCCGCAAGGAGGGCCCTTCGGGTCTTGGGGACAGTCTCCTTGGAGACGTTCTCTCCAAGGAGACCGTGCGACACATCACCTGACGGACGGCTCCCTGCGTGCTAGAGTCGGTTCGTGGGCGGCTTAAGCATCGTCGAGCTCGAGATCGACAACTTCAAGACGTTCCGGCAGGAGCGCATCCGTTTCTTGCCGGGCTTCACTGCCATCACCGGTCCCAATGGCTCGGGCAAAAGCAACATCCTCGATGCCCTGATGTTCTGCCTGGGCCTCGGCAGTGCCCGCACCCTCAGGGCGGCCAACAGCACAGGCTTCATCAATGGGGCGTCAAGCCGTCGCGAAGCCCGGGTAACCGTGCGTTTCGGACATGAGGACGGCCAGCCGGCCTTCGAGGTGGCCCGTCGTGTCCGCGAACGAAAATCCACCGACGGCGGGGAGCCTACCGCCGACAACACCTACTATCTGGACGGCAAGGCCTCGACCTTGTCCGAAATCCACGAGCGCCTGAGCCGGCATCACATCAGCCCCCAGGGCTTCAATGTCGTCATGCAGATGGACGTCATGGGCATCATCAAGATGACCCCCCACGAACGCCGGCGCATCATCGACGACCTCGCCGGGGTTGCGGACTTCGACTCCCGGATTGAACTCGCCGCCAAGGAACTACAGACCGTGGCCGAGCAGGAGGACCGCACGCTTTTCCTTCTCTCCGAGTTGCAGGCGCGCTTGGCAGCCCTTCGTGGTCAGCGCGACAAAGCTGTGGAATTCCTCGATCTGCAGGCTCGGCTCAAGCAGCTGGACCGCGACCTCAAGGCCGGCCGCTGGTGGGAGTTGCAGCATCAGGTCCAGCTGCAGGACGGGACGGTCCAGCAGGGTCGCATGCGCCGGGAAGAGGCGGTACAGGCTCTTGGAGAGGCCGAAAGGCGCCTCGAGACCACACGAGAAGAGGAAAGTCGCCTCGCAGATCGGCTTCACCGCGAAGGAGGGGCCCGATTTCAGGCTCTCGAAGACCAGCTGCTGGAGACGTCGACCGAGCGTGAGCGCCTGCGACTCGAGGGTCGCGAAGCCTTCCGGCGATCGGGTGAGCAAGAGCAGCTGGCGACGCGTGCGGTGGATCGTCGCCGGGAACTGGAGAACCAACGCGGCCAGCATGAAGAAGAGCTGTCCCGGATCGAGTCACGAATTCGCGACGCCCAGGCGGCCGCTGCAGGCCATCGTCGCCGGATGGATGACCTGCAGGCCGAACTGGAGCGCCTGTTGTCGGGTCGCCAGGACTTGCTCGCCGTTCGGCAGGCCCTCGTCGAGCAAAAAGAAGCGACCGAGAAGCAGATGAATGATCTGCAGGTCCGCCAGATGCGTGCACAGTTCGAACAGCAACAGGTCGAAGTGCGGGTCGAGACGGCTCGCACCAAGCGCAAGGACTTGGCCGAACAGGTCCGCGAGGTGACCAAAGGAGTAGAAAGCCTTGCCGCTCAGGCAGAGGAGTCGGCCCGACAAGCCGACACGGCCAAGGCCGACGAAACCCGGGCCCGGCAGAACGTCAGCAGCCTCAGACACACCCTTGAAACCGCAGAAGAGGCGCTGCGCGTGGCCCAGAAGGAAGCGGCTCGGGTCATGGGCCAGTTACAGGCTCAAGAAGCCGGCCTTGGCGCAGCCGTCGAGTTCGTGCTGGGTCAGAACCTTCCTGGCGTTCTCGGAACGGTCTCGATGCTTGGCGAAGCGGATCCTGCCTTTGCCCGGGCCCTGCAGGAGGCTGCCGGAGGCCGCATGCGCAATCTCGTCGTCGCCGACGACGGCGTAGCCGCCCAGATTGGCCGGCTCCTCCACCAGCGCGAGGGCGGTCGCGTCACCTGTCTGCCCTTGAACAAGTTGGCTGCGCCCAGACACCTGCCTCGCCTTGATCTGGAGGGTTGCCTCGGTTACGCCATCGACAAGGTGACCTTTGCGCCGGAACACGCCCCGGCCTTTGCCCTGGCCTTCGGCGATACCTTGGTTTTCGAGACCATGTCCGCGGCTCGTCCCCACATCGGACGCTACCGCATGGTCACGCTGGATGGCGACCTACTCGAACGCACGGGGGCCATGACCGTCGGGCGCTCTCGACAGGCCCCGGCGATGTTCTTGGCCAATCTCCGACAGGAGCACGAGCAGCGACAGGCCACCCTCAAGAATGCCACGCAGCGCGTCCAGAACACCCAGGGCGCCCTGCAAGCCATGTTGACGGGCTTGTCCCGGGCCGAGACCCGACGCCGAGAAGCCGAGGACCAAGCCGGCCGCGCAGAACGCGAGCGAGCCGGACAGAGTGACGAACTGCAACGTCGTACCGAGGATCTGCAACGGGTAGAGCAGGAGCTCAAGTCGGATCAGAAGCGCCTCGTCGAGCTGACTCGGGAAGCCGAACGCTTGATAGAAGAAGGCATCCCGCTCGAGGAAGCCTACAACGACCTCGAGCTCAAGCTGTCGGATCTGGACGACAGCCTCGGGGACGGACAGGCCGAAAGCCTGCGCCATGAAGCCAGCGCGGCCCAGTGGGCGTTGCAGGATGCCGAAGGCTTGGTCCAACGTGAGACGCTCGGCCGGGACAGCCGGCTCGCGGCCCTCGAAGCGAACCGTCAAGCCATCGCCGAGCAAACGGAGCTTGCGGCACAGCATCGACGCGAGGCCGAGAACGCACGCGAGGCGTCCGCCGAAGCCGATCGTCAGGTCGATGTTCTTGCCCGTCGCATCGAAGAGCTCACACAGGCCCGCGAAGAAGCCCGCAAGGGCCTCGAGGCACTCGTCGAAGCCCGCAACGGTGCCACGGCCGAGCGCGTGCAGGCCGAGAACCATCTCGTGACATGCCAACGTGACATCGGCCTGCTCGAAGACGCCGTCCGGCAAGGCGAACAACGGCTGGAGGAACTTCGCGGCACATGGAAGGCTCTTGAGAACGAGCTCTGGGAAGAAGACATTCCCCTACCCGCCGAGGCCCCCTTGCTGTCGGTCCACGATCTCGACGTCTCGCGTCGCAAGATCGAGCATCGCCTCGCCGCCCTCGGGCCAGTCAACCAACTGGCCGTGGAGCAGTATGCCCGTGAAGAGGAGGAATCCCGCCTGCTCGAGGGCCGCCTGGAATCCCTAAGGCAGGAGCGCAGCGGCATCGAGGAACGTATCGCCGACATCTCCCAGCAAAAGCGCGCCGTCTTCATGACGGCCTTCGAGCAGATCCGGGGCTTCTTCGCCGAGATCTTCGGCGAACTGGCCGGCGGATATGGGGAGTTGTCGCTGGAGAGACCCGAAGACCCCTTCGCAGGAGGTCTCATCATCACGGCTCAACCCCCGGGAAGCGCAATTGCCCGCCTCGATGCGATGAGTGGCGGCCAGAAGTCCCTGACAGCCCTTGCGTTTCTCTTTGCGGTCCAGCGCACCCAGCCGGCGCCCTTCTATGCGCTGGACGAGGTCGATCAAGCCCTCGACGGCGTCAACGTCGATCGTCTGGGCCAAATGATGCGGCGCCAATCACAGCTGGCCCAGATGATCGTCATCTCGCACCGCAAGCCCATGATCGGCCATTCCGATCAAGGCGTCGGCGTTTATCTCGGCGCCGACAAAACCACTCGTGTTCGCAGCATCATCTGGGACCGCTCCCGGGCGGCAGGCGCATGAGCGAGTCCATCCCCTCCGGGCCCGTGCCCCCGACGACGACCCTCGCGGAAGAGAACCCCGGTATCGAGATCCTGCTGAGCATGGCCCAGCGAGGCGAGCTCGATCCGTGGGACGTCGATATCATCGAGGCGACGGACCAGGTCCTCGCCAAGCTTGATGCGACGGACCGGCAAGATCTGCGCTCCTGCGGCAGGGCTTTGCACTGCGCGACCGTCATGCTGCGCCTGAAAGCCCACGCCATTCGCCACGATCTCGAGACCTGGCTCGCCCCGCCCGCCGAGGACGATGATTGGTTCGATGGTCCGGTGGACCTTGAAGAAGGACCGGCGGACGGCCCCATCATCATCGACATGACCTTGCTGCGCCGCGCGGGGTTCCGACAGCCTCGCCGCCGCAAGGTCACCTTGGGGGAACTCATCGCTGAGCTACGGCGACTTGAGGCGGAAGAGCTTCCAGAGCCCAGCCGGCCCGGAACCCTCAGACGCATGCGCAGAGCAGATGTCAAGGCACGTACCGTAGGCCTTGTGCACGACGAGGACCTCGACGGTGATGCCAAGCGGCTCGCCGAAGCGTTAGCCGTGAAGTTCGAGACCCAGCCGGAAATCTCTTTCCGCAGCTTGGCCAGCACCGTGGAGGAAACTCCCTCATTGTTTCTTGCCCTCATGTTCCTCGCCCATTGGGGCGTGGTCGAGGTCGACCAACGTGAACCCTACGCCGACTTGAGCATCTTGGCTCAGGAAGAACGTCCGGAAAGCCATGGCCAGGAGGCAGCAGCCTAGGGCTGCTGGCGGCCAAGGGCCGCTGCAGGCCATGCTCGAGGCTGCCCTTTTCACGACGGCCCAGCCCCTGCCGCTGGATGCCCTTTGCGAGATGCTGGACATCTCGCGCAAGGCCTGCCTTGAAGGCTTGATCGCCTTGGTCCAGCGACATGAAAACGACCCCGACAGCGGCCTTGAGGTGTCTCGCTCGGACGAAGGCTGGATCTTGCAAGTCAAAGGGGCTTACCAGACAGTCGTCGATCGACTGTTACCCAGCGACCTGCCTCAGGCCACCCTCAAGACTTTGACGCTCATCGCCATGCGTCAACCCATCCTGCAAAGAGATGTGGTGGACGTGAGAGGCTCAGGCGCCTACGACCATATCCGGGATCTTGTCGAACGGGGCCTTGTGCGCAAGACCCCCCAAGGCAACAGCGCCCTAATTGAACTCGGACCTCGATTCGGAGATTACTTCCGGATTGACAAGGACAAGCTCGCCCAAATTCAGGGACAGACGACCCTCCACTGGCCCACCGAAAAAGAAGCCGAGGCACCTTCATCTGCAGCAGAACAGTTCCCTGTTCCTGCGGCAGACCTTGAGGACTAAGCGACGCTGCGGCGCCGGGCACCCTTTCGAACATAGGGCTTCCGGGCCGGGATATCGGACACAGCCACCAACTGCCAACGGCATGTGCCCCCAAAGACTGCTCGAACAGAAGCGTCCAAACCGTCACGCATCAACTCAAGCAACATGACATCTTGCGGCGAACACTCCAGTCGTAGAAGCCCCTCTCCAATCACCATGCGAGACCGCCTGAGGCACGCCGCCACCGCAGCCGACGTTCGGCGGATGACTTCTCCAAGAAACCGGAAAGCCTCACGGGTCATGCGAACCTTTGCCCCTTGGCGATCCCACAGTATCTGCGTGCCCAACACCGACCTCGCTTTCGAACGAATGTTCCAAGCAACCCTAGATCAAGAACAAACGTTCGTCAAGCGCTTTTCAGGACGATGCCGGTTCCGCCGGTTCCCCCCCGTCCATTTCGTCCGCCCAAATCAACAGCCAGAGCGCCATCGGACGGATCGGCCCAGGCGGCTGAAGGTCTTTCAACCGTGCCACGAAACGATCGTAGTTGGGCAAGGGTAGCTCGGGCATGTCCGCGTCATGCATGACCTGCAGGAAGGTCGGTCCGTATTCCCGGCAGATCAGGACACGGGGACGATGATCGAGGTTGACCGAAAAGGCACCGTAGGCGCGACATACCAGCGGCCTGGCCTCATAGACGGTGCAGAGGCCATCATCGCCCAGCAGAGGGCATCCATCCTCGACGTCGCCCGAAACAGGGATCCGAGCCCCCAGGCCCTCGGCCTCCCAAGCCTCCGCCAATGCGACCAAGGCAGGGCGATCCCGTTCATGACGCTTGCGGGCGTGCCGCGCGAGAGCTTCGCGGCGCTCCACCGGCCATCCGTCGATCTCTCGACGGACGACCTCCCATTCCCGAGTCGAGACCTGGAACAGGGCCTTGGCGCGGCAGCAACCGTCGCAGCCCGCGCGACAGGGCAACTCGGGCAGTTCACGGGTGAGAGCAAAGGCTGCGTAGTCGGCGACCGTATAGAGGTCTTCCCAGCCTCTGCCCTCGCCCACGGTTTCCGTGCGGGCGAGGCGATGTCCGCAGGTCCGGAAGGTCGCCTTCAGCAAGGGGAGGTCGTGCATGACCCCCATGTTCCACAAGCACCAAAGGCCAAGCGATGACGAAGCGCACGGCCGGTCGGCCCAGGGCGCCCTACAATCCCGGCACGGGCAGCGACAAGCCAGGCGTGCCGGGGGGCACTGAAAAGCTGGCATCCGGCAGGGTCGCGCCCAAGCGGACATCATGCCACTCGAGGGTGACCCGTTTGGTCCCGTCCGAAGTCGACCTTTCATACCTGCGGGGCACCCCGTCCCGCTCGGCCAACCAGAAGCGCTCGATCGTGTCAGAGGCTTCGCGAATCCAGAGGCTGGAGGCCTCACCTCCCACGTCGGCGGACATCGGCACCTTGCGGGCACCTGTCATCCAACGACTCCGGGCGAAGGGCACCGTCGCGAGATCACCGGGGTCCGGCAAGCCATAGCGGACAAGGACAGCAGGCAAGTCACGCGTTCGGGCGAAACCACCGACGAACAATATCCAGTTCTCTTTGCCACGCCACCCCAGCGCTGCAGTGCCACGCCCATCGCGAAAGTCGACGCGCCAAACCCCATCCCTTGCCGCGAACTCTACGCGCCGCCCCGGTTCCTCGCCAGGCACCGACACGACCAGGGTCGCCAGATACCGATCGATTTCCCGGGAACAAGCCAGCGGAAGCAAGGCTGCCACCAAGGCCCGACCTCTTCCCGACCAGCGGCTCATGACGAACATCTTGACCCTTGCGACCGCGCGACCGTACCTTCGTCAGCATGCGCCTTTTCATCGGACGCGAACAGATCCTCGCCGAAGCGACGAAGGATCTCGCCGGCCCGCCCGGCATCCGGGCGGTCAACCTGCACGGTCCGGGTGGCATCGGCAAGACGACGCTCAAGGCCATCCTCCTCGAGCGACTCGAGACCATCGCTCCCGAAACCGCAAGGCTCACCTTGGACGAGACCTGCGGAAGGCTGGGACTTCCCGACGCCCTCGAGGCCATGGCGGACGGGTTCCGGCCACCGAGAGACCTTCCCCTGCCCGGCTTCACCCGCCTGCGCCACGCCCTGGCAGTCCTGCGGCGACTGAGAGGCCGCCTCGCGACCGAAGACGCTCCCGAGATCATACAAGCCGGGCTCGAAGCAGCTCTCTCTGCCGTGGCCGACCCTTCGGACCCCTCGGAGGCCGCTAGGCGTCCGGCCCTTGAAGCCGCCGTTCAGCGGTGGACCCGGGACCGGGAAGAACAAGACTTCCTCAGAGCCCCGATGCGCGTCCTGGCCACGGCGCTGCGGGACGACTTGCGAGAGGGCCTGCGTCCGCCGGCCAGCGGCTGGGAGCGCCTGTTACTGCCCCCTTCAGCAGAGGCGCCCGCAAGAGTCCTCCTGGTGCTGGATTCCCACGAGGCTCTGCATCCGGCGCTGGGTTCCTGGCTCCTCGCCTGGTTTCTGCCACTGCTTGATGCACCGGGTTCAGGGCTCGACTTGAGGCTTCTCGTGTGCGGCCGACTGAAGCTGCGCGATACGGATCCCCTTCGCCGCTGGGATGGATGGAGTACCGAGCTACGTGAATTTGACTTGGAACGGTTCACGCTCGCGGAAACGAAGACCTATCTTGCGGCGAGAGGAATCGACACCCAGAGGGCGCCCGAAGCCCTTGAAGCTTCACGAGGCTTACCCTTCCTGCTGTGCCTCTGGTGCGACACCGACGGCCGGGGACGCGGTCTTGCGCTGCAGCAAGCGGCTCGCCGCATCCGCTGGTGGAAATCGGACAGCGAAATCCGCTGGATGGAGGCAGCCGCCTATCTGGGCCCCCTGAGCGTGGATGCACTCGAACTCATCCTCGAGGAGCCCGAGGAAGCCGCGCCCGCTTTCCATTGGCTGACCACTCATGCTGAAGCCCTTGCTCACGATGACGCAGGTGAGCTGGTGTTGTCACCCGTCGTGGCGGGTATCCTGCGAGACGCCCTGCGGCAGGAATCCCCACGCCGGGCAGAGCTGCTGGAACGGGCGGGGCGCGCCGCAAGAGAGCTGATGGCACTGGAACGGACCTGGGGTCCTTCAGCACCTGAGTGGGCTGCGCTGGCACTTGGACCCGACCTTGGCCCGAGTCCCGCCGGGGCCACAGCGCTTAGACAGGGCCTCGCCTTGGTCATGGAGGATACGCGACGGGGCGAGGACCTTCGCCTTGCCCTCGACAAGCTGTGGGCCAGGCTTCCCGCGGAGCGTCAGGCAACCTTGCTTCACGAGGCCTCGAGAAAACGAGAGCTCTGGCGTCAGGAGGAAGAGCAAAGGCAAATAGCCGAAGCCCGTCGGACAACCATGGCCATCCGCGCCGAGCAACTTGCCCGACGCGCAGAAGAATTGCGCCAAGAACTCGTAGACCTCGAGCGGCCTGATGAGCGCCCCGAGGATAGGCCTTGGTGGAACATCCTTCGTCGTCGCCCACCAGAACCCGCTGCGGTAGCGAATGACACTGCGGCCCGTATCCGGCAGACCCTCGAGGACCTCGAAATGGAAATCACCCGCTGCAGAGCAGCCGCAACCACATGATCGCGGACGTACTCAGCGGCCGCCCAGAACACCCTTGAGAAAGTCCATGAAGCCGTGGCCCGACTTCGTGGCCTCATGGCGATGCGCGGCATCGAACTGCCTCAAGGCGTCGCGCTCGGCATCCGAAAGCTTGCGTGGCACGACGAGACGCACGATCACGTGCAGATCTCCCTTGCGCCGACCTTCCCGCAACGCCGGAAAGCCCTTCCCCCGCAACACGAACTCGGTCCCTGTCTGCGTCCCATCGGGAATGACCAGCTTTTCAGGTCCGTCCATCGTGGGAACCTCGACTTCGTCACCCAAGGCCAACTGCGGAAAGGAGACAGGCAGTTCGTGAAAGAGTTCGGTTCCCTCACGGACGAAACGGGGATCGTCCTCGACCTGCACATGCACGAAGAGGTCGCCCGGAGGCCCTCCTCGCGGCCCCACATCCCCGTCCCCGGTCGAACGGATCCGCAGGCCCTGATCAGACCCTGCAGGAATACGCAGTGCCATCTCGCGTGACTTGCGCGTCCGTCCCTGGCCCTTGCAACTGCCGCACTTGGCCGCGATGGTCCGACCTTCGCCCTCACAAGCGGGACAGGTCACGACCGTAGCGAAATGTCCAAACGGGGTCCGCTGGGTTTGCTGGACCTGGCCTACGCCGTGACAGGTCGCGCACGTGACGGGAGTAGAACCCTCCTTGGCCCCGGACCCCTTGCAGGTGTCGCATCTGGCCAGCGCCGACACCTCGAGGGTCCTGTCGGTTCCCGCATAGGCCTCGGCAAACGTGATCCTGACACCGACCTGAACATCCGCACCCCGCTCGGGTCCTCGACGGCCCCCGCGGCGCACGCCCCCGCCAAAGAAGGCCTCGAAGATATCCGACAGATCCCCGAAGCCTGCCGCGTAGGGGTCGAACCCCCGCGCCGCACCTTCCACCCCGGCATGCCCGTACTGGTCGTAGCGAGCTCGCTTTTCGGGATCCGAAAGGATCGCATAAGCCTCGGTGGCTTCCTTGAACTTGTCTCCCGCATCAGGATCCTTGTTCACATCCGGATGGAACTGGCGGGCCAGCTTGCGGTAAGCCTTCTTGATGTCGTCCTCGGAGGCCGACTTGGACACTCCGAGGACGTCGTAGCAATCGCGGGGCAAGGAGGTCTTCAGCTTTCCCAATCCGCATCGACGATGTCGCCGTCAGCCTTCGAGCGGCCGGCGGCTGCCGCGGCGGGCTGCGCGTCCTCCGTCACGGCTTCGGCCTCGTCCTGCTTCTGGTACATCGCCGACGAGATGTCGTAGACCTCCTTCGTCAGATTGGCCGTGGCATCCTGCAAGGCCTTGAGATCCTCGCGATCCTTGGCTGCATTGACGGCAGCAACCGCCGATTCGACGCGGGTCTTCTGGTCGGAGGCCAGCTTGTCGGCCGCATCCTTGAGGAGCTTCTCCGCGGCATACACCGCCGCATCCGCTGAATTGCGGGCCTCCGCCAAATCCTTGCGAAGCTTGTCTTGATCCGCAAACATCTCGGCCTCGCGACGCATCCGCTCGACGTCGTCCTTGGACAGGTTGCCGCTGTTCGTAATGTTGATGCTCTGGGCGTTACCCGTGGCCTTGTCCTTGGCAGACACCTTCACGATGCCATTCGCATCGATGTCGAACGTGACCTCGATCTGGGGTACGCCACGAGGTGCCGGAGGAATGCCGGAGAGCTGGAAGGTTCCCAAGCTCTGATTGTCGGCCGCCATCTCGCGCTCACCCTGCAACACCTTGACCTCCACCTGGGTCTGGCCGTCAGCCGCCGTGCTGAAGACCTGGCTCTTGGCCGTCGGGATGGTAGTGTTGCGCTCGATGATCTTGGTGAAGACTCCGCCCAAGGTTTCAATGCCGAGGGACAGGGGAGTGACGTCCAACAACAGGACATCCTTGACCTCACCTGCCAGCACGCCCGCCTGAATCGCGGCACCGGCCGCAACCGCCTCGTCAGGATTCACACCCTTGTCCGGCTCCTTGCCGAGATACTTGCGAATGGCCTCCTGCACCGCGGGAATGCGGGTCGAGCCCCCCACGAGGAGGACCTTGTCCACGTCCTTGACGTCGAGCTTGGCCTCACGGATGGCCTCACGCGTCGGCCCCATGCACGCCTCCACGAGGTCCGCCGTGAGCTCCTCGAACTTAGCGCGGGTCAAAGCCAGTTCCATATGCTTCGGGCCGGTCTGGTCCGCCGTGATGAACGGCAGATTAATCTGCGTCGACACGGTCGCAGACAACTCGATCTTGGCCTTCTCAGCGGCTTCCTTTAGCCGCTGGAGCGCCATCTTGTCCTTGGACAAGTCGATGCCGTCCGACGACTTGAACGAGTCGATGAGCCATTCCATGATGCGCTCATCGAAATTATCACCACCAAGGTGGTTGTTACCGGCCGTCGCCTTGACCTCGAAGACGCCGTCGCCAAGCTCCAGCAAGGAGACGTCGAAGGTGCCGCCCCCCAGATCGAAGACGAGAATCGTCTGGTTGGCTTCCTTGTCGGCCCCGTAGGCCAAAGCGCTGGCCGTGGGCTCATTGATGATACGCAGGACCTCGAGACCCGCAATGGTTCCAGCATCCTTGGTAGCCTGACGCTGGGCGTCATTGAAATATGCGGGACAGGTGATGACGGCCTGCGTCACCTTCTCCCCGAGGTAACCCTCGGCATCGGCCTTGAGCTTGGCCAAGACCATCGCCGAGACCTCCTGGGGCGAGTGCTCCTTGCCAGAAATCTCGACAGACACACCGCCCGAGGCATTCTTCACGGTCTTGTAGGGAGACTTGGAACGCTCGTCGGCCGTCTCCTCGAAGCTACGTCCGATGAACCGCTTGATCGAGTACACCGTATTCTCGGCGTTGGTGACGGCCTGACGCTTCGCCACCTGACCGACCAGACGCTCGCCGGTCTTGGTGAAGCCCACGATCGACGGGGTGAGTCGGTTGCCTTCGGCGTTGGCAATGACGACCGGCTTGCCGCCCTCCATGACGGCGACGACCGAATTCGTCGTACCGAGGTCAATACCGATGACCTTACCCATGTGCGTCCTCCTTGGTGCTTTCCGTGACCGTGGCTTCCGCCATCAGTTCTTCG
Organism: Candidatus Sericytochromatia bacterium; assembly: GCA_035285595.1. Lineage (GTDB taxonomy): Bacteria > Cyanobacteriota > Sericytochromatia > S15B-MN24 > VGJW01 > VGJW01. The sequence continues at coordinate 16,363 of JAYKGV010000049.1, forward strand.
AGTGTGATGTCTGCGGCCTGCTCCGTCGGGGCCTCCTGTTCGGAGGCCGCCGCGGGAGCAGCTGCGGGAGTCGGGTTGCTGGCGATCTGGACCATGGCCGGGCGCACGACCTTGCCGCTCAGCGTGTAGCCCGGCTGCAGCACGGCCACGACCGAACCGTCCGGGTATTCGGTGGTCTCGACATTGCCGACGGCTTCGTGCATCCGGGGATCGAACGGCGAACCCACCGGCGTCATCGCCTCGACACCCTGCTGCCGCAAAGTGTCCATGAGCTGACGGTGAATCATCGTCACCCCCTGCTGGAAGGCTGCGGGGTCGGCCTGCTGGGCATGGGCCACAGCTCGTTCGAAGTTGTCGATAACCGGAAGAAGATTCTCGACCAAGCGCTGGGCGGCGAAGCGAATGAGCTCCTCGCGTTCCTGCGACGCGCGACGCCGGAAATTTTCAAAGTCCGCAGCCATACGCTGCAGCTGGGAGGTCATCTCCTGCAAACGCCCCTCGAGCTCGGTTTCCCGGGGCGAAGGAACCTGGTCCGCCTGCCCGGCACCGGGAAGCGACGCACCGCCCATGGTGGGCAACTGCGCTCCACCCATCGCCTCTCCTGACGTCATCAGGACCTCCCCTCTCCGTGCAAGCGTACCCCCAGGACCTCGGTTAGTCCGGCCGCCAGAGCCGAAACCGCCGTCACCGCCGACCCGTAATCGAGACGAGTGGGGCCGAGGATCGCCACCTCTCCCGCAATCTCTCCCCCCATCGTATAGGATGCAGCCACCACACTGCATTCCTGAAGCTCGGGAACCCTGTGTTCCGAGCCGATGCGGATGCGCACGGCCGCATTGGCAGGCCCTAGATCACTCAATTCGTGCATCCAGCGCAGCACACGATCGGGACGATCGAGAAAATCCAGCAAACCGTCGATGCGTTGCTGAAACTCGGGTTGACGCGCCAGATGGGCGGTGTGGGCGATGACCAGAGCATCCTCCGCAGGCTCGAGACGACCCAGAACCTGCCGAATGAGATCGCTGTGCCGGCCCATCCTGGCGGCCAGTCCTTCGAGGACCTGACCAGTCAAGGCATCCAGAGGCCGATCCACGAGTTGCTGTTGCAGACCGAGGGCCAGATCAGCCAGGTCTTCAGCGTGGACGGGCTCGTCGAACGTCACGCTCCGGTGGGTCACGCTTCCCGATGTCGCCACCACGACAAGCAAAGCCTCGCGATCCGTGACCGGCACGAGGGTGAGCGCCCGGATCCGGGCCCCCGCAGGCCGTGGAGAGCGCACGATGGCGGTACAACCTGAGAGCACGGCCGCAAGGCGCGCCGTCTGGGTCATGAGGTCGCGCAGATCATCGGCCTGCCGCTGACGACGCCGGATGTCCTCGCGCACCTCGGGCGAGAGCGAGGGCAACGACATGAGTTCCTCGACGAACACGCGATAGCCTTGGTCAGAAGGTACTCTTCCCGCCGATGTATGGGGCTGGCGCAGCAGACCTTCATCCTCGAGATCGGCCAAGGCGTTGCGGATGGTCGCAGGAGAAAGTCCAAGCCCATACTTACGTGACAGCGTACGTGACCCTACGGGCTCCGCCGTCGATACGTAATCGTCGACCACGGCCCGCAGAATGTCTCGCTGTCTCTGGTTCAGCAAGGGATGATCCTTGACTCCGATCTTTAGCACTCTCGACAAACGAGTGCCAAAACCGGATTCTTGATAACACGAACGACGTGCGGCGTCAAAGGCTTCTCACCAGCTCCATCCGACTCCCAGACGCAGGGAACCAAGCACGGTCTGCTGCCCTCCCGGCGAGGGGCCTTCGTCATGGTCATAACCAAAGGACCACATCGTGGGACCCGCATCGAACAGGAAGTCCCCACCGCCGCGCCAAGGCAGCGTCCCATCGGGTCCCGGAGCATAGCCTTGAAGATGAAGCCTGAGGGTCACCGGCGAGAGGGGCAACAACTGCACCACGAGGCCCAAGGAGGGATCAACGCCGCTGCGGGGAGGCTCCGGCACCACGACCGACTGACGGGCCGCCACCCAGCCCCAACCCTGCACATCCACCCAGGACGCCGGCGCCCAGCGACCGCCTACGCCAGCCTGGATCCGGTCTTCCTGACGTTGCAACAACCCTGCAGGACCTCGCGAGGTCCATCCCAGCTGGCGCCACGACAAACCCGTGCCCAGCCAATTCCCCCACCAATGCTCGATCCACGCCTGGCTCAATCCCACGGGATAGCCGGCCTGGAGGCCCGCCGTCCTTGAATCCAAGGTCTCAACCTGTTCCACGTGCAAAAGCAGCAGGGACCGCGGCCGCTCCCTTGTCGCAGGCGCTTCGGGCGGCTGCGACGCAGGGAGTGACACGGCGGCGAGTGGCAGAGCAGTTGGGCTCGCCGTGACTCGTGGTTCGGGCGTGCGCAAGACCGGTCGCTCCCCCGTCACCGACTGGGGAAGTGACTCGAGTTCGGCCTCCCCGCCCCGACGGATGCCGGGCTTCAGCAAAAGGACACCAGGCCCTTCCTGGACCGCCAGATCTGGACGCAGTCCGGAGGGCCAACGGAAGGCCAGCTGGACTCTGGGTACCACGCCTCCCGTCGGGCGGACGGCAATGCCTATCGCCCCAAATGCCGCCGGCACCTTCATGGACCCCGACTTCCTGACCCGGGCGTCCAGAATCTCGACGATGATCTCGGAACCCGCGCTGCGAACGACCCAAGCCACCCGTCCGCCCACCGGGACGACGAGGACTCCTGCGGCGGGATCCCAAGAGGGTTCACCCAGCGTCATGGGCGCAGCCCAAGCCAGTTGGCGCGGTCCACCCGCCAGAAGGGGCACCGCACCGGAAAGGAGGGCCGCTAAGGCGAGCCGACGGAATCGAACCGCTGCCACGCCTGCCCCGCCGCGCCGATGACCCCCGCAAGCTCACCCAATGCCGCGGGCTCGAGGATTCCGGATGACCATCTCCGCCCTGCCAGCAGCATGTCCAATCGGGCGCGCGTTCGGGGCAGATAGGTCTCGGCGCGCGTCGATAGCCCGCCACCGACGACGATGATGTCCGGATCGAACAGGCTGATCAGACTGACCGCGACATGGGCCAGATGGACAGAAAAAGCTTCCAGCACCTGCCTCGCCGGCTCATCTCCCTGATTCGCCCTTTCGAACAGGTCATGGGCGTCGACCCCCTGCCCCCAGAGACGACGAGCCTCCCGGCCCAGCGCCGTCCCGGACACATAGGCTTCGACACAGCCGTGCAAGCCGCAGTTGCATGCTCGACCGTCGGGCACCAACAACATGTGGCCCAGCTCGGCCCCACCCCCCCGCGCCCCGCGAAGCAGATGACCGTCGTCCACCACGCCACCCCCGAAGCCCGTGCCCAGTGTCACGGCCACCACCGTCCGCTTCCCTTGGCCCGCCCCGCACCAGGCCTCGGCCCACGCTGCGGCATTGGCGTCGTTGTCGGCACAGGTCGGCAGGCCGACGGCCCCTGCAAGCCAGGAACCGACAGGCGTTCCGGCCCAGCCAGGCAGATTGGGGGTCCCGTCCACGATCAGACCGGTCTCCACGTCGACATGACCTGCCGTCGCGATGCCTACCCCCAGGACCTGCCCTTCAGCGCCGGAAGCCAGCTCCCGCACCACATCAGCCATGGTGTGCAGAATGCCGGACGCCCCCTCCGCAGTGGGTGTCGCCTGGCGAACCGTACGTCCGACACGGCCATCGGAGGCGACGAGCCCCCCCAGAACCTTGGTCCCTCCCACATCCAGACCGATGGTCCAGCTTCCCATCAAGCCTCCTCGCGGGGCGGCACCGCTTCGACGAATCGCCGCGCGATGAGCTGCGGCCGCGTGATGGCAGATCCCACGACCACCGCAAAGGCCCCGCGACGGAAGCCCTCGGTGACATGCGCAGGTTCCCAGACGTGACCTTCCAGGATGACAGGCACGGGACAACGCTGCACCAAGGCCTCCAGCAACTCGAAATCGGGCGTCTGGCGGGGCCCCCCGCTCTGCAGGGTGTAACCCGACATGGTGGTGGCGACCGCAATGGCTCCCTGCTCGGCGGCAAGGAGGCCTTCTTCGACGGTCGAGACGTCAGCCACGACGGGGCGCTCCAACTCGAGCATGCACAAGGTCATGAACTGGGTGAGCATCTGCCCATCAGGTCGAGGAGCACCTGTTGCTTCCGTGGCGATGGCATCGGCACCCGCCGCCACGACCTCGCGAGCCGCCGCATAGGTGGGAGTGATACGGCACCAATTCCCTTCGAAGATCTTCTGCTTGTACAGTCCCAAGATGGGAAGATCCACGACCGCACGAATGGCCGCGATGTCCGCCGGACTCTCGGCGCGGATGGCCCCTGCGCCGGCCTCAGCGGCCGCTCGGGCCATCGCGGCCATGTGAGCGCTGCCATGCAAGGGCTCACCCGGTTGGGCCTGGCAAGAGATGATCAACTTGCCTTCGACGCGCGCCATGAAGGAATTCACGCGAGTTCTCCCACCACGGCTTCTGCAGCGGCCAACAAGTGCCCATCCCGGACCAAGCGTGCGATATGCGCCACGTCTTCACCCACCGCACGATCCTCGGCCAGCCTCGGGACCTGGGCACGAACCCGATCGCGCACGGCCCGGGCGGCAGGCGCCGGTGCGAAGGGCGCTCGGAACTCCAGCGCCTGAACGGCACACATGATTTCGAGTGCCAGCACCTGAGACAGATGATCCACGATCTGCGCCGCCTGTCGGGCCGCGATGGTCCCCATGCTCACATGATCCTCCTGCCCGGCACCTGTCGGCACGGAATCCACGCTGGCCGGATGAGCCAGGACCTTGTTCTCGCTCACCAGAGCCGCCGCGGTGTACTGCGCAATCATGTATCCGGAATGCAGGCCGCCATCGGGCGTGAGAAAAGCCGGCAAACCTTGGGAGTAATGCGGGTTTACCAGCCGCTCGATTCGACAAGAGGACAGGTTGGCCATTTCACTGGCCGCCACCTTCAGGAAATCCATGACCAACGCCACGGGCTGGCCATGAAAGTGTCCGCCGGTTCGCACCTCTCCTTGGTCGACCAGGACCAAGGGATTGTCGGTTGCGGAATTGATCTCGGTTGTCAGCACCCGCAGGACGTGCTCCAAGGCATCGCGGCTCGCCCCATGCACCTGAGGCGTACACCGCAATGAGTAGGGATCCTGTACCCGATCGCAGTCCGCATGGGACGCCATGAGTTCGCTGTCTTCCAGCAATCGCCACAAGTTGGTGGCACTGATCCGCTGACCTTGATGAGGACGCAAGGCATGAAAAGTGGCTTCGAAGGGCTGGCGGGAGCCCATGAGCGCATCCACCGACAAGGCCGCCGCCACATCGGCCAAACGGAAGAGGGTACGGGCGTCTTCGGCCGCAAGAACCCCCACGGCCGTCATGGCCTGGGTCCCGTTGATCAGGGCCAGCCCTTCCTTGGCTTCGAGACTCAACGGAGCGAGGCCGGCTTCGGCCAGGGCCTCCGCCGCCGGCCTGCGCCGGCCGCGATCGCGAACCCACCCCTCCCCGGTCAAGGGAAGCGCCAAATGGGCAAGAGGCGCAAGATCCCCCGAAGCACCGACCGAGCCCTGCGAAGGAACCTCGGGCAACAGATCACGGTTCAGCATCTCCAAAAGCCGCATCACCACCACGGGGCGTATGCCTGAAGCCCCCACGGCCAGCGCATTCGCTCGCAGCAGCAACATGGCCCGGACCACCTCGGCCGGGAAGGGAACGCCGACTCCCGCCGCGTGGCTGCGAAGCAGGTTCTGCTGCAACTGGGCCAAGGCCTCGCCGGGAACCCGACGATCCTTGAGGGCCCCGAAGCCCGTGTTGACCCCATAAACGACCTGCCCGCCCGCGACGACCTGCTCGATGAAGGCTCGGGAAGCTTCCATCCGACGCACGGCTTCATTTCCCAGCGTGACGACCCGGCCGTGGCGCGCCACGGCCACGACGTCCCCGAGAGTCAAGCCTCTCCCTTCCAGGACGAGTGGATGCGTGTCGATCAATGCTCCGCCTCGGTAAGCACCAGATCCCGGGCTGCTTCTGCGGCCATCGCGTCAATCACCGGCACCCGAGCCCGGAGCATGGTCCACAGTTCCTCGCGCAACCGGGCAGCACGCACCAACATGCCCACGGCCTCGGTCCTGCGCTCGGCCGCCCATACACCATCGGCAAGACCGCCCAGATTGATGGCGACATTGAGCAGAGCGCCCTCCACGGCCGCCAAGGACAAAAGGGCTCCGCAACCGGCGTCGGAGGCGGCCTGCGGCACGCCATGCCCAAGCGCAGACAAGGCCAGTTCGGCCGCCGCCAACGCCTCTCGGGCAGCCGCGAGCGGGACCTCCGTCGCTCCCCGGTTGGCTTCCTCAAGGGCTGTCGTACGGGCCTGGCGCTCCTCCTCCGTGGACTTGGGCATACGGAAACCTTCCATTACCCGATCGAAGGCTCCGGCATCCTCGGCCACCACCCGCAACAGCGAGGAAGACAAGTCCGCCCCTTGCTCCCGCAGATTCTCGGCCGTGACCGCGACTCCCTCGAATCCCTTGCGTCCTTCCGTCAAGGCACCGACCATACCGACCAAGGCAGCTCCCATGGCGCCGGCGTAGGCTGCCGCACACCCTCCCCCCGGCACCGCCTGTCTGGCCCCCATGTCGGACAGGAAACCCGCGAGGGTCAACGCGCCGATACGATCGGGCACGTAAAAACTCTGGGGTACTGTGGGCTCAGGCGAGGCCTGGTCCACGCGCAACCGCTCCTCGAGGATGAGGTCGGTCGGCATCGCGGGCAGCTGCAAATAGTCGGCCGCCGCGCGGATCAGGGCTTCTTGCGGAATCAGACCGATGATTTCGGCATCTGTCACCTTTGCTCCGAAACGTGCGGCTTCCGCCTTGACCAACTCCTGAACCCTCCGCAGGGGGGTCTTGCGATGATCGAGCAGATTCATCGAAACCTGGGCCACGTCACGATCGGCCAAATGCACCCCCATGGCCTGCACATTGGCCAGACCGCCTCCGGAAGCCCGAACCGCCTTGGCGACGTCCTGGGCCACCCTCACGTCACGGGTATTGAGGTGCAGGTTGTAGGCGATCAGGAAGGGACGAGCCCCGATGGCCACGGCACCCGCCGTGGGGTGAGGAGCAGCGGGTCCGAAGTCCGGGGTCCAAGCCGGATCCGCCATCTTGGCCGCCAAGCCCTCGAACTCGCCCTTGCGAATGTGGGCCAGAACCTTGCGTTCGGGCACGCGGGCCGCCTCGGCATAGAGATAGACCGGGACGTGAAAACGATTCGCCACCGAGCGGGCCACGGACTCCGCCAAGGCGACACAATCGGCCATCGTGGCCTCACCCAGAGGCACGAAAGGCACGACGTCCACCGCACCCATGCGAGGATGCTCACCCTTGTGGGATCTCAGGTCCACCCAGCCCAGGACTTCGGCGAACAACCTGAGAATGGCATCCTCCATGGCCTCGGGGGGACCTGCGAAGGTCAAGACGGTCCGATGATGACTCTCATCGGGTGCAACATCGAGAACGGTGATTCGAGAGTCGGCAGCCAGTGCTGCCCGCGCGCTCTCGATACGGGATGGGTCGCGTCCCTCACTGATATTGGGGACACATTCGAGGAGCTTGGCCATGCGGGAAGTGTAACCCAACGTCAGCCTTCGACCTGTGACGCATCCGCCAGCGATCCGTGGACCCCACGACCTGAAATCCATGCTCCGGCCACACGCACCGACCCGAAGTGATAGGCCAGTTCACGCCAGTCATGCAGCTCCCAAGCCACGAGATCCGCCCTTTTCCCTGGACGCAACCTCCCGAGCGAGCTCCCCATACCCACGGCTGCAGCACCATTGGCCGTCACGGCGACGAAAGCTTCCGCCGGTGTCAGTCGCAATTGAGTCACGGCAAGGGTCATCATGAGAGGCAAGGAGACGGCCGGACAAGATCCTGGATTGTGATCGGTCGCCACGGCCACTGGCACCCCCAGGCCAATCATGAGGCGCGCGGGAGCGGGATCCCTCATGCCCAGGAACACCCCAGTCCCCGGAAGCAGCACGGCCACGGTGCCAGCCTCGGCCATGGCCGCCAGGCCTTCGGCGTGGGCGACATGCAAATGATCGGCGCTCAAGGCCCCCAGGCGAGCCGCCAGCGCGGCTCCCCCGGTATCCACCAGTTCATCGGCGTGCAGCTTGAGGGCCAAGCCTCGTGATGCCGCGGCACGCAACAGACGCTCGGCTTGTCCAGGCGTGTAGACTCCATGTTCGCAAAAGATGTCGGCGAAGCGCGCAATACCTTGCGCCACGACGGCCGGCAAGCTCTCCTCGATCAGACGATCAATGGCGTCCTCGGGCTCAAGTCCCGGCGGAACGGCGTGTGCCCCCAGCCAGGTAGGGACCCGATTCACGGCATGACGGGCTGCAGAGATCGCCTCGAGTTGGGCCAACTCGGCCCCCGTTTCAAGACCATAGCCACTCTTGGCCTCGATCGTCGTGGTCCCCGAGGCCAGGAAACGGTCAAGCCGGTCTTCCAACGCACGGGCGAGATCGGTTACCGCCGCGGCCCGAGTATGGCGGACGGTCTCGTGAATGCCGCCGCCAGCAGCCAGGATCTCGGCATAGGTCGCTCCTTTCGCCCGTCGTTCGAAGTCATCGAGCCTCGAACCCGCATAGACTGGATGGGTGTGGGCATCAACCAGACCGGGTGTGAGCAGCCTGCCTTCGAGTTGGACCTCACGTGTCGCGGACCCCGTGCCCACGGCCTGCAAGACCGCCGCCTCGGACCCGACGGCCACGATTCGCCCCCCGGCCACGGCTACGGCCCCACGATCATGCACCACCAGATCCCCTTGGCGAGGACCGGCCAATGCACCTGACTCCCCCGCAGGAGTCACGACTCTGGCCCCTCGCAACACGAGGTCGACGGCCGCGACCATCAACCCTCCCGCATGGGAAGCCGCACCCCGCGTGCGTCTGCACAGGCGACGGCCTCCTCATAGCCGGCATCGGCATGACGGATCACACCCATACCGGGATCACTGGTGAGGACACGCTCCAGACGACCTGCCGCCTCGGTCGTGCCATCGGCCACGACCACCATGCCGGCGTGAAGCGAATAGCCGATGCCTACGCCTCCTCCGTGATGCAGCGAGACCCAGGAGGCACCACCCGCCGTGTTGACGAGGGCATTCAGGTAAACCCAGTCGGCCACGGCATCAGTTCCATCCTTCATGGCTTCCGTTTCGCGATTGGGGGATGCGACCGAGCCGCAATCCAGATGGTCACGACCAATGACCACCGGCGCCGAAACCTCTCCCCGTGCCACCAGCTCATTGATGGCAAGGCCAAGACGTGCCCTGTCGCCATAACCCAGCCAACAGATGCGGGCCGGAAGTCCCTGAAACGCCACCTGTTCGCGTGCCAGGCGGATCCAGTGGGCCAAGTCCACATCTGGCTGGAATTCTTCGAGGATGTAACGATCGATACGGTCGATATCGGCAGGATCGCCAGAAAGGGCCGCCCAACGGAAAGGTCCTTTGCCTTCGCAGAACAAAGGCCGGATATAGGCAGGGATAAAACCGGGATAGGTAAAAGCCTTTTCCACCCCGTAATCCTTGGCGAGCTGGCGGAGATTGTTGCCGTAATCAAAGGCCACGGCGCCCCGTTCCTGCATGGCCAGAATCGCCTGGACATGGACCGCCGCCGCTTCGCCCACCCTGCGTGAATACTCCCTGGAATCGGACGCAGCTTGCACGCGCGCCTCGTCGGGGTTCAAGCCGGGCGGCAGATACCCGCAGGAAGGATCATGTGCCGAGGTCTGATCCGTCACCACGTCGGGTATCCAGCCACGGCGAACAAGCTCGGGTGCCACCTCCGCGATGTTGCCCAGCAAGCCCACGGACAGGGGGCGTCGTTCGGCCACGGCGGCCCGAACCCGAGCCATGGCATCCTCGAGATCGGTGGCCATTTCCATGACGTAGCGCGTTTCGAGACGACGTCGTATGCGTGTTTCGTCAACCTCGACCACAAGAGCTACCCCATCGTTCATGGTGACGGCAAGCGGCTGCGCGCCCCCCATGCCTCCGAGCCCGGCCGTCAAGACCCAGCGACCGGCGAGGGATCCGCCGAAGTGCTTTCGGCCCACGGCACGAAAAGTCTCCCACGTGCCTTGGAGAATTCCCTGAGTCCCGATGTAGATCCAACTTCCGGCAGTCATCTGGCCGAACATCATCAGGCCTCGATCCTCAAGATCGCGGAAATGTTCCCAGGTGGCCCAGCGGCCCACGAGGTTGCTGTTGGCGATAAGGACTCTGGGTGCCTCCCGATGGGTGCGAAAGACCCCCACGGGCCGTCCAGACTGCACGAGCATCGTCTCGTCGTCAGCCAGCGTCAACAAAGTCCGTACCATCGCCCGTAGTTCAGGCCAACCACGAGCAGCCTTGCCGGTTCCTCCGTAGACCACGAGCCGGGAAGGATGTTCCGCCACTTCGGGATCGAGATTGTTGAGCAACATCCGCAAGGCTGCTTCCTGGACCCAGCCTCTGCAATGCAATCGGCTACCCCGCGGTGCCCGGAGCGTATGCCCTTCCCCGCCGGCCAGCAGGCGCTCGAGAGCGATTTCATCCCTCGTATCCAACGTCGCCATCGTCACCTCCTCGTGCCGTCGGCCCAGACTTATTCTACGCCCATCCCTCGTATCGGGGATGTCCGGTTATCGGTCTCGTCCTTCGCGGGTATGATGGGGTGCCTTGGGACGCCTTCTCCTGCTCGCAGACCCCTCGACCCAGCATCGCCGCAATCTTGTCGCGATGCTGGCCGGCGAGGGGTATGACTGCATATCGGTCGGGGATGGAGTCGAGGCCATCTCGGCCGCCATCAAGCAGCAACCTGCTTTGGCGCTGATCGACTATGAGTTGGGCGGCCTATCAGGCCCTTTGCTGGCCACGGCGTTGCGCTGCAATCCATTTACGTGCCTGATGCCTGTCCTCATGATGTCTTCGAAGACCAGCGCGGATGTCCTGCAGGGCACCATCGAATCAGGGGCCTCGGTCTTCCTGCCAAAGCCTCTTGAAGCCAAGACCTTGTTGCAACGTCTGAATCGTGTGTCGGGCGACCAGCATGCGCTTGGAACTCCCATGACCCTGCAGCTCGACGATCAAAGCCGGACCTACCAAACGGTGGCGCGAGGCCAAGCTGACGAAACCCTCTTCATCCAGCGTCCGGCTTGGGGAGAGCAGGCAGGCCTCGCCCATGGACCCGGAACAGAGGGCGAAGTCCAGTATGAGGACCAGGACAACGTCGCCGCCCGCAGGCGGGTCATCTTGCTGCCGGGAAACGAAGATCCCGAACTGCTGGCCGTACGCCTGCTCAGTCCTCCACACCGCAGTCTCAAGCAACAGCGCTTCCGCAGACCGTCGGATCTACCCCTACGCTATCGGGTTCCAGGCCAGTTCTATCGAGTGGCCACGCTCGGTCATCTCTCCCCGCTGGGCTTGCGACTCGTTGGCGTCCATGACGGTCTTGAGGTCGGCGAGGAACTGACCCTCGAGATTCGTAACCCACCCAGCCTCGATCCCGTGACTGGACGGGTGCGCCGGATCCACAAGGTCACCGGCTCTCCGACCGAAGCCGACATCGATCTGCCGGCGGATCTCAATCCCTTGTGGATGGTCCTGCTGACGATTCATCTGTTCCGCTCCGACATAAAACTTGCTCCACCTACGGTGCCCCAGCCTCGATGACGATCACCACCCTGCCCGCTGGGGGACAGGTCATCGAGACCCGCGTGGCGGCAGAACCTGTCCAGGCACGCTCAGTTCAGGTTCCCTTGCTATGGGTGGGGGGACCGGTGGGTCCTCTCGCCTTGAAGCTGTACGCAGGCTATGCCCGCTGGACGGCGCTACAGGGCCCCGACGCCTGGAATTCAGTGGCCACGAAAGGGGATCTCTTCTGGGAACTTCCCATGGGCCCGCTCGTGACCTCCCTGGGGGTGACGGCCCAACAATGGTTCCCGATTGGCCCCGCCCCAGTAAGGTACATGCCGGGGGCGTGGGGATTTCAGGCTGGCGCGCGGTTCTACCTGCTCAATCTCTTCGAGATCGAGGGGAGTGCGTGGGGACACCCGGATCCGTCGTTCAACAACTTACTGGGGGGATCGGTCGGACGTGCGTGGGGCGCGACCGGTATCCTGCGGATCGGAATCTGAACGTCAGCGCAAATCCGCGAGACCAGGTTGGCCTGCAGGGCTGACTTGCATGATGGCGTGCAACTGTTTGATGGCCCGCTTCAGGCGCCGACAGATCTCCATCTGACTGACCCCTAGTCTTCGGGCGACCTCAGCCTGAGTCATGTCGTGGAAATAGCGCATTTCAAGCAATTCCTGCTGTTGGCGAGACAGCAGGGCGATGGCATCACGCAACGTCAACTTCTCATCTTGATCATCCTGAGTCACGCGATGGGTACGAGGATCCTGCAAGGTTTCGAGCAGACTGCGCGAGTCGTCTTCATCGGAACGGGTCTCTTGATCGAGCCAGTAGACGGAGACCCGGTTGTCGTACTGCTTGACCTCATCGATCTGCTTGACGGGAATGTCCAACTGGGCCGCAAGCTCGGCATCGGTGGGATCCCTGCCCAGCTGATGGGACAAGGACATCGTCACTTGAGAAAGGCGGTATGACAGCTCCTGCAAGGCTCGCGGACCGCGCATGAGGCTCTGACGATCGCGGAGATAGTGTCTGATATGCCCCGTGATGTAGTGCACGGCAAACGTCTTGAATTCGGTATTGTGGCCGTACTCGTAACGATCGATGGCTTCAAGCAAACCAATGGAGCCGACCTGAATCAAATCTTCGATGGGATCGGTGCTACGCCGCGCCAGGCCCCGCGCAATCTTGCGGACCAGCGGCAGGTATTCCAGCACAAGGGCTTCCCTCTCTTGCGAGGTCTTGGCCCACTTGCGGGTCTTCTCCACGCCGAACCTCCGCCATAAGGGCCCCACGGACCCAGCCCCAGGAACCCCACCCAAGCCGATCCTAGCAGGATCGGACCACGACAGGCACGGTTCACGAATTTGCGATTCGTGAATGCCCGCCTGCACGGACAGCTTTGGTGAAGGACAGAACGAATTCTCGTCATCTCGAGGATGACGTTTGAATCATAACTCCCCAATTCCAGCCCCGTTGTGGCCAGAGTCACGCGAAATTAACCATATGGCAACAGTTGTGACGGATACACCAATCACTTGCCGATGCAGAACTTTCCGAACACCTGATCTAACAAATCTTCCTGGAATTCCACTCCAGTAAGCGTTCCAAGCGCCTGCACCGCTGACCTCAGCGGCGTCGCTGCCATGTCTGAAGGCCAACCCTCCGCCAGAATTCCAGTGGCCTCATCAAGGCCAGAGATGGCGCGCTCGAGAGCTGCACGATGACGCGCGTGCACCAAGATGCCCTCGCCCGCACGATCCTGCCGAGGGGCCACACGTGCGACGAGAACATCCTGCAATCTTTGCAAGCCTTGTCCCGTAAGAGCCGATACCAAGACGTCGCAAGGCGCTTCGGGCTCTACTCCCTCGGGCAGGAGATCTGCCTTGGTCCGAACGACGAGGTCCCTTTCCGGATCGAAAACCAGACCGATCTGCTCCTGCCACGGCATCGGACCGGATTCGTCGACAGAGACCAACCAGAGCCGGATCGGTGCACGGGAGGCCACCGCTCGGGTCATCGCGATGCCTCGGGCCTCGATGCCATCAGGCACATGGCGCAGACCCGCCGTGTCGACGAGACGGATTGGAAATCCACCGAGACTGAAAGGCACCTCGATACGATCTCGTGTGGTCCCCGCACTGGCATCCACCAATGCCCGATCCTCTCCTAGCAGCGCATTGAGGAGCGAGGACTTTCCTGCATTAGGGAAGCCAAGCAACACCAGATCCAATCCCTCGCGTGCAGCAAGACCAGCAGGAGCAGTGGCCAGAAGCCCCGACATGAGCTCACGAGCCTCAGCCAAGGCCGTCATCAGGGCCTGACTGTCAGGGACCTCGTCCGGAAAATCGAGGCTGCCCTCGAGGGCGGCCAGCTGCTGCATGACCGTGGTACGTGCCCTCTGGACAAGACCGGACAAGGTACCCTCCAACTGCCGCAGAGCCGCCTCGAGCGCTCGCTCACCCGGAGCCGTGATCAAATCGTGGATAGCTTCGGCCTGCAGCAGATCCAGTCGTCCCCCGAGGAAGGCACGTCGGGTGAACTCCCCGGGCATCGCTGCCCTGGCACCGGCTGAAAGCACTGCTTCCAGCACGCGCCCCACCACCACGACGCCCCCGTGTCCCTGGATCTCGAGCACATCCTCGGTGGTGTAGCTGTGAGGTGCAGGAAACCATAGTGCCAAGACCTCATCAACGACCCGCCCGTCCCCTGGCTGGACAAGCGCACCCAAGGCAAGGCCACGGGCATCTCTCACCAATCCTCGACCACGGGGCCGAAACACCCGCCGCGCGACAAGCCATGCATCAGGTCCGGAAACCCGGACAATGCCCACACCGCCATGACCGGGAGGGGTGACCCGGGCCGCGATGGTCTCAGCCGCGATCGCGACCGCCCCCCCGGCGTCCCCTGTCCCGATCACGACCGCCCGCACCGCGACCGCCCCTGCCCCGGACGGGCAGTTGAGGCAAAGGCCCATCATACGGCAACGGACGACCATCGGCTCCCAAGGGACTGATCACGACGGCCCGTGCAGGTTCCTCACCCACAGAGAGCGTACCGACACCAGCGTGTTCCTTGGCCATATCGTGGACCTTCTTGCGATCCGCGGCATGCATCGGCGGCAGACAGACCCCTTCGCCCCGAGCCAAGGCATCCGCGGCAGCGACAGCCACCTGTTCGGCCAACCTAGCCAGCTGACGAGCACGGTAGTCGCCACAATCCACACGGATCCGCTCACCTCCCTCCAACACGAACAAGGTGTTGGCCAGGACCTGGAAGGCATCGAGGGTCTGGCCCTTGGCGCCGATGAGCATCGCGGCATCCGGATGATCGACGATCTGTAACAGCGGACCCTCTTCGTTAACGGTCGCCGTGACGGCAAGATCGAAACCCATGGCTCTAAGGGTCTGAATCAACCAGTCCCGAGCATCGGTGAGAGGCGAAGGCAAGGTCGACGTGGACATCAGGCACCTCCATGCCGACGCTGGGCACGGTTGGGACCGGGCGAAGGCTCGGCCTTGACATCGACGACATCCGAGGAATCCGATTTCGGAAGACCGAAGCCCGGACCGAAGGTCGTCTGGGTGGCGAGAGAGGGATCAGGCGGGAAGCGTCGAAGCAAGTAGGCGTACTGGATGATGGTGACCAGCCCCGACACCACGATGTACAGCAAGACGCCCGATGGCATCAGATATCCGAACAACGGAGCCATCAAGGGCGAAAGGAACAACATCTGCTTCTGGAAGGGATCATTGGGGTTGGTCATCATCATCTTCTGCGTGAGCCAGCTGGTCATGGCGAAGAAGGCAATCAGCAGGATGTTGTCCCAATGAAGTACGTTACCGGTCTTGAGGCCCACGGCAAGCAAATCGCGGATGAACAGGAAACTGCTCTCGGCGTGTGGCGCAGACTTGATGCTGGCAATCAAAGCCTTGTCATTGAGCGATCCGTAAAGAGCGAAGAGGATGGGCAACTGAAACAGGACCGGCAAACAACCTGAAAGCGGAGTGGTGTTGTGTTCCTTGTATAGCTCCATCATCTTCAGTTGCATCGCTTGCGGATCGTCCTTATGGGTCTCCTGGAGCTCGCGCAGCTTGGGCTGGAGACGTTGCATGATCCTCATGCTGGAGAACTGCTTGATGTTGAGCGGGAAGAGCAAGGTCTTCATCAGAACGGTCAAGCAGACGATGGCCAAGCCGTAGTTATGCCATGGCAAGGCCCCATGGAAGAACCTGATGATGGGAATCATCAGGTTCTGGATCAGCGCATCGATGGGATTCAAGGCAAATGGACCTGAAAGTAAGGACTAGGGAACCGGGTCAGGGCCGTGGGGCCCCCAGGGATGACAGCGAGCAAGTCGTTTCAATCCCAGCAACAAACCTACGCCTACGCCATGTCGGACGACAGCTTCATGGGCGTATTCGGAGCACGTGGGCCAGAAGCGGCAAGCGGGCGGAAACCACGGTGAGATCAGAAGTT
This sequence comes from Candidatus Sericytochromatia bacterium, assembly GCA_035285595.1. GTDB lineage: Bacteria > Cyanobacteriota > Sericytochromatia > S15B-MN24 > VGJW01 > VGJW01. The sequence goes on from JAYKGV010000049.1 coordinate 32,550, forward strand.
TGTAACCCCTGATCAAGGCCGCGACCGACCGAACCACCCAACGATCTGCACTCACGTCTCCGCCATGTTACTTCGGTGCGGCGGGTTCCGTCGACGGAAGGAGGCCCGCCCTCAGCAGCACATTGTCCACGGCTGCGGCCAACTCGGGCCAACTGACGTCGGCGGCTGCCGGCCGAGCGACCAAGACCACCCTGCATCCCCCCACCAGTAAGGAAAGCCTTCGGCGCACGGCGGCACGCAATCTTCTTCTGACCTTGTTCCGCACGCACGCCTTTCCGACCTTACGACTCGTCACGAAAGCGAAGCGGCTAGGCGCATCAGACTCACCGGGATCACGCAGGACGTGACAACCCAAAAGCGGAAGGGACGTCCGCCGACCCGCTGCGTAGACCGCCTCGAAGTCGCGTCCGCCCCTGAGTCGATGCTGCCGCGGCAGCACCTAGCCGGCGAGACGCTTGCGCCCCTTGGCCCTGCGGGCCTTGATGACGCGTCGACCGTTCTTCGTGCTCATGCGGACCAGAAATCCGTGCGTACGGGCACGCTTCCGCTTCTTGCCACCATGCTGGAAGGTAAGGGCGAGCATAATCGAGAATCCTTCAAGAAAAGGGTCTGTGTAGCAAACACAGGCCCACGAACACTATTACCCTTACGCTAGCACGCCTGCAGGATCCCAAGCAAGGCCCAAACTCAGGCGGGAGAATATGGCCAAATTCCCCTGATTGCCTTCTGACAAGGCTTCTCCGGCATTTTTGGCCTCACATTCATGGCCCGGAGCCCTCAAGGGGTCTGGCAGGCTCTCCGATGCGGAGTTAACATCGGCTCCGCACGTCGGAGAACGGCTTGGACACGCGAAGAATCCGCTCTCCGGTCCAAGGCCGGTGGCGACTTGCCCCTTTGCCTCCCCTTCCACTGCCCTCCCGACCCGCCCCCACCACCGAATGAAGCCCGACGAGCTCTGGTCCAGGACGCTGCCGCTTCTCCACCTGAGAATGCCGGGTCGATACAATTCGACCTTCCAGTTCTGTCGTGGTGTCGAGGTCGCGGAAGATGTCTTCACGCTGGAAGTACCGAGTTTCTATTCTCCAGACAAGCAGTCCAGCGATCGACCCATCATCGAAGAGTCCATATACGAAGCTTCAGATGGTGTCCGCTATCAGGTGCGCTTCAAGGTGAACGCGATGCCGATCGCGACGACGCCCGCTCCCGCAGGCGTCCAAATCATCCAGCCACAGCCGGCTTCTCACGGTTTAAGCCCGAAATTCACCTTCGATAGTTTCGTCATTGGCGCACACAACCGCTTTGCTCATGCAGCTGCTCTTGCAGTTTCGGACAAGCCTGGACGCTCCTATAATCCACTTTTTATCTATGGCAGCACGGGACTCGGCAAAACGCATCTGATGCATGCTATCGGGCATAGGATTCTTGCATCCAACCCCCGTGCGAGGGTCTGCTACGTCAAAAGCGAGACCTTCACCAATGAGGTGATCGATGGCATCCGTGAGGACCGCATGCGAGAGTTGCGCCGACGGTATCGCGAAACCGATCTTCTGCTCATCGACGACATCCAGTTCATCGAACGCACTCAGGCGACCCAAGAAGAGTTCTTTCACACCTTCAACGAGTTGCATATGGCGAACAAGCAGATCGTGATTACCTCCGACAAACCGCCGAAGCAATTGCCGGAAATCGAAGATCGTCTGCGCAGTCGCTTCGAGTCGGGGCTTTTGACGGATATCCAGGCACCTGATCTCGACACACGCATCGCCATCCTGCGCAAGAAAGCCGAGGAAGGCGGTCATCTGGTACCCGAAGAAGTTCTCGATTTTGTGGCAGGCACTTTTCACGACAGTGTAAGAGCTCTTGAAGGCGCCTTCATGAGAGTGATCGCCTATTCCGAGATGGATCGGGTGTCGCCGTCCCTCGAAATCGCCCACAAGGCGCTCGGGACAGGCCAGATTCAGCCTGTAACCATCGAAAGGATTACCACTCTGGTGGCCCGTACTTTCGAAGTATCGGTGGAAGATCTGGTCTCGGAACGACGAAGTCAAGACATCACGCGCCCGCGATTCATCGCTTGTTACCTTTGCCGCGAGATGACAGGCCTTAGCTTCCAGGAGATCGGTCGCTTCTTCCGACGCGACCACACCTCCATCATGCACAGCGTGAAAACCATCAAGAAACACCTCGAGAACGATTCCCAGCTGGCAGCCCACGTCACCTATCTGCGGGGCCGAATCGCCTCGGGTGCCAACTACTAGCGCGCATCGCCACCATTCGGCGTGGCCAGTGGAAAACTCATTCACCAGTGTGAATAACTGCACCACTGTGATACACAGACTCTGGACAAGTCTTGGAGATGTTGGCTGAAATCCAACTGCAGAAAGGATTTCAAACGTCTTGACATCAAAGATCCAGCTCTTGGACGGCTGTGGATAGGAGTGGAAAACCTTGGAGTTTTCCACCGAAAGAGAACTTCCACCTGATCTGCAGACTGGTCGAAGTCTGCAGATCCTTCGCTGGAATCAGGGAAATACCGGTGTATAGCCGGTGGATAACCGCACTTATGACGAAATGTCTCCAAACCACTCCCCATAGCAAAACAATCGGGAAAGACTGCGAAATCATGTTGAAAACTTTCAAATGATGCGGGGAAATCAATCGAAGCAGCTTGTCCTCGGGTGACCCTGATCACAAGTAAAACCGGGTTTTCCGCCGGCTTTCCACTCCATGGTTGATAACCATCCATCGAAAAAACCACAGATGGAAAACGGGCTTGTGGAGGTTCGGAGTGGATTTAGCCTGAATTCGTAAGCCGACGGGAGGGGATTCAGGAGTAGACAAGGAGCAGATGCGGGAGTGAAGAACCGTATATGGGGAAAAGCACGGGGTTTGTCCCTCAAGACATCCCTCCCTTGAAATCAAGGTCTGACAAGGGTTATGAGTGATTCTCCCTCCCTTCCACTCCCCCTATTACTACGTATTTAATTTATTAAAAGAAAAAATTTCATGAACAACCCGTGCGACATGAACCCACATGTTCGTCCATCAAGGACTGGTACAATGGGCATCCCTAAATGGGGTGGGAGAATCACGAGATGCGCTTCACCTGTCAGAAGGATGAGCTGGCACGAGCTTTGTCTTCCGTGCAGCGTGCCATCAGTGCCCGTGGTCCCATGCCGATTCTTGCCAATGTCCTGCTGAGTTCCGAAGGCAGGCTTCTGCGCCTCGCCGGTACCGATTTGAATCTGGGCATCGAGACGCATATGCCTGCTGAAGTGCTTGCTGAAGGCAGCATCACGGTTCCGGCGAAGAATCTCGCGGACATCGTGGGCAAGCTCCCCAATGCCGAAGTCACGCTAACGGTGGAGGATGGGCAGGCCGGTCGGCGAATCCAGGTGGCTTGCCAGCGTGCCAGGTTCACGCTACCCACCGAATCTGCCGATCAGTTCCCGTCCCTGCCGGAGCCTGCCGTGGGTCAGGAGGTCAGGTTGCCGGCCCAGGTGTTGGCACAGGGCATTCGCAAGACGGTATATGCCGCGGCCAACCGCGATGACATGTCGGTGGTTTCTGGTTTGCATGTCACCATGGCTGACGGACTGCTCGAGATGGTGGCGACGGATGGCTACCGCCTCGCAGCTTGGCGGCACGAAGGAACAGGCTCCCAGGTCTTCTCCGCCACCCTGCCTGCCAAGGCGATGGACGAAGTCGCCCGCTTGCTCGGTCATGAAGACGGAGAAGTCTTGTTGGCCGAGGCTGCGCGGAGTGAGGATGGTCTTCTGGGCGGTACCCAGATGGTCTTTTCTGGCGCAGGTCGCAAGTTGACGACGCGCCGGATCTCTGGCCAGTACCCCAACTACAGGCAGGTGATTCCGGCCCAGTTCCGTAACGAGACCATGGTGGATCGCCAGTCTCTTCTTGATGCGGTGGCCAGAACGGGCACCATGGCGTCCGAGCGTGATGGCCGGGCGCTACGCGTTTCCTTTGCGGACGGTGCCTTGCTCCTGCAGGCTCGCAACGCTGAGAGTGGCGAGGCGGAGGAGAGGGTGGATGCCGAAGTCAAGGGCGATGCCCAGGACATCGTGTTCAATGCTCTTTTCCTCGAACAGGCGTTGAAGGCCGTCGAGGGCGAGACCGTGGTCATCCGGAGTAACGGCCCTGTCGAGGCGACGATGTTCGTGGGGCATGACAGTCAGTTGACCGCCCTCGTGATGCCTATCCGGAGCTGAGCCTGTTCCTCGAACGGCTTGAACTCACCGATTGGCGCAACCACGAGCGTCTGATCGCCGAGTTCGGGTCAGGGCGTGTGATTCTTGTCGGTGACAATGCCCAAGGCAAGACCAATCTGCTCGAGTCCGTGGCTACCCTGGCGACCGCTCAGTCTCCTTTCGCCAGAAGAGACCCAGAGGTGGTGCGTTTCGGAGCGAAGGACGCCATCGTCCGGTCGGTCGTCTGCAAGGGCGCCCATCCCTTGCGTGCTGATCTGTGCTTTCGCGTCCAAGGACGAAGGGCGGCCCAGTTGGACGGTATGCCCTGCCGGCGGATGCTGGATTGGCTTGGTCACGTCACGGTCGTGCTTTTCAGCCGGACCGACCTTGATCTGATTTCAGGAGCACCTCAGGGTCGACGCCACCTTCTTGATCAGGTACTTCGGCAGGCCTCGCCTCTGTTCCATGATGAGGAAGCACGCTGGTCGCGGCTTCTGGTCCAGCGCAATGCCTTGATTCGCCGGATCCAGTCAGGAGAGGCCACCGTGGCACAGCTGGAGGCGTGGGATGCCCCATTTGCCGTGGCAGCCGTGGCCGTGGCCAGAAGACGGGCCGATTTGATCCGGCGTCTTGCGCCGCGAGCAGCCATGTGGCTGTCCCATCTTTCAGGTGGCGCAGAACAACTCGAGCTGGTCTACCGTCCGGGCTTTCCCGGTATGGATGAACGTGAATTTCCTGATGCCCGGGATCTGGTTTCCTGGGCAGAGGGAGCCCTGGCCCGGGCAAGGTCTCAGGATCTCGTGCGTGGTCATGCCACGGTCGGCCCGCATCGCGATGACTGGTCCGCGCGTCTCGGGGGTCGGGATGCGGCAGCCTTTGCCTCGACCGGCCAGCGACGGTCGATCGTGTTGGCCCTGAAGATGGCCGAGCGTGACTTGCTTGCCGAAGCCGTCGGCGAGTCCCCCATCCTGTTGCTGGACGATGTGCTGGCCGAACTTGATCCCAAGCGTCAAGAAGCCCTGTTGGAAGCCATCGGTGAGAGCGGCCAGACATTTGTCACCAGTACTCATCTGTCCGATGTGCACGGAGCGTGGCGCGTCCGTGCAGACGTCCGCTTGGTTCGTCCAGGGGCGCTCGAATCTTTGGACGTCACCTGAAGTAAGGAATTCTTCCGTCCGTCAGGACCATGGCCTTGGTCCACGGGATTCCCCATGGTGGAGAGGCGACGGCGGCAGCAGCCGACGACCGGGATGGGGGGCCTATGATCACGTTGTCCGGCGGGTGGGATCTCGGCTATGCCATCCACCACTACAATCGCCCCGAAGGCGGAAGGACCTTGCTGGGAGAGGCCATCTACCGCTATCAGTATCGCAAGCAATGGTATCTGGTAGATGCCTTGGCTCGGTGGGCGCAGAGTTTTCTTCAGGAAACCCCTTCCTTGCGTCAGCCTGATCTGCTCGTACCTGTCCCGTCGACGGGATTCAGCGTCGATTATGATCCCACTCATCTGCTGGTTGATTGGTTGAGCCAACTGACGGGCATTCCTCGTGCCGTAGGCATCTTGAGTCGACAAGGCTTGATCTCCGAATACGGAGATCCCGACCAGAGTCCGGTTCGTGGATCGTTGCAGGTGACGGCACCCGATGCGGTCAAGGGTCGTAAAGTCCTGCTCGTGGATGGCATCATCTGTTCGGGAACCACGCTGAATCTTGCGACCCAGGCCTTGCGGCAGGCCGGAAGCCAAGAGGTCCTTGTCCTGGTCTTCACGCGAATCGAACGGCAGTCGTCCGATGCTTTCGGGGGACGTCGCGGTCCTTAGCCCACATGGGGTATCCTTCGAAACCCCATGACGACGGTTGCCATTCTCGACTTCGGTTCCCAGTACACACGTCTGATCGCGAGGCGTGTCCGCGAGTTGGGACTGCGTAGCGTGATCCTGCCGCATGACGTTGCGGTGGAACGCGTCATGAGCGACGAGGTCGGTGCGATTATCCTGTCAGGTGGCCCCGACAGCGTTCATCGTCCCGGTAGCCTGCGACCTGTCCCGGGATTGCTTGAATTGGACAAGCCCATGCTGGGCATCTGTTACGGCATGCAGCTTCTAGCGCAGGCAGGGGGCGGTACCGTCGAGCCAGGTGAACGTCGAGAGTATGGGCCTGCGAGGATCCTGTGCCTCGAACGCGATGGACTGCTGGGTGGATTGGCCGATGAAGAGTCGGTCTGGATGAGTCACGGGGATCACGTGGCTCTTCTTCCCCTTGGCTGGCGGCCCCTTGCGCGTACCTCTGTCGGCCTGCTGGCGGCCGCGGCCCGGGATGACGGAAAACGGGTCGCCGTGCAGTTTCATCCCGAGGTGACCCATTCACCTTCTGGAACGAGGATGCTGAAGAATTTTCTTTGCGACATGGCAGGTCTGGAACCCGATTGGGATCTTGGGGACCAACTTCCGGAAAGGATTGCCGCCATTCGGCGTCAGGTAGGCCATGACCCTGTGCTCGTGCTGGTCTCGGGCGGAATTGATTCGACGGTGGTCGCTGCTTTGCTGGCACGTGCCTTGCCACCCGCTCAGGTCGTGGCCGTTCACGTGGACAGTGGCTTGATGCGCAAGGACGAGAGTGCCCAGGTCATGAAGGCCCTGACCTCGGTCGGTCTGCAACGACTACATCTGGTCGAGGCCCGAGAAAGGTTTCTGGAGGCTCTGTCCGGGGTGACTGATCCCGAGGAGAAGCGTCATCGGATCGGTGACTTGTTCATCCGATTGCAGGAAGAGGCCGTGACCGGGCTGGGCCTCGCGGACCGCAAGGTCTTCCTGGCGCAGGGTACTCTACATACGGATCTCATCGAGTCGGGCCATGGAACAGCCGGTGCCTCCGTCACCATCAAGACGCACCACAATGTCGGTTCGCCCCTGGTGGCGGCCAAGCGGGCGGCAGGTCTTCTGGTCGAGCCCAACCAGGACCTTTTCAAAGATGAAGTTCGCGATCTGGGACGTGCCCTTGGCTTGCCCGAGGAACTGGTGGATCGACATCCTTTTCCGGGTCCTGGTCTGGCCATTCGGATCCTCGGCGAGATCACCGAGGAACGATTGGAGTTGTTGCGTGAGGTGGATGCCGTATTTACGGATCAACTGCGTAAGGAAGGCCTTTATGACAAGGTCTGGCAGGCTTTTCCGGTCTTGTTGCCGATTCGTGCCGTCGGTGTCGTGGGCGATGAACGTAGCTACGACCATGTGGTCGCGCTTCGTGCGGTCGATAGCGTGGATGGCATGACCGCGCAGGTCTATCCCTTTGCCTGGGATGTCCTTCTACGAATCGCGGGACGCCTCGTGGAAGAAGTCCGCGGTGTGGGTCGGGTGGTTTATGACCTGTCGCCCAAACCTCCGGCCACCATTGAATGGGAATAATCGTCTTGAAGACCATGGATGCCACGGCGCTCGATGAAGGCCTGACTTTCGATGATGTCTTGCTCGTGCCGGGTTATGCCGATTTCCTGCCGCACGAGGTCGACCTGAGCAGTCGCCTGACTCGAGGGCTTTCGTTGGCCGTGCCCGTCCTGAGCGCAGCGATGGATACGGTGACAGAGGGGCCGATGGCGTTGGCCATGGCGGCCGTGGGTGGGATCGGGGTCATTCACCGCAACATGCCGGTGCAGCGACAGGCCGAGGAAGTGGCTTGGGTCAAGGCTTCCACTTTTGCCGAGAGCCTCACCGCAAGCCGCGATGCCTCAGGTCGTCCCCTCGTCGCGGCGGCGGTAGGGGCCGGCGACATCTGGGAGCGTGCATCTGCACTTCTGGATGCCGGCTGTGATTTGCTCGTCATCGACACGGCCCACGGCCATTCCCGCAACGTGGTCGAGGCGCTTCGCCTATTGAGGCGCAAGGCACCGGATGCCGAGGTGCTCGTGGGCAATATCGCCACGGCTGAAGCCGCCCGCTTGCTCATTGAGGAGGGTGCATGCGGTCTCAAGGTGGGCATTGGACCGGGATCCATTTGCACCACCCGGATCGTCGCCGGCGTGGGCGTGCCCCAGATGACGGCCATCCGTGCCGTCGCAGCCGAGGCCAGGCTCCACGGGGTGCCGGTCGTGGCGGATGGCGGCATCAGACTTCCCGGGGATCTGACCAAGGCCATGGGTGCAGGGGCAGATACCGTGATGCTGGGCGGGTTGCTGGCCCGCGCGACCGAGAGCGCGGCTCCCACGCTCGAGCGTCAAGGTCGGCTGTGGAAGCGGTACCGGGGCATGGGCTCCTTGGGAGCCCTGCAGCAAGAGGGCAATGACCGATATGGTCGCCAAGCACCGGAAGCCGGTCCTCCGGTTCCGGAGGGTGTCGAGGGCTTGGTACCGCTCGAGGGTACGGTGGCCGAGGTGTTGCACCGCATCGTGGGTGGATTGCGCAAGGGCATGGGTTATACCGGTTTCAGAACGATTCATGACTTGCAACGAGGTGCGCGTTTCGTACGCATCACGTCCGCTGCGGTCCAGGAAGGCCATCCGCACGACATCGAGCCGCTTCCAGTCGCCTGAATCCGGGCAGGGAGGTATGATGAAGGACCTGATGATTCTTTGATCTGCTTGGAGCCTTCTGGATGACCGACAAAAGGGTTCGCGCGCTGGTCCTGACCGGCTACGGCATCAACTCCGAGCAGGAGATGGCCCACGGCTACAAGCTTGCCGGTGCTCGCGTGACAGTGGCGCATTTGTCGGATGTCCTGGAAGGCGACTTGGCGCTCGAGGATTTCCACATTCTCAACTTCCCCGGGGGATTCTCCTTTGGCGATCATCTGCCGGCGGGTCGTGCCCTGGCGGACAAGCTCAAGGTCACCAAAGGCTTCTGGTCGCGCCTGAGCCGCTTTGTCGAGGATCGTCGTTTCATCTGGGGTATCGGCAATGGCTTTCAGGTGATGGTCAAGCTAGGCCTTCTTCCCATGGTCGAAGGCAAGGTCGGCGAACCTGAGGTCACGGTCGAGGCCAATGTCTCGGGTCAGTTCGAAGAGCGCTGGGTCAAGCTGGCGGTCAATCCGGAATCTCCTTGCGTCTACACGCGTGGACTGACCGAGTTGACCTTGCCCTGTCGCACGATGGACGGTCGTGTGGTGCTCGGGGATGACGTACGTGACCGGGTCATGGCAAACGGTTTCGTCCCTCTGCAATATGTGGATGCCCACGGCGAACCCACGCAGCATCATCCCGAAAATCCGTGCGGATCCGAGGGTGCGATTGCTGGTCTATGTGACGAGACGGGTCGGATTTTCGGTCTTATGCCTCATCCTGAGGCGCACCTGTTCTTCAACAATCATCCGAACTGGAATACCAAGAAGGTGCAGTTGTTTCAGCAGGGCGTCCGGACCTTGCCGGTCGAAGGCGAGGGCATGTGGCTGTTTCACAATGTGGTCCGTCAGGCCTGCGAAGACTTCGGCTTGAGCATTTCGGCAGAAACCGAAGCCCGGACGTTGCAGGCCGCTTCGCGCTGATTTTTCCAAAGCTTAGGCTGGTCTTGGTCAAGCAGCCCTGACCTTCTCCGGACAATCTCTCCGAGGGGGAGGGAAGCATGTCGGGAGTCGTGTCTCGAAAGGCCAAGGTGGGCGTCCTGCCGACGCGCACCCAGGAAGCCGTCGAGCGCCTGGCCAGTGATAAGGACCAGCCGCTGCTGGGTACGCTTGGCGACACCGCCGTGGGCCTTGCAGATACGGCTCGAGCCCTTCGTGATCTGCAGCGCGAGGCAAAAGTCCGTGCAGGTGGCTCGGTCGTCCTGACTCAGGAGCCCAGGGGGGCTTCTCAATCCGGCCAGCGTGATGTCCTGGGAAATGTTTCCCGTACCACCGACGTGGCCAGTTCACTGGCCCAGCTTGCTCGTTCGCACGAGTCAGCCATTCGCGACTTCAATGACCTGCAGCGGGTGATGCTCGATCCTTACGCCACCACCTCGATGAGGGTGCTGGCATCGGCAAAGGCGACCCAGAGCGCCGCGAATTTCGTCAACCAGCAGTCCAGGTTGTTGGGTTCTCTCTCGGCCGCCGACAGAGCTTACTTGGCTGCCAGCCCGGTCTATGGCAAGTTGACCCAGCCGGCCCGTCCCTTGCTTCAACTGCTGGGTCGGACCAACGACACCTTGGCACCGTTGACGCGAACGGTGGCCTTCGCTGGGTCCGTGGCGGGAGTGGGCCTTGGGGTGGTGACCCTCCCGGGTCTTGTCAAGGGCACGGTGGCGGCGGGTGGGAAAATGATGGAGGTATTGAACAATCCTGCGTCTTCCCGGATGGACAAGGCTGATGCGGTGGCCGAAACCACGCGTGGTGCAGCCGGCGTCATCATGGCGGGCAACGCCATCAAGTCGGGCCTCGAGACCATCCATGACGCAATGTATGGAACGGCCGCTGCAGGTGGCACGGTCGTGCGCAAAGGTTTCGTGGGCCACCTGGCCGGTGGTCTTGGGCGGGTGATGAAGTTCCTGCTGCCCGTGGCGGACGTGGGCATGTTCGTGGCCGATAGCGTACGGATGGCCAAGATGATGAAAGATCCTGCAGCGACCTCGGGGGACAAGGTCCGGCAAGGCTTTCTCCTTGCTCTTGGCGGCCTCAAGTTGACTTTGTATCTGCTACCCCAGAGCCTTTTCCTGCGTGGGGCTTATATTGCCGCAAGCGCGGGGCAGGTAGGTCTGACAGCGTGGTCCTTTGCCCGGGCCTCGTGGCCCAAGGTCAAGGAGGCGGTGGCGGGACTCTTCGGGAATCCGGCCAACCGCCAGCTGGCCTGACTCACACGGGTAAGCCCGCGTAGGCCGGTTCGGTAGAATGATCCAACGATGGCCATCCGAACCCGTTTGATCGAGAGACGGCGCTTGAACCGATCTTCCGTTCCGCGCCGATCTTTCCTATTTCTCGTGGCACTTCTTGGCTTCATGTTCACGCCAAGGCCCGTCGTGGCCGACGGCCTGCCTTCGATGCCCAGAATCTCGATCACGGGGCGTTCGGGAGAGACCTTGTGGTTATCACGTTTGATTCTGGGTACCGACCATCTGGGTCAGGTACCGACTCCCGGGCAGACTTTGGAGGTGCTGGACGAGGCCGTCCGACTCGGCATCAATGCTTTCGACACCGCTCCGATTTACGACAAGGACATCGAGCGGACCTTCGCTACCTGGCTGTCCCGGAAGCGTCGTCCGGATCTTCACGTCATCACCAAAGGTGGATTTCCCCGGGACTTGGGACCAGGGACGTATGAGAGTCGCCTCAAGGGTACGAGAGAACGGATGGTCGAGGAAGTCCGCGAAGAACTCGAGATTTCGCGCGCCAAGTACGATCGGCCGATTTCCATTTATCTGATGCATCGTGACGATGTGGATTTCAAGGACTATGTCCGTGTCGATCGTTCACAGACCCCTGCGCAGCTCATTCTGGAAGCCTTGGCGAGTCCCGTGCTACGTCAACATTTCCGTATGCTCGGTCTTTCCAACTGGACTCCGGAGAGGATCATCGAAGCTCGGGATGCGGCACGTCGCAATCCTGAATTGCCGGAGCCGGTCTGCAGCAGTCCCTACTTTTCCCTTCTTGAGATGAAAGGTACGACATTGCATTCAGGGGGCGTGCAGGTCACCCATCGCGACATGATGAACCCGAATTTCCTCCCTGGTGTTCGGATGATGACTTACTCGACGCTCGGTGGCTTCTCGATTGTGACACCCGGTTGGGATAAGGCGAGGCAGAGGGCACTGGCTCTAAAAAAACGAAAGGATCGCTATTGGAGCAGAGTTTATGATGCCTTGTTTCATGATGAAAATAGGAAGCGCTATGAACGTGCAATTTCATTTGCCAAGAGATTCAATGCGCGACATGGGACATCATATACTCTTGATCAGTTCATGCACGCATATGTTCTGGCCCACCCACGAACCGATTTCGTTGTGATTGGTCCGAAGAACGTTGGTGCACTTCGTCGTACCGTTCAGTCCCTTGAACTTGCGAAGTTGCTTGAAGCAGAGGATTTATTGGAATTGTACCGGGGTTTGCGGTACGACCCGCCAGCAGAGAAGCATTCCGTCGACCGCCTCGCCAGTTAGGAGCGGGACGACCCTCGAATATCTTGTGGAGGTCCGGGATTCATCTGCCTCCGGAAGGCGTCGGGTTACACTGGAGGCATGGCACCCTGGATGTCGTTGCGGGTTTGGTGGGCCCTGCGGCAGGGGCCCGCTGCGCTCGTCCGGCTGGGCCCCGCCGCGGCGATGGCCTTGGGGTTGCGTTTGCGGCATCCGATCCACGGCCGGGTGGTCCGGCAGGCCCTGCGGCGGATGGGGGCCCCGGCGAGATCGGGATTGTTGCGTCTGCTGTCGCGTACCCGAGATGGCCGACTCGGAGTGCGCGTGTTAGAGGTGCTTGGGCGCCTGCAGCCACCTGACGCCATCCCTTTGATTCCTTACCTTGACCATGGGCGTGCGGCGTGGCGATCGGCGGCCTTGCGTGCCCTGGTGCGCCAAGGGGGTCCACAGGCCTTGAAGGCACTTGCCCGAAGACTCGACTACGAAGAGCCGTTGCGGGCGTCTGCCCTCGAGGCTTTGGTGGCAAGCTCAGCCCCGCTGGCCCTTGTGCTGTTGGTCCAGGCTGCCGTCAATGCTCCCGATGTTCGCGACCTTCTTCCCGAGCGTGTGCGTGGCCTTGGCTATACTGCGGTAGCCCCCCTGCTCGAGGTGTTGCGTCGGGCTGATGAGTCCGTGAGGGATCTCGTGGTCGATTTGTTGCAGGTGCCGGACGATCCACGTGCTCTGGTCATTCTGGCCAAGGGACTCGAGGAAGACGATCCCCGGATTGCACAAGTCGTGGTCCGCGCCCTGGTCAAGAGAGGCGGGGCCGTACTTCCATACTTGCGGCACTTGTTGGAGCATCCGGATCCCGCCGTGCGGACGCGGGCCGAAGAAGTGGTACGGGTCCTTGATCCGGCCCGAGGGGAGGCCTCGTGAACGCCATGGTCCTGACACACGGGGGAGCTTCGGCCCTCATGGAGTGGGGAGATGGCTGCTCTTCCGCCGTAGCCTCGGCTCACGAGATCCTGGCGGGTGGTGGAGATGCCCTCGAGGCTGCAGTGGCTGCGGTGGTCAGTCTCGAAAGTGATGGTCGATTCAACGCCGGCAAGGGGTCGGTTGTGCGGATGGACGGATTTTCCATGGAAATGGACGCCGCCTTGATGGATGATGCGGGCCGCTTGGCGTGTGTTGCGGGTGTCCGCGACATCGAACACCCCATCTTGCTGGCGCGGGAGGTGCTGTCCACGCCCCACTGCATGCTGGCGGGCGAGGGAGCCGTGGCCTTTGCCAGACGCAGGGGAATTCCGGTTCACCACCATGAGCCAGGACCACGCGCCCGGGAACTTCATCGGCAGATCATGCGTCAGTTGACCGAAGGCGATTTTGCGGATATGCCCCAATGGGCCGGCCAGGATTGGCGCAGGGACTGGAATTTCCTCAAGGATCCCGACCTTGCGGCTGGTGCTTGCGATACGGTGGGTGCGGTGGTGCGCGATCGCCAGGGCCGATTTGCCGTGGCAACCTCCACCGGTGGAGCGGCACCCATGCTGCGTGGTCGGGTGGGTGATGCACCGCTCGTCGGTTGCGGTTTCTTCGCAGGTCCTTACGGAGGGGTGGTCGCAACAGGCATCGGTGAAGAAATCATGCGCCGAATGGTCGCGCGTTCGGTCTATGAGGGCCTTGCCAACGGCCTTGCACCCGAAGCGGCTTGCCGGCAAGTGCTCTCGGACTTCCCGGAGGACTTCGACCTGGGCATCCTCGCGATCTCTGCCGAAGGAGCAGCTCACGTGGCCAACCGCACGATGCCTGTCGGTCGTGAGGAGCACTCGTGACTCATCCGCCCCTGCATGTGCTTCTGGGACATCCCGTGGCCCACAGCTGGTCACCGTTGCTCCACCGTCACGTGATGAAGCGTCTGGGCCGACCGGGAGTCTACGTGGCGGCGGACGTGGCGCCTTCACGCCTGGTCGATGCGGTTCGCGGGCTCTGGGCCCTCGGCGCACGGGGCGTCAATTTGACGATGCCACACAAGGAACGCGTACTCGAGCTGGTGACGGACGTGACTCCCGAGGCACAGATGTTGGGGGCTGCCAACACCTTGGTTCGCGGCGAGACGGGCTGGATCGCGCACAATACCGATCTGTTCGGTTATCAGGTCATGCTGGCAGAAGCGATGCCTCGAAAAGCCTTGATCCTCGGTGCGGGAGGCGGGGCCCGTGCCGTGGCGCATGCACTGGCTCTACTGGGTTGCCGCTTGGTCGTCGCGGTTCGTGAACCGGCTGCGGGAGAGCGCCTGCTCGAGGATCTGGGCGTGGAGGGACTGGTGCGACCTTGGCATGAGCGGGAGATTGGGCTTGCCGACGTGGATCTCGTCGTCAACTGCACGCCTGTCGGCCTAGGTACAGCGGGAACGCCTCCTGCGGATCGAGGGCGCAGGACCGAACCGGATGGGCCGACTCCTCTGGGGCCAGAGGCCTTGGGGCGCTTGCCGGCCGGATCCCTGGTTCATGACCTCGTCTACGCTCGGGGTGAGACGCCGTTGGTGCATTGGGCCCGCCTTTGCGGTCATGAGGCCCTGGACGGCAGGTCCATGCTGGCCGGGCAGGCTGCGGCCGCCCAATGGGCCTGGTGGGGAGGCGAGTTGCCATTGGCAACTTGCCGTGAGGTCCTCGAGGATCTGCTGGTGTAGCATGGCGCCTGTCGTCATGAGCTTCCAGCCCTCTTTCGCGCCCGCTGAGATCCAGCCGGGTCCTCGGGTCGTGGCCATCGGTTTTTTTGATGGCGTGCACGCGGGACATCGTGCCGTGTTGGCCGAAGCTGTCCGTGTGGCTGCGGAACTGGATGTTCCGGTCGCAGCCCTGACCTTCGTCGAGCATCCGCGGACCGTTTTACGCCCAGAGGACCCTGTGCCGCTCCTGTCCACCTGGGACGAAAAGCGAGCCCTTCTGCGTGCGGCGGGTGCTTCCGAGGTCCTCGGCCTGCATTTCACCAGCGGGTTGTCGGCCCTGTCACCTGAAGCCTTCGTCCGCGAGGTGCTGTTGCAGGCTCTGGGTGCCATGCATGTGGTGGTGGGGTTCAACTTCAGGTTCGGCCGCGCGGCTGCCGGAACTCCCGATCTGCTTGGGCTCGTGGCCGGTGAAGCGGGTGTCGGCGTGACGGTGGTTCCTCCTTTCATGGCCGATGGGGTCACGGTCTCCAGCACGGCGGTCCGGGAAGCAGTGGCTGCTGGCGACGTGTCACTGGCCGCGCACCTGCTCGGCAGGCCGTGGCAGGTCGAAGGACTGGTGGTCCCCGGTGATCGCAGGGGTCGTGAGTTGGGCTTTCCCACGGCCAACGTCGCGGTTCCCGACGAACGCTTGCTGCCGGCCGTGGGCGTTTACGTCGGCCGGGCCCGCTGGGGAAGCCAGGAAGCTTCTTGTGTCGTCAACCTGGGCTTCCGTCCGACCTTCGGGGGACGGGAGTGTCGCTTCGAGGTGCACCTTCTGGATCAGGACGTGGATCTTTACGGCCAAAGGCTGGAGACGGCCCTGCTGGCACGGATTCGTGGCGAACAGCGCTTTGGAGGGCCGGATGCGCTCGTGGAGCGAATTCGGCAAGATGTTGCCGAGGCAAAGGGCCTGCTGGACCTGGAGGTCACGCCGTGAGGATTCGGGTGGGGACGCGGGGCAGCCTGCTTGCCACGACCCAGACGGGCCAGGCGATGGTCCGTGTCGCGGCAGTTCAGCCTGGGCTCGAGGTCGTGACGGAGATCATCCGGACCACGGGGGACATCCGCACCGACGTCCCATTGGCTGAAGTGGGCGGCGACGGTTTGTTCGTCAAGGAGTTGGATCGGGCCTTGCGGGAGGGTCGTATCGACGTGGCCGTCCATAGCCTCAAGGATCTGCCGACGGCCGCGCCCGAAGGCCTCGTCCTGGCCGCTGTCTTGCCTAGGGAAGATGCCCGCGACGCACTGATTTCGGCAAATGGGCAATCTTTGGGCGAATTGTCGTCAGGTGCCCGGCTTGGGACGGGAAGTACCCGCCGGCAGGCTCAACTGGCCTTGATTGGGACCGATTGGCATGTAACGGGTCTGCGGGGCAATGTCGACACGCGCCTCGCCAAGCTGCAGGAGGGAGCCTTCGAGGCGATACTCTTGGCTTGCGCAGGTCTTGATCGGTTGGGACGTTCCGATGTCATCACCGAGCGGCTATCCTTCCTGCAGATGTTGCCGGCGCCGGGCCAAGGTGCCGTGGTGATTCAGTGTCGTGAGGAAGACAGGGAGCTCAGGGACATTCTGGCCAAGGTCGAGGACGGACCGACGCGTGCCTCGGTGACGGCGGAGCGGGCTTTGCTGGCCTGCTTGCATGGAGGATGTTCGATTCCGCTGGGGGCACTGGGCAGGGTCCGCGGGGATCGCATGGAGCTCGACGCCTTCCTGGGCATGCCGGATGGCAGCGATCACGTCAGAGCTTCGTGGACGGGACCTTCCGCGAAGCCCGAGGCCCTTGGCGAGGCCCTTGCCGAAAGGCTGCTCGCGGCGGGCGGGCGGGCCATCCTGGAGCGCCTGCGTCGTTGAGCTTGCCTGTCCTCGTGACCGGTGACGGGGACCGCGCGACACGCTGGGTCCCCGACTTCGCGGCGGCGGGGCTGGATTTGTCCGTGATCACCGTTCGTCGACCCGTCTCGTGTCTCTCTCCTGAGGCTGTCGCGAGTTTCCTTGGCAAACAGCACCATGGCACGTGGTTGGTCCTGGGTTCCGCAGCGGCCTTGCCTGAGCGGGCCGGGTTGCTGCAATCCTGGCCCGGCCGCGTCCTTGCGGTGGGCGAGGCTACGGCTGCCGCCGCACGTCGTGCGGGTGCACGCGACGTGGTGTGTCCGTCCGGAGGTGGCGGGATGGAGACGGCGTTAGGCCACGTACCTTGGCGACCCGGGGATCGGGTGCTCTGGCTCCGAGGAACCGAGGTGGCCCGGGACCTGCGTGCCTTGCTCGAGCCCAGGGGCATTCGGGTCACGGCCCTCGAGACCTATCGCATGGTACGGCTGCCCGAGGCAGCCAAGGCCATCGACCAATGGATTGAGCGATGCCGTGGCCGTTCCGCATGGTGGGTGGCGACCAGTCCCTTGACTGTGCGTACGGTCCTCGCGCTGTGCCCGTGGCCCTGGCAGGACGTGCGCATCGTGGCGCTCGGCAAGCATACGGAGGCTGGCCTCATCGAGGCTGGCCTGCCGGTGGCGGCCGTGGCGGACAGACCCACGGCTGCGGCCGTTCGGGATGCTATCGTGAAGAGATGCTGACGGTTCTCGCCTGCTTCGTCGTCTTCCTGGTCTTTGCCGGCCTGATGGCGACGGGACGTCTGTCCGCGTTGCTGGCGCTTCCGGCGATGGCCGTGGCCGTGGCGCTGGTGTGCAGGGTGCCTGCGGCAGACCTCATGCACACGGTCATTCAAGAAGGTGTTGGTCGCCTGTCCGGAGCCATGATCACCACGATGGTCGGGGCTATCCTCGCCCAAGTCATGACGAAGTTCGGGATCGGTCACAAACTCGTGCGTTGGGCCGCCGAGTTCAGCGGAGACAATCCCTTTGTCCTTGCCATGGGCCTGCTGCTGGTGACAGCCCTGTTGTTTTCGAGCATGGGGGGGCTCGGGGCCGTCATCATGGTCGGCTCCGTCGTGCTGCCGGTGTTGTTGTCGGTGGGCTTGCCGGGGCCTGCGGCCGCGGGTGTGCTGCTTTTCGGCATCTCATTGGGAGGCATGTTCAACCTGGCCAACTGGAAGCTCTTCATGGAGGTGCTGCAAGTTCCGCAGGCCGAGATTCAGGCCTTCGTGGGACCGTTCTCCCTGGTCTTCGCCATCGTGGCCGCCTTGTTCGTCTTCGTGCAGGGCAGTCCCGAGGATCGGCAACGCGGGATCGGCGCGCTGGGCCTCGTCATCGGACTCGTGGCCGCAGGGGCCCTCTGGTGGTGGCAAGGTCCCGCGCTTCCGTGGTCCCGAAGGGCCTTCACCGTGGCCCTGCCCTGGATTCAGGGCATCGGGGCTCTTGCACTCGTGCTGTCGTGGTGGCGTCGCCGGCTCGACCCCACGGACGAGATACCTCTCGTTGCTTTGCTGACGCCGGTGCTGCCCCTCTTCTGCGTGCTGGTGCTCGAGATGGACATCGTCCCCGCTTTCCTCGTGGGCATCTTGCATGGGGTCATGGCCACGTGGCGTCCTGGCAGGGTCAATGCGGCGACACAGGCGGTTTTCGAGGGAATCTCAGCGGTCGTGCCGGTTTTGGTGCTCATGATGGGCATCGGCATGGTTCTCAACGCGATGATGCATCCCGTGGTCTCGGCTCAATTCGGTCCGGTGCTGGCGAAGGCGACTCCGGACCACGCCCTGACTTACGTTCTCGGTTTCGGTCTTGCGGCGCCGTTGTCGTTGTACCGGGGACCGCTCAATCTTTTCGGACTCGGCAGTGGGCTCGCCGCCTTGATTCTGGGCACGGGCCAGCTCCCTGCCGCGGCGGTCATGGGCATGCTGCAGTCCGTAGGTCAGGTACAAGGTGTGTGTGATCCCACCAATACCGCCAATGTCTGGATCGCCAACCAAGTGGGTAGTTCGCCGGCCAGTTTGATGCGCCAGACGCTGCCGTGGGCCTGGCTGGCGGCCTTCGCAGGCCTGGTGGTCTCGGCCGTGAGGTATCTCGCATGAGCGAACGTCCGGGTTGGTTGGCTCGTCTGCAGGATCTGTTCTTTCGCCCGGGTACAGGCGATCTGCGCGCCCCTGCCGAAGATCGCACGCCCGGGACCCGCATTCCCATCGAAGAGCCTGGTCGCAAGGTGCGCGTGGGCATCGACGTGGGGGGGACATTCACGCATGCCGTGGCGCTTGATGCCGAAAACCTCGGGATCTTGGCCAGTTGCAAGGTGCCGACGACGCATCGGGCTCCAGAGGGCGTGGCCGCGGGCATCGTCGAAGGTCTGGGCCGGTTGCTTGCGGAAGGTGGCATTCATCCCTCCCGGATAGTCCTCATCGCCCACAGCACGACGCAGGCGACCAATGCCTTGCTTGAGGGGGACGTGGCTCCCGTTGGCATCCTGGCGATGGCCTCGGGATTCGATCGTGGGATGACGAAGCGGGCCACCCGTCTGGGCCGCATGCCACTGGGCGGCGGGCAGTTTCTCGAGACCCACCATGCTTTTCTCGATCTCTCGAATGGGCTGGTTTCTCATGAGGTCGATCTCGCCGTTCAGCGCTTGCAAGCGGCAGGTGCCCGGGCCTTTGCCGTCTCGGCAGCCTTTGGGGTGGATGACGTGGCCGCCGAACAGGCCGTGGTCGCCATGCTGCGCGAGCGGGGTCTGCACGCGTGCGCGGGCCACGAAATTTCCCAGCGCTACGGCCTTCGTGCCCGTACTCGGACGGCCGTCCTGAACGCTGCGATGCTCCCGCGCATGGTGGAGACGGCCGACATGACGGAAGCCAGCGTCCGTTCGGCTGGCATTACGGCACCCTTGATGGTCATGCGTTCAGACGGCGGGGTCATGGCCGTCGATGAGATGCGCAAGCGCCCCATCCTTACCATGCTCTCGGGTCCTGCGGCCGGGGTGGCGGCGGCCATGATGCATGTGCGGCTGACCGACGGCATTTTTCTCGAGGTGGGAGGGACCAGTACCGATATCTCGGTCATTCGGAACGGCAAGGCCCAGGTACGTTCAGCCGAGCTGGGCGGGCACCGGCTGTACCTGCGGACCCTCGACGTGCGGACGTTGGGAGTGGCCGGCGGCTCGATGATCCGGACCCAAGGGGGGCGGATCACGCGGGTGGGGCCGCGCAGCGCCCACATCGCGGGCCTTGCCTATGCAGCATTTCCCAACGCTGACATGCGTATGGCCGAGGTGGTCCGGCATCAGCCGCTGCCTGGTGATCCGGAGGACTATGTCGCTTTGCGGACCGGCGACCAAGTGGTTCACACGTTCACCAATACGTGCGCGGCCAATGTGCTTGGGCTCGTGCCGCCGGGCGACGCCGCGGCCGGAGCCGTGGAGCAGGCTCGGCAGGCAGCCCTGCGCATCGGCCAGGGCCTTGGCTTGTCGCCTGAGGAAGTGGCCGATCGCGTCCAGCGTCTGTCGGCCGAGATGGTCGTACCGGTTGTTCGACGCTTGATGGCCGACTACAAGCTGGATCCGAGGCTTGCGACCCTGGTGGGGGGCGGCGGGGGGGCGTCGGCCATCGTGCCCTATGTGGCCCGCGTCCTTGGTCTGCCCTTCGTGGTAGCGGATCATGCCGACGTGATCTCGGCTATTGGGGTGGCGCTTGCGCTCGTGCGGGAGACGATCGAACGCACGGTGCTCGATCCCAAGCCGGAGGATTTGTTGCGGATTCGTCGCGAGGCCGAAGAGGCCGTGCAGAAGCTTGGGGCTGCGGCCGGCACGATTGAGGTTCATTTGGAGGTAGACCCTCAGCGCAATCTGGTCCGAGCCATTGCCACCGGGGCCACCGAGTTGCGCACCAGGGACCTTGTGGGTGCCGAGCGCCCACAGGCGGAGCGATTGGCTGTGGCGGCCCGTTCGCTTGGCGTCGGTGAGAAGGAGCTGCGCAGCCTCGCTACGACCGAAGCTCACGAAGTTCTGGGGGCCACGCGCGAGGTGGCCCGTTTCGCGGGCTTCTGGCGTGAGCGTCGGTTGGGTCTGCGCGTCATGGACTTCGAGGGGGTCATACGTCTGCAGACCAACCATGGAGCCGTCGAGAGCACCCGACATGGCGAGCTGGGACCTGCCCTGAAGCAGTTTCTCGAAACCCGGGCGCGTTACGGGGATGGGGGCAAGGAAATACCGGACGTTTTTTTGCTGGCGGGTCGCCGGATCGTGGATCTGTCCGGCCTCTCGTCTGCCGAACAGGTCGTGTCCCTGGGCTTGGCCGAGTTGGAAGGCTTGCCGCCTGAGGCGCCCATCGTCCTCGTAGGCGCCCTGCGCTGAGTTCCGTCAGGCCAGCAGCTGGATCCGCTCGTCCAGCGGTACCCATGCATAGCCGGCGTCACGTGCCTGGTCGATGAGGTGGGGCAACATCGCCAAGGTGGCCGCCCGGCTGTCGCGACGGATGTTCGACCCGTCGTGCAGCAAGCCGATGCCGCCCGGTGCCAACTGCGTCGCGTGCCACGCGAGGGCTTCCTCGACCGTAGGAGCCAGCCAATCCCAAGTCATCATCGACCACTGGACGGCTGTTAGCCCCTCGCTGGCCAGTGTCTTCATCACGCGCGCGTCGTAACGGCCGTAGGTGGGTCTGAAGAGAGCCGGGCGCTTCCCTGTCAGCCGCTCCAAGGTTTCTTGACAGCGGGCGATTTCCGTTTCGATGTCCGCATCCGCAATCTCTGGAAGCTTGGGGTGGGTGTCTGTGTGATTGGCCAGGACATGGCCTTCTGCGGCCATGCGACGCACGAGTTCCGGATGGTTTCTGGCATTGTGACCGACCAGGAAGAACGTGGCCCGGACATCCTTTCGGGCGAGGACGTCCAGAATCAATCCCGACCAGTCAGGGTGAGGTCCGTCGTCAAAGGTCAGGACCAGTTCGCGGGCCGTGGTGGCCAGATGGGTGGCGATGGGCAGGCCAGGCAGGAGCGGCACGCCGTGGTAGGGATTCGCGACGAGAGTATCCATGGAGGTCATCGTAGCAAGAAGGACCCGGCTGTGGTCAGCTCGGATCCTTCGTCGACGTTCTTGCCTATTGCGTGGCCAGGTCAACCCGGATGCGACCGAAGCCGAACCTGCTGTCCCGACCCTTGCTGCCTTTGTCGTCCACGGCCTGCTCGATCCGGGCCTGGATGGCATCCACGCTGAAGCTGGGATTTCGGTGGGCAATGAGAGCGGCCTCGGCAGCCACCATCGGGCAGGCCATGCTTGTCCCCGAGAGCTTCGCATAGCCGGTTTTGCCCGTCTTGTTTGCCGACAGGGGCACCGTCGACCAGATGCCGGCGCCGGGGGCAGCCACGCTGATCTTTGCGCCACGGTTCGAGAAACCGGACAGGTATTCCCAGAAGAGGAACTTGGAAGTGCTGCTGACGGCAAGGGCGCCGGGATCATTGGCCGGCGATCCGACCTCGCCTCCGCTGTTGCCTGCGGCGCAGACCACGACGCATCCCTTGGACCGGGCATAAGCGATGGCGCTCGACAGGGCGGCGTCGACGCTGGTGTCTGCCGAGCCCAGGCTCATGTTGATGACCTTTGCACCGTAATCGGCCGCATACTTGATGCCTTCGAGGACCGTCGAAGTCGAACCTTCGCCGTTGTCTCCGAGGACTTTGACGGCCATCAGGTAGGCCTTGGGAGCGACGCCCGCGATACCCACGCCGTTTCGGGCCGCGGCGCCGATGATGCCGGCCACGTGCGTGCCGTGCCCGAAGCGGTCCATGATGTCCTTGTTCTTGTCCGCGAAGTTCCAACCCATCAGCACCCGCCCGGCGAGGTCCGGATGGTTGTAGTCGATGCCGGTGTCGAGGACGGCCACGGTGACGCCATCTCCCTGGGTACGTGCGGCGGCATCAGCGGCCTTGATTTGCTTATAACCCCACTGATCGTCAAGGTAAGGGTCTTCGGAAGCATCTGCGGCGAGACCGTCGAACAGGCCCGACAGCCCGTAGCGACGATTCGGCAGGACGGCCACGACGGCGGGGTCGGCGAGGTATCGGGCCTGAGCCTGGGCGAAGCTCATGCCAGAGGGCAGTTCGAGGGTCTGGAAGGTGTCGCCGAGCGAGAGGGTCGAGATCTTCCGGACACCGAGGTTCTGGATGCCGCGGCCGAGGGTGGCGCCCTGCCTGACCTGGACGATGACCTGCCCGGCCACGATGCCCGAAAGGGCACTGAAGTCGGCGAGATCCACGGGTGCACCTTCAGGGCGGTCGTCGTCAGCCTCAGGTGCGGGGGCCACAGCCGGACCTCCGAAGGCCGGGGCCGGGGTCAGTGCCGAGGCACCGGGTTGCGTCCCGATCATCATGGAGGGCAACTCGACCACAGGTGCGGCCTTCGGTGCGCTGGGGGCCGTCGAGACCTGCACCGGCGTGGTGGTCGATGCCACGGGAGCTTGCCGACCGCAAGCAGCCAGGACACTACCCGCGAGGGCGAGGGGCAGCCAGGGAAGCGTGGTGCGGGGCATCGGTCTCTCCAGAAGGGTCGGCCAAGGTGGCTGAGATCTTGTCGGAGAAAGCCCCGTGACGGATGCGGCTGCATCGCTAACAAGAGAAAAAGCTTAGGTTAACCTTGGATTCAACTGCCGGCGGCCAACTCGTCGAGTCCCGGAAGGTGCACCAGTAAAGCGCCGCGTCGCACAAGGCGGCTGTGACCCGCTTGCAGCTGTTCCTCCAGGACGTCGAGCGACATGTCCAGCCAAGCGGCTGCGGGATCGAGCGGCATCACATGGCAATGGGTGTCGTGCATCTGCATCCGCCCCACGTGCATGTCGTGTCCCACGGCATGCAGCCAGGCCTCCGGCTGCGCATCCTCGGCGAGGGAGCTCGGCGGTGGCGGCGGCTCTCCCGCATAGGTCAGGACCATCTCCCCGTCTCCGAGCTCGAGTTGACGCACGCGACCGTGACTGCGAGGAGACGGGACGATCCGGGCCGGATCCAGGCGAATGCGCATGCCCCGGACCTCGACCGGCCCCCCGGTGGGCAGGGTCAGCCAACGTTCGAGCCTTCCCCCGATAAGGTCCAGGACCCCTCCCACGCGCAGGCCGCCAATCTCCAGGCGCTGTACGGTGAAGGAGAGTTTGCCGTCGGACTCCAGCCCGAGGGGGCCGGCAAGGAGCACGGGGGCGCGCAGCAGGCCCAGACGAGCCGTACCGGAGAGACGCAGGCCCCTGCCTTCCAACTGTACGACCACTTCTTGCATGGGCTGGCCGGGAAGGTCGCGCAGCATCCGGGCCACGAGGCACTCGATCGTCTGGGCAGCGAGCCTGATCCTGCCCGAAACGATGTGGAAATCGTACGAATCCTTGTCTTCCGGCCGAAGGGCCTGGGCCGGGTCATGGGCCACCAGATCGGCCACGAGTTCCTCAAGGTGAAGGGCGACGTGCGGTTCGAGGTGAAGCGTGGTTTCCCTCGCCCAGATCCGAACGGTCCCGTGTGGCGGTGCCTCAGGCCGTGGACGAGGGGGCTGGGCCAGTTCCTCGACGAGCCGGCCGCCGGCAGCCTTCAGAAAGGCTGCGGCCACGCCGATGCGGGCGCCTAGGCTGAGAGGCCTGTCAGAAGCGGCCATGACCACGCATGTTACCCGCAACCCCACTGGCCTGTCCTGCTTCTGAATGGAGCATATGTCTCCATGGAGAATACGGATTGATATTCTCCAGATAGTTTTGCACTCCTAGTGGATATCGTGGGGATGTTCAAGAGGAGTTTCATCGCGTGTGAGGCTTTCCAACGGAGGAGAATTGTCATCTTTCCCGGACTTTTCCCGAAGAGGGTCGTGTGGGGTTTTCCATTCGGGGCATGATCTTCGTCACGCCGCCCCATCTCGGTGGCGTGCCGGAGAACTCCTGCATGCATCAATCCATTCGCCTGGCCGTGGCTTTTGCGGTGTCTCTGATTGTGGGCTGTGGGCAAGCCACCAAGCCTCCGGAGGCTCCTGTTGCCCTTCAGCCTCCCATGTTCACCGCTGAAGATGCGTCCCAAGTGGAGGAGCTGAAGCTGCCCAATGGCTTGACGGTGCTGCTCAAGCCCGATCGAGCGGCTCCTGTCGTCACCTGGATGGTCTGGTATCGCGTGGGCAGTCGGAACGAGGGAGCGGGCATCACGGGCAGCGCTCATCTTCTGGAGCACATGCTTTTCAAGGGAACCAGAGTCTTCAAGAAGGGGCAGATTGCTCAGGTGCTGGGCCGCAATGGAGCGCGCTTCAATGCAAGTACGAGCTACGATTTCACGAACTATTTCGAGACGTATTCCAGTGATCGTCTGGAGATGGGCCTCGCCATCGAAGCCGACCGCATGCGTAATGCGATGATTCTCGATGCCGAACGTCGTCCTGAGATGACGGTGGTTCGCAACGAATTGGAGCGTGGCGAGAACGAGCCCAGTCGCGTCCTGTATCAGACGGTTCGGGACGTCGCCTTCTTGTCCCATCCCTATGGTCATCCGATCATCGGTTACCGCAGCGACGTGGAAGGGGTGTCCACGGAGAAGCTCAGGAAGTTCTATGACGCGCATTATCATCCCAACAATGCTGTGGCCGTCCTTGTGGGCGATTTCGACCGGAAGGAGGCCGTCAGGATGATCCGGCAGGCCTTCGGAGGAATTCCGCGGGGGCCAGAGGTGACTGATCCTTACACGGCAGAGGAGCAGCAGTTGGGCGAGCGCCGTGTGGAGTTGAGGCGCAGGGGTGAGACCAACTTGGTGTCCATGGCTTATAAGCTGCCGGGCGCCTTGGATCCTCGTACCCCCCAGATCTCGATCCTCGAATCGGTTCTGGGCGGTGGGGCCAACAGCCGTCTGGTTCGCCGCCTGGTCGATACGGGCCTGGCTACCGACGTCTGGGTGAGTGCCGAACAACTGCGGGATGCCGGCCTGTTCTGGATTGAAGCCACCTTGCCGCCCGGCGGTGGCCACGCCAAGGTCGAGCAGGCCATTGACGAGGAGATCGCCAAGCTACGTACGGAAGGCGTCACCGCTGCGGAGGTCGCGGCAGCGAAGAATCAGGCCGCTGCCTCGGTGGCCTACCGCGTCGAAAGCACGTCGGGCTTAGCCTCGGCCTTGGGGCAATGGTGGATTCTGGGTGACTGGAAGCGATTCTTCAGCTTGCAGGAGCAGATGGCTGCGGTTGAGCCCGAGGCCGTCAAGGTGGCGGCCCTCGAGTTTCTCGAGCCTCTTTCCCGCACGGTGGGACGCTATGTCGCCACCAAGGACGGTCCACGCATGAAGAGGGCTGAGGCCGGTCAAGGCAAGGCGGTCGCATCTCGCGAGACCGTGGAGCGCCTTCCCTTGCAACGATGGGAGTCCCGAGCGCCCCAGGCGAGGCCCGCGCCGGACTGGAAGGTGCAGCAACTTGGCAACGGTTTGGTCCTCGCCGTTCTCGAGCGGCCCGGAGCTCCGACGGTATCCGTGCAGGGCTGGGTCGAAGCCGGCAGCATATTCGATCGTCTTCCTGCCGGGACGGCAGCCGTTCAGGATCGACCCGGCCTTGCCGCACTGACGGCTGGAATGTTGGAGCGTGGCACTCGCCAGCGCGATCGTCTGACTCTGGCGCGTGACCTCGACAACGTAGGGGCTTCGGTAACATTTTCGTGCGGGGAGGAACTCACGACCTTCCGTGGTCGTGCAGTCAAGAAGGATGCGGATCTTCTTCTCGGCACGACTCTCGAGATGCTGACTCAGCCCTCTTTCCCCGAGGTGGAGGTCAAGTTGCTCAAGGAACAGCAGATAGCTCGCATCCGTGAAGGAGAGGATCAGCCAGCCGTTCGTGCGTCGCGGCTGCTGCGGCAGCAGCTCTTTTCGGCTAACCATCCGTATCATCCGGCAGATCCCGACGCTCAGATCGCAAGTCTTTCAGGTCTCAAGAGCGAAGATCTGCAGCGTTTTCATGCGGCTTTCTACGGTGCGGACGCGACTCGCCTTGTCGTGGTGGGTGACGTGACCGCCGACCATGTGTTCGATCTGGTTCGCGGGGCCACCGAGGGGTGGAAGCGCGGTCAGCCCGTGGATCTCGACGACAGGAGCCTGCCTTTGCATCGCTTGTCCGTGTCGGATGGCGAGGGTGACGGGATACCTTCCTTCCGTGCCCCGCAGAAGGAACACAAGGGCATCGTGTCGGACTATGTCGGCGAAGCCGCCAACGTTGAGATTCGCATTGGCTCCCGACTGGCGCTGAAGCGCAACGAGCCGGTCTGGTACACCATGCGCGTCTTGAATCACATGCTCGGGGGGTCGACGCTGACAGGGCGTCTGGGCCTGAGATTGCGTGATCAACTGGGTCTGACCTACGGTGTGACCTCGGGTTTCGTGTCGGCACGGGGCGTACAAGGCAGAGATGGCATCTGGACCACTGGCATCACGGTCAACCGTGACAATGTGGATACGGCGCTTGTCGAGTTCCGCAAGGTGCTTGACGAGTTCGTTGCGGCGGGTTCAGGAAATGTCGGCGGAATCACGCAAGAGGACCTTGCCGATGCCCGCAACGCCCTTGTGGGTGAGATGGCGGTCTCCCTCTCCTCGGTGGGCGGGGTGTCGTCCTACGCGGCCGAACTGTTGGATCACTTCAAGATCCGTGAAGCGGGCGGCCCCATGGGGCTCAAGTCCCGCTGGGAGGAGTATCCGCGCCGTATGGGCGAGGTCAACCGCGATGGCGTCATCGCCCTGTTCCGGTCGAGGATCCGCAAGGATGACCTGAGGATTGTCGTCTCTGGGCCTTGGGTCTCGCCCGAGCAGCGAGTCCAGCCTTGAAGTCCGCCGGCGGACACTCATTGCCCTTATGGGTGGTGGTAGGTCCTTCCGGCAGCGGCAAGACCACGTTGGTAGATGCCTTGGCCTCTTCGGGCCGGGGCATCGTCCGGGCCGTGACGTGCACGACGCGTCCGCCCAGACTGGGTGAGCGCGATGGCGTGGATTACCATTTCCGGTCCGAGGATCAGTTCTTGCGGATGCTCGACGCCGGGGAGCTGGTGGAGCATACGCTCTACGGTGGATATCGCTACGGTCTGCCGTGGCTCTCTGTTGGGGATGGTTTCAAGACCGTGGTGGTTGTGGTCGACCCCCCGGGAGTGCTCAACTTGCGTCAAGGTTTGAACCGTCCCTTGGTGGTGGTGGGCCTGTCTGGCCTCGACGAGGCAGAACTTTGTCGACGCATGCAAGAGCGCGGGGACGACTCCGAAGCGGTGGCGGCTCGGGTCTCGTTGGCCCGTGCGGAGGCCGCCGCCATTCGGGCATGCGCGGAGGTGGTCTTGCCCGCCTTGTCCCCGGCAGAGTTGCGGGATGTCGTCCTTGACCTCATGAAACAGCGCCGGGTTCTTACTTGAAGAACCCGGCGTTGAAGGTCAAGGCTGCTGGCGCTTAGAGCAGGTCGCCCCAGATCGCCCATGCGTCGCTGTCGACCACCTTGAGAGACGGCATCGGCGGCATGGCCGGAGGTGCGCCGGGGTCTGCCGGAGCCGTGCCGGGGTCGCCGGGCATCGGTGCGGGAGCAGGCGTGCCCCCGCCAGGCCTCTTGGCCAGCTTGCCGATAAGGTCAATCACGGACTTGATGTAGAGATCCTCGAACTCGCCCTGAGACAGACGCCGGTCCCCGGTTTTGTCCGCGGCCTGGAAATCCGCCCGACGGAATCCCTTGACCCGGACTTCGACGTGCAACTTGGGGTAGCTGTAGGACAAGCCCAAGTTGGTTACGGCCTTGCGAGCGACCTCGCTTGAAGAGAGATATCCGTCGCCGTATTCGAACCAGCCCTTCTTGGGGGCCACATCGAGGACGCGGAAGGCACGGTCCAGATTACGGCGTTCCCGCTCGAGGAAACGTTCGGGGGTGTCATTGATTCCAAGGAATCCTCCCTTGGTGGCATAGGTCATGAACTCGTTGTAATTGATAATGCCGGCCTTGGACTTGTCGGCCCGCGGAAACTCGGTTCGCAGATTGAAAAAGGGGCCGGCCTCGTACTCGTCGATGTTGCCGTCGGCATTGCTGTCCATCACACCGAAGATGGCCTTGTGGACATCCTCGAAGCCTTGGCGCAGGACGGCGGAGGACTGGGCGGAGACCGTGCCACCGGCGTTGGCTGAAACGGCTGCGTTCGGGGTCGTTCCGCAGCCCAGCAGGCCCGTGGTGGCCACCAGGGCACCGGTCAGGGCGGCAGAGCGGATGGGCTTCATCAGGAATGCTCCTCCCCCTTGCGGGGGTTGTCGGGGGGACGGGGGACGTGGAAAATCCAGGGGCTTCCGCGGGCAGGGGAAGCGATTAACCTATGGATAATATCCAGCTAACAGATGCAGGTCTTTCCTGTTTTCCGGTTAAGATCAGGTAAATTCGTCATGCCCCAGCGCGCACCCAAGACCGCTCTTCCCTTTCTCCACGTGGGGCTTACCGGCGGCATCGCGTGCGGCAAGTCCCTGGTTTCAGATCAACTCGAGGGCCTGGGTTGCGTGCTCATCGACTCCGACTTGCTGGCTCGTGAGATTGTTCGCCCCGGTCAGCAGGCCTACAAGGACGTGGTCCGCGTGTTCGGTCCAGAGGTGGTGACCAAGGACGGTACCCTCGACCGAAAGGCCCTTGGTCGTCGGGTCTTTGCGGATCCCGAGGCTCGGCGGAAGCTGGAGGCCATCTTGCATCCTCGGATCCGTGAAAGGGCAGAGGAGTGCCTGAGGGCAGTGGCGGCTCGTCCTCGAGGGGCCACGCCGGCTGTGGTGGTCGAGGTCATTCCCTTGCTGTACGAGGTCGGTCTCGAGGGCCGATTCGATGAGGTTTGGGTGGTCGCATGCCAACCGGATCTTCAGCGCGCGCGCCTCCGGACGCGGGACGGCTTGTCGCCTGCCGAGGTCGAGGCCCGTCTGGCTGCCCAGGCCTCGCTTGAGGACAAGGTCAGCCGCGCGGACAGAGTCATTCGCAACGATGGCAGCCGGGAGGAGCTGGCGCACGTGGTCCGGGAGGCCTTGGCCGCGGCTCTCGAGGCGCGGGGTTCCGGACCTTGGTAGGATGAGTGGAGCATGGCCTCGTCCGCGTCGTTTGTCACCGCCGGTTCCGTGGTGAGGTTCGTGGGCTTTTCCTGCGCGGGGATGGTCCTCGCCTGCGTGGGAGGATGGGCGGCCGGCCTTCGGGTGTTTCCCTATGCCCATAGGGGGCTCATCGAGCGGGAGGCCTCCCGACAGGGGCTGGATCCTCTCTTGGTGGCCGCCGTCATTCGTATCGAATCCGGATTCGATCCTCGGGCCGTGTCGTCTGCCGGCGCCTGTGGCTTGATGCAACTCATGCCCGACACGGCCCGCTGGATGGCTGGAAAGGCAGGC
Organism: Candidatus Sericytochromatia bacterium; assembly: GCA_035285595.1. Classification (GTDB taxonomy): domain Bacteria; phylum Cyanobacteriota; class Sericytochromatia; order S15B-MN24; family VGJW01; genus VGJW01. Next base: position 62,691 of record JAYKGV010000049.1, read on the forward strand.
GAACCCGACCCGACCGGTCATCTTGAGGACCCTGCCGTGAACGTTCGTCTCGGCACGGCCTACCTTCGTTACCTTCACGGTCCTTTTCGCGGAGACCGCAGGCGTGTCCTTGCGGCGTACAACGCAGGAGCAGCCAATGTCATGCGGTGGTCCACGCTGGACGAGGCGTTTCCCGAGACCCGAACCTACGTCTGGCGGGCCGAGTGGGCCTATCGGGCTTATCGAGTGCTCTATGGTGGGTCCGATGGTTGGCGGAGGGCGTGGCTTTGAGGAGAGGCCGCGGGGGGGAGCCCCGCGCCATCGGGGGCTTGGTCGGTCGGGCATTGAAAAAGCCTGGCTTGATCGCGGCGGCGAAGGTGGTGGCGGCATGGCCGGAGGTCGCGGGGCCGACCGCGGCGGCGCAGCTCGAGCCCGTTCGTTTCGTGGACGAGACCTTGTGGGTCCGCCCATTGGCCTCCGTCTGGGCGCATGAGCTGACCTTCCTTGCCCCGGAGATGCTGACGCGCTTCGCCCGCCTTTTGCCGTCTGTGCCGGTCAAGGCCATCCGCGCCGTTCAGGCTCCCCCGCGCGGGCGCGTGTCCACGGCGTCGGAGGCATCGGCCGGCATTCCCTTGCCGCGGATCCGAGTGCCCTCGCCTCCCGTTCCCTTGCCCGAACTGGCTCCGGAGCTGATGGCGGAGATTCGGACGCGAGCCTTGGCTACCATTCGCAACCAGCAGCATGCGGCTCGATGGGCTGAAATCGAGATCCTCCTGCGTCGCCGGCAGCTGGCCATCGCGCGCGGTCGGTCTTCAGGCGTTTGATTTCAGGGCCGTCGGGCGATCTCGTCGTCGACGCAGCGCTCAAGCTGCATTACCAATTCCTTGAGCTTGTGGGTCATGACAGCGTCAGCCGCACTTTTGACCACGCCCAGGGGGAGCTTCTGAAGAAAGGCCGGGAGGGGAACGTCAACCCGGACGTCGACATCATGCAGAACGCGGCTGCCGCCTTCCACGGGGCTCATGTGCGTGCGGCTGAAGTAGCGATACAGCAGGACGCCCTCGCCAATCCAAGGGTCTGCGGGGTCGAAGGCCAGACTTTCAAGGGTGACCGTGTCGTGATCCACGACCATCTTGAGGTCGGTGGCCAGCCAGAGGTGGTAGTCGAGGGCGCCGAGAGGTTTCAAGATGACGCGGCAGTGGTCGGGAGCGAAAGGGTCCACGCTCGATACCGCGGGGACCCGTGCCAACATGCCGGCCAAATCTCCGAAGAGTTCAAGGCAACGCCCGACCGTGGTAGGTAATAGGCGTTCCCTGGTGAGGGCTCCATGTAGCGTCAGCATGAGCGGTTTGTACCCCACAGGCCCGCTCGAGGCGCGGGTGAAGGTCCGATGAGCTCGCCGCCCTGTCTAATGTGCGCCAGCCAGTGCATCGGAGGCCTTGGCCAGCAGATCCTCGGTGACCGAGCCCGTGACGGCCTGCAACAGCAGGAGATTCAGGGCGCGTGTCTCCTCCGGTGCAAGCTGTCCGTGAGAGGACATCATATCTTTGGCCAGGTCGAGGGCATGGCGAGCTGAGGTATGTCGCGCAAGGGCGTTTTCCACGAGGCGATGTGCGAAGCCTGGTTCGCGATCCGGACTCAGGGCGGACTTTGCTCTTGAAAGGGCGTCTTGTGCTTCCTGCAGTCCCACGATGGCCTCTTCCAAGAGAGCCAGTTCCGTCGTGCCTGGGGAGACAGGTGCGAGCTCGGTGTGGGCCGCAACCACCAGGCCGAGATCCCTGTCCAGAGCTTCGGTTGCTTGGCGCAGGGCCCTTTCGGCGGCGGTTTCGCCAAGGTTCGAACGGAAGGCGTGGTCGGAACGTCCGACGGCGGATGGGGTGTCGGCAGATACCCTTTGTTGATGGGGGACTCTGTCGGCAGGATGTCGTGTGTGCGCTGCGTGAAGGACGGAGGGAATCATGGCGGATTGTAGGTTCCTCGAGATTTCTCCTGCGTCTCGTGGCATCAAGATGGAGTTAAGAACACAACAAGGCTGTCCAAAGCCGTGTTGTGTTGAGCAAGTTTGCCAGCGGTGCTCGGGAGATGCCTGGGGTATGTCGGGCAAGGCCAGCAGGAGCGAGAGGTCGCCTGGGTGTTGACATATGGACCCTGTGTCGTCTAGGGTGAGCATGTGGCTCTGCCACGCACGGGGATGTCACGGTTTCGACCTTACGTGCGGCGGTGGGAGTTGCGAGCCGGGAGTGTCATCCGAGCCCGTTAAATCAGGTGGCAAAAAAACAAATGCCAAGAAGAACAACGCGTTCCTCGCGGCTGCTCCTGTCAAGGTAAACCGCTCGGTCGCTCTCGCGGCCTAGTGGTCCTTCCAAGGCAGTAGCGCCTGCTCCCTGTAGCCCGCCGGTGGC
>JAYKGV010000050.1:0-11930 GCA_035285595.1 Candidatus Sericytochromatia bacterium
TCGGCGGCGCTGGACCCGATGACCTGGGTGGCCACATACGGGCTGATGACCGACAGGCCTTCCACCTGCGCCACCTGAGCCATGACCTGCGGGTGGTGCGCCACGTCCGTCCGGCCCGAGGGCTCGCCCCGATCGACGAGCGCCACGACCGATCCGGGAACCCCTTCCGGCAGCAGGCGATGGGGAGCCGTGCGCGTGCCGCCCTCTCGTCCCGTGATGACGAGGTGCGGGGCGGCTTCCACGATGGTGTCGCGAAAGCTGACGAGCAACCCGTTCATGAGCGCCGAGATCACGAGCAGCACCATGACGCCCAGCGCCACGCCCGCCATCGTGAGCAGGCTCTGCCGCCTTTGGCCCGACAGGTGGCGCCACGCCAACCCCAGCAGCATCCGCAAAGACATCGGTCAGTAGCCCCGAAACACGGCGACCGGCACGAGGCGAGCGGCTTTGCGCGTGGGGCCCACGCTCGCGAGCACGGCCAGCAGCACCGAAAAGCCGATGACCAGCTCGTAGAACCACGCATGCTGGGTCATCAGGATCCGGTTGGTCTGCACGAAGGCGGCATCGCCATAGCTGAACGGCAAGACCCCGATCAGCGTCGACAACCCGTAGCCCAACAGCGCCCCCAGGAGCGCCCCCGCCACGCCCAGCACCAGGCCTTCCAGCAGGAAGATGCGGGTGACCTGGGGTTCCGTCAGGCCCATGCCCTTGAGTACGGCGATGTCTTTGACCTTTTCGAGGACGACGGTATTCAGGACGTTCGTGATCCCGAAGCCCGATACGATAAAGGTGAAGACGACGAGGATGAGCGTCGTCATGTTGTTGCGCTTGAAGCTGGCGATGATGGTGCGGTTGCGCTCTTCCCACGTGTCGACCACATGCCCGGTCCGCGCCACCACGCCTTCCGCTACCTGCGCCACCTTGCGCGGCTCCTGGACGCGCGCCGCAAGCCCCGAGGCCGAGCCCGGTCCCCAGCCCCTGAGGTCGCGCGCAAGGCCCAGCGGCAGATAGGCCTGCGCCTCGTCGATGTTCTTGATGCCCGACTTGAAGATTCCCACGACCCGCAGCGGCCAGACCCGCCCTTGGGCATCGGTCAGCCGCACCCGGTCCCCTGTTGCGACTCCCAGGGCCTTTGCCAGCAGCCGGCCCAGGACAATCCCCTCGCGGCCTTCGGACAGCGCGCCGAAACGCCCGGCCTGCATCTGCGCCGCCACTTGGGTGACCCTGGCCTCGAGCGCGGGGTCCACGCCGCTCGCCACGATGGGCCGGAAACGATTGCCACGGCGCAAGATGCCCCGCACCTCGACGAAGGGTGCCACGGCCACCACCCCGGTCACGCCCGAGACGCCGGCCCGCAGACCGGCCTCTCCCTTCAGCTGGTCAGCCTTGGCCCTCTTGCCGCGCCGGACGAGCGTCACTACGTCACCACTCACCAGCTGTTCGGGCTTGCCCGCGATCTCTTCTGCCTTCACCACCAAGTGAGGCGAGGCCTCGATGATCGTCGTCTCGATATCGGTGATGAGGCCGTCGGTCAGCGACAGCGTCGTCACCATGATCATGGCCCCCAGCGCCACCCCGAAGACCGTCAGCAGGCTCTGCCGCCGCCGCGTCACCAGGTGGCGCAGCGCGATGAACCAGGACAGCCCCAAGGGTTCAGCCCTTGACCTTTCGGCCGGCCTTGAGGCGGGCATCGGCGCGGGCCACGATGCGGGCACCTTCGGTCAGCCCTTCGGTAACTTCCACCTGCTCGCCGCTGGTGGCCCCAGCCTTCACGCTGGCGGTGGCAATCTTCCCGCCTTCGCCCACCGTCCACACCCAGCTGGCACCTTCCTGTCGCACCAGGGCCGCCGCGGGCACCGTCAGGCCCTCACGCCGGGCCGTGACCAGGTTGACCGAGGCCGTCAGCCCCTCCATCAGGCGAGCGGGCGCCTGATCGAGGCGCAACGCGACCTCGGCGGTCTTGGCAACGGGATCGGTACGCGGAGCCACCCGGGCCACCCGCGCCGAGAACGTGGCGTCGGGCAGGGCGTCGAGCGCCACGACGGCCTCTTGCCCGACCCGGACCTTCAGGATGTCGGCCTCGTCGATGGCCGTTCGCACCTCGAAGACCCTCGGATCCACCAGCTGCGCCACCCGCGTCCCCGGCGTGACCATGTCGCCCTCCCGTACGTCCAGAGCGGCGACCACCCCCGCGAAAGGCGCGGCCAGCACATAGTCGCCGACGCCGGCTCGTGCCCGTTCCAGCTGCACCCGACGCTGCTGCACCACGGCCTCGGCGGCCCGCACCTGGGCGCGAGCGCCTTGTACCTGCTCGCCCCGCGTGCCCTTTCGCAACAGATCCAGTTGCGCCTCGGCCGAGCGGACCCGCGCCTGGGAGGCCTCGCGCCGTTGCTGAGCCTGCTCGAGGGCCACGGGCGTGGTCGCCCCTGAACCCGACAGGCGCTCGGCCCGGTCCACGTCCTGCTGGGCGCCCCTGAGGTCCACGCGGGCCTGGTTGAGCGCGGCCTGGGCCTGAGTCAGTTCTTCAGGACGGGCACCCCGCACCAAGACCTCCAAGTTGCGCTGGGCCTGCTGGGCTGCGGCCTCCGCCTGGGCCAGAGCGGCTTCGGCTTCGGCCACGGCCCGCCGCGGCTCTGCGGCCTCGAGGGCCACCACCGCGGCCCCTGCAGCCACCCGGCTGCCCACGGGTACCGGCAATTGCCTGACGGTGCCGGCTACCCTGACCCGCATCCCCGAGGAACGTAGCGCCGTGACGGTGCCGGTGGCATAGATGGCTTCGACCACCTGCCCGCGGGTGACCGTGGCGACGGGCAGGTCGAGGCTGCGGGGCCAGAGGGTGAAACCTCCTCCCACCGCGACCGCGACGGCAACGCCGCTCCACAGCAAGGACTTACGGTTCATGGCGTCTTCTCCGGTTTCACGGCGGACACGAGCAACTCTTCGGGAGGCAGGCCCACGGCTTCGGCCAGCGCCAAGTCGGCCCGGATCTGGTCGCGTTCGGCGCGTTCCACGGCGACTTGGGCCGTGACCACCGCCTCTTCGCGCACCAGTGACTCGAGCGTGTCGGAGGCCCCCGAGTTGCGGCGGGCCTCGGCTTCCTCACGAGCCCGCCAAGCCAGCTGCAAGGCGAGACGCGCGTGACCCGTGCGGGCCGCTGCCTGCTTGCGGCGAAGACTCGCCTGCTGCAGCTCGCGAAGCGTTTCGAGCGCCACGTCGGCTTCACGCGCCCGGGCCTGCTCGGCTACGGCACGGGCCTCGGCCTCGGCTGCATCTTGCCGCCCCAGATCCACGGGCTGCCAGGTCACCGAGGCACCCCCCAGCACGGTCGTGAGGCCCAGGTCCCTGCCGGCCGCGGTAGCCGTGACGAAGGCAGCGGCCTGCGGCCAGCGGGCGCCGCCCCGGGAACGGGCGACGGCCTCGGCCGCTTCACGATCCGCTCGGGCGGCCTGGCTGTCGAGGAGCCCGCCTTCGGAAGGTTCGAGCAAACCCTCGGGCCATCGCACACGCAAGGAACCTGGACGTCCGGACAACAGCTCTCCGCCGTAGCGGCGGGAAATCTCCTGACGCAGCAGGATCAAGGCATCGGCTTCGTGGCGCCGTTCGTCTTCCTGTCGCTGCAGATCGGCCTCGGCTTGCAGCACGGCGAGCTCCGAGCCCGACCCGACCGTGCGCTCGAGGCGGCTACGCGCCACGCGCTCGCGGGCGCTTGCACGGCGTGCGTCCAGCGCGAGCTGTCCAGCTTCCTGGTCAAGGAGGTCCAGCCAAGTCCGCCAGGCGCTATAGACGGCATGCCGCCGGCCGCGCTCCGCTCGCAGGACAGCCGCCTCCTGCTGATGACGGGCGGCGTCCCCCAGCGCCCACGCCTTGCCGCCGTCGAAGATCGGCTGGTTCAGCGTCACGCCCACGTTGGGCCAGACCTGGTCTTGGGACAGAGGCAACCCGCCAAGGCCACCTGGCTGCACTCCTGCCGCCCCGCCCGCAAAGGCGCCAAAGATCTGTCCTCGAAGCACCGAAGCTCCTGCCGATACCCCCAAGGTGGGCAAGAGGGCCTTGTCGGCTCCGATTCTTCGGGCCTCGGCACCGCGGGCTTCGGCTTGTGCCGCCACCACGTCCGGCTGCCGCATTGCCGCCTCCCGCAGCACCCGCGCCACATCGGGCCACGCGTCGTCGGACACCGCACGAGGCTGGGTCGGTGACGATTCGGCCTTGTCGAAGTCCCGGGTGGTGGGGGCGGCCCAGGCAGCGGAGTTCACCGACCCGAGCACCGCAGCGACCATCCAAGGCTGGATGGCGAGTGCCCAGGGGCCGCGGCGTGACATGAATGGCCTCCCTCAAGGACTCAGGTGAGGCATCCTAGGCCGATCGACACCTTGTTGACAAGCCTTGGACCCGGGGTACCCTGAAGACCACCCGGGAGATCCTGTCGATGACGACGCGTACCTTCGAAAGCACGCTCGAGGCCCCAGCCTCGGCCGTCTGGGACTGGCATGTCCGTCCGGGGGCTTTCTTGCGCCTGAACCCTCCCTTCGATCCTGCCCGGATCGTGGAAGGGGGGCTCGTCGCCGAAGGTTCGCGGGCCAAGCTACAGATGCAGGCCGGGCCGATTCCCGTCGAGTGGGTGGCTGAACATCGTCGGGTGGTGCCCGGAGTGGGCTTCGACGACGTGCAGATCCGTGGTCCGTTTGCGAGCTGGGAGCATCAGCACCGCGTGTTGCCGGTCGACGGGCAGAGCAGCCGGCTCGTCGATCACCTGTCTTATGAGCTTCCCCTGGGCGGGTTGGGCGAACTTGGAGGAGGGGCGATGGTGGCCCGCAAGGTCGAGCGGGCCTTTGCCTACCGCCATCGCATCTTGCGCGAAGATCTCGCCGCTCACGCCCGGTACTCGCACACGGGGCCGCTCACCCTCGCCGTGACGGGGGCCAGCGGGACGGTGGGCAGGGCGCTCGTTCCCTACCTTACGACCGGCGGCCACCGGGTGATTGTCCTGAAGCGTCCCGAGGCGGCATCCTCCGAGCTTTGGTCCTCGCTCACCCCGCCGCCAGGCGTGTTCCCGGGCGTGCTGGAAGGCACCTGGGATCCCGGCACCTCACATCTGGGCCTGCCCGAGGACGTCCGCCTGGACGCCGTCATCCACCTCGCGGGCGAGCCCGTGGGGGACAAGCTGTGGTCCGACGTCCAGCGCATGCGCATACGCACCAGTCGGGTCGAAGCCACCCGAGGCCTCGCGGAAGCCTTGGCCGCCCTGCCGCATCCCCCCAAGGTCCTGGTTTGTGCCTCGGCCATCGGCTGGTACGGCGACCGTGGCGAGGTCAGCCTCGACGAAGCGATGCCGGCGGGCCGGGGCTTCCTCGCGGACGTCTGCCAGGCTTGGGAAGCCGCAGCCGAGCCGGCGCGGGCGGCAGGCATCCGAACGGTCCATACACGCTTCGGGATCATCCTCTCGCCGGATGGTGGGGCCCTTGGCCGCATGCTGCCCATCTTCCGGTCGGGGCTCGGGGGCAATCTGGGCTCCGGCCGCCAGTTCTGGAGTTGGGTCTCGCTCGAGGATGTCGTGGGGGCGTTGCACCACGCGCTGGCCACCCCGGAATTGTCGGGGCCGGTCAATGTGGTGGCTCCTTCAGCCGTGACCCATGCGGTCTTCTCAGAAGTCCTTGCCCGCGTGCTCGGGCGTCCTCGCCCTATTGCCCACGTACCGGCGCTGGTCTTGCGGGCCACCTTGGGGGCCTTTGCAGATGAGATGCTGCTCGCAAGCGCCCGCGTGGTGCCCGACCGGCTGATTGCCACCGGCTACCGCTACCGTTTGCCCGAATTGGAACGCGCGTTGGCCGTCGTGCTGGGACAGATGGATTGGCGGCGCCTGGCCCGGGAGTATCCCGGCAAGGTGCGGCAAGAGCTGGCCGCCTGAACCGGCGAGCCCGGTAGGTGCCGCTTTCTTGGCTACGTGCGAGGTGGCACCCTGGAAGGTGAACGCGCCACCGCTTCCGTTTGCCCCGGCAAGTCCCCCGCATCCAGCCGCCTGATGGCCTCCGGATGCGGGGAGCTACCTTGGGGGGCCGGGCTAGTACTTGACGGAGTAGACCTTCGCCAGGCTCCGGGGCCGCTTCGCTGGCGTGCCCATGTCGTTGTCAGCCGGGCGTTCGCCGAAGTAGAGCTTGTCTCCGTCTAGCATGACGAGGTCATAGTCGGCATTGACCTGTGAGACCGGATACTGTCCGAACGGTGCAAATCCCGTCGCAGTGATGTCAAGTGCTTCGCCAGCCTTGAAGCCTTGGACCTTGCCGCCGGCACCGTTGAGAAATGCGGCGGCGTCGGCATGGTGGGGCAACAGCGTCTTGCGTGTGATACCAAAGCGGGCATCGAATGCACCTGCAACCACGCTCGACGGCTCGCCGATTTCGTAGGGGCCCTCGATGTGAACCGTCACGAACGGGCTGGTTCCCTTTACATCCCCGTAGACCGTGTAATCGACGGCCCAGATATCCTTGGCAATCTTGAAGTCGAGTTGAAAGGCCTGGTTCGGGTTCATGGCCGTCACGGGCGACTTCCAGTTGCCTACGATGTCCGGTGTCAGGGCTTCCTTGCGAACCTGTGCGTCCTTGCGGCCTGCGCAGCCCGCCACGGCTCCAAACGATAGGCCGATGCTCAACAGGCCGACCAGCGCTGTTGTTGTGGCAACTCGAGTCACGAATAAGCTTCCTTTCGAATCGGTCCAAGGTCTCTCGACCAAGTGAACCTTTTGATTCCCCCGCTGCTGCGGCCAGACACACCCTTAGGGCGTATTAGAATCTGGCATGAACTAGGGTTCATCGGCTCCAGCTGCAGTGAAGGGTAAGTTGGGACTTCACTGGCGGATGTCCCGAGTCATCCGGATATCCGCCGCCACAAGCCCGTCGCAGGCGATGCGAAGTCCCTTAAGGGGAGGACTCCAGACGCAGGGGCAGCACGTTGCTCATGCAGTGGATTCCCCAGTTACGTTCAAGTCGGGAGCCATCCTCGAATGTCCCTAGGGCCCCACGTCCGTTGGTGATGGCACTGCGACCGCCTACCGGCACGATCACGGCATCCGGGAGCACGTCACGGAAGGCATCCATGGCCTGCTTGTCCCGCGCCGTGGGCTGATCCGGGTCCAGAGCTTCGGTCGGCATCAGAACCACGCGCCTCCCATCCGGAAGACTGCCCATGACGGCATTCATGTAGCCGAGTAGCGGTCCTCCCTGGGCGGTGGGAGATTGTACCCAACCCTCAACTCTCTGATCCGGCATCCCCTTGACCGGGAAGCCTTGCTGAAATCCAGGCAGCGTGCGGGTTTCGAATCCCGCTGCGCGCAGCTGTCGCTCGAGGCTGGGGTCGGCCTTGGCCAGGTACTCTCCCACGAAGGCCGTCTTGCCATCAGGAGAGACCACCGCCAGGTCCGAGTGATATACGTAGGACCGCATGGGGACCTTGAGGTCTCCCAACTCTTCGAATCGTGCGCGGACTGCGGGGTCCAAGGCGGCACGCTCTTGCGGTGGCATCGAGGCCAAGGCCTCCCGGTACGTGACCCGGCCGTAACCGATGGGCGCCATTGCCTCCAGAGGCACCCCGGCGTCCCGCATGCCCCGCATGGTGACATCGAGGGCCTTGAGGAAGCCGCCGGGGGTCGACACGTCGATGCCACGCGTCTTTGCTACACGTTCGACGGTGTAGCTGCTGAAGAGGGCGGATTGACTGCCGTCGGGCCGGGTCAGGAACTGTGTGTCACCACCTTCTGAAATGACATCGCTGACTCCGGTCTGAACCCCCAGCTCGTGCGCCAACATGGCCGCACCGTCCCGGGTCGTGTTTCCCGCCCAATGTTTGTTGTCCGGCACTCCGTCCGCGTCCGGACGCCAATGATCGGCCCGGGCGCTGCGGTTGTTCGGGGTGAAGAGGGTCGGTTGTCCGTCCAGCATGCCGGCCAGGAACTCGTCCTGGGGGAAGGCGGCCATGTCTGAACGGACCGGAAAGATGTTGCTTTCAGGAACCCCCAAGCGTTGCGCCAGACGCGCTCTTTCTTCACCGAACCGAGGATCCGACGGCCCGTCCATGGGTTGCCGTGTCGCGACCACGAGTTGAACCTCGGGGTTGGCCTTCACAGCGGCACGTGCCAGAAAGGCAGGATCGAGACTGTCACCCTTCAGGGTCTCGGCGTTCATGACCATGGACGAGAACGGCACGTCATTCTCCCCGAAAAATCTCTGATCACGTGTCCCCGGGGCCACGCTGGAACTGTACAGACTCTCCCCGATGCCTCGCCGCTGGACCGCATCGCTGGCTCTTGCTGAAGGCAAGGCCGCAAGGGGCTCTTCCAGCTTGAGTCCTGTTGCCATGCCGTTGTCATTGGTCATCCGGGCCTTGTCGCGCTCGAGCTTCAACGAGCCGGTCCGTGACAATCGTCGTGTCACGGCCGACTCGCCGACGAAGCGGACCGGCTGGGGCAAAATAGGGGCGGCCTGAGGCTGCAGCCTGGGATCGATGGGCACTTTGGGGAATCCTCCGGGCGTTTGGGGCTAGGCCGTTTTGTTCTTCGGCAGGTCCGATACGGAACTTACCCGATAGTTTGACGCGGGCGTTGTCGTGTCCCGGGAGCAACGGCCTTCGGACCATCCCCCCTGGACCCCGGTTCTGTGGGTGTTCCGACGGCATCGGCTTCATCCCTGGTGAACCCGTCCTTCCAGGACCGAGTAGCGTACCGACCTTTGCCCTGATTCCGAGGGTGGCCTTGAGGTCACCGGGCGGCCATCGGCAATCAGGAAGAGAGGAGAAGAATCTGCCGGACGGCTCCGGTCCCTCGGAACGTCGAGCCGAGGCGCGAGTGGCAATCACCCCTCGGCACGTGTAGACTTTCGGCGCCATTCGCCACACGTGCAACGCCCGGGAGCCTCCATGTATTCGGTAACCATCCAGATGCGTTGTGTCGATGCCGAGGGCAGAGCGGTGGTCCGCCCGGCTTCCCGGGAAGTCGTTGCGATCTCGCGGGCCGAAGCGGGTTGTTTGTTTTTCGATGTTCTTTTTGACGAAACGGACCCCCTCCTGGTCCGTTTCTATGCGGCCTACAGGGACCGGGCCGCCTTCGACGCCCATCTTGGTGCGCCGCACACCCAGCACTGGGTGCGTACGTGCATGCCCCACGTGGATCGGGCCTCCATCAGGCTGCCGGAGTCGGTCTCCGAATGGGGGACCGAGATGGACCGAATCGTCGTGGTCTTCGGTGCAACAGGCAAGATCGGAACCGAAATGGTCAAGCTTTTGGCTGCCGATACCCGCTGCAAGGAAGTTCGTGCCATCACCCGCGATCCCGCGGGGGCTCAAGCCCGCATTCTGGAAGCCATGGGGCCTACCGTGCGGGTTCTGCCTTTTGTGGAAGAGCAACATGCGGCAGCATGTGCGGGAGCCACCGACGCCTTTGTCGTGTCTCCCTTGATCGACGATATGGTCGGATGGCACGCAACTGTGGCGAACGCTCTTGTCGCAGCGGGGATCGGTCACGTCGTCAAGGTGAGCGTCACGGGGGCTCGTGCCCCCGAGAGCGATCCGCCTCCCGGTCGATTTCCTTCGTTGCACTGGGCCGGCGAGGAAGCTCTGCGCCACTCGGGGCTCAAGACCACCGTCATCCGGCCTACCATTTTCATGCAGCACTTCGAAATGGACACCGGCCTGTACGAGCGGGGTGCCGACGCCTTCTACCTGCCGACGGGCACGTCGGGCATTGCGTTCCTGGATTGTCGTGATATCGCGGCATTGGGTCAGGAGTTGCTGTTGTCACCAGCGGCTCTTCCCTTTCACGGCGGGGCTTATGAGCTGACCGGTCCCGAGGCGGTTTCCGGTGAGCAGATTGCGAGGACGCTCTCCGCCGTTCGGCGTGGCACGGTGCGACATGTGGATGGTCTAGAGGCCTTCGAAGTTCACTGCGCAGAAATTGGCAAGGCTGACTGGGCCAAGCACGTCTACCGGGAGGCGGCAGACGGCTGGTTCGCCGAGGTCCGCACCGAAACGTTCGAGACCTTGACCGGTCGCCGTCCGCGTAGCTTTGCCGCCTATGCCCACGATCGGGGTCAGGTCTTCGCCCGGCGCACCTGAGTGTCGATCTTGGAAAGCGGAATGGGGAGCCATTCACTTCTTGCAGAACTGGCAGGCTTCAAGCAGTCGAGAAAGTAAGGTCACTTGCCAAGGGGACGATTGGGCCCACGGGACGTGATCGGTGGAGTGAAAGGTCCTCTGTCCTTGTTCTGTTGCTCCGGGGCGGGATCGCCAAGCTGGCTGGCGATTGGAGCGGCGGCGGGGGGTGCAGGGGGGGGCGTGCGGTGCACGGCGGTTGGAGAGGCACTCTTCATGACGAAGTGGGGGCCTTCTATACGCCGTCCTGTCTGCACGGAACGGTCTCTGCTCGTACGGAGGGAGCCGTGGCCCGTCACGGTCCGGGGTTGTGGCCCCTTCCCGGTCGAAGCGTGATGGCGCAGCCACGAGCCAGCGCACATGCGTCGAGGATGGCATTTGCCAGACGACGAAGATGTCGAAATTTGTTTCTCTTGACAAATTAGTGTGCATGGGCAACCTGCCTGGATGACGAGGGGGGCACCATGGGACGCAAGAAATTTTTCGAGGGCATCGCGCTGGCTTTGGCTGGTCTAGTCATTCCGGGCTTGGGACTCGCAGCATGCACGCAACTTGCCGGCAACGTGGCTCCCTCCGCAACCCCGCCCCTTCCCCGACGGTAGCCGTCACGGCAAGCCCCGCACCTGTGGCCACTCCTGCTGCTACCCCGACGGTAGCCGTCACGATAAGCCCCGTTCCTTCGGCGAGCCCGTTCCCGTCGATCGTCGGCAAGTGGAAGTCTGCCGTGACTCCCTCCAGCGAGACTCAGTCCTTCCAGTTGGATTTCGACATCCAGAGTTCGACGTGGAAGGTCGACTACACCGTTTTCGGCGATCTTCAGGGGGCTGTTCCGTTCGTGACAATTCATATTGAAGGCCCCTATGAGATCACCGGGCCGTCCACGGCAGTTGCCGGAGCCTTCGAAGGCCGGTTTGGTATCACCAAGAAGACTCTGATGCCTCGCTCAACCTATGCGGCGGAGTACTTGAACAGCCTCAACCAGGCGGCGACGGGTTTCAAGGCAGATGAAGCACTTGATATTACGTCGACTGGATTTGCTCCCTTCGGCCAATACCCTGTGTCGGAGGTTGATGCCGACTACGATATCCTCAAGGTGGAGGGTGACAAGCTGTACTTCGGCGCGCGGCCTGATGACAACAACATGGGTACGCCAGAGAAGCGTCCTACCGCGTTGTCAGAGGTCTTCTCCGTCAAGTATTGATGAGTTGGACGTGCCTCCTGGACTCACTCGAGTATCGGGAGGCACGTACTGTTTTGTGGGTTCATTCGCGTGGCTTGTCCTAAGAAGCCGTGAGCCGGTTCGCCCATCGTGTTTGGGGGTGGCTGCCGGAATAGACCGTCGTTCTCCGTGTCCGGGCGGTGCGTCTCTGAGGAATGGCCTGAAGAATCGGTCTCAAGCTCCGGGGAGCTCGGTAAAGGCGACGAGGCCTGAGCCCTTGGGGCGGTCCGGGATTCCAGCAGACCATATACAAAGCAAATGGAGTTGTCATGCCCCCGCTGCTAGCGTGGAGGCATGTCCCCGAGCCTCCTGCACGAAGTCCTGATCGAGCTGCTTCGTCAGGTCCCCGAGCATCTGACTCCCGCCCTCGCACGGGTCTTGCCGGACCTTGACCCCGGACAGCCCGTTACCTTCGTGGACCCTGCCGCCTCGGTGCCTGTCGTGATGGATCGCCGGGCGGACCTTGTCATGGTGTTTGGCACCACAGAGCAACCCCAGCGGGCCTTGATCGTGGAGATCCAGCTCGGCCGGGACGACGCCAAGCGTTACAGCTGGCCGCAGTACGTGGTGGCCTTGC
>JAYKGV010000051.1:0-13008 GCA_035285595.1 Candidatus Sericytochromatia bacterium
CAAGGGTGCGGCCAGCATCCATGACCGCCTCACCGCAGCCTTCGGGGATCTTCACAGCCTGAGGGACGTCGATGGAGAACCGCGCATTCACGTCGTCCTGTCACCTTTTACCGGCCACCAGGGACCGGTCGGGGGGTATGTCACGACTGCGGACATGTTTCCAGACGATACGGGTCCGGGCTACGGCAACCATCGTGAGGTGCTGTACCTTCAATCGAGGTTCCTGACCACGCCTTCGCGTGACCCTGAGCGCCCCGCGGGAGCGGCCACGCTGGCCCACGAGTATGGCCACTTGCTGACCTTTGGGCGGGCCCTCGCCTTGAGGCACGCCTTTCCCCAGAAGTGGTGGGCCGAAGGCACGGCAGAGTTGGCCGCTCATCTTGCGGGCCACGGGCTGGGACAGGGGGAGGGTCATCAGGCCGCTTCCTACCTTTCGGACTTGCCTCGTTGGCCCATGTGGACGACGGAACAGCCGTCAGGTGAACAATACGGCCAGAACTTTCTCCTGGCGCTCTGGCTGCACGAAAGATGGGGCCAGGCACTCGTCGACGAGATCTTGCAGACCGAGGATACAAGCCTGGGTGCCTTCGACAAGGCGATGGGGAAACGCGGTCTGAGCCGAGAAGCTGCAGCACGGGCTTGGGGACTTTGGTTGACGGGGCTCGGAGGGCATGTGCGCCTGCGAGCCAGCGATCACGGGCCAAGTAGCCAGTTACGGAGTGTCCGCGAGCTAGACAGTCGAGGGGGGCCATGGTTCCGACACTACGGCGAAACGCTCCCCACGACTTCGGTGCCCGGGAGCCTCCACTGGTTGACCTTCGCGGACGGTGGCGATGACAAGACCTTCGTGCCCCCGGAGGACGCCACGGCCACGCTGGTGGAGTTTGCGGCACCCGCCGCGTCGTCGAAGATCACGAAGTGAACCGTCCGGTCATCGGACACCTTGTGAACGCCGCTCGAGCACCTGAGCATAGGGCCCACCAGGTGAGGTCCAGGCCGTCACGTCTTCCTCCGAGGCATATCGCGCGGCCACCACCAGCGAACCATCCGTCTGCAAGACAACCCACCGAGCCCCCAGCTCCCGCGCCAGAAGCCAAGACCGCCCACTGCGCGCAACGATGGCAGGCTGGTCCACGACGGACGCCAAATCCTCGAGGCGCATCGCGGGTTCCTCCGCCTTGATTCGGCGCCAACCAAAACCACCCGTACGCGAGCTTGGCGCCAGCCCGAGGCGCAACACCAGCAGGCCCTCAAGAGCCCGAGTGCCGGGGCGCAAGGCGGCCACATAACTGTCGCCGGGAGGCAAGGCCGGCAACATCGCAACTTGAGAGGAAACAGCGGGCGGCCGCTTCGGCTGAGGCTGATCCTTTGCGGCAGTTGCGGCACTTCCCGCGGGACGCGGAACAGGAGAAGGCCTCGCGGACAGGGAGATCCTGCCAATGAACGCAGGAGGAGGCGTCTCCCGTCTTGTCGCGCGAGGGATACGCGAGGCGGGCTCTGGTGAGGCTGGGCGTGCAGCTACCTGGGCGCTGCGACGCGGAACGGGAGAAGCCGAGGGCGAAGGGGAAGCTTTCCTCGGGTCTGGTGAACCGGAACGGACATCGGCGACAGGAACCACCGTGGGTCGCGGAGTGGGCGTGGGCTTCGAAACCATAGCCACGGCTGCGGGAATGGACGGCAAGGGGGTCGTCCGCAAGGATGCCGGACGAACAGACGGCGAAGGCAATGTAGGTCTTGCCGCCTTCACGACCGGCGGCATCGAGGCAGCCACGGTCAGAGTGGGTTCGACCGGCATCGGGGTCGGGAGTCTCGGTTCCGGCCTCCGGATCTGGGCATCGGCAGGAGTCCTGCTGGGCCCTTTTCGTGGCTCAGTCAGAGCGGCGACCTCGCCCGGGCTGTCCACCGCAATCGGGTGAGAACGCTTGCTCTCGTTCATCGTCGTGACTCCACTCGGGATGGCCGTCGGCGGTTCCAGACCCTGCAGGCTCGCTCGGGCCAGATATCCTCCCCCCATGGCCTGCGTACCGTCTCCCAGCAGGATCGCCGCCTGACGATAAGGCTTTCGCGCCTCTCCCAACACGAGCAAGCCGGGCCGAGTGCCTTTCGGAAGAAAGAAAGCAACCTGCCAGGACGCCGTGGCAAGCGGGGCAAGGGTACGAAACGCCGTGGCCGGCGCCTGGCGATTCCGGGGCGGCAAGAACGTGTAGATCCGGGGATCGGTTTCGTCCGGCGCATGGTGCACGAACAACTGGTCCGCCTCCGTCAGGTTCTCGACCTCCAGACGAATGATGAGACGATCATCCTGGCGTTGGACCTCGAGCAAGGTACCGGCGACCGCATCATTCCCGAAGGATCGCCAGACGTTTTCCGCGCGGGCAGTCCCCCAGCACAGCAGGAGCACAAGCCCCCCTGCGAGGCACCAGCTCCCGCGCACGGACATGGGTCCATCCTGCCACGCACGGGATGCGTGCGACGTGATGTCCGTCCGTGCCGGCCAGCCCCCCCTTCCTAGCGGCTCAGAGGGCACCTACAATATGGGTGATGGACGAGATGCTGGGCGTTGCCCTCGACGCCGCCCGTGCCGCGGGCGAACTGCATCTGGCCGGGCTCGGCCAGGTTCGCCACATTCGTCGGAAGGGCCATAACGACCTCGTGACCGATGTCGATGTGGCCTCCGAACAGGCTATTCGTTCCATTTTGCTAGGCGCCTTTCCAGACCACGCCATCGTCGGCGAAGAATCGGGAGGCATCCTGGAAGACGGGCTGTGCTGGGTGGTCGACCCCTTGGACGGCACCACCAACTACGCCCACGGCTTCCCCTTCTTTGCGGTATCGATCGCGCTTTGCCGGGATCGCCGACCCGTCCTCGGCGTGATCCATCAAGCTACCAGCGGCGAAACCTTCTGGGCAACGGAAGGTGGTGGAGCGTTCCTTAATGGCCAGCCCATCCATGTCAGCGAGGTGCCCGTGCCCGAAGAGGCCCTGGTGGCGACGGGTTTCGCTCCCGATGTCGGCTTGGACCCGCAAAACACTCGTGAGTTCCTTGCCGCACTGGCCAAGGTGCAGGCCGTCCGAAGACCGGGTTCTGCGGCGTTGGATCTTGCCGCTGTGGCCTGCGGGCGCTTCGACGCCTTCTGGGAATACGGCCTGGCGTCTTGGGACGTGGCGGCCGGGGCCTTGCTGGTGACGGAGGCCGGCGGCACGGTGACGGGGGTCGATGGTGGCACCTTCGGGATCGCCGGACGCAGCATTCTTGCCACCAACGGATGGTTGCACGATTCCTTCCGCAAGGTGCTCACCGAGCGCAAGGGGGCTGACCGATGAAGAGTCGCAGGCGCCGCAAGCCCCGAAAAGTCGAAGCTGTCCGCGCCCGTCTGCTGGTCTGGTCGGGTCTCGCGATCCTGGCTGCCATGGCCGGTGGCGCGGCGCTGAGGGCCCAAGCGGTGCCGGACCGGAGCACCTCCTCGCCCGCCGGATCGGGCGGTCTCCTGACCGGCCACAGAAGCGAACTCGGCAAGGATCCTGCCGAACACGTGGCTGTTTTCCACCAGCTGCGGGCGCAGGTCGTGAATGGCCCGCTGTCTGTCGAAACACGACCCGGGCTCGAGGCACTCGCCGCCGCGCCTGACGGCAGGGCCCGCACCCTCGCACGATTGCTGCTGGCTCGCATCGACCGATCGGAAGGCCGCTCGGACGCAGGTCGCTGGTTGGACGGCACGTTCCCGGCCGAGCCCGATCTCGCGCCTTGGCGTGCCGTAGTAGCCGGAGGTGGCGAGCTCGAAGCCATGGCCATGGCCGTGCCGGCCTCCTCCCCCTTGGCCACGGCCGTCTGGATTGAGGCCGCCCGGACCCTTGAAGGCGTGTCGCGAACCACTCGCCTCACGTGGCTGCAGCAGGCCGTGGCCACGGCACCGACGACGTTAGGTCCGGCCACCTTGGCCTTGCGTCTCGAGCTGGGGGATCCGGGCGCACTCGAGCAAGCCTTGGGCCGTCGGGACCTCGCCTCGCTGTGGGTGCCTCTCCTGAAGGAGATGACACCCCGAACCCGTTCCGCCGAAGAACGGCTGAAGGTCGCGGGAGCCTTGATGGATCAGGGCCACTACGGCCCGGCATCCCGTTGGCTCGAAGACCTCCGGGCCCCGCTCGCCCTCTACCGGCGTGCACGATGCTTGGCCAGAACCGGACAACCGACGGAAGCGCGCAAGTGGTTGGTCCGGGCGGCGGAAGCGGACCCCTCCCTGGGTGCTCGCGTCCGATTGACCCAGGCGGAGATGCTGTTGGCCGAAGGCAAGGCCTCCGAGGCCGCGAAGCAGGCCCGAATCGTTGCGAATGGCAGGGACAAGACGGCGCGCGGTGCGCTGGTCTTCCTTCTCAAGACCCATCTCAAGGCCGATCGCATGGACGCGGCCGCCCGCATCGATGCCGAACTCATCCGCCGCTTCCCCGGGGCCGAGGCTGCAGCGGACGCCCGATGGCGCGCACTCTGGCGTGCCCACGACTCCGGACGCTTGTCCGAGGCCGTCCAAAGGGCTGGTGAACTTGCCCGAGGCAACGGGGGCTATCAGGCCCCGGCCTCCTTTTGGCTGGGCCGCTTCGCGGAAGATCGTGGCGACCTCAGGGAAGCCCGCAGGTACTATGCCTCAACGGCCCGACTGACTCCCACTGGATACTACGGCTGGCGTGCTCGTATGCGTGGATTGGCTCTGGATGGCGGCCAGGATCCGGGCTTCAGGCTCTATCCGAAACCCCTCACTTCAACCGTCGACCCCTTGGCCACATGGGTACCGGCCACGGGCAGCCTGACTCCCCACGCGGGTGAACCCTCGACGGTCCAGGGCTGGCCACCGGAAGTTCGCCTGCTTGCGGCCGCGGGAGTGTATCCTGCCGAGCTGCTGCCGGCAGGTCCGGACCGCATCGCGCTCGCTTATGCGCAAGGCGAATGGGCCAAGGGGGCGGCGTGGGCCAAGGACGATCCGGCGACGGCCTTTCCACTGGCCTATGCAGATCCCCTCTTTCGAGCCGCCGCACGCGAAGATTTGGACCCGCTTTACCTTCTAGCCTTGGTGAAGCAGGAAAGTGCTTTCGATCCCCTCGCCCGCTCGTGGGTGGGTGCCACGGGGCTGGCCCAGCTCATGCCTTTCACGGCCGACTGGGTGGCCCGGCAACTGTCAGCCCCCCCGAGGGCCCTGACAGACCCCGACTGGAACCTGCAACTGGGGGCGTGGTATCTGGCCCATGCCGGCCGAGAACTTGATGGCGATCGCGTGCTGCAGACGGCTGCCTACAACGCGGGGATTGGCGCCGCCAAACGCTGGCGCGGCATGCTGCCTCGCGACACAGAGATCCGCATCGAACACATCCCTTACAAGGAAACACGCCACTACGTGAAGAAGGTCTTCGGGTATTACTGGACCTATCAATCCCGATACCGAACACCCGACTTCGCCGCTTGGCCTCCCTCCCCACCGGCAAGCCCTGCACGCTGAGCTTCGACCTCAAGGGTCGGCTGCGCCCCTGCGGCAACGGTTGCCCGCACGGGGCGTGGTTGGTATCCTGACTCCATGTTGTCCGCCGCGACACGCGCCCGCCTTGGCGGATCCGGCGCCTCCGACGTAGCCGGGCGCTGGGAAAAGGCGCTTGTTGATCATCCTGCCCTTCTCGGGCGGATGACTGCCGACGATCGCCGAAAGCTGACGCACCAGTTCGTGGTAGCCGCCCTCGAGCTTTCCGACGTCCCGCAGTCCGAGCTGGCAGATGCTTGGCTGGCTACTCCTGCCGTGGCGGCGCTGCAGCACCTGGTCTCGGACTGGCGAGACCAGTTGCCCATTGACCACTTCCACCTTGCGATCTCGACCCTGCAGTTCGCGGTCCGCACTCACGTGGCCGAAGACATCGAAACGCGTCCGGAAGAAGCGCTGTCGCTCTACGAAGCCGTCAACCGCATCCTTGATGCCGTCATGCGCGAGACCGCGCAGGAATGGGCCTTCCAGCAATCCGAGATCCGACGCCTGAAGCTGGAGCTCGAGGGGCTCTACCGCATCGCCGACGCCGCATCAGGAGATCTCGAGCCCTCTTCCCTGCTGCAGGTGGTCGCACGCGAAGTGGCCGTGGGGTTGTCCGCCGACCTGGTCGCCCTCCTGCTTCCTCAGGAAGAAGAGGAGGAGCCGCCCGACGGGTCCACGCTGACGATGGCCATTCGTGCCTTGCATGCCCCGGATGGGCTGCGTGGGTTGCTCGAAGGCATGACTTTCCGGCTGGCAGACGGGGGGGTGCTGGCCGAGGCCTACCTCTCGGGCCGGATCATAGCCAGCACGGCCCCCGCAACCGACCTGCACGTCACCATACGCCGGCGGCAGACGCTCGAAAACTTGGGCTTCAGCCACATGCTTGTCGCTCCCCTGAAGATGCAGAATGAGGTACTGGGACTCGCCTTCATCGCCAACCGCGACTCGGAACGCAGTTTCGACGCCGAAGCCCGCCATCTGATTGGCACGATGGGTGCCCAGGCCGCATCGGCCATTCGCAACGTGCGGCTCATCGCCCATAACCGGGCGTTGTCTCGAGACTTGGTCTTCGCCCTGTCGCAAGCCCTGGACGCCCGGGACTCCTACACCCACAACCACTCCGCGAACGTGGCGGCCCTCGGCCGGCGGATCGCCGAGGAGATGGGCCTCACTTCGCAAGAATGCGAGGACATCTACATCGCCGGCCTGCTGCATGACATCGGCAAAATCGGGATCGCAGACTCCGTACTCCACAAGCCTGGGCCTCTCAACCGTGCCGAACGGCAGTTGATGATGCTCCATCCCGTGAAAGGAGCTGACATCCTCGCGCCCGTCCGCGGTCTCAAGCACCTCGTGCCGTGCGTGCGTCATCACCATGAGCGGTGGGACGGACATGGTTATCCCTTGGGCCTCAAGGGTGAGGACATTCCCCTTGGCGGGCGGATTCTCGCCATGGCCGACGCCTATGACGTGATGAACAACCATCGCGTCTACCGACGCAGCCGCAGCCCCGAGGAAATCCTTCGCGAAATCCGAGCGATGAGTGGGAAGCAATTCGACCCCGCGGTGGTTGAGGTCATGCTGCGTCTGGTGGAACAAGAGGGCATCACCAACCTCACGCCCAACTCCGGGGCGGTGATGCCAGAGGAAGGAACCTACTACCCTGCTCGCAACGACGAGACAGTGGGCGAGCACGACCTGCTCCCCGTCAGTCGGTTGCTCGAGCAGATGAGCCGACTGGGTGCCCCGGACATTCGGGTTGAAGACCGGCAAAGAGGGAGCCTGGAAGGGGATGAACGGTGGCGCCGAGTTCCTCTCACGCTGGGCCGGGAGGCCCTTGGCGATCTGTGCGTTCCCAGAGGCCTCGACAACGCGACAATCGAGGAGCTTACTCACTCCGTGCAGGACCTTGTCGGACGGCAGGGAACTCTCGAGAGTCAACTAAGGCAGTTCCGCGAGCTGGCGTCGGTGTCCGCGCTGATGAATTCCGCCGCCAGGCCGGAACAGGTGCTCCAGTATGCCGTCGAAGCCGCCAAAAAGCTCGTAGGAGCCGACACAGCCGCCTTCTGGGTAGCCCGCGATGAAAATCACCTGCAATGCATGGCCGCCGTCGGCAAGAGCCGATGGTCCTGGGAAGGAACCGTGCCATTGGGGCATGAAGGGGGCCTGGAGGCTTACGTCGGTTATCGTCGCATCAGCACGGCCGTCGTCGATCACCTGACGGAAGACCGCTTCAAGGTTCCCTCCTGGGTGCTGCAAGATGGGATCCGATCGGCTTTGGCGACTCCGGTCGAACAGGGTCTGCGGCTGATCGGCGTCCTCTCAGTGATGACCTACGAGGAAACCGCCTTTTCCAACGAGGAGATCGAACTCCTGAATGCGCTGGCCCACGCCGCTGCAGCCGCCTACGAGAACGCACGCCTGCGCAACCAGGCGCGACAACTTGAGGCAAGCGACCCGCTCACGGGGTGGCTGAACCACCGAGGCCTACAAGAATTTCTGGCCCGCGAAGCTGCCCAGGCCCTGGATCGGGACAGCTGCCTTGCCTGCGTGCTCTTCGACGTGGACCACTTCGCGGGGCTGAACCTCCAGCATGGTTTCGGAGTCGGCGACGAATTGCTGCGACAAGTCACGGGCATCGCTGCCCACTTGGCACCGCCGAAGACCATCCTGGGACGGCTGGGCGGGGTCGAATTCGCGATGGTGATTCCAGGTCGCACCCGATCCGAGGCACTCGACACGGCCGAAGAGCTCGCGGACAAATTCCGTGCGGCCATTGCGGAGAGTCACTTCCCCGGACCCCAGTCTTCGGCCGTCAGGCTGACCATCTCGCTGGGCATCTCGCTCTGGCCTGACTGCGGGGCCGACATCCAATCTTTGCTGCTGGCCGCTCGGTCGGCGCTGCGCCAGGCCAAGGCCAGCGGTCGCAACCGCACGGCCCGCTGGCAACCCCAGAATTGAGGGCGTGATGCTTCCACCGCTGGTTGATCTTCATCTGCATCTGGACGGAGCCCTGCGTCCTTCGACCATCGTGGAGCTGGCGAGCTCGCTCGGGCTCGACGGCGAAGAGATCGTAGCGGGTCTCGCCGCTATCGGAGCCGGACGTCTCGATGCCTACCTCGCCCACTTTGACGCCGTCCTGCCCCTGCTCCAGAACGCGCCGGCCCTGGCACGCGTGGCCGAGGAAGCCGTGCTCGATGCTGCTGATCAAGGCCTCGGACATGTGGAGGTCCGGATTTGCCCGTGGCAGCATCAGAAAGACGGCCTGACACTCGAGCGGGCGACGCGAGCCATCCTCGAGGGGCTCCAGGCTGGCAGTCGAAAAACGGGTCTACCTGCCCCGATGATCGTGTGCCTGCTGCATGGGATGAACGAACAAGAGGCCAACGATCTGGCCGATCTTGCGGTTCGCCTGCGACCCGAGGGCGTGGCCGGGCTGGATCTCGCGGGCAACGAAAGCGGAGGTTACCGCATCGAGGTCTTCCGCCGAGCATTTGCCGTGGCGGCCGAGGGTGGCCTCAGGCGCACGGTTCACGCGGGCGAAGCCGGACCCGGCGTGCATGTCCGACGTGCGATCCTCGAGCTGGGGGCCGAAAGGATCGGCCATGGGACATCCATTCTCGAGGACGAGGAGGCGGTCGCGCTCGCCCGAGATCGCGGCGTGACGCTCGAGTGCTGCCTGTCCAGCAACTTGCACACGGGCGCCATTGCACGCCTCGAGGATCACCCGCTGCGTGCCATGATGGCGGCCGGCCTGAAGGTCACCCTCAACACCGACAATCCGACCCTTTCACGTACGACTTTGGCTCGGGAATGGGCGCTGGCGCGGCAATACCTGGGCCTGACCGAAGAAGAGGAGGGTCGCCTGCGGCAGTGGGCGTGGGATGCGCGGTTCGAGCCGACTCCCCGGCTGCACCGTACGGGTCCCTTGGAGGAGGCCAGATGATGGAACGGTTGATCCTGACGGATGAGCAGTGGCGTGCGCGCCTGACGCCCGAGCAGTATGACGTGCTGCGCAAGGCGGGTACCGAACGTCCCCATACCGGCTGCTTCGTGGGTACGAAGGCCCCGGGCACCTATGTCTGCGCAGGCTGTGGCCACCCCTTGTTCCAGAGCGGGACGAAGTTCGAATCGGGCACGGGCTGGCCGTCCTTCACGCAGACGGTCTCGGGTACGTCGGTCGTGACCGTCGAGGATCGAAGCCACGACATGGTTCGCACGGAAGTTCGCTGTGCCCGGTGCGATGGCCACCTCGGTCATGTATTCCCTGACGGGCCCCCGCCCACGGGGCTGCGCTATTGCATGAACTCGGTGGCCCTGGCGCATGTGCCGGAAGGCGTGATTCCAGACCTGCTGCGGGGCTAAGGCGGCTCACGCGTGGGCTGGCGAGCCCTTTATTCGATCCTGTGCCTTTGGGTGGCGACGGTCTGCTCTTGCACCTCCGTCAGCCGCAGGCCCGACGCAAGCCGAACTGAGGTCCTCGGCGGCCTGATTCCCTATGCGCCGTCCTCCGTGCAGCTTACCGGTCAAGTGAAGTGGCCACGTCCCTTGCTGGCGGCCCCAGCGAATGGTCTCGTGGCCCATGCAGCAGGTGCATTGGTGGGCCACGATGCCGCTGGGCGCCGAACACGTACAGTAGCCTCGACGACGGGTACGGACGAAATCCCTGTCGCCGGCCTCGTGCTTGAACTCAGGAATGGCCGGGGAGACCTGCTGCGTGATAACCAGGGTCGTCCCTTCCTCGCACGCACGGATGCCGAGGGACGGTACGCCTTCCCCGCAACGGCCCCGTCGATAGCCAAAGTCGTCGTCGGCCAACTGGGACAGGACAGAGCTGGTATACAGTTCATCGCGCCTGCGGGTGTTACCCGCCAGGACTTGAACCTTGCAGGCTTCTTGGCAAGTACCTACATTCTGACGCGCTACACGCGGACCCAGCAGGACCCGGAGGCGGCTCTCGGCAGGTTGCGCCCCGAGGTGCACGAGTCGGCCTTGAAACTCACGGCGGACGCCCTGACTTATTCTGGAATCCCACGAGACCTCGATCTGGCGGCAGCAGAGGTCCTTGTCGACCGTTTGCGCCAGACGGACGTGGGCGTGGATGGTGTCTATGAACGTATCCGACGGGATCTTGTGGTAGCGGGCCAAGCGGACTTGGGCTCCGGCGTCCCCGCCCTCGAAGCCCGCTTCGAAGGCCTGAAGGCCGTTCGGAGAGATCCTGGCGGCAGACTTTATCTGCTCGACGGCGATCGCGGACGGCTATGGCAGCTTGAGCAGGGACGCATCAAGGCTCTCGCTGGCAATGGAGCTGGACGTGGTGCGCTCGACAGCGCTGAGGCACCCTCCACGGGAGCGGACGCGAAAACCACGCGTCTTGGCGCCTTGCTCGACCTGAACTTCGATCAAGAAGGACGTGCCTTGATTCTGTCTCCAGCTTACCTTGCACGTCTCGAACCCGATGGTACCCTTACCCGGCTCTGGGGTGGTGAGCCTTTCTACTCTCCAAACCCCGGGGGGTACGAGACAGCCTATTTCACGGGTCCGTACCGTGTCCACGTACTTAGGGACGGTGGCATCGTGCTGCAAAGCCGTGAGCGACTGTTTCAGCTCGGCTCCGGAACCCTGCCGCCTTTGCCCCCAATACGGAAACAGGCCCCGGATGAAGTCCTGCCCTCCGAGCAGTCCCAGTGGATAGACCTGGCACAAGACGACCCTCTCAGCCTACGCTTGCTGGCGAGAGTATTCGTGAGGCCAGCTCCTGCGGACAACAATCCCTACTACCGGCTCTGGCAACTGGGCGGGACCACGCCTGAACGTTTAGACTTGGCCCATCGCCACTTGCTCGGCTTCACCGAGGACGGGGGTCTCGTCGCCAGCGACGGAGAAGGAAGCCTCGTCATCACGGGTCCTGATGGCGACATCTGGCTGGCGCTGGATCGAGCACAGACCTCGACTTGGCCTGAATTCCTGCGGCCCCATTCGCTCGGATGGAGTCTGTCCGCATCCACGTTACGAGTATCGGGTAAC
Organism: Candidatus Sericytochromatia bacterium; assembly: GCA_035285595.1. Lineage (GTDB taxonomy): Bacteria > Cyanobacteriota > Sericytochromatia > S15B-MN24 > VGJW01 > VGJW01. Next base: position 11,532 of record JAYKGV010000051.1, read on the forward strand.
CGCAAGCAGGGCTTTGTGGTGTACGGCGCCGGGAGGGTGGCGTTGCTGGCTCGAGATGGCACACTTACCCCTGTGGCAGGACCTTGGCAGGAGCCCGTGGCGAGCGACTTACCTGCGCCACTCGGCGCACCCACCGCAGTGACCGAGGGGCCGGACGGCGCCTTATATGCATTTGATGACACGCAGGGGCGTATCTTGCGTCTCGACAGAAACAACGCCACAGTTCACGCAGGCACAGCATGGCCGGGCGCTGACCGCTGGTTCGCCTTTGCGGCAGAACCAGGCAATCCCACAGGGTTTACGATGAGTCACAGGGAAGGTTCCGTAGAAGGATTTGGCGGGGACTACGCTGCGGCTGCAGGCGACGCATGGATTGTAAGAAGCGGCCCCCTCCGCTTCACACCTGATGGCGCTTTATGGTTTGCAGATACCAGCCGTGTCCTGCGTCGGGTGATTGGTGGGAGGCTGACCACGCCGTGGGTCTCGGATCGTTTCGATATTGAGGACTATCGCCCCGATCCCGCAAGGGCAGGTCGGATGCTGGTGCTGCGGCATACGGCCTATCCCAGTACAGCCAGTGCGCAGCTCTTTCGCCTCGAAGCCGGGCAAAATCCCGAGCTGTTGGTCTCCATTCCCAAGAGCGGTTGCTGTTTCGGCAAAGGGGGCAGCAGCTTCGTTCCCTTGTCGGATGGTGGATTTCTCATTCGTGCTCGTGGGGAATTTTGGAGATGGAAGGAAGGGGAGGCCTTGCAAGAGATTGGCAAAAGTGACCCGGTCGAAGGCGGAACGTCTGGGGCTTATATGGGGATCTCCAGAGAAGGCAAGGTGGCGCTGGCTCGACAGACCTCCTCTTCAGGGGAGAGCGCTGCCGTTTACCGTGTCAATCCGGCCAGTGGCCGGCTGACGCTTGTCGCGGGCAAGGGCGCTCCGGTACTCGACGGGGATACGCCCGACACGAGCCTCGTTGAGGTCGGGGGGATCGACGTGGCCGAGGATGGCAGCCTCCTGATTGCCGACAAGGGGGCCGGGCAGATCAAGCGTATTCCTGCCTCAGCCTGGTAGGAAGACGAGTTCATCCACGACTGACTCCACCCGGTGGCTGATCATCGGTCAGGGCACGCTGACCAAATCCTGCGAACCCGCTGCCGCCATGGCAGGACAAGACCTTCAGTGCTCTGCTACCCCTCACACTTCCGCAAGACCTTATACGAAGCAAATGGAGTTGTCATGCCCCCGCTGCCAGCGTGGAGGCATGTCCCCGAGCCTCCTGCACGAAGTCCTGATCGAGCTGCTTCGTCAGGTGCCCGAGCATCTGACCTCAGCTCTCGTACGGGTCTTGCCGGACCTTGACCCCGGACAGCCCGTTACCTTCGTGGACCCTGCCGCCTCGGTGCCTGTCGTGGTGGACCGCCGGGCGGACCTTGTCATGGTGTTTGGCACCCTAGAGCAACCCCAGCGGGCCTTGATTGTGGAGATC
>JAYKGV010000052.1:0-12684 GCA_035285595.1 Candidatus Sericytochromatia bacterium
GAGCCTGTGGTCCGTAACGGGTCACCTTCCAGGCTCTAGCGGTCAGACGTTCCGTTACCTTGCCTCTTTGCCCGAATGGGGCTTCACCTGCTGCTACCTTCCACGGACTTGGATAATCACATGATCCGATACTAAACAACCTTCTACGCTTCACGCGCACGGAGCCCGGGAATACCGCCCGGTTTCCTTGGCCGGGGCTCGCTATGACGTCAGGTCACTCTCCCTGACCGGACCACCCTGGATCCGCTTGGCCGAACCCGAGAGGATCCGCTTGGGCGACCCAAGGTTGGCTCTATGACGCCGGACTGTCCCCCGTGGGGTTCCGCTTTGTTTGAGGTGCCACGGTCAGTATCCCGGACAACCGGGGCAGTCCTGCCTTGCCGGTCAAGACCAGGATGAAGCAACCCGGGACGAATCGAGCCCGGCAGGCAAGTGACCGAAATGCACCAGAGCCTCGAGGATCCCATCGGCACACGGTGCCTGCGCACGGTAAGCCGACGCAGGTGCTTGCCGCAACAGCTCTGGCTGGGCATGACCGACCACGACGGGATAACCGGCCAACTGAAGCATCTCAAGATCATTTCCCGAATCCCCACACGCCACCACTTGGTCCAAGGTGACTCCCAGCTGCTCCGCCACCCAACGAACCGCCTGTCCTTTGCCTGCAGCAAACGGGATGATGTCGAGGTCGCGACCCGAACTATAGATGAGCTTGACGAGCATCCCCGAGTCAGTGAGCACCTTCTGCAGTTCCTGCATCACGAACGGGGCAGAAGCGGTATCCAGAAAGTAGCTGCACTTCCATTCACTCTGGCAGGATTCCGGCTGGGGAATGAGCGCCGCAAAGGTCGCCGCGATGGACCTGACTCGTGCCACGTGCCAATCGGCCTGGAACTGTGAAGGCCAATGCGGATCCGGTCTCAACTCCGTGCCCCAATGAATCTCGGTGCCGACTCCGCTGACAAGTACGTCGGGCTGCAGGAGTTCGGTCGAGGCCAGAAGCTCCAATGCGGAAGACAGGGTCCGGCCAGTCACATAGGCCAGTTTCCAGGCCTCTCGGCGGTCTGCCAGAGCAGTGTTCAGGCGACGAAGCGCCGAATCGTGTCCGACGAGGGTACCGTCCAGATCGCTCGCAAGCAGCCGCACGCTCACGCCCGAGACTCCACGTTTCTTTCCTGATGAACCTTGCGATACAGGGCATCCAACTGGGCGGCGACAGCCTCCCACGTGAAAGCGTGATGGACTCGCTGGACTCCTCTTGCAGATAGGCGCTGGCGAAGCACCGGATCCGCAATGACTCTGGCGCACGAACGCGCAAAGGCTTCAGGATCACGTGGAGGAACGAGAAAGCCCGTCTCTCCCTCCTGGACGGCGTACTGCAATCCACCAACCCGACTGGCCACCACGGGGGTACCGCAGCCCATGCTCTCGATGGCGACCAGGCCAAAGGACTCATAATGACTGGGAATCACGCAGAGATCGGCGGCGGAATAAACTGTCGCCAAGTGTCTGGGCTCCACACGCCCCAAAAAAGTCGTGCGGCCTGTCAAGTCGAGCTCTTCGACCCGTCTGACGATCCGGCTGAACTCTGCGGCATCCGGTCCTTCGGGATCGAATCCACCTGCAAGCACCAGATGACAAGGTCCTTGTCGATTGAGAATCGCGAGCGCCTCGATGAGCGTATCGATGCCCTTGCCTGGATCAAACCTTCCCGCATAGGCCAGCAGGGGAACATCTCTGGGAAGTCCCAGGGCCATACGAGACTCCTTCCGGTTCCTGGGTTTGAAAATCCGCTGGTCGACGCCGCAAGGAACGATGCTGACTCTACCCTCGGCTTGGTAAGAGCGATGTAGGATGTCGCGTTCCTGCGGAGAAGTCGCAATCGTCCGATTGCTCCCGGCCACGATTTGAGTTTCCACACGGATGCGATGCCGTGCGTGAGGTGGCAGCGCCAGTTCAGACTGGTACTTCACGAGGCCGAGGGAGTGGTTGGTATGGACGTGCGGCACGGCCCACCTCTCCGCAAGTTGCAGTCCGACCCATCCTGACAGCCAATAGTTGGTATGCACGGCCTCATAACGACTGCCCGACCAACGTGCGTAAGACTCGACATTTTCCAGAAATTCCGGAAGGTACCTGAAGAGATTGTTCCGGGATATGAAGCCCGTAGGGCCCGCGGGTAACCGAATAACCCTGGCAGGACCAAGGTCGTGAACCTCCGGTCGGGTACAGGTGCGTCCCCGGGTGAAGACATCCACGTCTACTTGGCGTTCTGCCAGACTCCTGGCAACTTCTCGCACGTAGACATTCTGACCACCCGCCTCTTCGGAACCGAGCGGAAGGAGCGGATCTCCGTGTACCGAGAAGAGCGCGATGCGCCTTCTGCGAGCAAGTGCGGACATGGACTGTCTCCTGATGTGATGCGAAGCCATGGGCCGGCTTCAATGCTAGCCCAGGCCGTCAATAATTGAAATAGTATGGAATATTTTTAAAGATAAGCATCAATTATCTAGAGATGCAGCGAATCCCTGGCAAGGCCCACTCTTTGGCCGCTTCCACTTTCCTGTCACCGAGGTCATCGGTCTGCGTGGCCAATCGACTCGGCGATGGGCTTGGTCGGAGCGAACTTGCTTTGACCAGCCGCCTCAAGTTTCCACCAGATGCGCAGAGGAGCCTACCCGGGCACCCACCACCTGGTAAGGGTCGCATCCGGGCACCGCGACTCCGGGCACAGCGACTCCGCGCTCCACCTCGGACGTCGTCCTTCCAGACATCAGTTCGCTCAAGTTCAACAAGGAACGCAACTTCCGTAGACCCCGGCGATCCTTCAGGGGACTCGATCGCACACATGGGACCCAGTTCACCGCGGACAATCCACCTGCACTTCCGTGTGTAAGGCAAGGCAATAGAAACGAATCGAGGGGCCACGGGCAGGATATGGGCCTCGCGTGAGATCAACTCATGAAACACAAGCGCGACAACCCACCGATTCGCAGGGCAAGCCAGGCACTTCGAGCCCGATTCGCCGTTCTGGTGCCCCGCAAGGCCCTCGCGCGCCAAGTCAGGGCATCACGGCTCGTCAGCCCGGCCTTCGCGCGGCAGCCTGTCCGTCCTGTGCAGAAGAAGCGTATCTCCGGCCGGAGGCGTTCAAGGCCTCGCGAACTTTTCCCTCATCGCCCCTGGCATGTCACAGACCTATTCAGGAAGCGCCAAGAACACAGGAGACTCTCGATGGGTCAAGAATTACCGAAAGCCATGTGGACCGACGGCTTGTTGACCCTCGAGACCTATCCAAGCTTCGGCGCCTCTGGCAAGTTGGTTTCACTTGTGAAGGGCGCGGGCACGCTACCAGCGAGGCGAGTGTCCGTGGGCGCAACCCGTAAAGGCTCCGTCCCAACCAGATTCACATGCAGGAAGAATGGCGCCGTCACGGCCAGACCCTCGGCCAGCTTCTGAAAGCGCGCGCCGATCTCGGAGGAACCACTCCCTTTGTGACCTTGGTGGACGACACCATGGGGGAAGTGAACCTGTCCTACGGGGACCTTTTCGATGGGGCCCGCAGAACAGCGACTGCCCTGCTCGGTCACGGCGTCTCCACCGGTGGAAGGGTAATGTTGGGCCTACCGACGGGGCGCGAGTTTCTGGAGACCTTCTTCGGACTCCAACTCCTCGGGGCGGCAGCCGTCCCCTTCTATCCTCCGGCCCGCAAAAGAGGCCTTGAAGAAACCACGGCAAGTCTGGCGCGCCTGATCATGGCCACCGATCCCGACCTCATCGTCGTACCGGAAGCCCTGACGCTGCCGGTCGCGGCTGCGGCCCACATCGCCCGCACCCGCGCGGCCGTCGTCGGCCCATGCAAGCTCGACGGCCACGGGCACCTCGAGGGTGCCGACGTATCGACCGATCAGACGGCCCTGATTCAATTCACCTCGGGCAGTACCCGCACGCCCAGAGGCGTGCCCCTCACCCACCGCCAGCTGCTGCAGAACATCGAGGCGACCCTTCGGGTCGTGGGTACCCGTGAAGGTGATGTCGTGGTCTCGTGGCTGCCGCTCTACCACGATATGGGGCTCATCGGGCTGATGCTGATGCCGCTCTTCGGGGGACTGCGGCTGGTGCTCATGTCGCCCCAGTCCTTCCTGCTGGATCCCAAGCGGTGGTTACACGCCGTGGATCGTCATCGAGGCACGATCTCGGCAGCCCCGAACTTTGCGTATCAGTTGATCGCAAACCGTCTCAAGGATTCCGAACTGACCGGCCTCGATTTGTCGTCGTGGCGGTTTGCGGGCAACGGGGCGGAACCCGTCATGACAACGACGCTACGTGCTTTTGCAGATAGACTTGCCCCCTATGGCTTTCGAGAAGAGGCGCTGACCCCCATCTATGGCTTGGCCGAAGTTGCCGTAGCCGCCGCCTTTTCACCCACTGATCGCCTCCCGAGGATTGATCGGGTGCAGGCCAGGCTACTGGAGCAGGAAGGCTTGGCTCAGGCGGCGCCTGCCGATGACGCGATGGCCCGATCCTTCGTATCGGCCGGCGAGCCCCTGCCGGGCTACCGTATGCGAATCATCGGTCCCGAGGGCCCTTTGGCCGAACGACAGCTCGGCGAGTTGCAAATCCAGGGCCCTTCGGTCATGGCGGGCTATGTCGGCCCATCCGAGGCTGAAGTCCCTGTCTTCGATGACGGTTGGCTGCGTACCGGCGATCTCGCCTACATGGCAGACGGAGAGCTCTTTGTAGTGGGTCGCTCCAAGGACATGGTCGTCAAGGCTGGTCGAAAGTTCGCCCCCCAGGACCTCGAGCATCTCGCAGGCGAGATTGCCGGTGTGCGCCGTGGCTGCGTCGCGGTGTTCGGGGTGGCCGATGCAGCCAGCGGTACAGAAAAAATGGTCGTGGTGGCCGAAACGCGAGAGGCTCCCGATCGCCATCAGGACCTGGCCCGTGCCATTTCCCTCGGACTGTCGGAAGGCCTTGGAATTCGGCCCGATCACGTCACGTTGTTGCCGCCCGGCAGCCTGCCCAAGACCTCGTCCGGCAAGATCCAGCGCGCCCGATGCAAAGAAAGCTGGATCCAAGGCACGCTGCAGCCTGCGACCGAGCCGAGCCTATGGAGCCGCACCCGCATGGTGCGCCAGGCCCTGGCTCATCGCCTCATTCGGGGAGGAACCCGTGACTGAATCCTTGCATGCCGACCTGCATGGACTCGTGAAAGAGGCGCTGCAACACGCCGGCGTCGAGGTCAGGGAGGTTACGGACCGGACGTCCCTCACTATGGACCTTGGCGTGGACTCCTACCATATGGTCGAGGTTCTTAGGTATATAGAAGAAGCCTACGATTTGCGCTTCACCCTGGTGGACTGGGTTCTGGCAGAGCAGGCAGATCCCTCGGCGGCATGTACCGTGGGATCACTCGTGGCCTATCTTCGGCAACAGATCGAGCCCGGCGTCGCCCCACCCGGCGCCTGAAGTTTCCTTTCCAATAAGAAGCCGACCTCACCCGACACGACTCAAGGCTCTACCGAGCCTCCGGTAGGTCCGGCCTATCCATTCCATTCGATATCCCTCGTCGTGACCTCAAGGGGCGACAGTCCGCTCCGTCGGCTTGCCCGCAGCACGGCACCATAGGCCACGAACTGGGTAAAGAAGGGCAGGGGATCGGACCATCGAAACACCACGTCGCGGCTACGTGCGACTACGGCCAGCCATTGCTTGAAACGTGCAAGGGAACGCACCGCAGGCAAGCCGTAGGCGAACATGGCCACTCCCAACATCGCAGTTGTCCGAGGGGAGGGACACCTGAGCGTACCGCCGTCCAAAAACGCGAGGTCAAGGCGGTCGGTGGCTGAGAAAAGATGCACACCACTCGTCGCTCGGGGATTACATTCAAGTGGGAGAAGCCGGCCGTCCGACGTTTCGATGAAGTCGAATGCAAGCTGTCCCGTCAAACTCTCCTCGTCGACGAATCGACGGACCCAAGACAAAAGACCCGCGTGCTCCAGAGGTGCAAAGTTGATACAGGCACCTTGGCCGGCGGTAAAGTCTGCTGCATAGGCCGCATGGGCCACAAGTCGACCTTCACGCGCAATCCCGTAGGTACAAATAGCCCGCCCCTCGACAAAGTCCTGAACGACCCAAGGTTCCGCGGCCGAGGGAACCACCTCAGGGAGTGGCTGTCCGACAACAAGACAGTGGACCTTGGTCGCAAAACGCGAATACACGGGCTTGAGCACCAGGCGTCGGCCAAGAGGCAGTCCGTCGACCCATGCCACCAAGTCTTGTCGCGAGCACAGCTTCCGCGTTGCAGGCACCTCGAAGCCATGGGCCTCGGCTCTCCGGATGAACTCCCACTTGCTATGCAAATCCCGCAACAGGGACCATGGCGGTGCAAAGAGCAGCCCATCTGGGCCGAGCTGCGCCGCTCCACGTGCCAGATGAAAGACCTCTTCACAGGTCGGGATCAGCAGGTCGACTCGCTCGCTGACCACGAGGTCCGCCACGGCCGTCAGAAAAGCCTCGGGGTCCGGATTGGGCGGCGGAACACGGTAGCACTTGGCCACGGCGCGAGAAAAACGCCCGAGAGGGTAGGCAAAGCTTTCTGCCAGCACGACCCTGTGCCCAGCCGCATGAAAAAGTCGAGCAAGCTCCAGGGCGACGGGTGCTCGGCCGCCTGTAAGCAGGACCGTCTTGGATGTCCGGATGTCCTCCGGCATCAGATCGGACCTGAGGCCTCAGGTCTGTCGACCGTCAGAGGCACGCCTCTCAATTGCGCAGAACCGCAAAGGCATGATGCCAATCCTCGCGCAAGAACCCCGGAGCGCACCACAGTTGGCAGAGCGCCTCGACAGCATGGCCGGCCGCGCTGGTGCCGACATCCTCGGTGGCCCACCCCAGAGCCTCGACGAAACCGGACGCCAAGGCCTTGGCTTCTTGATCGTCCCCGCATATGAACATCGCAGGTATGCGTCCGCCGAAGTCCGGCTTGACCATCAGATGAGCCGCCACTGAGTTGAAACACTTCACGAACCGTCCCTGCGGTGCGCGTTGCTGAAGGCGTTGCAGCAAGCTCTCACCCGGCAGCGTGAAGTAAGGCACGACACCTCCCTCGACAGCACCCGCAATGGGATTGGTCGTATCGAGAATCACCTTGCCTGTCAGCGCCTCGGCAAGCTGCTCCACGACGGCCTCCGCCACCTCGCCCTTGAGAGCCAGAACGACGACCTCGCCGTGCCGGGCAGCATGCTCGAAGGTTCCCTCTCCGATGTTCGTCCCCGCACGGAAATCTCGCAGCTTATCGCCGCCTCGACTACCTACCACGACGTCATGTCCCAGGTCCGCGAGGCCCTTTGCCAAGGCCTGCCCCACGAGGCCGCTGCCAAGAATGCCAATCTTCACGGGAAACATGCCCTCTCCGAACGCTGCGATGACCCTTTCAAGAAAGCAGGAGAATCTTGCCTCGACGATCGGGACGCTGCTGATGTCTCAAAGCCTCCGCAACTTCTTCAAGCGGATAACAAGCGTCAATCTCGGACGCAAGGCTGCCGTCACGCAGGAGCTCCACGAGCTCTTCACGGATTTCACCTCTTCTCGTCTCCGACATGGCCCGGTAACTGCGCAAGCGTGAGAATCCTCGCACCAGCACATCTCGAAAAACGAGGCGAACGGCTGGCAAAGCCACCTGATCCGAGGCAAGGAGTCCATAGACCACAAGGTCTCCGCCGTCGGACACGCAATCGTAGAGACGTCCGCTGGCAGAGCCGGCCACTGCATCAAGCGCGCGAACCACGGGCGAGGGGGCCACCTGGGCCACGCGCTCCGCAAGGTCGGGTCCGTCGATCAGCACCGCCGTAGCTCCGGCAGCCAACAGTTCATCCACTTGTCGACCATCTCGAACCACAGCCACCAACGGAATGCCTCTTCGGCGGGCCACGCGCAAGATGAGCCGCGAGATGGCCGACGCTCCGGCATTCGCCACGACCGTCGCACCCGTCGGCACCCCCTCGAGAAGGCCCACAGCCGTGAAGGGGTTGACACAAAACATCGACGCTTGCTGAAGATCCACATCAGAAGGCAAAGGGACCACATCGTCATCGGACATGGCCAGGCGCTCGCACCACGTGCCCCCGAAAGGCAACGCCACGACGGTACCTGGTTGAATCCGCGATGCAGGACCAGAGGCAATCACGACCCCCGCCCCCTCGATACCCACAGGGGCCGGATATGGGGGGATATAGACGTGCCGGCCATTGAGCAACAACAGGTCCGCCGGATTAATGGGACGTGCCTTGATTTCGACGACCACGCCCGCGTCCGGACACTCTGGATCAGGCACTTCGTCCACGCTCACGGCACGAGAGGCGTCATCTTCAGGACGGAGACAGACGACCTGTTTCATCAAGCGGCTCCTGTCGAAGGCTGATCTCGAAGCGCAAAGACCAACCGTGCTGGGATGATACCAGACCTCGCCCTCCAGAGGTTGCCATGCCCGAGATGGTACCTGGTCCCGTGTTGGTGGGCGGGTCCGATCGGGCATGGCAACCATGGCCCTCTCCTATGTCACCCGCCGAACACGTTCAGGTCCGTCCAGAACCTTTTCAGGGAGTTCCCCATGTCTGCACCCTCTTTACCTGCACTCGAGCAGCGCCTTGCCGACCTGCGGGCGAAAGACCCAGGTATCGACCCAAACCACGACGGCGAACTGGCCCGCACGTTGGCGGCCATCGCGTGGGAGATTGCGATTGGAGACTTCCGCACCGCCGAAGCGATGGCGACCGAGGCGATCGAACGGGCTGCTCCTCTTGGTGAGACAGCAGTCGAGGCCTTGGCCCACAACACCCTGGCCTTCGTCCATCGGGGCATGGGCGCCATGGCACTGGCCTTAAAGCACGCAGAGGCCGCGCGACTCCGCTTTGAGGCGATCCACAATCCCGAAGGCGTCGCCAGAGCTCTCGTCATTCTCTCTTCGATACAGGAACATCTGGGCGACTTCTCGCGGGCCCTCGAGTCCGCTCATCGCGGCGTTGAGGCAGCCCGGCGTTCTCAGGATCCTGCCACCATGGCTTGGGCGATGCATGCGCTCGCCACGGTCCAGAGCAGCATTGGCAATTTTGAAAGCGCCCTGGCAGGCCTGGATGAAGCGCGGACGATCTTCCTCACCATCGGCAACACCAACGGGGTGGCGCGCTGTCTGAGTTCTTTGGGTTACGCCAACCTGGACTTGGGCCACCATCAGCAGGCGCGCACCAGCTTCCTCGAATCGCGGGCCATCTACGAAGCTGTGGGCAGCTTGCGGGGCCTCGCTGCAACCGAGCGCAACCTCGCGGAGCTTGCGCTCCAGGACGGGCATGATCTCGCACCCGACCCTGCCGAGGCGCTGGCGAGAGCCGAAGCATGCCTCGAAGCCTCGCGAAAAGGCGAAATCTCGGACCTTGAAATCGATGGCTTGTTGCTTACAGCCCGGGCCCAACTGGCCCTTGGCGATATGGCAACTGCCACGCAAGCAGCAGAGGAATCCAGAAAAATGGCCACCGAGCAGCAGAGAGGACAGGCCGAGATACGTGCCCTGGAAGTACTGGCCACCATCGCCGCCCGTAGAGGAGACCACGAGGGTGCTTACGAACTGCTCCTCAAATATCTGGCCCGAGATCGGGCCTATCAAGAGGAACAGAAGCCCGTCCGGAAACGCGAACTCGAGCTGGGACAGCGAGCGGCCGAAGCCGAAGCCACTGACCGGTTGTTACATACCGTTCTGCCTGCACCCGTCGTACAGGAACTGAAATTGCGAGGGGTCGTGCGTCCACGCAGATTCGAGGACGCCACGGTCCTGTTCACGGACCTCGTCGGCTTCACGGACGTGGCCAGTCGCATGGCGCCCGAGGCACTGGTCGAGGAGTTGGAGCGGCTGTTCGGAGCTTTTGACGAGATCATCCGGCAGCACGGACTTGAGCGATTGAAGACCATCGGCGACGCCTACATGGCCGTGGCCGGAGTTCCCCTGACCGATCCCGTCCATGTGCAGCGTTCTATTCTGGCGGCACTAGGATTTCGCCAAGCGGTAGCGCGACTGGCTACCGAAGCTTCACTCCGAGGGCAAGGCCCCGTCTGGCAACTACGTATCGGCTTGCACACCGGCCCCGTGGTGGCGGGCATGATCGGCCGAGATCGGACGGCCTATGACATCTGGGGCGACACCGTGAACGTCGCTTCACGCATGGAATCCAACGGCGCTCCTGGACGCATCAACATTTCCGAGGCCGTCCACCGGGCCATCGCACCATGGTTCCTTTGCGAGCCCAGAGGCAGCCTTGCCATCAAGAATCGCGGCCACATGGACATGTGGTTCGTCGAGCGCCTGAGGCCTGAATGGTCCGCGGATGAGGAGGGACTCGTGCCGTGCGACGCGTTCTGGGATGCGGTGCGGAACGAGGCGTAGGTCCCGCCCCCCTCATCGGTCTCCGGGACGGCAAGTAGCCGTAACAGTTCCCCCTCCCCACCTAGGCTCAGGTGGGAAGGGGGAACTGGAGCGCAGAACGATATCTAGCTACTTGAGCTCTTCAAGCTCATTGCGGTCCTGGGCGAGCTCCTTGACCCAATTCTCGCGATCAGCCTCGAGCTTGCTCTGCTGTTGCTCAAGCTTGCCGAGCTCACGCTTGGCTGCCGCGATTTCCCGATCAAGCGGGGCCACCTTGGCTTCAGCTGCCTTGAGGGCCTTCTCGAGGCCCGCCACCTTCGCAACACCCGCCTTGACCGAGGTCTCCAATTCTGAAATCCGTCCCTTGAGCCCCTCATTGGCCGTCTTGAGCTCGCCGATCCTTGCCTTGTTGGCGCTCTGTTGATCGTTCAACCCCCGGACTTCGGCACCAATGGCCGTGACCCTTGCGCTGGCCGCGTCGAAGGCCTTCAAGAATGCCTGGTCGCCTTCAGTGAGCTCGGCGGCAGGCAAGGTCCGCAGGGCCGTCGCGATCGGACCCTCCGCGGCAATCTGACCAAGCAATTCCAGCCGCTCCTTGCCGAGCGCCTGCTCCTTGTCGAAGAGCGTGCGGTTCTCCGCCTGAAGGCCGGAAAGAGCCTTCTCATTCTCGGCAAGCTTGGTCCGGGCCGAGGTCTCCTCGGACTTCAAGGTGTCGAGCTCGCCTTTCGCGCTTGCGACCTCGGAGCGAACCTGCGCCATCTCGCTCTTGAGTGCTTCTTCCTTCTCGACGAGTTGCGCCAAGGCCGACTTCGCCGTTTCGAGTCGGCTCTTGACCCCCTCAATCTCACCATCGAGTCTTTGGACCTGGGCTTCACCCAGACGGATGTCTTGCACTTCGCCTGCTCGCGCCCGCCCCACAGCCCGCTTGCGTTGCGCGTCAAGTTCGCCGAGCTGATTGGTCAGCTTGCCTACTTCGGCCTTCTGGGAACGGACCTCCCCATCAAGTCTCCTGCTGGCCCGCTCGAGCTCGCCCAATTTGTCGGAGAGTCCAGCAATCTTGCTTTCCAGTCCCTTGACCTCACCTTCGGCTGCAACGATACCCGCACGCAGACCCTCGATCTGCCTGTTGTTCTCCCGGATCTTGCCCCGATGGGCGGCGACCTTCGAGACATTGGCCGCCTGCTGCTCATTGAGCTTGGCAATGTCGGAGGACAAACCATTGATCCGCTCGAGCCGCTTGTCAAAGGCCGACAGGAAACTCACGTCACCCTCGGTCAGCGTATTAGCCGGCAAGGTCTTCAGGGCGTCGTACAGGGGCTGCTCGCCTACTTGCTCGCCCAGCAACCTCCGACGAGCCTCACCCTTGGCCTGTTCCTGTTCGTTCAGCTTCCGATTGTCGGCGTCGAGGCCCGCCATACGCTTCCTGAGTTCGGCATTGTCCTTCGCGAGGCCTTCCGTAGACTTCCTGGATTCCTCGATGACCTTGCGCTGGGCCGCAAGGTCCCCTCGCAGACCTTCCAGTTCGGCCCGAGTGTCTCCGGTGACTTTGGCTTGCTCGGCCTTCTTCCCCTGCAGCACGGCCAGCTTGGAGTCGGCGGCGAGCTTATCGGCCTCGCTCTTCTCAATCTGCACGTCGAGCTTGCCGAGCTCGTCCTTGGCCTTGAGGTGACCGGCATCCACCCGGCCGTCAGGCCGATCATCCGCCCTCTCCTCCAACAATTTGACTCGCTGGTCCTTGAGCGTCTGGACTTCGGCCTGCTGCCGGGAAATATTTTTCTGCACCCTTTCGATGATCGAGCCGATCGGCGATATTCCGGGCTTGGGGACTGCGGGACCGATACGCCTGCCCCCCAACGGCAGCGGGTTGAATTTCCTCAGGTTCCTCAAGGCCTGCTCGCCATTCGCAATCTGGCTTCGAAGGTCCCTCAGCCGATCCCCGTTGGCCTTGATCCTCTCCGGAAGCGAGTTGAAGCGCGCAAGTGCGGCCGTGCGACTGCCGGCCCAACGATCCGCGACGCTGCCGTTCCCTGTCTTCGTGAGGATCTCAGTCGCAAGTTTGGATGGGCTTTGTGCAGTTGCCTGCAGGGAGGCACTGGGAGCCTTGAGCGGACCCGTTTTCAGGGCAGCTTGGGCACGCTTGTTGTTCTCGATGGCCACAGTTCATCCTCGTCTCGTACTGAGTATCAGCCGGTGCCCGTGGGCAGTCCGATCCGTTCCAGCTGCCTTGTCCCCCGCGCGACGACCGTGCTGAAGCGCATTCGAAAAATTTTGACAAT